>NZ_CP047344.1:1066270-1715041 GCF_011045815.1 Proteus vulgaris | reverse complement strand
TGTTTTTGACATACTTGCCCTATGCAGGTCAAAAAGCTCACAATTAGCAATAAAACAAAGGACATTAATTACGCTTCTCATACGTCAAAATAGCAACTCGATGATTTGTCACAAGCTCTTCAGGTCTTGGTAGTTGAGCTAATTTTTTCGGATCTTTAAACGTAATAACGACTGATACATTACCTTCTTTTCTTGCTTGCTCTAACCATTGAGCAAAATTATCAGGTTTAATTAATTTATGCTGAGAATCAGGATATTCTCTAATACCATAAGTTAACTCACCAGTTCTTTCATAAAGATAAATATCACTACGCTGTAATTCCCACGCCAATCCAGCACCAATCCCTACACTGTTACTTACAATGTATTTGCTCGCATTGAGTGTATCAATATTTTGACGAATAAATTCTTGAGGTAACTTTCCATCAACACTACTGTTAGGTATTGCCTGCCCAATGCACAAACTCACACCTAACGAGCAAGATGCTGCCCATAGCCAATGTTTACCATTAAGCGTAGAGCAAAGATAACCAATAATACCCCATAAAGAGAATGCGACGATGGCTAAAACCCATTTAGACCACTCATAAGGCATGTATATAGGTTTTGAAGAAGCAAGTTGAATGATTAAGATAGCGACAACGGCGGCAACACCAATAAAAATGTTGATATAGCCATTAATACGCAGTGCTTTCATTCTAAATTTACGTGCACAATCTACGCCATATTTTGCCATTAGCATTGCAAGCGGCGCCATAAATGGCAACATATATGTTGGTAACTTTCCTTTCGCAATACTAAAGAATAAAAACGGAACAACAAACCAGCACAATAAGAAAAACAGTTCTGGGCGTTTACGTCTTTTCTTCCATGCTCCCATTAATGCCCCAGGCAATAAACCAAGCCAAGGTATTACCCCTAACAATATAATAGGAATATAGTACCAGAATGGGGAACTATGCTGAGCATCTTCACCAGAAAAACGCTGAATATGTTCAATCCAAAAGAAATAATGCCAATAGTCAGGCTCTGCTTTTGCAATAGCTAACGCCCACGGCAAACTAATTAATGCAGCACTAAACACCGCAAGTAAGCCATAGAGCAACATTTGAGTAAATTGCTTTTGATAAAGAGTAATAGGTATCATCACAATGACAGGGATAGCTAATGCTAAAAACCCTTTAGTCATAAATGCCATACCACAAGCCAAACCTAATGTTATCCAAGCTAATATTCGTGTCTTTACCGTCGTCGCTTTCAGTGCCCAAAAACAGCAGACCATACTCGCGGTAACCCAAAGTGCTAACATAGGATCTAACACACTGTAAGTGCCTACGCTAAACACTAAAAACATGGATAAATAAATTAAGCTAGAAACAAAAGCGACTTGGCGGTTACGCCACATCATTCTTGCCAGTAAATAAACAAGTAATGTGCTTAATAAAATAGAAATAACTGAACCAAAACGCACAGCAAAATTTGTGTGGCCAAATATTAATTGGCTAACATTATTGATCCAATAACCTGCAACGGGTTTTTCGAAATAGCGAATATCGAGCATATGAGGAACAATCCAGTTCCCGCTCACCACCATTTCGCGGCTAATTTCCGCATAACGGGTTTCATCTGGTTGCCATAATAACCGGCTGTTCAATGGAAATAAGTAGGTAAGAACAAAAAAAAGAGCCAAGAGGATGGCCCCGATTTTACTCGCCCGGTTATTCAACATAGTTTCGTTAGACCTCTTGTTGGCACCCTAACCAGCCTTCTCGACCTGGAAAGTCAGATCGAACAACTTTACCCATCGGAAGCGTTTCTTTATCTTGTGGTAATAAATCGCTTAACGGACAGAATTCGATGCCTTCATTTGCAATCATTGCCAGTAACTGCTCAAACTGAGCTGCTTTTGACATTCCTTCAACTTCGGTATGGATAGTATAAACAGGTATTCCACTGTCTTTTTTGATTTCATCAATAATAAATTGATTAAAATCCTCATCCTTTACCTTTGTGCCGACGACTTCATCATAAGTTGGTAATGTTACTGGAATTTGCACCGTACCGATAGAACCATTTTCTAAAATAGGTCTAAAAGGATGCGTTCCTCGACAATCACTATTGTAATCGAATTGAAAAGTTTCTTTAACCGTTAATACGCGCTCATCAGCGCGCCATCCAGCAACTGCTGAACATTTTACAGGGTTTTCAAGTGCTTTTTCCAGTGCTTCGACACCTAAACGAACTTGTTGCATTAATTCTTCTGTTGACCAACGAGCAACTTTTGCTTGCCAACCTTGGTGATCCCATGAATGTAACCCTACTTCATGCCCAGCATTTTGGGTTTCTTTCATCAAATAACCTAGATTCTTAGCAATTTTTTTGCCTGGCCATGCTGTTCCTGCTAATAAAATATCTAATCCATACAACGATGCAGCGTTAGATCTCAGCATTTTCCATAAAAACTTTGGTTTTAAAAGGCGCCATAAATGGCGCCCCATATTATCTGGACCTACGCTAAAGAAGAAGCTGGCATGAATGTTATGTTTGGCAAATACATCCAGTAGCTGTGGAATACCTTGCTTCGTTCCTTGATAAGTATCCACATCAACTCTCAAACCAACTTTCTTCATTATCTGATCCTATTTATCGCCTAATTCTTCAACCGCACCACGTAAGAAGAAGTCTAATGTTTCCTCTACAGTTTGACGGGTTTCAATACTTGGTTTCCAGTCCAATAAACGCTCTGCATTTTTAATGCTAGGCTTACGGTGTTCAACATCTTGATAGCCTTTACCATAGTAACTACTACTTTCGATTTTCTTGAAGCCAGCAAATGGAGGGAAATGACCACGTAACTCATGTTTTTCAAAGCAATCTAACAGCATTTCTGCTAATTCGCGAATACTTGCTTCGTTAGTTGGGTTACCAATATTGATAATTTGACCATCACATTTGTTATCACGATTTTCAATAATACGGAATAACGCTTCAATACCGTCATTAATATCAGTGAAACAACGTTTTTGCTCACCACCATCAACCAATTTAATTGGTGAACCTTCAACTAAATTTAGAATTAATTGTGTAATGGCTCGAGAACTACCAATACGCGCTGAATTTAAGTTATCTAAACGAGGTCCCATCCAGTTAAACGGACGGAATAATGTAAATTTAAGACCTTCTTTAGCACCATAAGCCCAAATAACTCGGTCTAATAGCTGTTTAGATACAGAGTAAATCCAACGTTGTTTATTGATAGGGCCAACAATCAGACGTGAATTATCTTCATCAAATTCTTTATCATCACACATGCCATAAACTTCTGATGTGGATGGGAAAATAATACGTTTATTATACTTAACACAATAACGTACAATTTTTAAGTTTTCTTCAAAGTCTAATTCAAAGACACGTAATGGATTACGGGTATATTCGATAGGCGTTGCAATAGCCACTAATGGCAGAATAACATCACATTTTTTAATGTGATATTCAATCCATTCTGTATGAATACTCACGTCACCTTCAATAAAGTGGAAACGTGGGTTACCAATAAAGCGTTCAATTGCAGAAGAACCGATATCCATACCATAGATATCATAGTTATCATCTTTCAATAGGCGCTCTGTTAAATGGTTACCAATAAAGCCATTCACACCTAAAATAAGAACACGTTTACGACGTTTAACCTGTGCCGTTGCTTTTGGCCCAACGCGAACATCTGTCACAATGCCCATTTCAGCCGCTAAACGGCTTCCTTGAACATAAAGGCCATTTTCACTTTGACCTGTTACCACTTCGATTGCGCCTTTCTCACATGCAATCACTAAAGGTTCTGTTGATATAACTGTACCTGGACGCTTACCTTGATTATCTGCAACAACACGAGAACGCCAGATAATCATTTTACGTTCACCTAAGAAAGTAAATGCACCTGGGTATGGTTCAGTAACGGCACGCACTAAATTGTGAACTGTTTTTGCGTCCGCATTCCAGTCGATTAAACCATCATCAGCACAACGACGACCAAAGTAAGTAGCTTGGCTTTCATCTTGTGCAGTTGTTGAATAATCACCTGATGCAATATGTGGTAATGCACTAGAGAGTAATTTATTCGCTGCTTCTCTTACTTTTTCATGTAAAATCAGAGAAGTATCATTGTCTGTGATGGTAACTTTTTCTTGAGCAACGATATCACCCGCATCAGCTTTCGCTGTCATTTTATGCAGAGTAACACCCGTTTCTGTCTCACCATTCACAATCGCCCAATTAATTGGTGCACGTCCACGGTATTTTGGTAATAAAGAACCGTGTAAATTAAATGCGCCTTTAGGTGCCAAATTCAGGATCTCATCACTTAACATGTGACGATAATAGAAAGAAAAAATGACATCAGGTTTCATTTCACGAATACGTTCAATCCATAATGGATGATTGACATTTTCAGGCGCGAATACTGTCAATCCCATTTCTGCACTCACACGAGCCACTGATGAGAAGAAATGATTTTCGTTTGGATCGTCAGTGTGGGTAAATACAGCCTGAATATCATAACCCGCTTTTTCAAGTGCTTTTAAACCAACACAGCCGATATCGTGATAGGCAAATACTATTGCTTTCATTAGTCTTTTTCCTGATCTTCGTTGGGTTTGTTAACACCAACCACTTTTTGGATAAAATACCGAGGACGCGCTCTTACATCATTATAAATTCGGCCTATATATTCACCTAATAAGCCCATTGCAACGAACTGCGCACCGATAAACATAAATAAGATTGCGAAAAGTGTGAATACACCTTCAGCGGCCCACATTGCACCGAAAATAATACGCAAAACAATTAGAAGTAATGCTAAAACAAAGCCAGAAACAGCGATCACACTGCCGACAATGCTTAATAAACGTAGTGGTGCTGTAGTAAGACAAGTTAAAAGGTCGTACATCAGATTAATTAGCTTTAAAAAACTATATTTTGAATCACCATATTCACGCTCTGCGTGTGCGACATCAATTTCAATAGTACGACGAGCAAATGTGTTCGCAAGAATAGGAATAAAGGTACTTCTTTCGTGACACTGTAACATCGCTTCAACAATATGGCGGCGATATGCACGTAGCATACATCCATAATCTCCCATAGAACGACCTGTCGCCTTGGTTATCATGGAGTTAATCATTTTTGAAGCTGTTTTACGAAACCATGAATCTTGACGATTGCGACGACGGGTTCCCACAACATCATAACCTTCTTCTGCGGTTGTAACGAGTCTAGGGATCTCTTCAGGTGGGTTTTGTAAATCTGCATCTAATGTAATGATTAAATCACCATCAGCTTGGTTAAATCCAGCCATAATTGCAGAGTGTTGACCGTAGTTACGATTCAAAATAATTGCAATTACGTGATTTTCTTCAATAGCGGCTGCTTCTTCTAACATTTTGGCTGAATTATCACTACTACCATCATCAACCAAGATCAGCTCATACTCTTGTTTTAATTGCTTACAGCTTTTTATAGTACGCTCTAAAAGTTGAGGAAGGCTCTCTTCTTCGTTATAAACGGGGATTACAACCGATACTTTTTTGATTTTATCAAATGTTGACACTTAGATATGCTCCGAAAGAATTTCATTGATCGCATCTACAACGCGAATAACATCTTGATTACTCATATCAGGAAACAATGGCAGCGAGCATAACGTTGCAGAGTTCCATTCTGATTGAGGAAGGGATAAAGCGGGATAGCGCTCACGATAATATTTTTGTGTATGCGCCGCACGGAAATGAAGCCCTGTACCAATTTCCTTTTGCTTCAACTTTTCCATAAAAGTATCACGATCGATACCACAAATGCTTTTATCTACTCTCACCATAAATAGGTGATTAGCATGCAAATGAGGATACTCAGGAATACTCAACATCTCTAATGGTGAGTCTTTTAGTTTTTCACGATATAGTGCCACTAATTCAGCACGTTTCGCGTTCATTTCCTCTAAACGCCCTAATTGCACCACAGCAATAGCGGCATGAATATCAGATAAATTATATTTATAACCAGGCTCAACAACTTCAGCTTGAGGCTTGCGCCCTTGAATTTGTCTATCAAAAGCATCAACACCTAAGCCATGAAATTTTAAGCAACGTACTCGATTAGCTAATTCGTCATTATCAGTAACAACCAATCCACCTTCAGCACAAGTTACGTTCTTAATAGCGTGAAAAGAGAAAATAGAGGTTCCTTTTTCACCAATCCATTCATTTTTATAGCGTGTGCCAATCGCATGTGCTGCATCTTCAATAAGAGGAATTCCCGCATCTTGTGCTACTTTTCGTAATGCATCCAGATCACAAGGCGCACCGGCATAATGAACCGGAATAATTGCCTTCGTTCTAGGGGTAATCGCCTTTTTGACATCCTCTGCACTTACCATCAAAGTATCACGGTCAACATCAATCATCACCGGCTCTGCGCCTAGTAATGTAATGATATTAATGGTTGACACCCACGTTTGTGATGGTGTGATAACTTCATCACCTGCGCCAATCCCCATAGCCATTAGAACAACATGCATACCCGCAGTGGCCGAGCAAATTGCAATAGCATGTTTGCTACCAAATTTTTCACAAAAGTCTTGCTCTAATTGATGGTTCTGAGGGCCTGTTGTGATCCAACCTGAACGCAATACATCTTCAACGGCTTTGATTTCTTCATCGCCAATCGCAGGGCGAGAGAAAGGAAGGAAATGACTCATAAAAATGTAGCCTAATTAATGAATGAATAAAAACAATTATATACAAACTATTGCTCACCGACATCCGTCTTATTAAGAAAACATTAAAAAAACCTTAATAATTACTTGGGGATAATCATCTCAATAGCCATAATATTAAAAAACTTGCCAATCAATATGATCAACATCATTGATGCATTTGATATTCGTATTAAATGTAGTTGATAATAATTTTTCGTCCAATAAGAGCGCAGGTGATCCAGAATCAATCAAATATCCATTTTTTATTAGCCAAATTCTGTCTGCTTTTTGATAGGAATGATTTAAATCATGTGTACTCATAATAACTGTACCACCTTGTTGGCAAAATATATCAAGCCATTTGTCCAAAATTGCCAATTGCACGACATCTAGATTATTCGTTGGTTCATCAAGTAACATTAACTTTCCTTTTAAATCGTAACTTGACCATAACTGAATAAATGCGCCAGCGAGCCTGATACGTTGCCACTCCCCCCCAGACAAATGATGAATATTTTTTGATAATAAATCATCAATCTGAAAATCACTCAACAATATATTTAATTGCTCAACGTCCATTTCAGACACTTTGTGATATAAAGCGAGGTAATGAAAAACGGGCATAAAAGACAAAGCCTCTAATTGTTGTATAACAATGCTTTGCATTCTAGAAAGATCATCATATTTATAATGTCTTATTGAGGTTTCGTTTAGAATAATTCCGCCACTAAATGAAACCTCTCCCGCTATAGCCATTAAAAGTGTGCTTTTTCCTGCACCATTCGCACCAATTAAGTGAATACGTTCACCATAATCCACAAGCTCTGTAAATGTATGAAGTCGATTATCAACATTCAAATTATCAAGCTTAAGCAGCGCCATATTACAAACGTCCCATCTCTTTTGTTACTAATAACCAGATAAACAAAGGGGCACCAAGTGTTGCCGTAATCACACCTATCGGAACTTCTGCACCATTTAGCATCAAGCGAGATAAAAGATCAGCAAGTAATAACAACCCACTCCCCGTGAGTGCGCACGCAGGTAACAGTGTTTTATAATGAGTTATGCCACTTAATCGTAATAAATGAGGCACAACAAGACCTATAAAACTAATAGCACCTGCTATCGCCACACTTAGCCCTATCAATAAACCGACAGCTAAGATAAATCCATTGCGCCATCGATTAACTGATACTCCTAATTGCTTTGCCCTAAACGAACCTAATGATAAATAATTCAGAATATCTGCGTGTAAAATTAGGATCGCAATTATCGGAATAAGAGCCCAAAATAATACTTGATGACGCCAATCAATTCCCCCAAAACTCCCCATCAACCAATACATTAATTGTCTTAAATCTAAAGCTGAACTGAAATAAACCAGCCAAGTCATGACGGCACTCGCCATAACACCTAATGCTACACCTATTAATAGCAACTGGGCATTAGACAGTTTTTTTATTTGAGCAAAACACATTAATAAAATAGTAATACCTAACGCGCCTAATACTGCCACACTGCTTATTAACCAAGGATTTGAACCAACGTGTAAAACAATCAGTAATACAATACACACACCAGCACCACTACTTACCCCCAATAATCCTGGCTCTGCCAACGGGTTTTGAAATAAAGCCTGCATAATAGCGCCAGCAATGGCTAAACTTGCTCCTACCATCATGACAGCAAGTGTTCTTGGTAATCGAATTTGCCAAATAAATAATTTAGCATCATCGGTTAACCACTGATGTGGAAATAAGGAAATTTCACCAAGAGAAAGGGAAAAAACAAAAAGCAGACTCAATATTGATGCCATCAAGAATAATTTTTTTCTATCGCCAATACTTTGCTTTTTTTTAAGTTCAATAAGAGGATTATCTTTACTCATTTTATTCCCTATTACCACTACCGCTTTTTTCATCGTTTTTATTTATAAAATACCTTTAATGCAACATAACATGTTCGTATTCAATGATGAAAAGCTAATTTTAAAACACCTTAATTGGGAGTGAATAATGACAGAGAGATGTGTCTATGATTACAGTATTTAACTAAATGATAAACAAGATAAACAATAAGAAACGTAGGTTATTAAAAAACAAAAAATCCTCAATCTAAAGACAAATATTTATTCAGATAATATCTGATAAATAAAACATCCTCTAAATTGGAGAGTCATAATAAAAGTATGGATAAAAAAGCAAAAAAAACGGCCTTCAATAGAAAGCCGTTTTGGGTGTTTTTAATTTTTACTCTTTTGGTGTTGCGCTTTCAACCCGGCTTTTTAACTTTTGTCCAGGGCGGAAAGTAACAACACGGCGAGCCGTAATAGGAATGTCTTCCCCTGTTTTCGGATTACGACCTGGGCGCTGATTTTTATCACGCAGGTCAAAGTTTCCGAATCCAGACAGCTTCACCTGTTCTCCATTTTCAAGAGAACGACGCACTTCCTCAAAAAAGGCTTCTACAAGGTCTTTTGCATCGCGTTTGCTAACACCAAGTTTTTCAAACAGATTTTCTGCCATTTCAGCTTTTGTAAGCGCCATAGGTCTAGTCCCTCAAGGATGCTTGGAATCGCTGTTTCAATGCTGCGACACAGTTACTTACTGTTGCAGCAATCTCATCTTCTTCCAGTGTATGCTCGATATCCTGCAAGATTATGCTAATAGCGAGGCTTTTATAGCCCTCTGCTACTCCCTTACCACAATACACGTCAAATAAGTTTATGCCAACTATTTGATTTCCGCCAACTTTCTTACATTCAGCTAAAATATCTTCTGCAGCAACATCATTCGGAACAACTACAGCGATATCTCTACGATTCGAAGGGTAACGAGAAATTGCTTTTGCTTGTGGTAAACTACGATTTGCAATTGCATTCCAACGTATTTCGAATACTACCGTACGACCGTTTAAGTCAAGTTTGCGTTCAAGCTCTGGATGAACAACGCCAATACAGCCAATGTATTCATTTCTCAGATAAATCCCAGCACTTTGTCCCGGATGAAGTGCTGAATGATTAGCTGCTTTAAATGTAATTTCATCTAGCTGGCCTGTCAATTCCAGAATTGATTCAATATTACCTTTCAAATCAAAGAAATCAACAGTTTGCTTCTCTAAAGCCCAATGTTCTTCATAACGGTTGCCCGCGATCACACCAGCCAGCATCAGTTCCTGACGTATTCCATATTCTGCTTGATTATCAGGAACAAAACGCAGACCTGCTTCAAATAACCTAACTCTAGATTGTTGACGGTTTTGATTATATACAGTGGTCGTTAATAATCCGGTCAGTAGAGACAATCTCATTGCTGACATATCAGCTGAAATTGGATTAGGTAGAATTAATGCTTCTTCATTTGGGTGTAATAAAGCTTGGATCTTCGGATCAACAAAGCTATAAGTGATAGCTTCTTGGAAACCATTATCTACCAGCATTGTTTTAACGCGTTTCAATGACAAGTTTGCTTCACGATGATTAGTCATCACTAAATCAGCACGTAATGGCACATCAGGAATATTGTTGTAACCATAAATACGAGCAACTTCTTCAATAAGATCTTCTTCGATTTGAACATCGAAACGCCATGAAGGAACGCTTGCTAACCAACCATCATTTTCAACAGTAACGGTGAAACCTAAACGAGTTAATGAATCCAGAACTTGTGCGTCATCAATAACGTGACCTAATAAACGGTCTAACTTGTTACGAGTTAATTTAACTGGTGCAATATTAGGTAAATATGCTTTATTGGTTACATCAATCACTTCACCAACTTCACCACCACAAATCTCTAACAGTAGTTTAGTTGCACGTTCCATTGCCTTGTATTGAAGCTCAGAATCAACACCACGCTCAAAACGATGAGAAGCATCTGTATGTAAACCATAACGGCGTGCACGACCTGTGATGGATAATGGAGAGAAGAATGCACACTCTAAAAATACATTTTTGGTTTCTTCATTAACACCTGAGGATTCGCCACCAAAAATACCCGCCATACCTAATGCGTGTTTTTCATCAGCAATAACTAGAACATCATCTTTTAATGTAATTTCATTGCCATCAAGTAAAGTTAGTTTCTCACCTTCTTTACCCATGCGAACAACGACAGCTCCCTCAACACGATCAAGATCGAACGCATGCAGAGGCTGACCCATTTCGAGTAGAATTAAGTTAGTTATATCAACAATTGGGTCAATAGAACGAATACCACCACGGCGTAATTTTTCTTGCATCCATAAAGGTGTTTTTGCCTTCACATTCATATTGGTGAAAACACGACCTAAATATCGAGGACACGCTTCTGGCGCTTCAACACGAACAGGAAATATCGCTGAAGAAGTTGCTGCAACCGGCGACATATCAGGTACTTGGCATTCCATTTTATTGATAACAGCGATATCGCGAGCAACACCTAAAATACCTAAGCAATCAGCGCGGTTTGGTGTAATGCTAATTTCAATAGTATTATCATTTAATTTTAAGTATTCACGAATATCCATACCAATAGGTGCATCGGCAGGCAATTCAATAATGCCTTCATGATTTTCTGAAATAGCCAACTCAGAAAATGAGCACAGCATACCTTCTGAAGGTTCACCACGCAGCTTTGCTGCTTTAATTTTGAAATCGCCCGGTAATACAGCTCCTACTGTTGCGACTGCAACTTTTAGGCCTTGGCGGCAGTTTGGTGCGCCACAAACGATATCTAATAATCTCTCACCGCCTACGTTGACTTTAGTCACACGTAATTTATCTGCGTTTGGATGTTGCCCACATTCAACAACTTCGCCAACAAACACACCGTGAAAATCACCGGCAACAGCTTCAACACCATCAACTTCAAGACCAGCCATTGTCAGCTGTTCAGAAAGTTCTTCGCTACTTATCGCTGGGTTTACCCACTCACGTAACCAAAGTTCACTGAATTTCATGAGATAATCCCACCTTATTTAAACTGTTTGAGGAAACGAAGATCGTTTTCGAAGAATGAACGCAAATCGGTGACACCGTAACGTAACATAGTTAAACGTTCCATACCCATACCGAACGCAAAACCTGAATAAACTTCAGGATCAATACCTACATTACGTAATACATTTGGGTGAACCATACCGCAACCCAGCACTTCTAACCATTTACCATTTTTGCCCATAACATCAACTTCAGCAGAAGGTTCTGTGAATGGGAAATAGGAAGGACGGAAACGGATTTCCATATCTTCTTCAAAAAAGTTTTTCAGGAAATCGTGCAGTGTTCCTTTCAAATTGGTAAAGCTGATATCTTTATCAACAATTAAACCTTCAATTTGGTGGAACATTGGTGTGTGAGTCTGATCGTAGTCATTACGATATACACGACCTGGTGCAATAATGCGGATAGGTGGTTGTTTATCTTGCATGGTACGAATTTGCACGCCAGATGTCTGCGTACGCAGTAAACGTTTCGCATCAAACCAGAATGTATCGTGATCAGCCCTTGCTGGATGATGAGCAGGAATGTTTAACGCATCAAAATTATGATAATCATCTTCAATTTCAGGGCCTGATTCTACAGAAAACCCTAATTCGCCAAAGAAAGTTTCAATACGTTCAATTGTACGAGTTACTGGGTGTAGACCACCGTTTTCAATACGGCGACCAGGTAAAGAAACATCAATTTTCTCAGCAGATAAACGTTCGTTTAATAATGCTGATTCCATAATTTCTTTACGAGAGTTCAGCGCTTGCTGAACTTCTTGTTTAGCCTGGTTAATGACAGCCCCTGCAGCTGGACGATCTTCCGCGGGTAAGTCGCGCAGCGTGGACATCTGAAGCGTTAAATGACCTTTTTTCCCCAAGTATTCAACACGAACCGAATCCAGCGCAGCAACATCCTGTGCCTCTTCGATAGCTGCTTTAGCTTGAGCAACGAGTTCAGCGAGATGTGGCATCGTTTCCTCTTCCTTTGACCTGATGAGGTCTATTAGTTGTTATCAATGATGACGAATAAAATTGCCCTTTTTGGTTTCTAACCCAGTATTGGGATCTGAAAACAAAAAAGCCTCCATATTGGAGGCTCAGGCGCTACTTTTCGTTTCTTTTCTTACGCGCAAAAGCCCCTTAATTTAGGCGCTAAAGTAAAAAAAGAAACGGAAAAAAGCGATATTTAACATGAGTAATGTCTCTTCAAATATTAACTTATTGAATTTATATCATTAAGCCACAAATTTAGACAAAATAAAAGAGGGAGAAAACTCCCTCTTCCATTGACTTAATAATTAAGCCAGAGCACCTTTCGCTTTTTCAACTAAAGCAGCAAATGCTACTTTGTCGAATACAGCGATGTCAGCCAGAATCTTACGGTCGATTTCAATGGATGCTTTTTTCAGACCATTGATGAAACGGCTATAAGACATACCGTTCTGACGAGCTGCTGCGTTGATACGCGCAATCCACAGCTGACGGAACTGACGTTTTTTCTGACGACGGTCACGGTACGCATATTGACCAGCTTTGATAACAGCCTGGAAAGCTACACGATATACGCGTGAACGTGCACCGTAATAACCTTTAGCTTGCTTTAAAATCTTCTTGTGACGAGCACGGGCAACAACGCCGCGTTTAGCACGAGCCATATTAAACTCCTAATGTCTATATTCTGTTAAAAAAATGATACTTATGCGTATGGTAAGCAAGCTACGACCAGACCTAAATCTCCTTTAGAGACCATGCCTTTTGGACGTAAATGACGTTTACGCTTAGTTGATTTTTTAGTCAGAATGTGACGGAGGTTAGCATGTTTACGCTTAAAGCCACCACCAGCAGTTTTTTTAAAGCGCTTAGCTGCGCCGCGTACTGTTTTAATCTTTGGCATTTCTATAATCCACTTCGCATTGTTGATAACATAAAATAATGAGGCGAATAGCAATCAGCCATTAAGGCTGACGCTATTACTTGAATTGCCCGACTATTTCTTCTTCGGCGCTAACACCATGATCATCTGACGCCCTTCAATCTTATTAGGGAAAGATTCAACAGCAGCCAGTTCATCCAAATCTTCACGGATACGGTTAAGCATTTCCATACCGATTTGTTGGTGTGCCATTTCACGACCACGAAAACGTAGCGTGACTTTAGCTTTATCGCCATCTTCAAGAAAACGAATCAGGTTGCGTAGTTTGACCTGATAGTCGCCTTCATCTGTACCAGGACGGAATTTAACTTCCTTGACCTGAATAACTTTTTGTTTCTTTTTCTGTTCTTTGAGAGTCTTACTTTTCTCATAGAGGAATTTGCCGTAGTCCATAATACGACAAACCGGCGGCTCGGCATTAGGACTAATTTCAACTAAATCAGCACCTGCTTCCTCGGCTTTCTCAAGAGCCTCTTTCAGACTAACAACTCCAATCTGTTCGCCATCCAAACCTGTTAAACGAACTTCATGAGCGCGAATCTCACCATTGATGCGATTCTGACGCGTTGATTGAATTCTTTTTCCGCCTTTAATACCTTATTCCTCCAACTGATGAAGACTTCTGCTTCTAATTTCTTGCAGAAGCTTTTCTTTAAATTCGTTAACGTCAATACTGCCAAGGTCTTTTCCTCGACGAGTACGAACCGCCACTTTGCCTGATTCAACTTCTTTATCACCACAGACAAGCATGTACGGAACACGACGTAAAGTATGTTCACGAATTTTAAAGCCAATCTTCTCATTTCTCAAGTCTGCTTTTGCACGAATTCCGGCATCTTGCAATTCTTTGACGAGTTTTTGTACATAATCAGCCTGTCCATCCGTGATATTCATCACGACAACCTGCTGTGGTGCTAACCAAGTTGGGAAGAATCCTGCGTACTCTTCTGTCAGAATACCAATAAAACGTTCTAAGGATCCTAGCACTGCTCGGTGAAGCATAACAGGTACTTTACGCTCATTGTTTTCAGCGACATAAGACGCGCCTAAACGACCTGGTAGTGAGAAGTCTAATTGTACTGTACCACACTGCCATGCACGATCTAAACAATCGTAAAGTGTAAATTCAATTTTAGGGCCGTAAAACGCCCCTTCACCCGGTTGATATTCAAATTCAATATTATTATCAGACAAGGCTTTTGCTAAGTCTGCTTCCGCAACATCCCATAATGCATCTTCACCGATACGTTTTTCTGGGCGAGTAGACAGCTTAACAACGATTTTTTCAAATCCGAAAGTAGAATATACATCATAAATCAATTTGATGCAGTCATTTACTTCACTTAAAATTTGTTCTTCAGTACAGAAGATATGCGCATCATCTTGTGTAAAGCCACGAACACGCATTAAACCATGTAATGCACCTGACGGTTCATTACGGTGACAACTACCGAATTCAGCCATACGTAATGGTAAATCACGGTAAGAACGTAAACCTTGTTTAAAGATTTGTACGTGACCAGGACAGTTCATTGGTTTAATACAATATTCACGGTTTTCCGAAGAAGTTGTGAACATGTTTTCTTTGTAGTTTTCCCAGTGACCTGTTTTTTCCCAAAGAACACGATCCATCATAAATGGACCTTTTACTTCTTGGTAATCATATTCTTTTAATTTACAACGTACAAATGTTTCTAACTCACGGAAAATTGTCCAACCATCATTATGCCAGAAAGCCATACCTGGTGCTTCTTCTTGCATATGATATAAATCAAGCTGTTTACCAATTTTACGATGGTCACGTTTTGCAGCTTCTTCTAAGCGATTTAAGTAGGCTTTTAGCTGTTTTTTATCAGCCCAAGCTGTACCATAAATGCGTTGTAGCATTTTATTATCGCTATTACCGCGCCAATATGCACCTGCGATTTTCTGTAACTTAAAGTTATGGCAGAAACGCATGTTTGGAACATGTGGTCCACGGCACATATCAACATATTCTTGATGATGATAAAGACCTGGTTGTGAATCTTGACTAATATTTTCATCAAGAATAGCAACTTTATAATCTTCACCACGAGAAACAAATGTTTCACGAGCCTCAGCCCAGCTTACGCGTTTTTTAATAACATCGTAATCTGTTTTCGCCAACTCTAGCATGCGTTTTTCTAGAGTTTCTAAATCTTCCTGCGTGAGAGAATGGTCTAAATCTACATCGTAGTAGAAACCATTTTCGATAACAGGACCAATCGCCATTTTGGTTTGTGGCCATAATTGTTTAATGGCATGCCCTAATAAGTGAGCACAAGAGTGACGAATAATTTCAAGACCTTCATCATCTTTTGCTGTAATAATCGCTAGATTTGAATCATGTTCGATTAACTCACAGGCATCTACCAGTTCACCATTAACACGGCCTGCAATACATGCTTTTGCAAGTCCAGGACCGATATCTGCAGCGACATCCATGACAGAAACTGCATTTTCAAATTGACGTTGGCTTCCGTCAGGAAGAGTAATAATTGGCATTTAAAATCCTTATTTACAGTGGTGACCCATACGCAAGATCACATGCAAACATCATTTTTCTTTAAAATTTAATACGTTAGTAGCATCTACTTGCTTCACACTGCAAGTTATGTACACCATTGTGTACACATTTAGCAAAAGTACCTCAAAATGTGTTGGCGAACTACTCTAACTCGGACGCGATAGTATCATAGTGAAAAAAAATTATATATCGTTAGTTGCATCAGCATCTTAATTCCACACCCTGCTATACTCTCCAAAAACTAACCGGATCTGCTATGAACCTCGCAAACCTAACTCAAGAAGAAAAAGACAAAGTTAATGTCGATTTAGCCGCAAGTGGTGTCGCATATAAAGAACGCCTCAATATGCCAGTTGTCGCGTCCGAAGTTGAACGGCAACAACCAGCACATATGAGCGAGTACTTTAATGAACGATTAGCATTTTATCGTGAGAGAAGTAAGAAGTTGCCTGATGGGAACTCGGTGCAGTATTTGAAGACAGAGTGATTCTAAGATATATGGATAAATGATAATATTTATAGATTGAAATTTAATTACAAATTAATTATGAGACTTTATTATGAGAAAGGGAACTATACACTCAATTCAATATGTGAGGGGAATAGCGGCACTATTCGTGGTATTATTCCACTTCAGGTACATACTGAACGGGGTTTATTCTCAACAAGATTTAGGTAATCTGCTATTTAGGTGGGGAGAAATAGGAGTTGATGCTTTTTTCATCATTAGCGGATTTATTATTTGTTATGCTACTGAGAATGACAGGTCTAAGCTTTCATTCGTAATAAAAAGAATCTTTAGAATATATCCTGTTTATTTATTTTTCCTTGCTATTTTTATATTACTACTTTTTCTATCTGGAAAAAATATATCTATCCAAAATGTTATAAATGGAATGCTTATATATCCACAAAAATATAGCGATGGAGCACCTTTCTATGGATATTCATTTTTAGTGGTTGCGTGGAGCCTGTTCTATGAAATAGCATTTTATTTTATTTTCATGATTTCTATGTTTTTTTCACATAAATATAGAGTATACGTTTGCTCATTCATAATATTTATGTCAACAATTTCACTACAATTATATTTTAATGGTGAATTTGTATTAGGAGCTAAGGGGGGGATAAATAAGGAAAATCTAGGTGTAATAAATATTTTATCCTCATCAATGATGTTAATATTTATAGTCGGCATGTTGATGTATGATTTTATTAAAAATTACGGTGAGTTTATTTCAAATAAGATTAATTGAACGTTAATATTATTATTATCATCAACGCTATTTATCTATTGCTATTTGACTGGATTCAACTCCTGGCATGGAGTTGATAGATCTGTGGTGTTTATAGCTCCTTTAATAATTTCATTGATTCTGTTCGAGATTAAAAACAAAAATAAAAATAACATAAAATGGATATCATTTCTTGGTGATATATCATACTCATTATATTTATGTCATTTAATCGTTGTATTATTTTATAATAATTTTGGAGGAAGTTTCTTTTCCGCATCAAGCGGGTTAAGTAGATTTTTCATACTGGTAACAACATCTATTTTTATATCATATTTTTCATATAAATATATTGAAAAACCGTCTGCTATTATTTGTAGAAAATTATTGAAATATTAAAGAAAAAATAAATTAACTAGGGGTGATTACAACCCCTGTTAATAATTTTATTATTTTGGGCTATAAGCTATAGAACCATCAGCATTAATCCATTTATCTGTTGGTAAAGAACCTGCTGCGTAAACATTTACTGATCGCTCCTTATCCCACCTCGCAATACCTTCTTTTTTATTTTTAGTGTTTGTTTTACTATTCAAATTATTAAATTCATAAGAGTGATTGACTGTATTGTTTTCAACACCGAAGTTTCCACCAATGCCAAACATAATAGTATTAATTCCTAAGTCATTAGCAATATCTTCGCTTAAGATACTAGATGGATATTTAACAGGATTTATTATAACATTACATGTATCATCAGTTCTTAAAATAACCCCGATATTTTTATTTGTCACCCCTGTAATATTAATTCCAGATGCTGTAACTACTGAGTAACTATCTATATGTAATACGGTATTCCCGTTGGTATTAATCATCCAAGTTAAATTTAACCCAGTAATATCCACAGAACTTTCAGATATTCTAAATAACATTTGATTGCCTGACTTTGATGTTAATTTTTCACACCCCCATTCTATTATTGAGATGCCTTGACATCCCTTAATAAAATATCCAATAACCTCACTTTTATTCCCTTCTGTATAACATGATGTAAATGAGGAATATGCCATTCCTTCAATTACAAACCCTAAAACATAATCAGTATAACCACACCTACTAAAAATATTAGATGTCCCTGTTCCGTATTCAGCACTTCTCTTTCTACCTCTTATTGAATATGCCCCAGCCTTGCTTTCTGTATTTGTTCTTGCAGTAAATATCAATCTATCAAATTCATTTGAATATACATCTTTAAGTTCATGGCCAATATTATTGCCAACAAAACGACACGCCTTAATTTCCGAGTCTGTTAAATATGGAGTATATAAACCATAGTCAGTATGAAACCCTGATGCAGTCACAAAATCAATACCTTCAATATTTATAGATCGAGGAAAATTATCTTTATCGTGAACAATCCCTAATTGGAAAGATTGTAATGAATACCATGTGCTAAAATTTCCCATAGAACTATGAGGCACTTCTTCTTCAGTATATAACTCTGTTCCCACAAATATTTGAACACCATACTTTCCAGATGCTCTGAAGGATGTCCATTCACGAACAAGCATACCTTTGGATGTATAATAACTTCGATTTTCAAATCTAACATTAACCCTGTAAGGCGATCTAGTTTTTTGAATTTTCATTATAAGTAACCAGAAAGGCGACAAATCATGCTTAACTGATGGGTTAGTGTTATCGTACGGAAGTGCGCCAAGTTGTTCTATAGTGATACCATTAGCTAAGTTTTCAACAAGTGTATACTTATATCCGTATTTATCACTAATAGCGAAATCTCCGAGATCAATGGGTAATTTATTTGGCTCTACAATTTCACTTGTTTTTATCCAAGATGATTTACCAAACCCAACTTGGTGGAAACCTAATACGTCAACAGTAGATCCAACTGTAATATTACCTTCACTTTGTAATTCACTAATAGTTTTGAATGTTTTCGTTATAAATCCTATGTTATCTAAAAATCTTCTCTCAAACTGATCAGGATCATACTTCAATACATTAGGTGTATAACGTGTTTTATCTAAAGCCTCGTCCTCGTAAGTTAGTCTATGCCATTACTTTTGAAACTCTCGCGATTTTATTAAGCACTGTTTTACTTGCAATATTAAGCCAAAGCCAATCGCATAATTCACTGCCCGTCGCAATTGCTGTGTCTGTTATTGCCCTAATTTGGAATTATATCTTTAATTCTTTCTTTGAATTTTTTGAGCTAAAACTAAAAATAGAAAAACGTACAATTATTATACGCCTTATCCATGCTATTAGCTTTGAATTAGGTTTGTTTTTCTTTACGATCCCACTCTATATGTGGTGGTATAACGTTGTTTTTATAAAAGCTATAAGTATGGAAATCACCATTTTGGTGTTCTTTTTTATCTATACCTATTTGTTTACGCTAATTTTCGATAAATTATGTCCTCGAATTTACTCAGCCGAAAATGAAGCAACGCAATAATTAGGTTTCCCTATATTCTGAAGGACTTTTATTAAAGTATTGGCGGAATACCTGGCTAAATGCGGAATGAGAATCATAACCTACCACTAAAGCAATATTCTCAATATTTGTGGATGTATATTTCAATAACTCAGCGGCTTTATTAAGTCGCTGTTTAGTCACATATTGCATAATAGACATACCCAGCTCAGATTTCATTTTTCGTTGTAACGTACTTGCTGAAGTATTAAATGCTAATGCAATATCATGTGTTGTGAGTGGCATATGTAACTTATTTGCTAACCACGCATCAAGATTATCACGCCAATCTTTTTGTATTTCCATTTGAGCAAGTAAAAGTCGTGTTATTGTTGAATATTGCTCGGGAGGCTGGGGATATTGATGCAACCACTCTAATAACCCTATAGCAGCAGGTGACAAAGCGAATTGCCCCCCCTTTTCACTCAATTGCCATTGTGAAGTTACGGGCAATTCTAAGATAAGATTTTTATTATCTTTATTGCCAGAAAAAGCATGATTAATAGTTGGAGGGATAATTAAGCAATTTTGATTAGAAATAAGAAAATCTTCTCGATTAAAGTTAACCTCCATCGAGCCAGACAACCCAAAAATAATCTGCCATAAATTATCATGCTGATGAGATACAGTCTCTTGTGTATAACATCGTAAATGTAATTGAGGTAATAACAAAAGACACTCCTCCTTTTCAATTCACTGGTTGATAAACACTATATCAAAACTCAACCGAACATCACTATCGAAGAGTATCTTGTTAGAAAATTATTATGTTAAAAAAACTTAAGCCAAACGTGAACCGTTAGGTAAAGGTAAATTAAATTCAGCTAATACAATCGCACCGGTTTCATCTGGTGCTCCGGTAATTAGCACTTCGGATTTAATGCCAGCTATACGCTTAACAGGGAAATTACAAACACATAAAATACGGCGTCCAACAAGTTCTTCAGGTGTGTAATTTACCGTAATTTGGGCACTAGACCGTTTAATACCCAACTCACCTAAATCTACCTCCATAACATAAGCAGGTTTATTCGCTTTTTTATTAATTTCGGCACTAATAATTGTTCCTACACGCATTTCTACACGGAGAAAATCATCCCATTCAATTACATTTATCATTTTTTACCAATCTATTTTATTTACAGTGATATCTTGATTACTGAGTTATAGATTAACATGCATCATGCAACCTCACCTGTAGCAAGACAATCATTCTCTGTTGAGAAAGAATCATCCTATTCTATTTTTTCACTATTTAAATTATTAATAATTTTCCGTATTTTTAACCATTATTTAAATAGTCGTACCATTTCATAAATTTGTTATGTATAAAAAGTATTCTTAATGGTGAGTCTTTTCATGCTAAAGCGGGAAAATATGAAATGAAAAAAATAACAGACTGGGTAACTCTTGAAGGAAAGCTCGTACGCTTAGTACCACTTAGTATGGATCACTATTCAGACTTATATGAGTTAATTAAGAAAGATAAACCCGATGAACTTTGGTTTACGACTGTTCCTTCAGTAACAGAATTGAAACGTGATATCGAACATAAGCTTCAATTACAACAAAAAGGATTAATGTTGCCCTTCACCATTTATTCTCAAGCAAATAACCGTATTGTAGGTATAACAACATTTATGAATATTGATAACCAAACACCAAGGTTAGAAATAGGCTCAACGTGGTATGCAAAAGAAGTACAAAGAACAGGAATTAACACTGAAGCTAAATACCTATTACTTAAATATGCGCTAGAAGAGTTGCAGTGTATTGCGGTTGAATTTCGTACTCACATATTAAACCAAACAAGCCGCAAAGCAATTGAACGCCTAGGTGCAAAACTTGATGGTATTTTACGCAATCATCGACTAACTACAGGCGGTCAAAAAAGGGATACATGTGTTTATAGTATTACTGATTATGACTGGCACTCAGTAAAAATACATTTAGAGTGGTTAATGAAGAAATACCAATAAACATTAAGATTATTATGCTTAAAAATAACTTTTTTGCTGTTTAATTTGTTATCATAATTGCTCCTTAATTACCTGTTATTATAGGAGCTTTTATATTCCATGCACTCTGCTTACCAGTTTTTTCAGGCTATAGGCCTTGGTCTTATTTTACTTTTACCTTTAACTAATCCATTAACGACTGTTGCTCTCTGGCTTGGTCTTTCAGGAAATATGACCAAAGAACAGCGTAATCAACAATCTTTAATGGCATGTGTCTATATTTTCCTTATTATGACCATCGCGTTTTATGCGGGTCGCGTCATAATGACAACGTTTGGTATTTCGATACCCGGTCTTCGTATTGCTGGTGGGATGATAGTGGCTTTTATTGGCTTTAGTATGTTATTTCCTAATACACCTAATGTTGATGATCCTATTGCCGACGATAATAATCCTCACCACAACCCCAAAGAACCCAATATTGCCTTTGTTCCTTTAGCAATGCCAAGTACTGCAGGGCCAGGAACTATTGCAATGATAATCAGTACCGCAGCATCAATTCCTTCGCGTACTGATATTGCGCAATGGGTATTATATGTTGCCCCTGTAACGACCTTCTTTTTAATTAGCGTGATTGTTTGGCTGTCACTGCGTGGCTCCACCAGTATTATGAAATATTTAGGTCACAGTGGTATTGATGCTATTTCTCGTGTAATGGGATTTTTATTAATCTGTATGGGTGTTCAATTTATGATTAACGGTGTTCTTGAAATTATTGCAGATTTGCCTGCTTTATTAAAACAGGCTCAGGCTGTAGCTAATTTACCCGATTAATTATCCCCTGCATGGTAAGCAGCTCTTACTTTAGCTAAATAACGTGGTGCTTGAGTTGCCGGATGATTCTTTTCAACATAACGATAAAAATCGTCCGCACTCATTGAATTAATTTTAGCTATTGCATTGTCTCTATCTTTATCAAATGTTCTCAATAAAGCGCCGGCGCCATTGACATAAGCAAGAATGGTGGCGTAATAAAGTGTTTCAGGATCAGAAATACCAACAAGGTGGCGCTCTCTTAATAGTTGAAGATAAGCAGTGCCTAAATCAATATTAATAGCAGGATCTTTCAATTGAGCTGTTGTTGGTTGTCCCGTTTTTCCTCTATTTTGATAAACATCTCTTCCTGCTGTTGATGCTTTAATTTGCATTAATCCAACTGCATTTGATTTACTAATTACCTCTGGCCTAAAATTAGATTCGACTTGGATAATGGCTTTAATTAATGTTTCATCAACATTATAACGGCTAGAGGCTTGTTGTATGTGATTATCAAAAGGGGTCGCTTTCCATTGTGCAGTGGATATTGAAGCATTATTAACACGGCTATTTACCGGCTTTTGGCTTAAAAATCGAGATGTGTCTTTTTGAATTGGTTGACGAGCATTATCAGCACAACCAGCAAGAAGCAAAATTGCCAAAGAAAAGATGATTTTTACTTTCACGTTTTATCCTTTTGCATAAAGGGTTGTACAAAGACATATTTATATATCAATAGGTTGAAGATATATTATTCTACTTCCACACAAAAGTGCGTGTTAAAATATGGCAAAACGCGAGAAATAAATCAATCTATTACTATTTCTAGCGTGTGCGTTTTATCTCAAATTTATCCTATATCCTGTTTTCCCCCAGAAATCACTCAATCAAAATCGAGCCAAGCATAATAGGTTTTTATTACATATTCTAAAATAAATCATATGAATTAATTACAATAAGAAGGGGGTTTATGGGAACTATAAAAATGGTAGAAGTATAACAAACGTTGGTTTTTGAGGAAAAGTGAGCTTTTATTAGTAATAAAAATAATCTCTTGCACAAATAGTTACGAACGATTGTTAATTTTTGTGACAAAACCCGACAATCTACTTAACATTTATTGGAATACATGTTGTTATCTTATTTCTAGTCGTTATCAAATGAAGCTTTTTGCACAGAGATAACTTGACTTTTTTGAAATGATATTGATAATCATTATCAATTGAGAAGATGACTCTGCAACTATAAGGCAATAATAATATGGATATATTTCGTTCTGTAAACAAAATTTCACTTACAGCTTTATGCCTTATGGCAACTGTATTTTTAACCACACCTACACAAGCAAAAGATAAACTTAAAGTCGTTACTACCTTTACTATTATTCAAGATATCGCACAAAATGTCGCTGGAGATGCAGCGATCGTTGAATCAATTACAAAACCTGGCGCTGAAATTCATGATTATCAGCCTACCCCAAAAGATATTGTAAAAGCTCAAAAAGCTGATTTGATCTTATGGAATGGTTTAAACCTTGAACGCTGGTTCGAGCGTTTTTTTAATGAGTTACGTAATGTTCCTGCGGTCGTCGTAACAGAAGGCATCACGCCAATGGCAATTAGTGAGGGTGCTTACAAAAATAATCCGAATCCACACGCATGGATGTCACCAAATAACGCATTAATTTATATTGAAAATATTCGTAAAGCACTTGTTGAACACGATCCTGATAATGCAGCAATTTATAATCAAAATGCAGCAAATTACGCAGAAAAAATTAAACAACTTGATGCACCATTAAGAGAAAGATTGTCTCGTATACCACAAGAAGATCGTTGGTTAGTGACCAGTGAAGGTGCCTTCAGTTATTTAACTAATGATTATGGCTTTAAAGAAGTTTATTTATGGCCAATTAATGCAGAAGAACAAGGCACACCACAACAAGTTAAATATGTCATTGATACAGTAAGAAAACACAATATCCCTGTTGTCTTTAGTGAGAGTACAATTTCAGATAAACCGGCTAAACAAGTCAGCAAAGAAACTGGTGCAAAATATGGCGGTGTTCTTTACGTTGATTCACTTTCCGCTGAAGGCGGTGAAGTTCCTACTTATATTGATTTAATTACTATCACTGTGGATACAATTGCGAAAGGATTTGGTCAATGAGTAAAATAGAAACGAATCCAACGTTGACAGTTGATAACGCCACTGTCACCTATAACAATGGTCATACCGCCATCTTTGATGCGAGCTTCTCTATCACAGGGGGCACAATTTGTGCCCTCGTCGGCATCAATGGTAGTGGTAAATCCACTCTATTTAAAACCATCATGGGCCTAGTAAAGCCCTCTAAAGGTAAAGTGACATTAAACGATAACCCTATTCAACAAGCATTAAAGCAAAACATGATTGCTTATGTACCACAAACAGAAGAAGTTGACTGGAATTTTCCTGTCCTCGTTTCTGATGTTGTAATGATGGGACGTTATGGAAAAATGGGTTTTTTTCGTATCCCATCAAAACATGATCATGAGGTTGTTGAAGCATCGCTAGAGCGTGTGGGGTTATCTGGATTAGGTCATCGTCAAATTGGTGAGCTTTCTGGTGGTCAGAAGAAACGTGTTTTCTTGGCGCGAGCAATGGCTCAAGAAGGCACTGTTTTATTACTTGATGAACCCTTTACTGGTGTCGATGTTAAAACCGAAAATGCCATTATCGAACTTTTACGTAATTTACGTGAAGAAGGTCATCTCGTTTTAGTTTCAACACATAACTTAGGAAGTGTGCCTGAATTTTGTGACCACGTTATTTTAATAAACAGAACGGTATTAGATAGTGGACCAACTGAAACAACCTTTACCCAAAAGAACTTAGAACACGCATTTGGTGGTGTATTGCGTCATATCAGCTTGTCGGGTTCTGATCTTCACGATGACGATGATCCACGCTCACTTACTGTCATTACTGATGATGAACGCGCGGCCGTTTTTTATGGTCATCAAAAAGAACATACTCCAGCGCACCAAAGTCAGCGCAAACAAGGAGATTAGCCATGCTAGATTTACTCCTACAGCCTTTTGAATATAACTATATGGTGAAAGCTATTTGGGTTAGTGCTTTAGTAGGCGCTGTCTGTGCGTTTCTTTCATCCTATCTTATTTTGAAAGGTTGGTCTTTAATGGGAGATGCCCTTTCCCACTCCGTTGTTCCTGGTGTTGCGGGGGCTTATATATTAGGTTTACCTTATGCGGTCGGTGCTTTTTTTACGGGTTTGCTCGCAGCATTATCAATGACATTTATTCGCCATATCACACGCCTTCGTGAAGATGCCGTTATTGGCTTTATTTTCTCTACTTTTTTTGCCTTTGGTCTGTTGCTGGTTTCGCTTAAACCGACAGCCGTCAACGTTCAGACCATCATCCTCGGGAATATTCTAGGTATTGCAGATGAAGATGTATGGCAAGTTGTTATTATTACAGGTGTCTCTTTTCTCGTCTTATTTTGTATCTGGAAAGACTTGCTGGTCGTTTTCTTTGATGAAATCCATGCCAGATCTATTGGTCTATCACCTTTAAAATTAAAAATTATCTTTTTTACTTTATTAAGTGCTTGCACCGTTGCTGCACTTCAAACTGTTGGTGCCATTCTGGTCATTGCAATGGTTGTAACACCTGGCGCAACAGCTTATCTACTCACCGATCAATTTAAACGACTTGCTATTATTGCTATCTGCATTGGTACAATAACCAGTGCTGTAGGTGCCTATCTTAGCTATTTCTTTAATGGTGCAACGGGTGGCGTCATTGTCACAATGCAAACTGCACTTTTTTTATTGGCATTCTTATTTGCGCCTAAACACGGCATGTTAGCTGCACGTCGCCGTGCTCGCCAAAGCTCACAACAGTTAATCTCACAATCTCATCAGCACCAAGAAGTCCCAAAACAAGACGAGGTGAAACTATGAATGAGCTAATTGAATTTTTCATTGAACCATTTCAATATCCCTTTATGCAACGGGCTATTATTGCCGCTATCATTATCGGGATCGCCTGCGCTATTTTATCTTGTTATATGGTTTTAAAAGGCTGGTCTTTAATGGGAGATGCTATCTCTCACGCAGTGTTACCCGGTGTAGTACTTGCTTATGTCACTGCAATTCCATTAACGGTAGGCGCCTTTCTTTCTGGCTTGTTTTGTTCGTTTGCCACTGGCTATTTAAAAGAGCACAGTCGTATTAAAGAAGATACTGTGATGGGAATTGTATTCTCAGGTATGTTTGCCGTAGGCTTGGTTATTTTTGCTAGTGTCGATACAGACCAACATTTAATGCATATTCTATTTGGTAATATTTTGGGTATAACGCCAGATGTATTAACTCAAATTAGTATTATTTGTTTAATTACCATCACTATCATGCTAGTTAAGCAAAAAGACTTTATGCTTTATTGTTTCGATCCTAATCAAGCAAGGATCGTCGGTTTACCTGTTACCTTATTGCACTATGGCTTACTGTCTATTTTGGCATTAACTATCGTTGCTTCAATGCAGGCCGTCGGGATTATTTTAGTTGTCGCCATGCTTATTTCTCCGGGGATCACTGCGTATTTATTAACACGTAGTTTCTCTCGTATGATAATGCTAGCTATTATATTTTCTGTCGCATCCAGTGTGATTGGTACATTTATTAGTTTCCATATTGATGGTGCAACAGGTCCATGTATTGTGCTAACTCAAGCTATATTCTTTATTATTGCGTTATTCTGTAATCAGATTAAATTAGCAAAAATAAAGCGACAAACAAAACCCGCGAATGCCTGATAATCTCCTTTATCTTCGCAAAAACGGGATAATCATCCCGTTTTTTAGCTTTATACTTTATTGATTTAATTAAAGTGTTATTGTCATAAGATAAACATCGCTCGTTATTATTTTATTTGGGTCTACTAAGTAAACAACTTTGCGAGGTGTAAGTATGTGGCAGAATATAGGTCGTTTACTGGAATCAAACTTAGGATTTTCAGCAAAGATAAACGAAAAAACTCACCTTTCTAGTGGCGATATTCACCATACATGGAAAATTTATTATGGTGATACCCCCGTCTTTGTAAAATCCAACTTACGTGAGTTTCTGCCTAATTTTAAAAATGAAGCAGAACAACTTGAAATGTTGGCAAAAAGCCAAACAATTCGTACTCCTCGCGTTCTTGGCATTGGTAATAGTAAAGATGCCAGCTTCTTACTCCTCGAGTTCTTACCGGTTCAACCTTTTACACCTCACAGTGCTTATTGCTTTGGTCAACAATTAGCAAGACTACATCAATGGGAAGATCAACCTAGTTATGGTTTTGATTTTGATACTCAAATCGATACAACTCCCCAGCTAAATGGCTGGGAAAAACGCTGGAACCACTTTTATTCTGAAAAACGTATTGGCTTTCAACTGCAACTGGCATCAGAAAAAGGGATGGTCTTTGGTGCTATCGATGAGATCACCCAAATTATTCATCATCGTCTAGCTGATCATAACCCACAACCGTCTTTGCTTCATGGCAACTTATGGCCTAAAAACTGCGCTGCAATTGGTCAATCTGAAGGTACAGTTTTTGATCCTGCTTGTTATTGGGGAGATAGAGAATGTGATATAGCGATGCTACCACTTTGTACTGCAGTACCCGCTAATATTTTTGATGGTTATCAGAGTGTCTGGCCATTATCTGAAAAATTTTTATTACGTCAGCCCATCTATCAACTCTATTTTTTCCTCAACCGTTGTAATCTATTTGGTGGTGAAAAAGATTACCTAGAAGCCCGAAAAATTATTGATGATTTATTAGCCACCCCCTGATTAAAGATAAAAAACAGTTTAAAACAGGTAATAAGCTAAAAATATAACCTCGCCAGCTCACATTGTGCGAGGTTTATTTTCCCTTCAGTTAGATAAATGAACTATCCTCGTTCATTGTAAAGGGTTATTACCACCCTAAAAATTTCAGCAAGAAATACCCAATTGCCATAACAATAATGGGGGATAGATAAAGCACCATAATTTGAGTGAAAATAGTATGTCGTGGTAATTTGATATTCTGTTGTAACTCTTCCGCTGTGATACCACTCTTCATCGCTCGTTCAATAATAAGCTGATCTTGTATATTTTCTTTTAAATACTTAACTTGACGATAAATTCGTAATCCCGATGCACTAAACGCCAATCCAACAAACATAAAAAGAAAAATAACAAAAAAAGTGATATTTTCCTGACTCAATCCCATTTGTGTATTGGGGATAGGTGAATTTCGCCAAAAGAAGCCTAAAAATGGTGTATTAAATTGTACCATTTCCGCTAACACACGAAAAAAATCATTGATCACGGCATTTACACCATCACCACTTGGACGTTGGATTGCAGCCAATCCTATCAACGACACTGTTGTAGAAATAAAGGCAGGAATAAAAATAAGCCAGCCAAGAACGCGCTTTGAAATGGCATATAATCCTGCATATTGATAACTCATCACATCCTCACTAGTAGAATTCGTCAATATTTATCTGTTTATCGTAGTCTAATTAACGGCTAATACGACAATATATTAATAGTAGCCATTCTCTCTATTTATTTTACTAAATAAATAAGAAACTGATTAAAAAGATTTTCTTTGTAACTCTTGCTACAATCGCCATTCGACAACATAGACCTTATTTATGGAGAGTAACATGTCTTTTAAATTCCCTATTGAAGCTGCTATTTTTGATATGGATGGTTTATTAATCGACTCTGAACCATTTTGGCAGCAAGCAGAACATGAGGTCTTTGCTGAATTAGGCGTCGATTTATCCCTTTCATCGGCAATGCCCGATATGGTTGGATTAAGAATAAACGAAGTCATTGATTTATGGTATAAAGCCTCACCATGGCAAGGCGTTTCAAAACAAGAAGCAAAACAAAAAATGGTTTCTCGTGTTGTCAAATTGGTTGAAGAAACCAAGCCACTATTACCTGGTGTCGAACATGCTCTAGATCTTTGTAAATCATCAGGATTGAAAATTGCATTAGCATCAGCTTCTCCTGATTTTATGCTTGAGCGTGTGCTTGAGTTGTTTAATATTCGTCATTATTTCTCAGCTGTCGTGTCTGCTGATGAATTACCGCACAGTAAGCCTCATCCAGAAGTTTATCTAAATGCAGCTAAAGCACTTAATCTTGATCCTATCCACTGTGTTTCATTAGAGGATTCTCGTAATGGCATGATTGCCTGTAAAGGTGCAAGAATGCGCTCTATCGTTGTACCAGCAGCAACACAATTTAATGATAAGCAATGGGGTTTAGCTGATGTGAAAATTGCCTCTCTTAATGAGTTAACACAACTACATTTATTAGGTTAGTTTCCATCTCAATAAAAGGGATATTTTGCTTTATTAGATATCCCTTTTGTTCTGCTTCTAACACTTTATTCATTAATGCTACTTTTTTTACTCTTAGCATTTTCTCACTCATTTATCTTACTACCACTAGCTCCCATTCTATCTTTTAGGTTTTTATCCTAAATTCGATCATTTTTAAACCAATCAAATAAAATATTTCTGTTATTGCTTAATATTTAAGACAATTTTTATCTTTTTTGTCTGTTAGTTATCATCAAAACCTTTTATACTTTATCACTGTATAAATGAACAGCAAACGAACAGACTTGGAATGACCGCAGAAGGACATTTACTTTTTTCTGTTGCAACACTTGTGTTAGCACAGAAACTTGAAATAACGCCAGCTCTTGCTCATGGTGATTGGTTTCACATGATCCCTGCTGTCTTATTAGGCTCACTTTTACCAGACTTAGATCATCCAGGCTCTATACTTGGACGATTGTTCCGTATTATTTCTCTGCCCTTATCAAAACTTTGTGGTCACCGAGGTTTCACTCATAGCCTACTCGCATTTTGTGGTTTAGCCATTTTATGGGAAACCCAAGTTTCACCACGCTGGGAAATTTCAGCAGATATTTTTCATGCACTTTTACTTGGTTATCTTAGCCATCTCATTGCCGATATGTTAACCCCAGCAGGGGTTCCTTTCCTATGGCCTTTACAAATGCGCTTTGCGCTACCTATTTTAGGTAAAAAAAACAATAAAAAAGGGGAACGTTTTATCTCCGTTCTTATTCTTGTAGGCGCACTTTTCTTACCTCCACACCTTACTGTTACATTGCCTTCGCAAGTCAATAATTGGTTACAGATGTACCACGACAAGCGCACTAATTTTTAACACCCCCTGACAAAACCCTACGTTTCTCTATTTATTTATAAATTCTTACATCTTTTTATGCCTATTTTCTTGTCTTTATAACCAAACGATTATATAAAAGAATAATTAATTATAAAAAGTTATTAACAATCCTGTTACCCTATAACGAGTTGATGCTGTTATATCCTTTCTTACTATCTAAGAACTCATATCGCATACAATCGTCGAAATTATATAAATAAAAATCTCGTTGGAGAGTTAAGATGAATTTTCCGTTAATCATTAACGTACTCGTCTTTGTTGTGTTATTACTCGTCTTGGCTAAATTAAGTCAACGTCAGTGGAGCCTTTCAAAGAAAGTTCTTGTTGGTTTAGTTTTTGGTGTTGCTTTTGGATTAGCGCTACACGCATTCTATGACTCACACGATCCTATTATTAAAGAATCTATTCTTTGGTTTAATATTGTGGGTAATGGTTATGTTCAGCTATTACAGATGATCATTATGCCATTAGTATTTGCCTCTATTCTTAGTGCCGTTGCTCGTTTGCATCAAGCATCATCATTAGGAAAAATCAGTGGGTTAACTATTGGTACTTTATTATTTACCACCGCCATTTCTGCATTAATTGGTATTGTGATCGCCAATTTATTTGGTTTAACCGCAGAAGGCTTAGTACAAGGCGAACAAGAAGCACAACGCTTAATTGCGCTTGAGCAAAATTACATGGGTAAGGTTTCTGACTTAACCATGCCTCAGCTTATTTTGTCATTTATTCCTAAAAATCCATTTGCTGACTTAACAGGTGCAAGCTCAACATCGATTATTAGCGTTGTTATCTTTGCTACATTCTTAGGTATGGCTGCGCTGAAATTACTCAAAGAAGACCAGCCTCGCGGCGAAAAAGTCTTAGTTGCGATTGATTGCTTACAATCATGGATCATGAAGCTAGTTCGTATCGTTATGATGTTAACCCCTTATGGTGTTATGGCGCTGATGACTAAAGTTGTAGCCAGCTCAAATATGCACGACATCATTCAATTAGGAAGCTTTGTTGTTGCCTCTTATGTTGCTATTGGCTTAATGTTTGTGGTTCATGGATTACTTGTTAGTTTTACAGGCTTAAACCCAGTTAAATTCTTCAAAAAAGCGGGTCCATTATTAGCATTTGCATTTACTAGCCGTTCAAGTGCAGCAAGTATCCCGTTAAATATTGAAACACAAATCAAACGTGTAGGTGTGCCAGAATCTATCGCGAGTTTCTCATCATCTTTTGGTACAACGATTGGCCAAAATGGTTGTGCCGGTATCTATCCTGCAATGCTCGCTGTTATGGTTGCACCAACCGTGGGTATTAACCCCTTAGATCCAATGTGGATAGCCACTTTAGTTGCTATCGTAACCGTCAGCTCTGCGGGTGTTGCGGGTGTTGGTGGTGGTGCCACATTTGCAGCTCTTATCGTTCTGCCTGCAATGGGTTTACCTGTGACATTAGTTGCCCTATTAATCTCTGTAGAACCATTAATTGATATGGGACGTACCGCATTAAACGTCAGTGGCTCAATGACTGCTGGTACAATCACCAGCCAAATCATGGGACAAACGGATAAGGCGGTCTTCAATCAAGATGAAGAAACAGAACTTACAGTAAAATAAACTTTATCTACCTCTATTGAGAGAGCCAGTTCATTTGAACTGGCTTTTTTTTATATCTATATTAAGTTACATATCTTCTATCTATGCCATTCACCAATATCAATAAAAAACCTATAAATATAACAAGGTAAAATCGTGCAAAAAATTATGCGAGTTTTGCGAAAACTCTATAAGTATGAAAACAGCCAATATGATCCTGAACGCCAAGTTTCTCTTTATCATCTTGATGTTCTTTCCGAAAAGGAAAAAAACATATTATTAGCATCCAATTGGCAACCTAATATTATTGAAAAATTTGCGGATCATTCAGATATTATTAATCAATTACATAGTTTAAAAAACAATCCGTTACTCACTCAAAAACGTTGTTTAGATGCATTTGTGGCTGGTGTTGGTGGTAGCTATCTTAGAGGACGCTCTGTTTTAGGCGCTTTCCATAAATTACAAAATTTGCCACTACATAATTATGACGAAAAACCTCAATATGCCTGTTGTTGGATTTGTAGTGATAGCAACCACCAAAAGTATATTAATGATAGTTATTTTCAATATTGCCTCTATTACGGTAATTCTTATACTGGCAATCCCTCTTATGCTTATCTGAATTTAAAGCACTTGCTAACAATTCCTCCCGTTAGTCCAACGCAGGCAGACAAAGAGACCTTTAAGCAATTACTTCATTTATTACGTAACGCCCATGAAGATGAAACTCCGGGTAAGTTTGAAAAACGGTTAAATGAAGCTAAATTAATTTCTGGTGATAAATACACCAAGCGAGGTATCTTGCACTCACTTGCTTTAGTGGGTGTTATTCCCAACGCCTTTATTTCATTATCTTTAAATAGCTGGGCCAATTTCGGTGATATTACCATTGCAGAAAATCTGCTTAATAACACCAAAGGACGTTCTGATATGGAAATGCCGTGGGCCGGATGGAAAGGTAATCTCAAGATTGATGAAGAAAAAGCCATGGCTTATTTTGGGGAATACTTAGATTAAATATCAATATTTTCCATAAAAAACGCCCAATACTGATCATATTGAGCGTTTAAACATTGGCGTTAATTTATAGCCTTTAATATTTTTATTTTAGATACTCACCATTGCGTAGTGCTTCAATACGCTTGTCTAATGGTGGGTGAGATAAAAATAATTCACTAAATGACTTATTACGGCCATTAATGCAGAAAGCCATCATACTGCTCTCTTCTTGTGGCTCATAACTCGTTTTTAAACGTTGTAATGCTGCAATCATCTTCTCGCGACCAACAAGTTTTGCCGATCCCGCATCTGCATGGAATTCACGGTAACGAGAGAACCACATGGTAATAATGCTTGCCAGAATACCAAATACAATTTCCAGTACCATTGAAACACCCATATAAACCCATGGGTTACCATTGCTATTTTCACTCTCTTCATCACTCGAAATAAAGTTAGCAACGAATTGTGCAATGATACGCGAAATAAAGATAACGAAGGTATTCACAACCCCCTGAAGCAAGGTCATGGTTATCATATCACCATTAGCAACGTGGCTAATTTCGTGAGCAATAACCGCTTCTGCCTCATCACGACTCATATTGGCTAACAATCCTGTACTTACAGCCACCAGCGAAGCGTCACGACGAGCGCCTGTCGCAAAAGCATTAATATCAGGTGCATCATAAATAGCCACTTGTGGCATTTTAATACCGACTTGTTCAGATTGGCGTCTTACCGTATCTAATAACCAACGCTCTACTTCTGAAGTTGGGTTTTCGATAACTTGACCACCCACTGAACGTAATGCCATCCATTTTGACATTAACAGTGAAATAAATGCACCACCAAAACCAAACAAACCCGCCATGATCATCAAACCTTGAACACTGCGACCTTGTATACCGGTTAAAGATAAGATGATCCCAAAAACAAACATTACAGCTAAGTTTGTTAAAAGGAATAACGCAATTCTCATCATATTGATACTGTTCCTATTTTATCTAATTATCACATTGCAAAAACTATCTTATAAATAAGGCTTTTTTGAATTTTATCAAGTCTTTTAACGTATTTAATACTAAAAACAGTATAACTTTACATTTTGATAAAAAAATAGGGTTTAATTACCTACTTATTGGGCATTATTTAAAACTGAAAAGAGATGGGTGTTCTAAAATAGGCGGGACAACTTTTCGTATTATTTAGCTAAAGGGATAAGCTCAAGAGAAGGCTTTATAACCTTATATCTATCAATAATAAGCTCATCATAAAAAGTGAAATAGATTAGTATATAAATGGGGCACTATTATCGTCGAGCTAACTGTCGTTATGCTCTTTGTGCACGACTTGTAAATAATACAAATCGTGCACATGAAACAAGCAATAGCGTAATTAACGCTATAAACTAATTACATTTTAAAACGATATGTAGTTGTCATTGAGCCTGATAATGAATGTGCTCGTTGTGAATGACCATCATATAATTTTGGTGTGGTGTAATCGTTTTCTTGCTGGTGGTGCCAACCGATACCACCACTTAAAGAAACAGAAAGATTTTTTGTTGGTTTCCAATAGCTAAATAAACCAAACTGCCCTTGTTTTAATCTTTCACCTGAATAACTGAATTCACTATAGTTAGTACGTGCACCAATTGACAGCTCTTTACTAATTCTGTACTCGGCTTCCAATGCCCCCATAACCTCACCATCACGTACATAGTCAATATCAGCGTAAGCTGGTGAGTTAAAGCGTCCACGAGTATTACCTATTGGGTTACGTGCAAATTGACCAACACCATTTGCTTTCTCAGCATCGGTATAAGTCACACCTGTACGCAATGTCCATGGTGACTCAGGAATGCGCCATTCCATCGTACCTGCAAAGTGCCATGCATCATTATCAAAGTTACGCTTACCTTTATTAGCATCACTTAATGTACGCTTACCTTCACTACCATAATCGTGATAATAAACAACACCACCAACAGTCACGTCTGAGGTTAGTTTATATTTTGCTTCTAAGCCTTGTTGACGGAACACATCATCCGCCTGACCATAGAAATAAAATACTTTTAACGGTTTAGAGTTATAGTTAATTCCACCAGTTAACACATGATCGATATTGTGTCTAACACCATTACCATCACTGAAATACATTCTGTCGATATTTGGGCTATCACGACGCATTACTTTACCATCAAGAAACAGTAAATCTAAGCTCCAATCACCCATTGCAGTGTTGGTAGCATAACCATTATAACTGTTTAATGATAAGCGCTGTGAGTTAGTAAAAATACCCGTATTTTTCAGCGTAAACCAACCTGCTTTACCGTTAATTAAAACAGGATCTAAATCAAATTTAACTTTTGCGAAACGTTGACCAATTTTGTTATAGCCTTTTGCATCACCATCATCATTATATAAAATTGCACGAGAGGCGAAGTCTTTACTTGCACCTAATTTGATACCACCATAATAAGAGACATCAAATCCGAGAATGCCACCTAAATAACCAGATCTGAAATCCGCTTGGAAGTTTTGTCCCCAAGCATTTGCAACTTGTTTTCTATAGCGTTGCTCTTCTTTATCAAAACGGTTCTCAGTCTTTAAGTATTTCCACATATTAATAGTAGAAAGTTCTAACTCAGAATCTGAGATCAATGAGTTTTCTTTAATTGAGTCTTCCCAATTTCCAGCATTCGCAGCACTCACAGCCAAAAAACAAGGGGATAACATAAGCAACGCAATTCTTTTTACTTTCATTTTAATAAAACCTGGTTAATAAATATTTTTAATTAATTTATATTGACTTATATTCCATAAGTTCAACAAAGTACCATTTTTATATTTAGCTAAAAAGTTACCCTTGTTTAAATTATTGTTGCATTAATTTTAAACACTAAGTCATTTTTTGGCATAAAAAATTCAATATGACTATTTTGTCACATTGGTATTTACTTATTTTCTCTTAACAGAAGTTTTTTAAACAAACTATAGTTTATTGGACGTTTAGATATTATCCCTTACGTAGAAAGCCTGAGTTTGAAAATATAATATTTAAATCACTAACTGCTGCTCTAATAACGTATTCTCAATGCATCAACAATGATAATTCACTATTTAGACAATAATTTTTAGCTACTGTGATGGCGAGCCAAAGTGACACAAAAAGTTCATAAACTGTATGCTATAGCAATTTTATGTCAGTTTACGCGACCATTGTCACAACATGTTACATTTATTGCAATAAACAAATCATTAAATGTGAATTGAGTCACAATAAATAATCAAGCTATTCTTTTTATATCTCGTAATACTTATTTAAATTTTATTTTGAATTAAAAATTAAGTGACGTAACAAAAAATTTAAATTTTTATGTATTATAAAATGTCAGTGATATTAATAATTACTAATGTTACTGGTAACTTAATAGGGAAAATCATTAAAGTGTATTAAGAAATAATATTAAGGTTATCGCTAGAAAATACATAATCTATTTTATTAAAAATGCTTTTAATAACTCGCCAGATGCACATTGATTGATAATAGCGCTCCTTAAATCTTGGCTGTATTGAGATATAAAAAAGCCCCCAGTAATTGATTATCCAATTATTGGGGGCTGTAATAAGTACCGACTTTTACTTTAATTTAATAGTTTTTTCGGCTTAAGTACTTTTGAAAGATCAACTGCGATTTTTGCAGTCTCATCTAAATAAGGATCTGGCCCTTCATAATCCTTAGGTAAATCATCAAGTGATTTTAACAAAGGCTTACCTTCTAATTTAAAACGCTCATTAATGCGATTTAATTTAATAGTTTCTAGCTCTTTGTTTTCTTTCTCTCTTTCAGCAAAATTCAGGATAACAAATTTATCTTCACCTTTTGCTTTAGCATCATTGTAACGTTGAATATCATCAAAAATATATGAAAATTCTCTGTCGCTTGCTATACGTTTAGTGTGCTGCTCCGTTAATGGCGCTAATGCTGTTTTCAATTTATCTGAGTATTCAGATAACTGATAACTAGCTGGAGAAATACTATCCCAAGGTAATGCGTTATCTTCAAAGCTCTCGCCCATTTCAGCACTATCAAAACTTGGTAATAATAAATCAGGTGTCACCCCTTTAAGCTGAGTACTACCACCATTAATTCGATAGAATTTTTGGATAGTGTATTGTACTGAACCTAAACCTGGCCAATCAGGGCTAAGCATTTGATCGTAAACTCGCGTTAGAGGGCGATATTGCTGAACCGTTCCTTTACCAAATGTCTGTTCACCAACAATCAAAGCTCGCCCATAATCTTGCATAGCAGCCGCAAAAATTTCAGAAGCTGAAGCACTAAAACGGTTTACAATAACAACTAATGGACCTTTGTAATAAACAACATCGTCTCTATCAAAATCTTGTCGTACACGACCATTATTATCTCTAACTTGTACCACAGGGCCACTTGGAATAAATAATCCTGACAGTGAAATGGCTTCAGTTAAAGCACCACCACCGTTACCACGTAAATCAATAACTAATGACGATACATTATCTTTTGCTACTTTTTGCAATTGAGTTTTAACATCATTAGTTAAACCAACATAAAAGCTTGGAATATCTAAAATAGCGACTTTATCGCCATTAATAACTTTTTCTGTCAATTTAACCGCTCGGTCTTCTAAACGGATCTGTTCTCTCACTATCGTGATTGTTCTTGGTTTAGCGCCTTTCTCATCAGAGATAACTTCCAACTTAACTTGACTACCTTTCGGCCCTTTAATCAAGGCAACAATATCATCAAGTCGCCAACCGACAACGTCTACCATCGGTTTATTTTGTTGGCCTACAGCAATAATTTTATCACCGACTTTCAACTCTTTGCTTTTTGCAGCCGGTCCTCCGGTCACCATCGAGTTGATCATAGGATAATCATCATCCATTTGTAATACAGCACCAATACCTTCTAATGAAAGGCTCATTTCAGAATCGAATGCTTCTGTATTTCTTGGTGATAAATAACTGGTATGAGGATCGATTTCGCGGGCAAATGCCGACATAATAATTTGAAAAACGTCTTCACTTTGGCTTTGTGTTTGACGACGCAAAGCGGCTTTATAGCGCTTAGTCAACGTTTCTTTAATTTCACTGTCTGTTTTTTCAGATAATTTCAGTGTTAACCAATCGTATTTAACTTTTTCATCCCAAAGCTTATCTAATTCAGCTTGAGTTTGAGGCCATGGCGCTTTCGTTCTATCTAACTCAAACTTATCCTGACCAGTTAAATCTATTGGCTTATTGATACGATCTAACGCATATTGAAAACGTTCAAAACGTCTTTTTTGCGCTAAATTGAAGAGATCATAAAGGGGTTGAAGATCACCTTTTTTCAGGTATTCACCCACTTTGGTTTTTTCTTTATCAAATTGGGCGATATCAGACGCAAGCAATACATTGTGGCTATAGTCTAATAAATTAAGATAGCGATTAAATATTTTTTCAGAAAAGCTCGCATCTAGAGAAAACTGACGATAATGAGAGCGTTCAAAACGAGAGGTTACTCGCTCGCTTACAGTAGAGTGTTGTGGCTCTTGCTTTAATTCGGGTAACTGATCAATAGTTGCCATTGCTGGAGTGGCTGGTTTCTCAGCCATCACAACAGAAGTACCTGTTAATGTTAATCCGATTGCAAAAGCCACATTTAAAAGTTTGTTCATGCTCTGGTTGGCCTCCGTATCAGAACTTTAAATGTTCCGTGCGTACATTCATTGCCAAACCGTTAGGCAATTGTACACGTACACCCTCTTTTGCTATCTCTAGCACTGTCGCATTCATCACGCTACTACCGACGTTAACTTTCAGCGATTGACCAACAGTAAGAACTGATGTGTCTGTTACTGGAATTAACTTTTCAGTATTTTGGCGTGGTGCTTTACGAGGAGCTTGAGCCGCTTTTTGAGGACGAGGCTGCCGTTTTTCACCGTCTTTAGGTGTCTGACGACGCGTATTATTTGGCTTTTTCGCTGCCGGACGCTTACTGGTCTCCTTATCACCTTCAGCTTCGCGCTTTTTAGCACGTTGTTCAGCTCTTTGAGCTTGAACGCGCGCCTTGGCTTCTGCTAATTGTGTACGAGCATGTTCAATATGCTCAGCTTCCAGTTCGCCGCAGTCATTACCATCCAAATCGACACGTTTTGCCCCTTCTTTAACTCCATAAAGGTAGCGCCAACTTGAGGTATATAAGCGTAATGCAGAACGTAACTGTGTTTTGCTTAATTCAGCTTCATCTTTTAGAGCTTCAACAAGATCTTGAAAAATGCCAACTTTCAAAGGGCGAGCTTCGCCCTCAGCAATAAAACACTTAGGGAAACGTTCAGCTAAAAAAGCGATGATTTCTTTACTACTATTCAACTTAGGTTGATTTTCCATGAAATTTCCTGATTACAACGGTTTTGCCAACCAGCGCAGGCATGAACAAGCGACATTATAATAGTGTTGCCAACAATTTCTATGGCAAACGCCTGTTAACTTACACAAAATTCACAATATTTTGCTGTATGACAAGTTTTTAAATGCTCGCAGAGCACGTCACACAACGCTTTAAGCCCATTTTCATCTTTTTTATCAAAACGATTAAAAATAGGGCTATCAATATCGAGAACGCCGATAATTTGTCCATTTACCTCTAGAGGTAGAACAATTTCAGACTGACTTGCACTGTCACAAGCAATATGTCCACTAAATTGATGAACGTCATCCACTCTTAAAATTCTGTTTTCGGAGTATGCAGTTCCGCAAACTCCTTTTCCAAAACCTATCCTGACACAAGCAATTTTACCTTGGAATGGACCAAGAACTAATGAGTCACCATCATTAAGATAAAACCCAACCCAATTTATCGTATCTAACTTTTCGAAAAGAAGTGCGCTGGTATTAGCAAGTGATGCGATAAGATCATTTTCACCAGACAACAAGGCTGACAAATTATCAGTGAGTTCCTGATAAAAAAGCGAATTTGGCATCATTAAACCCTATTTACATAACTAAAATAGATAACATACTCGTAATTTAGCCTATTTTATCTTGAGGTTGAATACTCCATTTTCAAGAATTGGGTAAAAAAACGATAAAACTTCCTTAACATCTACAAAAAAAATCAGACTCTTATTATTGTAAAATGAAAGGCATAAATATAATAAAAATGATAACTTGTGAACCATTGAGTATAGGTACTTTTTTTTAGCTTAATCAAACGATAACTCTTAAGAAAGCTAACTTAGGCGAATTAATGAGCAACACTGAGAACAATATCGCAATTAACGAAATAAAATCAATACGCTGTCAAGAATGTGACCATCTTGTGGCACTCCCTCTTGCGCTTAAGCGTGGAGAAGATGCGTACTGTCCTCGCTGCCAAGCTAAGCTTGCCTCTTATCGAGATTGGTCACTTACTCGCTTACTCATTTTGTCGATTACAATGCTAATCTTGGCATCTATTGCATTTACCCAACCATTAATCAAAATTCATTTATTGGGCACAATGATAACAACCAATGTGCTTGATGGTATTCGCATGATGTCAGAGCAAGGCGCTCCTCTTACTGCAACGATGGTTTTCTTTTGTGCTGTCGCCGCCCCTCTCAGCCTTCCTATTGCTATTTTATATCTTCATTTAGGTTCGCGTTTACGTTTAAATTTGCGTCCAGTACTTTTAATGCTTGGCAAATTAAAAGAGTGGGTAATGTTAGATGTTTATTTGATTGGGCTGGGTGTTGCAACAATAAAATTAGGTGATTACGCCACGGTTTATATTGGCAATGGATTAATTGCTTTTGTTTCTTTGATGCTACTAAGCTTATTGATGCTAATTAACATTAATATGGACCAACTTTGGCAACAATTTTATCCACAAAAAGAGATCCAGCGCAGTCCTGCGACATGTCATGCTTGCCATTATCATTTTAAAAAAATGCCTTTGACACATTGTCCACGTTGTAAATCTTGCTACACCCCAAGGCAACCAATGAGTTTGCAGAAAACATGGGCTGCATTAATTGCAGCGATTATTTTATTATTACCTGCAAATTTATTGCCTATTTCTATTTTTTATTTAAATGGTCAACGCACCGAAGATACCATCTTTTCTGGTGTCATTGCCTTGGTAAATTCTGGTAATACCCCTATTGCTATTATTGTTTTTATTGCCAGTATTTTTGTGCCTTTTTTCAAAATTATTATCATGTTGGGTCTATTGTTGAGTATTCATTTTAATTCTAACATTCACCCTCTATTTCGTATGAAATTATACCGTTTTGTCTCTTGGATAGGACGATGGTCAATGCTTGATCTCTTTGTGATTGCACTGATGATATCATTAATTAATCGAGATCAACTGATGACGTTCACAATGGGCCCAGCAGCTTTTTATTTTGGTACTGCGGTTATTCTTACTATCCTTGCCGTTGAATGGTTGGATAGTCGTTTACTATGGGATACTTATGCAACACGAAGAAAACGACGCTCAGGAAACACAAGCCCAAATACGCCGCAAGCGTAGAATTTCGACATTTTGGCTACTCCCTGTTATCGCCATTTTTATTGCAAGTTGGTTGCTATTCCAACATTGGCAAGATAAAGGCGTACAAATTACGATTGATTTTCAATCTGCTTCAGGGATTGTCTCTGGTAGAACACCAATCCGCTATCAAGGCGTTGACGTAGGGATCGTTAAAGATGTCACCCTAAGTGATGACTTACGCAGAGTTATTGTTACAGCTGATGTACGAAAAAGCCTTGCCACCGCATTACGGAAGAATACGCAATTTTGGCTTGTTACACCTAAAGCGAGCCTATCAGGTGTATCTGGGCTGGATGCCTTAGTGGGTGGTAACTACATCAGTATGCTACCCGGTGATGGTGAAAAGCAGTTTAAATTTATTGCTCAAGAAGTGCGTCCTCAAGCAAATATTGATAAAAATCAGCAATTAATTACCTTAACAGCGGATAAACTAGGATCACTTAATGTTGACTCTCAAGTTTATTACCGCCAAGTTCCTGTAGGGAAAGTTTATAGCTACGCAATTCGTCCTGACAACCAAGGTGTTTTTATTGAATTAAGTATTGATAAACAATACGCACACTTAATTCGTCAAGACAGCCATTTTTGGAATGTCTCTGGATTCCAAGGCAATTTTAATTTAAAAAGTGGCGTATCCGTTAAAATGGAAAGTGTTTCTGCTTTAATTAATGGTGCGATAGCCTTTGACTCTCCAGAAAATAGTCAACCTGCACAAGAGAACCAACAGTTCGTTTTACAATCAGCTACCTCTGTTGAGGCGGGTAAAGCAATATATGGTGAAGATGGGTTAATTCTTTCTCTAACTAGTGAAGAAAGTTGGGGGGTCGATGCAGGACAACCTATTCTCTTTAGAGGTATTACAATTGGCCAAGTCATACAACGTAATATAAGTGATGATGGTGTTATCTTCGATGCTATTATCGCCCCTGAATATAAACATTATATTTATGAGAACAGTAAGTTTGTTGCCAATAGCCGAATAAACGTCAATATGGGCTTGAATGGTATTGATATTCAAGGTGCTTCTCCTCAAGAATGGCTTGAGGGTGGTATTCATCTTATTCAAGGTAACAAAGGTACTCCTAAAGAGCAGTACCGTCTGTATCGCAATGATTTTTTTGCTAAAGCAAGCATCAATGGTAATGAATTACCAGTGACATTAACACTAAAAGCCTCCAGCCTTCCGGGCATTCAAAAAGGCTCTGTCGTGCTTTACCATCAATTTCAAGTTGGTGAAATCACTGATGTCAGGCCATTAATTAATGAGTTTGATATTGACGTTTATATTTCCAAACAATATCGCCACCTTCTTACTGAAAAAAGTGTTTTCTGGACTGAAGGTGCTGCAAAAGTTTCCGTCAATGGTTCAGGATTGACCGTTGAAGCGACACCATTAAATCGCGCCTTAAAAGGCGCTATTAGCTTCGATAACTTTGAAAATATCAACAATAACGCCTCACGTTACAAACTCTATTCGTCAGAGACTAGTGCTAGGGCTATTGGTGCTCAAATCACTTTAAAAACTTACGATGCTAGTAAGCTTTCTGAAGGCATGCCTATTCGTTATTTAGGTATTGATATTGGTCAGGTTGAATCACTGCTCCTCTCGCCAGATAGAAAAGCCGTGACGGTTTCAGCAGTACTCTACCCTGATTACGTAAAAACATTCGCAAGATCAGGTAGTCGCTTTGCGGTTGTCACACCAGAGCTAACTGCGTCAGGATTAGATAATCTAGACTCTCTGATTCAGCCATATATTAAAGCGGAACCTGGTAATGGTGGCGTTTATCGTCAATTTGAACTTCAAACATCTAACATTACAGACTCTCGCTATCTTGATGGATTAAATCTTGTTTTAAATGCCACAGAAGCCGGCTCAGTACAAATTGGTACGCCGATTTACTATCGAGGTCTTGAAGTTGGTGCTGTGACAGGGCTTGAGTTAGGGAACATGTCTGATAGAGTTTTAATTCACATTCGAATTAGTAAAAAATATCAATATCTTGTTAGAAATAATACCGAATTCTGGCTTTCTTCTGGATATAACTTCTCCTTTGGTTTAACGGGTGGCGTTATACGAAGCGGAACATTTAAACAATTTATACGTGGAGGTATTACATTTGCAACACCACCTTCCACGCCACTACAGTCAAAAGCGAAACAGGAACAGAATTTCATTTTAAATGCAAAAGAGCCTAAAGATTGGGATGAATGGGGAACTGCGATACCAAAGCCATAAAATAAGATAATTCTCCCTTATTTACTGCCAGTTATTTAAAGCGGATCACAAAAAATGATCCGCTTTTTTTATTTATGAAATATATTTTGGAAATAGATTCCATTTATACTATGCTTGATTTTGTTTGGTCGAAAAGCATTATTCAGAATAAATGCCACCAATGAAACATAGCGGAACACAACAAAACATCGCCTAAACTGGAGTTATAATATGAAGAAAACAACGTTAAAAATTGCTTGCTATGAAATTGAAGATATTACTTTGAAACACTCTTCCGATAATCAATTAACTTACATTCATATTCCATGTGATTATGATACAGAGTTTTGCATGCAACTAGATGGATGGGATGAAAATACGAGCATTCCAGCTCAATTGAAAGATAAAAATATTCTGCTTTATCGTCATGCTTATGACAAAGAAAACCACCACTGGATCTTAAAAGTGGCATAAGAGATGCTAAAACGACATAAAAAAAGCCAGATAAATCATTTATCTGGCTTAGGGAAAAGGCTCATTGCGAGCCGTGCGCTAAAAAGTAATTACTGATTACTGCATAAACAAAAAAATCTAGGACTAACTCAGACCTTTCTATTTCACAACCTACTGTTAAATATTAGCTAACAATATGTAAATATCCAGTAAGCAACTCAATAACACACTCTTTTCTATTCAAAAAATAATCTCAAGTGAAATTTATTTATTAAATCAATAAAATAGAAATAAAATCCTCACCTTCAATTATTAATCATTTGATTAATTACTTTCGCAAAGTACTTTAAATGCACCTTGAATAGCTTCTACTGATTTTTTCTTTTCAGGAGAATTAGGATCTGGAAGTAAAATAATATCAATTAGTTGTGCCTTAACTTTTCCACTTTCCATCTGTTTCATAGCAATTTCATTAAGTGGATACTGAACTAATGTTGCTGGATTAATCACAAACCAAGCGCCATCAGTACGACAATTAAGCATCACCTCTTCTCGTGTAAATGGCCAATCGTCACCAAATTGAAGCTTACTCACTGTGGAAATTGGAGCAGAAAATGCTTGAAAAGAGAAAAGCATTAACATTACCGCTAACACAAAACGTTTCATGTTTATATCTCATTTAATAAATTAGATTTTTACGATTATATAACAATCTATACAGGTGAGTTAATCGCAAAGATGGCAACAGTAAAAATAACCATAGTTCCAAGTAATAGTTCAAACCAGCTATTAATTAGCAACCACTGAAAATTATTTTTCTTACGAATATGAGGCACCAAAACATAGCGATTAATTACAGCTAAACCTAGCATTAGCACAACTAAGCTGATTTTAAGCCATAACATGCTTTGATATTCTGATGATAAGTGTATTGCAGGCCACCCTGGAATGAGCATAACAGCACTAATAATACCCGTGATAGTAACCAATAAAACAGCAACATGACCAAATAGTGAAAATCTCTTCATTGTACCAATAATTGGCTTGATCATCCCTTCTGCAAGTTCATCTTTATTACGCAAAAATTGTAAACAAGCAACAAATGGCCATAAACCGCCAAACCAATACGCAGCACTAATAAGATGAATACTTTGATTAACTTTATAAAGGGTTGCTTCTGATCCTGTAAACATAGCGCCATGTCCGATAGATGCATGTAGGATCAACATAATTGACGCAATTATTAATAAAGAGAAATTACGAATATAACGTTGGTGTATAAATAATGCAGCTAAAGCAAGAGTTGCTAATATCAACTGCCATTGCCAAATCTGTCCAAATGAAGTGCCTAATACCGCTTTCCATATTTCAAATGACCAAGCATCCTCCCATCCATCACCCATAATGCCAGACTGCACAGCCATCCATAGATAAGTCGTAATAAAGACGGTAATAGTGCTGATGGCTAATGCAGGGCGTAAACGAACCTGAATAAGAGGTATAAACTTATCTTTTGCAAGAATGGCGGCCGAGAAGCTCAGTCCGAACATAAACATGACGGCCACAAAATGAAAGAAACGGCATAAAATATAAACGTCTTCAGGTGTCATTATTTTACACTAAATTGATAAGAACCTTTTGTCTTGTGCCCATCAACAGAAACGACATTCCAATCAACTAAATAATTACCTTCAGCCAGATCACTTTCTAAAGGCAATAATAATTTAGTGTTGTTAACAGGATCTAAACTCAGTTTTCCTACTGTAATTTCTTTACCTTCAGCATTTGTTACTTTAATTTTACTAAAAGCAAGTTCAATGCCTTCAGAAAAATCTAGCGTGATAACTTTAGGTGCTTGTGACTGTTCAATAGTCGCGCCTTCAGCAGGTAACTGTGATTTTAAATGTGCATGAGCTAATGCTTGTTGATATGACATACCTAAGAATAAAACCGCAATGGCTGATAATTTACCCCAAGATGTCTTAAGTGTATTTAATGACATAATAACCTCTTAAATTACAGGTGATTTTTTTATTTATAGAAATATTTTATAGCAAATTTGCGTCAAGATCTCCGCTTCTTCATATTAGAAATAAAAGGTTGTGAACTAGCACTCAAAATATATGTTATTTAGAGCAGTTTCTGTTTCAAATATCACCCATTTTTACAATTCAAAAAAATATAATACCCACATTGACAGTCTAAACAGTTCAATACATAACCAAATTAAGTTAAACGTAAAATAAACATCCTGTATAAATAATATCCAAAGGCACATTCAGGATAAAAATCAGTGTAAGTAAAGAAAGAGATAAAAGATAAGAATAGAAAAGGAGCTAATACAGAAGAATAAATAACGCCCTGCTATTCACTCATAGCAGGGCGTTATAATTTATTTATTAACTTAGGCTATCTGAAGCTTTATTAATAATTAGACATGTGCAGATGTTGATAATGTATTCAGATCTTTATCTAACAAGAATAAAGCTTTACCACTGTCACCAACCATTGCTAATTTATCTAAGATTGACTTAAATAATTTTTCTTCTTCATGCTGCTCTGCAACATACCATTGTAAGAAGTTAAAGGTTGAATAATCTTGAGTAGTCATCGCTACATGAGCTAATTTATTAATTTCAGCTGTGATATGTTTTTCATGCTCGTAAGTTTTATCGAACAATTCAGAGAGTGATGAAAACTCTGATGGAGGCGCTTCAATTGCACCAAGTAAAGGCATCGCACCTGTATCACTTAAATAATCAAATAAGCGATGCATATGCTCCATTTCTTCACGTGAATGTGCTTTTAAAAACTTAGCTGCACCATCAAATCCTTTATCGTCGCACCAAGCACTCATTTGTAAATAAAGATTTGCTGAATAAAACTCTAAATTTAGCTGTTCATTCAATTTATTAATCATATCTTGATGTAACATATTTTACGTCCTTTACGATGAAAATTAACATTACGGATATTATGCACACTTAAAAATAAAAATATAGCTATTTAAATAGCGTTTATTTATTTTTTCAATTAGTTAATACGTAACAAAAATAAAAACCAATCTCATTTACAATATAACTTTATTATTTTAATAAAAGTTAAATGCTAATTATTATCATTGGCAGTAAAAAATAAAAAAATCATAACTCATTGTAATAAATGATTATTATCTTAAACTAACTGATAAGATTAATTTAGCTTATAGAAGTATTTAACTTTTATAAAATAAGAATAAAGTGCTAAATTTTAATTATTAATTTCTATTTTCAATTTTTCACTCTATTTATATCTATATTTAAAATCCCTCTTATTTTATATATATTCATTTTAATTTGGTTATAAAAAAAACCAACTATCACCTGTAAATTAATCTATTTTATTAACACTTATTTCTAGTTTGCTCCATTGCGCCCCATCCTCTTAAATTACTGCGATTTTTCATTTTTTGCATGTAAAAAAACACACAACTCTCAAAAAATAAAAATATTTCTAATTTTTATACAGTTTTTGGTTTTGGCTGATAAGATTAGTAGGTAACTCAAAGTTGTATGTGCAAAAATTTAGTATTAAAGCCCTAATCATAATAAAGGTTAATTAGGAGCCACTATGACAAAAACAGTGTTAGTACCCGTTGATTTTACAGAGCTTGGTTTATTGGACAAGGTTGTTTCTCATCTAAAAGCATTGTCTGTCGCTGACAAACTGAATATTCATTTTTTATCTGTGATCCCAAGTTATGAGTCTTTTGTTGGATTTGCATTTGCAGGCCAAGATCGACTCGCGAGTGACAAACAACGTATTGAAATTGCGTTATCTACGCTAAAAGAAAACTTATCGCATGTTGATATTTCCAACAGTACCTCTCAATTTTATGTTTCCATTGGTAATCCTCGCGATAAAATTTTAGAAACAGCGAAAAAAATTCAAGCCGAATTAATTGTCATCGGTTCTCGTAACCCTGGCATGAAAACTTATCTCCTCGGCTCTACCGCATCATCTGTTGTTAGCTATGCTGAATCATCAGTATTAGTTGTCCGCTAATTACTATATTCTCTTATAAGAAATCTGGTATAAGCCATAAACCAGATTTCTTATTCTTTATTCCGTCAAATGAACTCAAAATAATATTTTATTTTATCATTCTTATTTTTAAGAGTAATTATTAACAATATATATTTAAACAATAAGATTGTTATTAAAAAACAAGAAGAAAAAAGAGTATGTTAACAGTTACTATACAAACATATATATTAATAATTTATTAATAGTTTTATATTGTTCATCATGTGAATTTATGTAAAGATACTTTTCCTTCTATAAAAAACCAAGTGTAATCAATATCGGTAAAAGGAATTAACATGAATAAAGAGTATTCTGAAAAATGGCAAGAGCGTTTTTCATTCTTTGATAAATATGGCTCACCTAAAACCCCTGAATTTAAAGCGGCTTATAAAGAACTATCCTTTGGTAAACGTATTCTCATTGGAATGAATATCTGGGCCTTTTTCTTTGGTTTTATTTATTTTCTTATTTTAGGTTTATGGCGTAAAGCATTAACATTATTTGCCATTAACATTGCTATTTTTACTATTATCGGTTTCTTACCTGTAAATAATGGTGTAATCAATGCTATTGGTATTGCCATTAATATTTTATGGGCAATGACCGCTAACTATGCTTATTATTTAAAAGAAGCTAAGAATGATCAAAGTTGGAACCCTTTTGAAGGTGTTCTATAATAATTTTTCTATAGTAATATCAAAGGGGTAATTTACCCCTTTAGTTTTTATATTCCTCAAATCCTTTTTACTACAACACTACAATACCTTCTATTTCCTTTATAAAAATTCATTTTCCTAATCAGAGAAATTCTAGTCAATGCTATAATACGTTAACTAGAAATCAGGGAAAAAATTATGTCGAATCATTTTCAAGGTAAATTTGAAGCAGAACTAAAATATCACCTTCAAAATCCAGAAAAATTTATTGCAGCGTTAGAAAAAGCAGGTGCAACCTTATTTACGCCTAATAACCAAGAAACAGATTGGTATATGGAACATTCCGACCCCAAATTCCCGACGCCAAACATAAGTTTGTGTATAAGAAAAATGTTACCTTCGGGCATAAACCTTCTTATCGTTAAAGGTCCTGATTTATCACAATGTGAAGCTGTACGGATAGAAGATGCAGAAAAAACAGTCTCCATGTTTATCACGCTAGGCTACCACTGTATTCTCAATTATACCAAATCAAGAGAAATTTATTTTTTAGACGATTTTCATATCACTATTGATAAATTAGACAATCTAGGGTCATTTGCAGAATTCGCCATTATGACTGACGCTCAAAATAAGCTACCTCTTTATACAAAACAATTACAAAATTTAGCGGCACAGTTTGGATTTACAGAAAAACATCTTGAAAAAAATAACTATAAAAAACTGATGTTGGATAGCTTACAGAGACAACTTAATTCAATTTAAAGATATTCTTCCTATCACTTATTCAAACACCGACATTATAACCTCATCCTAAATATCGGTGTTTTATCTTGCCTAAGATTATTTACCTTACATAGTAAAAAAATAGAAAAAACCTTTCTTGATGCAAATTTAAATTGAATGCCTTTTTTATGGAGATTTTCTTAAAATTTTTCTTTATTTTCTCTTTAATAACGTTCAGCTTTAGGCTAAAAATGCCATTCAGATCCAATTTAAAAGATATTTTTGTAATACCACTTATATTAATGTCATGTTTTTATTACAATTAATAAAAAAATACACTAATAGGAGGGATTATGCTTGAAAATTACCTTAATATCTTCATTAAGGCAACTTTTATTGAAAATATGGCATTAAGTTTTTTTTTGGGAATGTGTACTTTCCTTGCTGTTTCAAAAGAAGTAAAAACATCATTAAAACTAGGACTTACCGTTACAGCTTTGCTTGTTATTGCCACTCCAATCAATAACTTAATTTATAATTTCATCTTAAAAAAAGATGTTTTAGTGGAAGGTATCGATCTTAGTTTTCTAAGATATATTACTTTCATTGGTGTTTTAGCTGCATTAGTTCAAATATTAGAAATGTTTTTAGATAAATTTATCCCTTCACTTTACCATTCATTAGGGATCTTTTTGCCTTTATTAACTATTCATTGCGCTATCTTTGGTGCCACCATTTTCATGGTTGAGCGTGATTATACATTTTCAGAATCAGTTATATACGGTGCAGGTTGTGGCGTAGGCTGGTTACTAGCAATCATCGCTCTATCTGGCTTACGAGAAAAAATGAAGTATTCAGATATTCCTAAAGGGTTAAGAGGATTAGGTATCACCTTTATCACTGTAGGATTAATGTCATTAGGTTTTATGTCATTTTCTGGTATTTCACTTTAAAAAAACATTTAATATCATTTAATTCAAATTTTCATGCATCACAAATTCTATTGAAAAAATGACATAAACTATAAACGGAAAGCTTACATTTTCCGTTTATAGTATTTTTATCTATTTTCTTTCTAATCCCTAATTTCTTCTACCTATTTTAATCCGCATAATCACATAAACACTTCTTACTTATGCTTATAATAAAAGAAAAATTAATCTTATTTATTGTTCTTTACATCATAAGTGTTTTTTTATTTTACAAATAGAAGTATTTACATTATTAAAATCTTATTGTTTAAATCACAAACCATTAATTCACATTAAATCAATAATAAATCAACAGGTTATCAATCAATTATTAAAAATAAAAAATTTTATACTAACTTTTTATTTTTTCAAATTTTAACTCTTAAATTAAATTTAATGAAAATCAATGCGTTACATTACCCAATCATTCATTTGAAAAATTTATTAATAAGAACAATAAATAAGCATAAAGAATATTTATAAAATGCCGATACTCTTTTTTAGTATTTGAAAAAATCAAAAGGATATATGGCATTAAATCAAAGAGTGCTCTAAAACATAACTTTACTCGTTTTTAGTCATTTTTTGTCTATACCAGTTACAGGAAGTAAAAATAAAACTTAAAAATCAACAAATTGTACAGTTATATTTTTATAAAAAGGAAATAACTATTCATGTTTAAGAACTTCAAACAACGTTATTTGCCAAACGTCTCTTTTAGCATGTCGAATTTAAAAACAACCACCTTAGTTTGGCTTATAACAGGCTCCTTAATTTTACTTCTTGGTTTAGCCTCTGTTTTATTTCTTTCATCCGTAAATGATTACAAAAGAAACTTAAACACACTAAATAATATCTACAATGAACAATTACTACTAAGTAACACCTGGGAAAATTTGCTACAAACTCGTAATACCTTAAACAGAGCAAGTTCCCGTCATTTATTAATTATTAATAAAATGGCCACTGCAAATACTGATATTTCATTTTTATTGCAACAAACTAAAGAAAAGCTTCAAAGTGTTGAAACCGCTTGGAGTAGTTTTAAAAACATTCCTCATAACATTAAGGATGATAACTATATTCAACAATTAGAACAAAAATATACTGAACTTAATGCTGCATTAATTGAATTTTTAGCCTTCTTAGAACAGGGAAAAACATATGAATATTTAAATCAACCGACACAAACCTACCAAGATAATTTTGAGCAAGCATACATCAGCTATCATCAACAACTACAAAGTCATTACACTGCATCATTAAATGAAGGTGAGTTACTGTATGATAGAATCATTTATAGTTTAATTGTAATTACAATCCTTATTGTTATTTTTTCTTTTTTAGTCCAGATCGTATTACGAAAAAACTTTATTTCACCTTTAAATGCCATAATGAAGAATATTGAAGATATTAGTAATGGTGAGTTAGCAACTAATGTCTCGACAAAAGGCCTATTTGAAATAAACATCCTCACTAAAAATATTGAAAAAATGCGAGATCAAATAAAGCAGATAGTTAATAACATTAATAGCAGTTCAGGACTTATCAATTCAGAATTAAATGATATTTCTATTATGAACAATAATCTTGCTATTCGTGTTGAGCAACAATCAGCAGCTGTACTTGAAACATCCGCAGGGATAAGACAGTTAAGTGTGACCTCAAAACAGCATGCAGAAAATACCCAAGCATCATGTGAACTTGTGACTAAAACAGATTCTATGATCCATCAAAGCAATGAAATGTTAGCTAACGTAGTTGAAAATATGCATGAAGTTGTCTCTTTCTCTGAGCAAATTAATGATATTACATCAACAATTGATAATATTGCCTTTCAAACTAATTTATTAGCGTTAAATGCTGCTGTGGAAGCCGCTAGAGTGGGTGAACATGGAAGAGGATTTGCTGTGGTTGCAAAAGAAGTCCGTGAGTTATCCATTAGCTGTAATTTAGCATCAAAAGAGATAAAAGTACTTGTTGCAAATTCAAGTAAAAAAATAAACCAATGTTTTCAATTAGCGGCTGACGCAAACGATAATATGGTGGATATTTCTAAACATACTGAAAACATCAATGAAATGATCCACGATATATCTATCTCAACCAATGAACAAAGTAACGGTATTGCTCAAATTGAAGATGCTATAAACCAATTAGATCAAACAACACAAGCTAATGCCACAATGACAAGGGAGCTAGTTAATTCACTAGACTCCCTACAGACACAATCAAACCGATTAAAACAAGAGTTAACTGTTTTTCATCAATAAAAAACGCTAACTAACTTAATAGAAAGCTATCTTAGGATAACTTTCTATTGTTCATATATTAAAGTATTAAAAATGGCTAAATTCAGGGATCGCTTTCTTGCCATGTGATTTTAAAAAATCTAAAACTTTCCTTGGAGACGTATTTAATATGCGTTCTTCAGGAAAATCTATTTGAGTTAATACTTCTAATACTCGATCAAATTTTCCTAATGATGAAGCAATATGAGAATCAGATCCTAGTGCAATTAATCCACCTGCATCACGCACTGCTTTAGCTATATCTATGCAGTTTTTCTCACTTCCTACTCTAGAATGAATAAATGATGAATTATTCATTTCTAAAGCAACGTTACTAGCAGCGGCTACTTTGGCAACTTCGGTAATATCGATGGGGTATTTAGGATTTCCTGGATGGGTTATCATTTGAACAACACCACTTGTTATTGTCGCGATTAAAGCCTTTGTATTATCCACAATACCCATTGAGCTCATAACCGGATCGTGAAAACCAGCAAGCACGATATCTAATTTCTTACTCATTTTTTCACTGCAGTCCGTTTCGCCTTTAATATTTTTAATATTTGCTTCAATACCATAAAGTATCCCAACACCATCAATCATGCGGGGGATCACGGGTAAATTAGAAAAATGCCATTCATGAGGAGCATCATCCATATCAGGACCATGATCAGTAATTGCAAATAATTTAATTCCCTGCTTTTTAGCTTGCTGAAAATATTCACTCACCGTACTGTAAGCATGTGTACTGGCAATTGTATGAGCATGTAAATCAACGGGATACATAAATAATTCCTTCATAAAAAAGCGCTATGATCATCTATAAGATAGTTCTTCTTCAAATATAGGGCCTACCTAAAATCGATGAGCTACAATAACAAAAATATGAAATAACTTATAAGATGCTATTTTTATTTTTTTCTTACATTAGTAAGAAATGAAGATAAACTTCGATAAATATGCTTTAATCTTCAACATGTTATTTAATATTAATTAGATAATTAAAGTTTCACTTTAGTACTATACACAATAATTATGAAAACACATTGTATAATGCTTTTTCATTTTAACTTTACAAAGGCTAATTATGTTCAACTATCCTGCAGTCGCTCATTTTGATGAAGAAAGTGAAACCTACGAAATTACTTATCGTGATTTTGATAATATACATGCTGTTGCTTACACGGAAGATGATATTGAGCTAGAAGCCTCTGATATTTTGCATGTTGGTCTTGAAGAGTTTATTTCAAGTAAAATGCCTATTCCTGCGCCATCAAAAGCACAACCAGGTGATTTTATTGTTTACTTGCCACTCATCAGCTGTTTGAAAATCGCGCTTCATAATGCAATGCTGGAAACTAAAACAAAAAAATCAGATCTTGCAAGAAAGATGAATTTGACTAGCGCACAAATAGAACGCCTACTTGAAATTAATCAAACATCAAAAGTTGATAGCTTAGAACAAGCTCTTTATTTATTAGGTTATGGGATTTCTGTTAGCGTTTATAAAGACAAAAATTGATAATGCTAAAAATAAAAATGGCTCTAATAAAAATTAGAGCCATTAGTTTATATTATTTTATAATCCACAAATCTTGTTATTAGATATTATAACTTTTTGCTTGCTAAAAATTTGGCATGATTAGTATAAATCGCAATAATATCTTCACCTCGCCCCACTAATCCTGCAACTTGGTTAACCATATCAATGTGATCTTCAGCATAATCATCCTTAATTAATTTACCTAATCGCATACTCGTTCGACCAACTAAGCCATCATTTTGACGCTCAATGAAAAAAGCACTTAATACACGCATTGCTGCATGAGTTGGATCCAGTAAATTACCTTTTTCGCCCGCAATGAGTCCTTGAATATAACTGCCAAATGAGTAGTAATGTACGCCATTAACAACTTCTTTACCTTCACCACCACGAACTTCAGGTAGCCCTTGTGGATATTTTTTATTAAATTCAGTTACGTTTTCAGTCGTTAATGCTTCTAATGCAGCGATAGCATCTTGCGGGTTGCCACGATTACCAGAGAATGTAGAAATAATTGTACCAATGGCTTTCATAACAGCATCTGCGATATATTCAGGTACACTATCTTTACGCATAATACGTCGTACTAAATCAGCAATTTCTGAACCGTGGTTTACACCATTAACAGAGGTCACGGAGGCGATATTTTTAGCATGTTTCGCCGCAACATAACGACAAGCTAATGGACCTTGGCTATGACCAATTAAATTAACTTTTTTTGCCTTCGTTTCTTTAAGAACTTTTTGCACAAATTCCCAAAGTTGCTCACCACGAACTTCGTTAGAATTAAATGCAGAAAGAGATGCTGTAAAGACTTGATGCCCTTCTTTTTCTAATGCATCCGCGATACCGTAAAAGTAAGGGTAACCGACGATATCATCAAAGCCAGATAAACCATGAACTAAAATAATTGGATATGTAGTTGACATATTTTCCACTCCTTGGGGTTAAGTTAATTATTTGCTAAACATCCTATTAGCAATACTTACAACAATCGGTAAAATATAAAATCATATTTTGACACTTTATTTGTTATAAGTGATTATTAGAATAATCTAAAATTTACGATCGTAAAGTCATATTTTTATCAATTTTATATTTTTTAATTATCACCCGAAAAAATCAACATACCCTCTATCAAACCTTCTGCTTTTTTTAACTTTTTACCAATATATGTATCCGAACATTTTTCATTTTTTGCAAGCTCAATAAAAGTTTTTCCAAAAACATAATAATTAATAAGTAACTGATAATTTTCTATATTATGCCTCATTAGTCTTTTCATTAAATCATTGATTATATTTGCTTTATAATGAGAGCATTGTTTTCGTTGCTTTATTTTTTCCGGTATAACTTCTTTTTTGTTTTTAGTTAAAAAGTAAACAGCAATATGATCATTAGCAACCCATGCTCCCCACTCTTCAAGTATTTTTGAAATATTCTTCATATTAACATCCTTATTTTTCCATATAGTGATAATCGCATCCCGCAATCATTTAAAACACCTATCTAATTATTAATAGGTATTATAAATATAATGGCAAAAATTTAATTTACAACTGTATTTAATAAAGATATGAGGTTAAATGCTAGAACTATTAGAGGATATGTAAAATCTAGATATAACTTGGCTATTTTAATTAAAAATCAGATTATCTTTAAGTTATAAAGAATTTTATTCTGTTTTTTTCTTAAAATAGCCAGCTATATTAAATATTAGCGATTATGGTAATGTTTCTTCAGGTCGTAAAGTCAGTACCTCGTACCCATTCGAAGTAACCAAAATTGTATGTTCTGACTGTGCCGATAATTTTTTATCTCTCGTTACCACAGTCCAACCATCTTTTTTAGTTTTTATTTTAGCCCCCCCCTGATTAATCATTGGTTCAATCGTAAAAGTCATACCTTCTTTCAATTCAATACCTTGCCCCTTAATACCATAATGTAAGACTTGTGGTGCTTCATGCATTTCTCTACCAATACCATGTCCACAATATTCTCTTACAACACTATATCCATGACTTTGTGCAAAGCTTTGAATTGCATGACCAATATCACCTAATGTTGCTCCCGGTTTAACTTCCTTAATACCTTCCCACATTGCTTGATATGTTGTTTTAGCTAATTTGCGTGCAATAGGAGATGCCTCTGGCATAATATACATTTTACTAGAGTCGGCAATAAATCCATTCTTTTCTAATGTGATATCAACATTAATAATATCTTTGCTTTTTAGTCGTTCGTCTGATTTTGGTACGCCATGACAAACAACTTCATTAATTGATGTATTTAATACATACTCGTAACCATACTGGCCTTTACTTGCTGGTCTTGAGTGGAGTTCATTAATAATAAAATCTTCCACTTTATCATTGATTTCTAACGTAGAAACACCAGGCATAATAAAGTCATCAAGCATTGTAAAAACTTGCGCTAACAAACGTCCAGATTCACGCATTAATTCAATTTCATCAGACGTTTTGATTGTTATTTTATCCATATTCCTTTCCTCTTATTCTGCTTGTTGCTTGATAGCTTCTTTTTCCAGCATTTCGTTAATAATCATTGGAAATGTTTTCTCTGGATTTAACTCTGCTTGGATACCAATTTTTATCCAAAATTCTGCCTGAGCATTAACAGAACGAGACATTACATTGCTTGCCTTTCTCAAATACTCATGTAATTCATCAGAGATTTTTACAATACCCACGCTAATCCTTATATACAAATCATAATAAAACATATACGTTCTATCATAGAATCAATTACTGGTGCTTTCAATTGCTATTTAGTGCTGACATAGGCATAACGTACTCAAATAAAGAAACAAGAGTAAATAACACTCAAAATAAAAGGTCGTATTTTTACTTTTTTTATATTTCATGAGTTTATTCAGAAGTACTCAGTGATTTTTATATGACAAAGAGAATGATTGTTATATTATCCCCTACATAACGCGAGTTAAAGAAATTCATATGAAGCCATCATCGCAGTTGATGGATTAGATGTTATTAGCGGTACAGTAGTCTTATATGAAAATAGAGGGGTTAGTTAAGATCTGGAAAGCTTTATTTATTGAAGAATTTAGAATATATTAATTATGATTTTTCTTTTTTATGTTAGTATTCTCTGACTTTATTTTTTATTACCACGCTTATCACTATTCTCATTCCTTCTATCCTTTCAAAAAAATATTATTTTATATTCTATTAACAATAAAAAATTTTTAGGAGTTATTATGTCTAAAAAACCATATCGCATTATATTAACAGGTGGCCCAGGTTCAGGAAAAACCACATTAATTAATACGCTTAAAAATAAAGGTTATTCTTGCTCTTTAGAAGCAGGTAGAGCCATTATACAAGATCAAATACTTATTGAAGGTAATGGATTACCATGGATCGATCCTGATGCTTTCACGCAATTAATGCTAAGTTGGGAATTACGTTCATGGCATGAAGCAGCCCACACTAGAACACCCTATTTTTATGATAGAGGCCTTCCCGATATTGCAGGTTATCTATTATTGTGTGGATTACCCATTCCCAAACATCTTAACAATGCAATAATGCTATTTCGCTATTCAAAAAATGTCTTTATTGCTCCACCTTGGACTGAAATCTATACGCAGGATGAAGAAAGAAAACAAACAACAAAAGAAGCAAAGGAGACTTATTTAGCAATGCTAGAAGTTTATAAAAAATATAATTATAGTTTGATTGAGTTACCAAAATTAACAATAGAGAATAGAACTAATTTTATTATTAATAAGATTTAATATTAGCCAGTAAGATATTACTGGCTTAGATAATAATAAATTCTTAGTAAGAAGCCATAATTTTTAGATCTGGTTTCTCCCCTCGCATTATAGCTCGTTGTTGTTCATGAACTGCCTCATTAATGGCTTTTTGTTCCCCTGGCGTTCGTGTATTTTTACCGCAAACTAATGTTGAACACACCGGGCTACCTATTCTATGGCTCCCTGAAGTACCCGTACTAAAAGTCACATTATCAGTTGTACAACCTAATAATAGAAAAGATAACAATAAAGTGATTACTATGCGCATAATTTTCCATATAAAATTAAATTTTAAATTGATATTGCAGTATTAATAGGCATCAAAAGTATAATGTGGCTTTTGTATCCACTTAAATTCAACTGTTTGTTTTTTTTCATTCCAAATAGGTTCGGGAACGGGTATCGTAAAGCTTATTTTTTGAATAGGCTTCATTGTTGAATATTCATTATTTCTATATTGATTGTTTACTGATGGTTTTGACTCATTTAAACCCGCTTTAAAAAGCTGTCCAAATTTACGATTATCTTCTTGTACCTCTAATTCAAAACGCGATTGTTTACCTAACATAAAAACCAAATTATTATTTATCGAGTTATTATCAGATTGATGACTATCTTTACTAGATCTATTAACTGGTTTGTTATTACCAATTAATTTCTGACTCGTGCATCCCACACAAAAAATTAAAGATGATAAAAGCAATAAAAAAAAATGCATAAATTAAATTCAATAAGAAATAGGAATAACAATTATTTCATAAAATACATTTACTAACAAAATAATTTTCTCTTACATTATAAAAAAAAGAGAATATATCTTTATAAATGATAATATTAAATAGCTAAAACTAGAAATCACTTCAAGTAATGATAAAAAAACCAACATAAGTAAAATAAACAGAAAATATTTCAATCTATTCACTCTAAAAATGATTACTATAAACATATAAGACGCAATTATTAACACAAAAAAGGCATTAATAATAATGCCTTACATTCTAATTATAGGGTATTTTTATTTTCTTTTATAATGAGATTTAACTAGAGAATCCCTATATATTTCAGTTTTATAATGAACAAACTCTATCTTATTATTATTTGGGATAAATAATGGAACCCCACAACCTAATAAAATAGGTATTTTTGTTATTATTAATTCATCAATAAATCCTTCATCAATAAATTCTTGGACAGTTTTACCACCATCAATATACACTCGTTTATAATTATTTTGGTTAAGCCGCTGTATTATTTCAGATGCATTTCCTGACATGATCTCAACATTATCTGGTAATGACGTAGGTAATCTTTTAAGGGTGTGGCTTAACACAAAAACAGGTTGTGTATAAGGCCAATCGATATCAAAGCTCATTATAGTTTCGAATGTCGTTCTTCCCATAACAACAGCATCAATTTCATTCAGAAAATCTGCAAAACCAAAATCTGAATTTTCAGGGTTTTCAATATCAGTAAGCCAATCAATATTACCTTGTTTATCAGTAATATAACCATCTAAACTTGTGGCGATATAAACGACAATATTCATTTTTCGAATAGGAACATCAAGTTAACATTTATTGAATAAGATTTAAAATGGAATATAAAAAGTGAAGTGATTAAATTTAAGGTATGTTTAATTATTTTAATTTGAAAACTTGTTAAAAATTAGCTATTAAAAATTATAAAAAAGCCTTACAAATTCTTAGATTTATAAGGCTGATGAAATCAATATCGTTTATTGACCTGCTGACATTTTCTTCATTTGTTCTAAAGAATCTAATGCTTGTTTACAAGTACTTTCTTGAACATCTTTAGGTAATGCTGCAAATTGTTCTTTCGCCTGAGCATACTGTGCTTTCATTGCTTCAGCTTGAGCTTTAGTTGCATCATTTTTCGCCATTAACTCAACATAAGAGTCTGTTTCTTTAAAATAGTCTTCACATGCTTTAGATAAATCAGCAGAAACAGCAACTGAAGAGATTGATAATAAACCCAATGCTAAAATAAGCTTTTTCATAAATATCCTTTAAGTATTATTAACAGTTAGAAAGTAATTTCTATTATTCTTCTTAAGCCAGCATTATCTCAAAAGATAATAAAATAGGGATAAGTATTATCTTAATTAAAAAATAAAGTTTCATCTAATAATGATTAGAATAAAAAATAAAATCAAAATATGATAATTGAAAACTAGCTTATAATTTTTAGCCTTAACTATACATATTAAATTATTCTTTTTAAATTAAAGGGTTGTTCTTATAAATTAATAATTTAATTTTTTAATCATAAGGTTCGTATAACGATAATGCTCGATAAAATAATACCTACAAATCATTGATAAGATAGACTAGTACACTTGCAATAATTTTCATGATGACTTCCTCCTGAAAACAATATTAAAAAGCTAGAAATAGTATGTAAAAGATAAATAAATAGACTTAAATTCCTTACCCTAGCTTGTAGCTAAAAACTCATTGATGATATTTGAATAATGAATAATACACTTTCATACCGTATTATTACGGATCAGTGAATAGTGAATAGTGAATAGTGAATAGTGAATAGTGAATAGTGAATAGTGAATAGTGAATAGTGAATAGTGAATAGTGAATAGTGAACATTTTGAAGAAGTCGAACACATTTTAGTTCAAAAATCTCATCTTCTTATTATGTCTAAAACTCATGAGTAATTATGAGAAATATCATTATTAATTATAAATACATATAAAACAAAAAATAAATCAAACTCAAATTAATTATTTTAATCTTAACTTAAAAATCAACTATCACAATAATTATACACAACAAGTTATTTAATTTATTATTAACTTATTATCAATTAAATTAACATCTTGATTTTTTTTTATTTTTTTATAGGTTTTATTTATTTTTCCGTGATCTATATAAAAGGATCATGCTTCATTTTTATATATAGTTGCCCGTACTTAATAGGTTCTATTAGTCAGGGGGTTACCCCGCCAACGGAGGCATTTAATGTCTATAAAATGGGTTTTAATCATATCTGGAATTGCTATTGGTGCTATCGCTTTACTTCTTGGTATTAGCGGAAATCCCCCTAATATGGGTGTTTGTGTTGCTTGTTTTATTCGTGACAGTGCAGGCAGTATGGGATTACATAATACTGAAACAGTACAATATCTTCGCCCCGAAATATTTGGTTTCATTCTCGGTTCATTTGTAGCGGCTTTACTATTCAAAGAATTTCAATCAAAAGCTGGATCAGCGCCAATTATTCGTTTTACATTGGGCTTTTTAATGATGGTCGGTTGCTTAGTTTTCTTAGGTTGTCCATTAAGAATGGTACTTCGTATTGGTGCGGGAGATTTGAACGCAGTAATAGGATTAGTTGGATTAATAATTGGAATTGGTATCGGAAGCTTATTCGTAAAAAAAGGATTTTCCCTACCAAGAAATTATCGACAATCTCCTGTAGAAGGTTTTATTTTACCTGCGATATGCGTATTTTTATTTGCTTTATTCTTATGGAATAGTGATATTTTTAATTCCAGTGTAAAAGGTCCTGGTGCAAGTCACGCTCCAATATGGATGTCTATTATTGCAGGACTTATTATTGGTTTTATTATTCAACGAACTCGATTTTGTTTCATTGGAATGGCAAAGCATGTATTTTTATCACGTAATTATAATATGGCGCTAGGAGTGGTCGCATTAACGCTCGTTGTTCTCTTAGGTAATCTCTACTTAGGAAAGTTTAATCTTGGATTTGAAAATCAACCAATTGCTCATAGTGATGGACTATGGAATTTTCTCTCTATGGTGCTTGTAGGGCTTTGTGGTGTATTTATCACGGGTTGTCCATTGCGCCAACTCGCCAATGCTGGACAAGGCAATTCCGATGCTGCAATTAGTGTATTAGGTATGTTACTTGGTGCTGCTTTTGCTCATAATTTCTCTTACGCCTCTAGCCCCACTGGTGTTACAGATAATGGCAAACTCATTGTCATTATTGGCCTATTAGTTACATTTATTGTTGGTGTTATTTATACTTATGCCGCAAATAAAATAAGCCACAATGAGACTAATAAAAATGACGCATAATTATTTATTCCTCTTTCATGAACAATATGCGGTCAAGAAACTTCACCATCAGCTACAAAAAGATAATTTTCTCTCGAGAATAATTGATGCACCAAGAAAATTATCTTCTGAGTGTGAATTAGCCGTATCGGTTTATTTTTCTAATAATGAAACTTATAAGCATTATATTAATGATAACATTAGAGTTATTTATAAAATAAATTCAGAACGCTTTGATGTGCTTTGGCAAGATAAAATTTGAAGTGAAATATTATTTCAATAATACTTTTTAGAGCCTCAATAATGAAAGGCTACATGAGTAGCCTTTCATTGTTCAAATAAAACCTAGTGATTATACTTATTAGTATTATTCAAATATAAAAAAACCACCCAGATTTACAAAGGATGGTTTCAATATTTTAACTATTTATAAAATAATTATTTACTATTCTTCTTCTGGTGGATTTTTGAGGATCTGATGAATTTCCTCTTTTAGTCTTAATTTTTGTTTTTTTAACTCTACAACTTCTTCACCATACCCTCTTCTATCCTTATGTTCCAATCTTACTATTTTATGGTCAAGTTCGTTATGTTGATCAAAAAGAGCGCGAAAATGAGGGTCTGTTTGGCGAAGCTTTGAAATTAAATCACGATATTCTGGAAACATAAATAGCTACCTTCCTTATTAATTGTGAATTAAGTACTCTTTTAAGTCTTACTCAAACTGATTAACCTGTCATTGTCTTTATGTTAAAAATAAGACTAACATCAATTAATATTTATAATTTAAAAATTACTAAGTAATTTTATATTAAATATTTTAATTATGATTATTATACGTAATACATTGAGTTATCTAGTTTTATAAAGCCACTTGTTCTTGAACAAATAAAAAGGATCAATACTTTGTTAACTTTTCCTATTCTGACCAAACATCTTCATAGCCATCTCTATCAATAATAAAGTTATATCCTTCAGGAAGATAAAGATATTTCATTACCTCCGGTAACACTATATTTAAATGTTCTGTGTGCAATGCTTGGTAAAAATTATCTCTTTCACAATATTCCCCACAATAAAAAAACCAACTTATCGTACTATCTTTAGATCTTTTTATGCGTGTGCCATAGATAGGTGTTAAATTTAAGGTATCTAAAGCAATAGCTACCATCTCTTCCGGATTTTCAGGTAAGACACCATATTTTTTGCATACCCTTTTTTGTTGTTCAATAACATGTAATATCTTATTTTTATTTATCATCATATTCCAAAGCTAAAAATGAGCTCAGTTAAAGTACTTTCTCCGTACAGGATTATAACGAATTCGCCACAATGCACCAAACGCCATAAAAATGAACATTAGTCTATTCAAACAACTAGATACAAAAAATAAATGAATTCAAATAAAAAAGAATAAAAAAACACCAATTCACCTTAAAACTAGACAAAAAACAGTATCAATGCATTTTTTGTTGCGAAAAAAGCACTTATTGTTAACTCATAAAATATAAATTCTCTATATTTGTAGAGATCTCTAATAGTTATTTATACCCATCTATTTGAGTCACTAAGCCCAATGCCGCCACATTGGGCTTTTTTATGAAGGATCAGTTGATATTATTTCTCATTACAATAGATTCAAACCTCTTCAGGTTTGTTCAAAATGTTAAACTGTAAAATCAATCGGTTTAATCAGTTTCCAGTAAAGTATTACATAATGCTCTGATTTCTTTTATATTTATATAATTTTTAAGATAAAAGAATTAGATCAAATGATAAAATATCACATCCAAAATAGTAAAATAATTATTGCCAACCTAATTCCTTTTTTGCCGGCATCAATAACTATTTATTAGATAAAAGCTCCTGCTCTTGTAATTTAGAAAGCGCTAGTTCTTTCATCCAATCTGCAAGTAATGGTGCTGTTTTTATTGAATCCAATAATGCACGCTCTTTTTTTGTTAAACGAATAACAATAACCTCTGTTTTCATTGTAGACATAATAATTCCCCAATTTATAAAAGAGAAAATATTGGCACAAAACAGTAACAGAAAGGTCTGACTTACACGGTTTTACAAAATCATCATTTAAAGATGGGAAGTTAAAACTCTCAAGATTATTTTTATAAATTAATATCCCGCAAGATGCCAAAGATATTTAACCTACTGTGTTTTAATCAAAAACATTATTAATAATTGAAGTGACTATTGCTGTACTTAATGCGATCAATACCAAATCATTTCCAACAATGCGCCATTCGTAACCAGGATAGTAAGGTAATTGGCTAAGCATTTTTTCAGGAACCATTTTCTTCGCGATACCTGGAGGCAATGGCTTTCCTCTTACTAAATTTTTAGCAATACCAGGGGGTAGCGATGAATATCCAGTAAATCCACCATTCAATGCAATTGCTCTAGCCTCATTATAAGATAAAGAAATTGAGAAAGAGGTTTCATTATCAAAGTGATTATTTTGTAATTTATTATGCCATTTGTTTGGCTTCTCTCCTTGATGCCCTTTATTTTGACCTCTTCCATGCCCATTATCTGGATCAGCATAAGAAGAAACAGATATCATCGACAAACCTATAATCACCAGCAATAAGTTACTTATTCTAGAAAAAATACCCATGTCTATGGCCTCAGCAATTAATTTTTCACAGAATATCCTTCGAGTTACACAACTACCATTAGTAATACTCCTAGAAAAATAACTGACAGGTGTCATTGTGCTAACTTAGTTACAAATACATAACTAAGTCTTTTTTATTTCAAATACTCCTACCTCACATAATCCTGTAATCATGCTCTGACTCTGCAATTCGTTCTCGGAGTAACCAATAATTTCTGATAGCGGTATCAGTAGGTCGGGCTGTTGTTACAGAAGCCACGCAGGTGGAGGAAGTGGTTATGATTTTGTGATACTCGGCTTTGATATACACCCGCTCAGGACAACACTCATAAATATCATGTAAGCAGGTAATTTCATTCTTAGCATTAACTAACTCCTACCTATATTGAATATCCAATTGGCTTATACGAAAAAAGGTCACCGAAGTGACCTCTATAAGAACGCTAAATAATTTTCAATAACATGTGTCAATTAGCCAGCTTTGCAACCACTCAATACTGGTTTATCTTTTCCTTCAACTAAATCGGCATTATCACCTTTAGTATAAAGCTTATAGGTGTAATTTTTATTCATTGCCTCATAGTTTGCTCCAGAAGCCATTTTCATAATCTTCATTGGTATCATTTCATCCATTTGATTAATGATTGCATAGCTATCTTTTGCCGTATTTATATAAATAACTTCCATTATTTGATTGTTTTCACATGCATAAGATACTTTCGTTATCTCATCGCCATCATCCGCCATAACAAAACTCGCAGATAAAAGGCTAACAGTAAATACAATACTTTTTAATAATAGCTTCATATAATCTCCTAATACTATTTGATACACACTTCTAATACATCACTAACCAATTTTTTATGATTAATCGAACCCTATATTGGCTTCCATGAGATTTATCCAATTGTAAAAAGCCATCATTAGTTTATTGAGCAATAAGGAGATTGTTTTAAGCTTTCCTTAATTTATTTTTAGTTCATTCATTTGTGTAAATAAAGCTCTTGGCAAATGCTCTTCAAGTGGCGCATTAGAAACAATCACAAGACCATACATAGATATCCATGTATTCGTTTGTTGTAAGTGCCCTTGAATAAACTGTTTTGCTTTCTCTCACAAATAAACACAACTCTCTTGTGTCCAGCCATAGACCACCTACATCATTAATCTTTTGTGTAGCGATTCGATATTGCTTTTTACCTGCAGGAGATGTCGTATAAATTAATTGTGTTAATTGTTAAATTTCGCCATCAACCGTATGGATATTCGCCGTTAAAATGACTAAGGTATTTTTTCACTGTCTGTTTCTGTGTGTGAGTTCAAATCAGACGGTAGTCTCTAATATGTTCTATCTACGAACTAGTCAACTCTAGCCTTATAATTTAAATACTCTCACAAAAACAATTAAGGCTACACACCATGCGTAGCCTTAATCTTATTCACATTATCTAACTCAATTAGCTTTTATCTTTATTTTCTATCGCTATTGTTTGCCGTTTTTCTTCTTCAGGTAATTCATACTCAATAGCAATGGTCAGAAGTCCACTTGATAAATCGGCTTTTTCTATTTTAACATTTTTACCGAGGTCAAACTGCAATGTAAATTGCCCTTGAGATATGCCTCGGTGGATCCATTTATCATTGTCTTCTTCTGATTTTTCTTCTTTTTTCCCTTCAATCAATAAACGGCTTCCTTTTAATGAAACCGATAAGTCATTTTCTTGATATCCAGGCACACTTACTGTCAATTCATAATGGTTATCATCAATCTGTTTCAGGTTATAAGTCTGTACAGGTGATGCTATTGGCTTACTGCCTGTTAACTGACTAAACAGGCGATCTATCTGATCAAAACGGTTTGAAAGCAAGTTGTCAGATAATGTTGGGAATAATGAAAAAGGTTTAATGTTAGGCATATAACTCCTCCTTCAGTATTTAGTGAATTATGGGCGGTATCTTATTTGCCCAAAATATAAATATGAACGAGCAAGTATTTTTCAAGCCCTAAAATCTAAATTTTTTATCTTTAACCAACATGAGATTGTAGATAGCAAAAAACCCCGCCGAAGCGAGGTTTTGTATATTCAACTATTTAATGCTTAACTCATTTGAGCTGTCATCACACTTTTGCAAAAGATACATTTTGCGCCGTGTGGATTGTTCACTGTGACATCAAATTGTGATGTCCTATATTGTGAACCGCGACAACAAGGGCATTTAAAATAGAGGCGAATAGTAATAGCGCCTTTAGAGAGCCACCACGTTGCCTGCTGCTGGGCCTTTCATACCATTTTCCATGGTGAATGAAACTTGTTGGCCTTCAGCTAATGTTTTAAAGCTATCACTTTGAATTGCAGAGAAATGTACGAAGACATCTTTGCTGCCATCAGCTGGAGTAATAAAACCAAAACCTTTACCTTCATCGAACCATTTTACTGTACCAGTCATTGTATTAGACATAGAATTTCCTTTAATTTATTTAATTTGCCATAAGGCATAGGCGGTTTGTTTTGTATTTTTATTTATGGGAATTAATTAGAAGGAATTAACAATGAAGAGGTATCGAGGATAACGCTAAACGGGAACAACTTTAAACTTACTAACATAAATAGGTCTGTACTTCCAAACCAGTGACGCTATTAATAGAGAATTTTTTTGCATATTAAAAACAGAATGTTTTTATACAAAGCAAGTTAGAAGAAGAACTTCATGAATATATCAAATATTACAATACTGTGCAGATCAAAATAAAATTAAAAGGACTGAGTCCAGTTCAATACCGAACTCAGTCTTTACTTAACTAATTTAAATTGCCCAATAAAATGGGGTTAGTTCAGTTGTTCAACATCCAAGTTTTTATACTAATAATAAATTGCAACTGTTTACCAATACCTGATATTTCATTACTATCCCAATCGTACAAAAATATCGATTTACAGAATATCTTTAATACTTTCAGCAAGTGTAGTTGTTGGTCGTCCTATTAGCTTTCGCATAGTATGGCTATCATCGAACAACCCTCCCTGGGAAGCCCCAACATCAGAATCAGCAATCATAATTGATAACTCATCAGGCAAACCTGCGCTTTTCAGTGCAGCTACAAAGTCTTTCTGACTTAGATTTTGATATACAACATTCTTCCCACTCTGTTTAGTCAGTTCTTTTGCTAGCTGATCTAATGTCCAAGCGTCATCACCAGCGAGTTCGTAAACTTTCCCTATATGTCCATCTTCAATCATCACACGAGCAGCCGCAGCGGCATAGTCTGCTCTAGTAGCTGATGCAATTTTTCCATCACCTGCGGCTCCAATAAAAATACCATGCTCAAGTGCAGCTGGTACGCTAGCTAGATAATTTTCTGTATACCAACCATTGCGCAGTAGAGTGTAATGGATACCTGAATCAGCTAGCATTTTTTCAGTTTCTACATGCTCAACATGCAAATTTAGTGGAGAACAGTCTGCATGTAACAAACTCGTATAAGCAATAAACTTCACGTTAGCTAATTTTGCAGCGCTAATTACATTTCGGTGTTGTGTAACTCGCATACCTATTTCACTTGAAGAAATCAGGAGCAATTTATCGACACCTTGTAAAGCACTTATTAATGATGCTTCATCATTGTAATCTGCCTGACGCACAGAAATCCCTTTCTGACTCAAAGGTGCGCCTTTTACCAAGTTTCGGACAATCGCCACTATCTGGTTGGCAGGAACTATCTGTAAAAGATTTTCAATAACATGTTGGCCCAAAAGACCTGTAGCACCGGTAACCGCAATCATGAGGTAACTCCTTAATGTATCACTTGTGTTTCGTTAAGATAACACCTAAACTTACTTTAAGTAAGTACGAACAAAAAGGTAAGTGTAAAATGGCGAATTTAACAATTTCTCAGCAATTACGCGATGGTAATGTCTTTGCCAAGCAGTGCCCATCTCGTAAGATCCTTAAGCATGTAACAAGCCTTTGGGGGATTTTAATTTTAATTGCTCTACGTGATGGGACGCATCGTTTCAGTGAGTTAAGACGTAAAATTGGAGGGGTGAGCGAGAAAATGTTATCTCAATCCTTACAATTACTGGAACAGGATGGTTTTATTAATCGAGTATCATACCCTGTATTGCCACCTCATGTAGAGTACACGTTAACTGAGCTAGGTGAACAAGTAAGCGAAAAAGTCACCATTCTGGCGGATTGGATAGAAATAAATCTACCTAATATACTGATAAATGATGAAGATAAAGTAGAGTGATGTTTTACTTTCTAGTGTTTCTTGGTACTTGTTGATGTATTTAAAGAAGCACAACATGTCGGTGAAGTTCCTCCTGGTTACAATCCTGCCCTTACCACTAAGCAGCCAATAATTTCAAATAGCGGTGTCAGTCGGTCTGGTGGGGGTTACATCATCCATGCTGGGGAGGAATTTGTGGTGGTACAGAAGGAGCACTCTGCTCTGATATTTACTAGTTCTTCTAAACGACTGGCGAGCTCCTTATTAGCATCGTTTAATCTATTGAGTTTTTTTGATTGCTCATTTGCCACCATATAATCACCCGCAATGATAACTATCGCTATAGTCGCGATATAAAACTTCAAATTCATTATTGATTAATACCTATGATAAGAAATAGCGCGTTGACAACATTTAGCTAAACTCGCTTTATCATTAGAACAAGAAAGATCAATAAAAATATAAATCTTAGAGATAATATATAATGAAAAGATTCGATATAGATAAAATAATTAAAAACTTATCGGACAAGGATGTAAAAAAATAAATCAAACTTATAACAGGTAAACCAACAAAGAAGATAGTTTCAATAAATGGTTTATTGATATACTGAAATTTCGAATAATAGAGGGGGTTTTATGAGACTTATTCTGGCGTTATTACTACCTTGGTTACAATTTTTCACGATTGGTCGCCCATTTGCTGGCATCTTCTGCCTTATCCTACAAATCACCTTAATCGGATGGATCCCTGCGGCTATCTGGTCGGTTTATGCCCTTTCTCAATACAATACGGATAAAAAAATTGAGAAAATGTCTCGCGGTGGTTAACGATTAAGCCCCACTGATGTGGGGCTATCGATTAGCTAATACACTCTTAGTGACATTATCCCACACCTCTTCTTCCGTGATTTTCTTCTTCCACATCGGCATAAAATCCATCAATTCAGGTGGAGACGTTTTCGGATCACGATTTATCATCGCAAGAAGATGCGCCACTTGTGCCATCCGATAATCCTCTCGCCATAAGCCAAAGGGTTGTTTGCGATAAAAGGCCTCATATTCACACAAGTGGCTTTCAGGCATTTGCTCGATTTCTGCGAGCGTTTTTCCCAGTGCCAGCGACAATATCAATTGGAATTGTCGCCGTTCTCCAAGTTTTTTTCGCTGTTCCCCGCTTCAGCCGTAAACACCGCATTAGAGAACCCTTGTCCTAAACGATTAAGACCTTTTAAATCTGCTTCATTTTCAGCATCAAAAAGCAGTTCTCCTTTTTCATCACACAACTTAAAAGCCAGCATTCTGGCGACATCGTATTCATCATAGACACGATTTATTGCCTCATTAAATTGTTCGGGATCGTCTTCGTCTAAATAAATCTCCTGCGCTTCGGCGAGCTTAATTTTAATTTGACGAAGTTTGCGCTGAATGTAATTCATGGTGCCAACATCCAGCTCTTTGACGTAAAAGGTGTTGTCTAACATCACTTTCAGTGCTTGGTTTAACACTAATTCACGCAATAACGCGTTAGACATAATCACTCCTAAGATTTTTTATCGAGAAGGGAGAAGAGAAATAATGAGAACGGTGAATTAAGGGTTATTTCTTCGCATTCAAATAATCACAGCCAGACAATTTAATCGAGATCCCCGAATCCATCATTTGCCCCACACTGCCATCAATGTTCATGCCTGTTTCGACGGAGCCATAATAAAACATGGAGCCTTCATCTCGCGTTAAGACCATTTTCACCGCAAATTTTTCTTTGCTGTTTTCATATTTACGCAAGAGTCGCTGCACCTCACTGGAGCTATAACCTAAGAAAAAGGTCAATTTAATTGAGCCGTATCCCGTATCGCCGGATTCATATTCTTTGCCATCACTGCAAATAGTGGTGACATCAATTTGTTCGGTTACCTTGAATAATGTCTTTACCTGTATGCCCATAACAAACCGTTAGAACCACGATAAGGTTCCTTCAAAATGGGCGATGACAACTAACGCGATGGCTGTTGCTCCCGCAGTTGTTAGCACAGCTCTTGTGTGAACGGTATAAGTGGGTGTTGATTCTGTGGTCGGCGTAGATGAAAAGGCTACAAAGTAACCTTATTTAATTTAGGGTTGAATATATTAATGAGAATAATTATCATTACACACGCATCAAGTTGACAGATTTGATACGAATTAGTACGACATGACTTACATTGCTTCTTGCGTTTATTTTATATGCCGATATGACTCCTAGCGTATCGGCATTTTTTTATTTTGTGTTGGGTAATCTCTTATACTTACAATTTACATGTATCCATTCAATGCCAAAAGCGAATATAGGTAAGGTCAAAAATGGAGTGGCTAGACTCCTCTATCTTATTCGAGGCGCAATTCACTAAAACACAACTTTTATTACTATTGATATAAGTTAGAATTAAACTACTTTCAATTTTTGATGGTTGTTTATATGTTTAACCTTAATCCTGCTATGCTCGGATTCCTCGGTGGTGCTGTTGCTATCGGATTTCCACTTTTATTTAATTTGCTCAAAGAAATAGCTTTTGATCGGAAAAAGATGACAGTAGAACGCAATTATATTGGTGTTCAGCTTGTATTTATTTTGGATAAATTTGTTAGTGAATGTGCAGAAGTTTCATGGGATAGAGGGTTTGATGAAACCTATCAGGAACCTGACTCCCCTGAATGTTTAAGCCCTCGAGTCGAACCTCCTATCTTCGATATGAGCACAGTAAGGGGTGAGTACAAATACCTTGAACCAGCACTCATTTACAAATTGCAATCCATCGATATTGAATTATTAAAAATCAAACAAGAACTTCAAGAAATGACATCTGATCCAAATTTTGGTCCAGAATTTATGGATCGCTATATTTTGTTAAGACGTGAACGTTATGCAGATCTAGGATTGCACGTTGATCAATTATCAGAAGATATCCGTGGTAAATTGAAAATAGATTCTGATCATGGATGGAAACCTAAAGATAGCTTGCTTAAAAGCAAGAAACATATTCTACGTATCAAATCAAAATCAGCTTTCAACAAAAAGTTAAAAAAAGCTGAACGGATGATGCACTCGAAACAACAGCCATTTTAATTATTTCCACGTTTTATCTAATTTTTTAGGATACTCTACCTAATGAAGAAAAAGATTTTAAGCTGGCTTGAATTTATTACTATTGGCTTAGCAATAACCTTTATATTTCCTGTACATGCTACAACTACTGAAACAATATTCAGGGCAGTGTGTACCTCTGAAAGTGGTTTAAATACAAAATATTATCAGCAAGGTATTGAAGTATGGGGGGGGGACTTCTTTTATGATGGTTCATCAATGGAAGAATGGCTGAATGCTCAAGACAATAAATCAAGTGGTTGGGGAGATTATACTTGCTACACCCAGAAAGTTCCTAACCCTTATCCCAAATCTGTAATAGATGCTTTAAAAGCGTCAAAAAATAACTTTAAAAATTAAAATGAATATTGTAACGATATTTCATTACATCGAAATATTTTAAAAAGTAGTCTTATCCTTTAAAAAGAGCTGGTTAACTAATCTTATTACTTAACAAACGAAAAGATTAACTTCTGTGCATAGGAAAAAAAATGATCGATGATCCATTACCAATGAATTGGCAAGATCTCCAGACTGGTGTCCAACGTATATTACGAAATATTGGTCTATATGCAGAAGTCGAGGTTAACGTAGAAACTACTCGTGGTTCGGTAAACATAGATGTTTTTGCAACAGATGTCAGAAGCGTGGATAAAATCAGATACATAGTGGAATGTAAAAACTGGAGTAGCCCTATCCCACAGACTGTAGTCCATTCATTCACTACGATAATGCATGAAACTGGGGCTAACATTGGCTTTATTATTTCAAAGCATGGGCTTCAACATGGAGCAAAGCAATACACGAAAAACACAAATATCACTGGCATGACATATCTAGAGTTTCAACAAAGATATTTTGAAGCATGGTGGAAAAGGTACTTTTGCCCACTCATAGACGATACCGCAGACAAAGTACTTTTATACATCGAAGACTTCAACTATCAGCGAGATCGAGCTTATTGCAATCTTACACCTCAAAATAAAGACAAATTTCATAAATTAAGGCGACAGGAAAATACCTCGATAATGATTTTATCGATGTTCAACCACATGTCGATATCAAGAAGACTAAACACAGGTACTTTGTTGAATGTTCCAAAGAATTTAGATGACTTTAAAGCTACGGTGCTCTCTCAAATAACACCTCATATCCAATGGCATTGCGACACATTTCGTGGATTATTGATTAAAATTTTAGAGTACTTAGCAGATATTAAATCAGAGTTTGAAGCTATATTTGGAGGCGATATTTTTGAACAAACCGATAATATCAGCCGAGTAACTATCGAAGGCCCCCCTTTGGAAGACAGTATTTATCAGTAAATTTTAACAAGATCTCACCTTGTCATGTATCGAACTTTCACCTCTAACTTAAACCATACAACTTAGTCTAGTTGTGTTCTATCTATGAACTTGTTAGCTCTAGCCTTATAATTTAAAATTCCTTACAACAATTAAGGCTACACATTATGTGTAGCCTTAATCTTATTCACGTTATCTAAACCAATTATTTTTTATCTTTATTTTCTATCGCTATTGTTTGCCGTTTTTCTTCTTCAGGCAACTCATACTCAATAGCAATAGTCAGAAGTCCACTTGATAAATCGGCTTTTTCTATTTTAACATTTTTACCGAGGTCAAATTGCAACGTAAATTGTCCTTGAGATATGCCTCGGTGGATCCATTTATCATTGTCTTCTTCTGATTTTTCTTCTTTTTTCCCTTCAATCAATAAACGACTTCCTTTTAATGAAACCGATAAGTCATCTTCTTGATATCCAGGCACACTCACTGTCAGTTCATAATGCTTATCATCAATCTGTTTCAGGTTATAAGTCTGTACAGGTGATGCAATGGGCTTACTCCCTGTTAACTGACTAAACAGACGATCTATCTGATCAAAACGATTTGAAAGTAAGTTGTCAGATAATGTTGGGAATAATGAAAAAGGTTTAATGTTAGGCATATAACTCCTCCTTCAGTATTTAGTGAATTATGGGCGGTATCTTATTTACCCAAAATATAAATATGAACGAGCAAGTATTTTTCAAGCCCTAAAATCTAAATTTTTTATCTTTAACCAACATGAGATTGTAGATAGCAAAAAACCCCGCCGAAGCGAGGTTTTATATATTCAACTATTTAATGCTTAACTCATTTGAGCTGTCATCACACTTTTGCAAAAGATACATTTTGCGCCGTGTGGATTGTTCACTGTGACATCAAATTGTGATGTTCTATATTGTGAACCGCTACAACTTGGGCATTTAAAATAGAGGCGAATAGTAATAGCGCCTTTAGAGAGCCACCACGTTGCCTGCTGCTGGGCCTTTCATACCATTTTCCATGGTGAATGAAACTTGTTGGCCTTCCGCTAAGGTTTTGAAGCTATCACTTTGGATTGCAGAGAAATGTACGAAGACATCTTTGCTGCCATCAGCTGGAGTAATAAAACCAAAACCTTTACCTTCATCGAACCATTTTACTGTACCAGTCATTGTATTAGACATAGAATTTCCTTTAATTTATTTAATTTGCCATAAGGCATATGCGGTTTGTTTTGTATTTTTACTTATGGGTATTAATTAGAAGGAATTCACAATGAAGAGGTATCGAGGATAACGCTAAACGGGAACAACTTTAAACTTACTAACATAAATAGGTCTGTACTTCCAAACCAGTGACGCTATTAAGCCATAGAAAAATGCAGATAGCAAACTTTATTTTTTAGCGGTAAATCAGCTTAAGTATGCCCCTAAAAAACACAACCCCGCTATACTCACGAGGTTTTTAATAGATAACTCATGTAACATCAAAACCATCATCAACACAATATATTGTGTTTTGTAATTACGCAAGACTGTAAATGTGGCATTTCCTAATTATTTTATCCATATCTAATTTTACGTTATCAACCGATAGACACCCCTCAATAAATCCTTCCGCTGTCTGCAATCGTTTAGCCACTTCATTATGAGAAATGCCGAGTTTTGAAGCCATTGAGCGTAAAGGATAATTCTTCACATAGTACATAATAACCAACTGAAACAAGTAACTATTATTTACCTTTAAATGTAATACCGCTTTATTGATTTTTAAGCCATCATCATCTGAACATTGCTCTCGGCTTCGTCTTGAGCTTGGAATTAATCCTTTAAAACCTGCGGCGATTGATGAGTAATCGATACTGTTTCCCTCATTAGCTGACCACGCACCCCAACGCGATAAAACTTCCTGTATATCTCTCATACTTAGACTCCCCGTGCCGTATACACGTTAAACCAATGCCCCCATTCCTAATGAACGGTTTAAAAAAGAAAATAACAATTCGATTTGGTTACCATAATTAGCTTCCCACAATTTCGGATCACGATGCAACTCATCATGATGTTGCCGACATAATGGAATAGTGAATAAGTCATGAGCTTTCTAAAGAAGCTCAACATGCTGGCTATGTTCCGCCTGGTTACAATCCTGCGAAAGCAACTAAACAACCACGGAACAGAGTGAAAAGAGAACGCATGACATTGGACGAATGGCGCACTATTTACCAGCAAGCTAAAAAACCACCCTCCTTACTTGCAATGTGGCATGTTGCTGGCCTTAACCACAGGTCAGCGGATCGGTGATATCTGTAAAATGAAATTCTCTGATATTTGGGATGACATGTTACACATACAGCAAGAGAAAACAGGCAGTAAGTTAGCCATCCCTCTCTCGCTTAAATGTGAGGCTATCAATCTCTCCTTAAGGGATGTTGTTGCTCAATGTCGTGACGCGGTTGTGAGTAAATATCTCGTGCATTATCGGCATACCACCGCACAAGCAAAACGAGGCGAGCAAGTCACACCAAATACATTAACCACAACATTTAAAAAGGCGCGAGATAAATGTGGGTTAACTTGGGAAAAAGGTACGGCACCAACTTTCCATGAACAGCGATCTTTATCTGAGCGACTTTATCGAGAACAAGGAATTAATACACAAAAATTATTAGGGCATAAAACACAAAATATGACTGATAAATACCACGATGATAGAGGCAAAGAATGGCAAATTATTGCTGTTTAATTGAACAGTTTTGGGGAAGAGTTTAGGGGATATTTTGGGGAAGAATTTTATAGTACAAAAAATAAACGGGAACTAATAAGCTCCCGTTAACTATTTATCAAATCAACAATTACATGTGTTTGATAATCGCGTCACCAAACTCGCTACATTTCAGCAATTTAGCGCCTTCTAACTGACGTTCGAAATCATAAGTTACAGTCTTAGCGGCAATCGCGCCTTCCATACCTTTAATGATTAAGTCAGCAGCTTCTGTCCAACCCATGTGGCGTAGCATTATACCCATAATAATTTCGTAACTTATTAAATAAATTATAATTATTGGTGGTGATAATCTTTTTTTATGTGATCTTGGTTTGTATGTAAATGGTTGATTTTTAGTTTGGGTTGGAGTGGTTTTGGGGAGGTCATTTTAGTGATTGACAACTTATCAAACTTACTATTTATATCAAATGATAGAAAATAATGCTTTAGCTATAATAATTAAAGCTAGTAATAAATTATAGATTAGCGCACATGTTAAATAATAATTTAATGTAAGTATGTAGGTTTGGTTGGCGATCATATTTGTTGATTTAATTAGAATTTATAAGGGAGCGTGTGTACCGTCGGAAGGGATATTTACATTATACTAATGAGGGTTTAACTTGAGTTTAATAATCTAAAATGGCACTTATATGTTGCAGTGCCGATTTTATTATATTTGTTGAATGGATAATTTTTATGGTTTCAGACGCCAAGGATCTTTTGTAACTCTTTTTTGTCTTTGTAAACATCTAAAATAAAACGTACCCATTCTTGACAATATAGATAACCATCGAAACCCTCAATGTAACCACAGTATTTCCCTTTAAATTTTTTGTCAACTTCAATAGGCCTGGCATTATAATATTTCCAGAATTTGGTATGAGTTGTAATATTGAAGCTTTTTTCTTTCTTTTGAACCAATGAAACAACTTTGGTTGGTTTTAATTTGAATTGGTTTTCGACATTTTTTATGAAAGCGATGCCTGACTCATATTTTTCTACTTCATCCTCACTCAGATTATTGACATTTATGAATTCAATTGCCAAGTCTGATTGTTTAGCATTTTTTCCGACTAATGGTACCAGTAGTGCCCTTAATCTATACTGCTGACTTTGAACTATATCATCGGAGAGCTCATTTTTATAATCATCCATGAAGTTTTTAACTACATTGAAATTTTCAGTTTGAAATTGCTTGATTGCATCAATTTGCGCTTGTTGAGTTGCCCTAGTCAATTGCATTGCCAGCGCTAAATTGATCATTAGTGCATTACTTTCTCCAAATTCTTTAATAATGATATTCTCAAAATTATTTATGGCTGCCTGACATTCACCAAATGTTAATAAGTCGATAGCTGGGAGACCTCGGTGTTCAATTATGTTTCTTAAGCCAATGAGGAATAGCAGATTCGCTTTTTCAGCAGACTCAACCCCAAGCCAATATTCTTGGCAACATGTTTTTAGCTCCCAAGCTTTTTCTTGTCCATCTACCAATTTGGGCTTTCCATCAGCATCGAGATAACTATACGGTGTACCATTCTTGGCGAAAATAGCATGAAAAAGTGAAGTGTACGCAATTATAATGTTCACTATGAATCCGAATGTTTTGAATTCAGTAAAGGGATTGTTATATATCGAGACTGCAAGTAATGCGAATTCTCTTGCTTTTTTTAAATTGATGCTCCGCTCAGATTGAGGAATGGAATCCATATATTTTTGAGTGTTTATGTATCTGAAATCTTCCTTGCTAATATATTTTATACCAAGGGTGGTGTATTGCTGACCATCTCTAGAAATGAATTTATTCCATGTTTTGGTTGGGTAGGTTCTGCAAGTCTGGACTTTCCATCCAGTAGCAACTGCTAATTCCTCTATCGTAAACGATTCTTGGTTTTTCTCTCGGGAAACTAAAAAATCGTATGCTAAGTCAACTTTATCAAACTTACTCATTCTAGATATCCTCAATTTGACGGTCTTATTGTCGTAGCAGAAATTTTACCATAGGTACTGAAATGTTATTTATGTGATTTTCATTGATTTAAATCCACAGTACAGCCACATAACTTAAAACTCAATTAGGTACATGACTAAATTTGATGTTTAATCCTGCAAAATAGAACTACAAGAAAATGAAAAACACTACACAAAGCGAGAAGGCGTGGCTACAGGCACGCTCATCCAATTAGCAAGCTTGATTATAAGTTTGTTAAGTAATAGATTTAGATCCTAACTTCTATACTTTTAAGGTTAGTTTATGACTTGTAGTAGGGGAAAAGCTTCTCCAAACACAAACACAATTAGACGGCTCTTTGCTAGTTCAGGCGGTTTTTGCCAAAATCCACAATGCTTGCAACCTTTGTTTGTTGATGCTGGTGAAAAAAACATAACAATTGGAGAACTTGCTCATATTTTCAGCGCCATTGATAATGGCCCAAGAACCAATACGGCTCTAACTAATGAGCAGCGAGGTCATTTTGATAACATCATTCTTCTATGTGCTAATTGCCATACGATGATTGACAAGGCAGAAAAACATTTTACTGATGAAATGATTCGCTCTTGGAAAAAAGACCATATCGATAAGATTAATGCAACTTTTGGTGTTAAAATATTCGAGAACAGAGAATCTGTTAGACAGGAATTAGAAAAATACTTCAGAGAAAATAATACAATTTTTGTAACATATGGGCCAACCCGAGAGAATAATGTTGATCCCGAAAACCCAAATGCAGAAGTATGGTTAAGAAAAATACAATCTCATATCTTACCTAACAATAGAAAAATACAGCGACTAGTTGAAAAAAACCATCATCTCATGAGTGAGGATGAAAAAAATATTTTTTCTAAGCTTTGTGTTCATATAGATGATTTTGAATCAAAGCATTTGGGCTTAACTGATGCTAATGGTAGTAGGTTTCCAGAGGGCGCTTCAGAACTATTTATAGGATGAATTCAATGAGCATAAATGCAAGCAAAAGTTATATTTCATGGATGTTCGAAAAATTACAAGAAAGTAAGGAGGTTAAAAATATTGAAGTAGCAGATAATGAGACTTTAGTGGTTATTACCACTGAGGGCGAAAGTTATTCTATTGGAGCAATCAACACTGGTCGGATAACATTCCCTGAACTAAATGAATATCTAGAGAATAAGGAAATTGATTTTCTATCAGTCAAGGGAGGGATTGAATTTATCTCTGGGGATGCAATAAAATTGCTCGAGCAAAAAAAAATAGGAGTGGATTCATTTGGGCATATTGCATCTTCTTTAAGAACTAACAATCCATTTGAACATCTTGATAGAGAACATTTTTTTATTAATAGAGTATTCCAACAACATTCACATGTAAGCTCTGTAGAGCGAGAAACCAACAAAAAATATAGAATTAAAAGACGTGGGATGGCGGATTTGGTTATTGTTGCCGTGAATGATTATGATATGACTGCGGGTTCTGTAAGGGATGCTATAGGACTGCATGGCAACTGTGATATTGTTTTTGCTTCCAATCCTAATGGACGGTTGACAACTCCAGCAAAAGAAGTCGCTGAAAGTATTGGAGTGGAACTTTACAAGTTGAGTGATTTATTGCGAAGAATTTCACAGTAGTGGACTTTAAAAATACAATTAAACCTATCTGTGATATTATTATATGTCATAGTTTATATGTGGTCGATGTATATGTATTCGGGTCAATATTAAAAAATTTTAGTAATGCAAATGACATTGATATACTTGTGATAGGTGATTGTATCGACGGTCTGTTATTAAAGAGAAAGCTGCGAGATCTGGATTTGTTTATTCCAGTTCATGTTATCTCAATGACTCGTTCTGAAGAGTGTGAGTTGAATTTTATTAAATCTGTTGGAGCTTCTCTGCTTGTTATTGATAAAAGCCTTGAAGTTGATTTTGTATATGATAAATGACAGGTAACATTGGATTCTGTTTCAATTAGCATTTTGTGGATTATCGTCTCCTTTTCATTCTTATGTAGATCACAAATAGGATCACTCCTGAGATCACGCTAACACTTTCTCTTTCTGATATTACTGTTAGTCATGAGGCTATGGAGCAACAAAAACTATCAGCAAAGCATTAATCCGATTGGAATAGCTCTTTTTTGAATTAATTTAATGTTCGTTCCTAACACAAAACCGACCACCAACGAATATATCCTTTTTTAGCGATCTCTCGTACTCAATAACTAAACTAACTATCTAAACTCTTTCCATCACCCACCATACTCCCTCACATCAATATAAAAATACTGCTTTCCTAGTGAGGTTGTTGACATCTGTCCTGAAACTATCATGGAATGAGGAATAATACGGTTACCTCGTCCACAAAGAGTTACTCTAATCGTTTTTCCTCCCATCGAATCCATCATACCAATATGCCCTATTGTTGTGATTAATACCGCACAAGGGAAACCAACATCCACGCCACTCCAATTATTTCCTGTGAGCACAAAGTTATTTCCCTCTAATAAATTAAGCGGTCTTTGGCTTGAAGCGTGTGTAATAACACCTTTATGATAGATTTGAATTCCCCATTTTTGAGGATGAAGTGAAATATGATAAGAAGACTTCACAAATACATAGAGCTCATATTCTGCTGAATTACCTTGAATAGTATCGATTAAATTCACACACCACGCATTATTCTCATAAATCACTTCAGATAATCCACCTAATGATGGATTAGAGGAATTAAGAACTCGAATAAAAATAAGTGGTACTGCGTTATTATTACCTTCGATAACTTTAATTAGCCCTGGCTTAGTTTTTATCTTTTTTAAAAATACGGCTGATTCATAGGGTGTTAATTCTTCGGTAATGCCCTGATTAAAAAATAATGCACCATATTTACTCATTTAATTAGTACCATAATAATTCCATTAATCGATTGACTACCGCGCAGAGAATTCCACGAAATTTTATTATTCTCGACTTTAACAGTGAAATAAGATCCTCGATTTCTAGCAACAATATAGGCGGCCAATGACCGCCCTTTAGGAATATTATTATAAGTTTTACTGCCATTTTGAGTGACCGCTATTTGGTCAAAAATAAACGAACGCCCTGTGATTTTTATTGGCATTCCTTTTTCATATATCTCTATTCCCCACGACATGAAAAGTCCTCTACGGCATCAGGAGATACCCATCCTCCCAAGAATTTAAATCCTAATTGAGGTACAGCATGATAAAGAGGCCCTTTAATGGTTTCTCTCTTTTTATCAAACTTCACCAATACAGGTTGTTGATAGTGAAAAGTTTTTATTTGGTAAACACCTTGGCAATCGACTTTTTTATATCCAGAGGTACACCCTGACAATAATAATGCTGTAATTAAAACAATAAACTTCATACGCTACCCTAAATAACCTATTTTTGCCGCTAACTGATTGTTTTCATCGTAAACATAAATAGTATTATTCGTGATCACTAACCGCCCTTTTGTTCCTCCTGAGTTAATATCTAACCGTCCACGAAATACTGCATCATTTAATTCCACATTCCCTGTTGTAGCATCAATATTAAATCCTTTCTTGCCCGCTGAATAATTAGTGGATGTGATTTTTTTACCTACTGATAATTTATCAATAGTTGCCTTGCTAAATAACGCATCATTGAAAAAAGCTTGTCCATTTTGGATCACAAACGGTGTCACCACTTTGCCGTTTAATGACGATATCACCGCAAAGTTTTGGGCATTGACCAGAAATTGACTATTTCCTTGCGCATTAAACCCTAAACCAATGCCAGTAATGACTTTATTCCCTTTGCTATCTTGCTGAACTTTCATTGTCCATGATGCCGAAATTTTGCCATTTATTTCTGTGACCACTTTCGAAGTTTGTTCGATTTTGGCTGAACTTGTACCCACTTGGCTTTCTAAGCGAGTCACTTGTTGGGCGGTAGAGATAACTTTGCCTGAAACCTCAGTTACTTTAGTTTCAAGTTGGTTTACCGCATTCGCCGTTGCATTGGCTTTCTGTTCGCTGGACTTAGGTACTTCATTCGCCACAAACCCCTTTGGTGCCACCGATTGCTTGTTATTGGTGTAAGTGCTGGTGATAATTTGATGGTTAACACTTTTGTGTTTAGTTAACTGATATTTTGCCCCTCCCCGCAAATAAATATATTCCACAGAACCATTTATTAATTGAGCGGGTCCCATCACAGGAGATTGATTTGTCCATCGCCAATCAAAATTATCAATGATGCGGTTTTCAGACTGGGTTCCCCATCCAGAACCACTCACTTGCCATTCAACAATCATGGCAAAGCCTTTGGTGCTGTGAGTCGCATAGCTGGGTTTATTGTCTGAATATTGCCCTAAGGTTCTAAAAACCTTAAAGGCATAACGTCGAGAGGTCACTAAAGGCAAAATAACCGGATAATAGGTGTTTTCATTGAGTTTTGATAAATCTAAATCCACCACCACAGACTCCATTAAATCAGCTTTCACTTTATCTAATTTGCTGGATAACGTTTGTACCTGAGAGGTTGCGGACGTCACTTTGCCATCGATATTCGACACTCGAGTATTTAACGCATTTACTGCACTGCTATCGGCTTTCCCTTTCAGAGTTGAATTGAGCGTTGAAATCTCTTGCGTTTGGGCTTGCTGTTTCGAGGTGAGGGTTTCTAATGATTTATTAATCGCTGAAACATTTCCATTCATCCGTGTTTCCAGTGATTGTCGGGCTTTCGCTTCTGCTTGGTCGCCTGTAACACGTGCTTGTTTCTCGGCGGAAATGAGCCCTGCGGTGACTTTAGATAAATCATTACCGGTATAATCACCACGAAGTTGAGTGGCTAAGAATTGGCGTTGTTGAGCCTCCGCTTTATCAGCTTCAGCGCGAGCTTGTTGTTCTTGGTTAATTACTGCTCCTCGTGCAACTTGCTCCGCTAAAATCGCATCATGGTTTGCTTTCACTTGCGTGTTTAACTCAACAACGGCTGATTGGTCAGCTTTGCTGTTTATCTCGCCCAATAAGTCTTGCGTTAATTGGTCTCGGCTAATTTGACCCGCTAACTCATCAAGAATTAAATCAGTTTGAGAAGAGCAAGTACCCGAAGCTTCCACAAAAGGTGATTTGCCATAGCTGTTGATTGTTCGAACATAAAAATAATACGTATGCCCTGCTTGTAAATTCTCTTGCGTCCAGAAATTCCCTTGGCCAACTTTGTTTGTTTTGGTGATCACTTCATTTTCAGAAAGATCAGCGAGCTTTTCCTCACTAAACCAAAACTCAAAGGTATAACCAAAGACAGCACTATCGCCTTGTTTCGGTGCAATGGTCAGATTAAATAAGCCAGAGGTAACATCAATATGCTCAGGAGGCGGTGGTGCTTGAATAGCAAAATCACTGATAGCGGGTGCCGACATCGCGCCAGCCACATTTGTTGCTCTAACTTCAACACGATAAGTGCCTCGTGCTAATCCGTTAATATCAACACGCTCAGCTGGTACCTGAATAGATTGAATAACATTGCCTTCTTGGAGAATAGTGACGGTGTTATAACGCACATCAGTAGCAACATTCTGCCAAGAAAGCGTACCTTGCACGATGTCACTGACTGCAAGTGGAACAAAGGTAAGATTAATGGGTGAAGCAACACCACCAGTGGGCAAACTCACAAACGGCGGACGCTCAAAAGGCTTGCCAATCACATCTTCATATAGATAGGCACCATCCTCTTCCAGCATTAAAGCCACACCGTCTAATGCATGAAATGCCCATTCAGCAATACGGAATTCCAGCCCACTAATCCCCAAAGAAGGTAATTCTAAAAGCACAACTTCACCCGGACGATAAGCATAGCCGTCTAAGTTCATCGTGAGTTGAACTCGTCTTCCGGCTTTCTTTTTGCGAAGATATTGTCGGGCTAATCGTTGGGCTTGATAAGGGCTGGTGACAAAACGATAGTCGATGTTCTCTCGAATTTCTATGCCATCCTCTTTCACCCATTCGTCCACAATCACAGGCGTGAAATCGGTTTTTGTGTATAACTGTTCGGCATCAATAAACGTGCCATACACCGCATTGGTCGCGTCTTTTAAGCCTGTTTCAGGGGTACAAGTGACAGTGCCAATCAATTGTGATTCAGTGATGGTTTTTATTGCCGGCCCATAATAAGCGCCGATTTGAATACCGTGTTTTCCTGCGGTGAATGTCGGTTCAGCGTTGATGCATTTGTGCATTGCTTCCAAGACACTCGATGGACTCTCATTTAAGTCATAGGCGCCATTAAGGGTATATCGCGACTCAAATCCGCCTTCTGGCAGACTCACTTTTTCATCACATAAATCGGCTGCTTGTTTAAAGCTGTCAAAATCAATATCCGTATCAGGCACTTTTAAATAATGGCGGTAATAATCCAAAATGACTAAAGCCCCATTATTACTCCATGCTGTTTGCCCAGTGCGAGGATCAAACAGATGTTTTCCCCAGACTTCACATTTCACATTGGGTAATCCATAAGGGAATTTTTCTTGGTCAAACGTGAGTGTCACACGTAACCACGCCAGACCTCGACCAATCATATCCTCTTTCCATGACGGGCAATTTTTAAGCATAAAGGGATCGACATCTTCCCTATCGTTATGTAATTCCCATGAGGCTTTATCACCAAACGTCTCAATGAGATCATCACCCAACCAAATCTTCTCGATTTTCTCTATGGAGTGCCCTGCTAACGCTAATGCCAGTGTGATTTTTTCATTTTCATCTTGTTCACCGGCTTCTTCTTCAGCAAAGAAAAGCAAACCCGATATCACTGTTTTTCCGACGATCACGGTTTCAGGGGCAGACGATGAACGTAACATCTGTTTGCGTTCACCAGTATCTCGATAATTCATTGACGGAAGTTTCGGCTTAAAGATCAGCGAACCCGCGACTTGAACCGCGACGCCTGCTGCCATCAGTGCCATGCCCATCGCCGAGGTGACGCCTCCGGTAAATAGCCCCGCAATCATTAAGCCAGCACCCACGACTTTTGAAATTAATCCACCACTCCCACCCATTATTCCACTCTCCACGCTTTGATTGGGGTAATCTGTACCGGCTTTACACCTTGTGGCGTTACTCCCCAATAATGCCCCGCCCAAACTACCGCTAAACTGTCACCGTCCTCACCTTTGAACAGTACGAGGTCGCCACGCTGAACGCGCTCAATCTCAATGGATTTGAAATAATGTGAAACTGCTTTCTCTAAGGAGCCAAATTTAGATTTGATCAAGTTGAAGGCTTCGGATTTGGTTTTATAGTGATTGAGATAAGGCTTTATTGGCGAGAAACCGCATTGTGCGTAAATACATTTCGAGGCAAAAATACAACAATCAAATTCACCCCATGAAAAAGGGCGACTCATCGCCGCCCTTATGGTTTCAGGTAATTTAAGTGTCCAGTTAGGTTGTTTCATGTACTGACCTTAAATAGCAAAAAACCCACAAAAGTGGGTTTAACAAGACAATAAGATTATTTATAAATAAATGCAGGTGCATCTTTCTTGCTGCCCCAATAAATCGCCCGTTCAGCCATCTGAGCGACATAGCGAAAGATGCGATCACCTTGTCTTCGAGATGACCACGACTCATCGGTAAATCTATCGGGTAACCCGATTGACCATCGCTCGAATCTATTAGAAACATTAACACATACGGCATTTTCTTCGCCAGACACTACATTGATAGATGTGATTTGTCCGATAAATAAGACTTCAGCAAGCAACGGTTTTCCCTCTTCACCGATGGCGACCATCATCAACCGGACTTCTCGTCCTCGACTTTGCTCATTCATCACCATTCCCACCAGCGATTTATCAAAACCGGCTAATTTAAGCTGTAATTGTGGAGGGCTGGTTGTCTTATTTTCTTTCAGCTGACTGATTTCGCCTAAACTTCCTACACCTAAATAGGTTTCCCCCGCAATAATCAGTTGCCCAACACCGGTATGCGCACAGGTGACGCCTGATTTCAAATCGAGTCTGGCGGCTAAAACGATATAAGCCCCCTCATTAATCGCGTTGACCATGGTGTCAGAAAATGGATGATATTGCATTAGTACAACACCTCCTCAAAAGATAACGTGATATGGGTATACCCCAAGCGGCGATGCTGAAATTTCCCCTGTTCATTATCAACAAGCCGAAAAACTCCAAAAGGACGCTCAACCTCAAGCATTTCATTAACAGTAGGTGACGTTCTTAACATCGGCGAAATAAGAATAATGGCACGTCCTTGATTATCACTGACCACATCCGCCACCACCATTTTGAGTTCATTACCCACAGTTAAGCGATCCCCTTGCTGTAACACGCGCATATTGCGCTTCCAGTCCTTTGTTTCTAGCCGATTACCTAATTGGCTTGGTATTGCAATACGAGGCGAACCATATCCATAACGCCCTTTTCTTATCCAACTGGTTATCTTGACTCGCCCCGACATCCCATCCAATGAAGCCACCAGCGCTTCTAACTGGCGCGATTTCTCTTCATTTAAATTATTGAATGTCAGCTCACAACGCCAACGACTTCCCGGAAAGCGCACCGTTTGGCTACTTCCATTAAACGGCGAGGTAAAGGTTTTGCTGTTACTCAATAATTGCCAGTTTTCCTGTGTGGGGATCACCTCTTTTGGCCATTCAAGAATAGACATTTAGACTCCTAATGTTCTGCGTGCTGCGCCATTACTTTGAAAGTCTTGTAACATCATCGCGTGAGCTTTCTGCGCGCCGGCTTCTGTCCCTTGTTGTGCGGCTTCTTTCATTGCTTGAGCAAGTACAGCGTCACCATTTCCTGTCACCGTAATATGATTAACGACTGTCATTTGCACACCACCTGCACGGGCTAACGTCGGTTGCGGTGTAACGGGTATTCGTCCTGCGACAGCGCCCACAAAGCCCCCCGAAGCATAACCTTGCGCCGCATGCATTAAGCGATAGAGATTGCCGACACCCAATTTAGCCGTCGCTTCTTTGGTAAAAACAAACTCACCACCATGCACAATCCCTTTAGGTTCGAATTTCCCGCCATGCCCCGTATAACCACCGTAAGCATGCCCTTTGCTCATCCATCCCATATCAAAGCCCATTGCTTGTCCGCCTGCTTCAATGGCTTTGAAAACCAGCATTTTCATCACCATTCGAGTGATATCGGAGATCACTGCATTGGCAAAATCTTTAAAGCTTCCTTTACCCATTAAAGCAAAATCGGCTAATGCATCAGACATATTATTAAGCGCATTGGTGGTGACGTTTCTGACGTTTTCCATCACATCCATGGCTGACTCACTGAAATCCGATAAGCCTTGTTTTAATCCCGCCATTGGATCACCTTTCATGGCCTCTCGCTTCCTCAGCTCTTCCTCAATCTGCTGCTTAGTGAGTTCGACATTGCGTTGTAAATTCGCTAACTCTTTTTCGCCTAAATCCACACTGGCTTGCTGATACAGCACATCAATCTGACGAAGGGCATTGAGTTTTTCTTGCTCTGCGCGCGACTTTCCTATCAAGGTGGTTTCAAATTGCATCTGCTCAATTTCTTTACCGCGATCATAAGCAAATTGCGCAACCGAATTGGCTCGCGCTAAGTCATCAATGGCTTTTGCTTTTTCTTTTATCGTCTCAATCGCTTTGGGATCGATTTTTAAGATGGCATCAAACTTGTCTTTATTCTGTTTGATATCGGCTAATGCGGATGTGTATTCATTAAAGGAAGAGGTGGTGCCATACAGCTGAATACTTTGTCCATCCGCAATCAGTGAGGCTTGTTTTTCCTCTAATTCCGTTAAGATTTTGGTGTACTGTTTAGCATAATCAATGGTTGATTTGTGGCTGGGCTTATACGTCCGTTTGGCTTGCAGTGCCAGTTGTGCCTCAACTTCAGCTTGTAAGGCCTTATCGTAGCCTTGCATATCTGGCGTAATTTTGCGTGAAGCCAATACATCTTCTGCATTTAATTTCGCTAATACCTTCCCTGTGGCTTGCGCTTTTGCCACTGAACGTTGCGATTTTTCAATCGATTCATCAATCTGTTTAGCAATCGCCGTGGCGGCATTCACTTGGCTATTTGTCGCCTGAAGCGTGATATCAATGAGTGATTCATATTCAATGCCTAAACTCTTCAAACTCGCCTTAAGTGAATTGATAACGGCATCAACATTTTGTAACTCAGTGGCATAGCGTTTATATTCAGGGGCTTGATCGCCCACTTTTTCTTTGAGTGTCGCCAACATATTTTGCATATTGGCTCGCTGACGCTCTAAGTTATTAACTTGCTCTGCATATATCCCCATCGCAGCATCAAGCTCTTTTTGCTTTTCAGCCACTCGTTTAAGGTATAAATCCCCCACACCTTGTTCAGTAAACGCCTTTTCACTCTCAACGCTGTATTTTGATAGACCTTGTAAGGAAATGACCTGTTGTTTAAGCTCCTCGACTTTCTCCAATTGCGCGTTAATGCCCGATGAAACTTTACTTAGATTCGCCACTAACGTGGCATTGCTCATTTTGTTTAACGCTTCTGTTGATGTATCAAGGGAATTAGCAAATTCAATCGATTCGAGTTTGGCTTGTTTGACATTTTCGCTGTATTCGTACAATCCCATGCCCAATGCTGCAACACCCGTCAACACTAATCCAATAGGGCCACCCGCTAATCCCATAACACTGTTGAGTGCTCGCCCTGCCACCGTTGATTGACGCCGAGCGGTTGTTAATGCACGTTGAGCAACGTTTTCGGCGGTTAATGCTTGTGTATAATTTAGCGAGGCTGTTCTTGCGAGTGATTTTGTGGCGATAAGGTTATCGAGTGCGATTTTTTCCGCGTTAGTGCCTCTAGCAACTTGATATTCCATTTTGGCTCTATTGAGCGCCGATGTAGCGGCTTCTTTATCCGCCCATGCCTTCCTCATGGCACTGGTTGCTGCCACACTGTTTGCCTCTGCACTCTGTAATGTGGCTTTCGCCTCATTCAATGTTGCCTGATTTTTCAGATAAGTGGCTTTCGTCCATTGAGAGAGTTTTGCTACCAATGCCGTGACGGCGATCCCTTCAACCACTTTAGCAACTAACGATAGATTATCGGCAAGAGTGGTCATCCCTGTGGTAAAAAGCTGAGTCGCACCTGTACCTTGATTCGCTTCACCGATAAATTTTGTCATCGCCGATTGAAGATTAGTGAAACCTTGGCTAACCGTTGTCACGCTGGTAGCAAATTTTTTATCCACACTGTCGGCTGCACGTTCTAAGGCTTGAATGACTTTTTCAATCGTCATTTCACCGTCTTGGGCTTTCTTCCTTAATTCGCCCACACTGACACCCATTCCGTCAGCGATAGCTTTCGCTAACGCAGGCGTTTGCTCCATCACTGAATTCAGCTCTTCGCCACGTAACTGCCCTGAGGCTAATGCTTGACCAAATTGGATTAATGCCGCTTGGGCTGCGATTGCACTCGCTCCTGAAATCGCCACGGCTTTTGAGACGGTTTCCGTGAGTTCAGCGACTTTTTGCTGACTTAAGCCTAACCGATCGGCATTATCCGCAAAACGTTGATAAACCTGTGCTGTGGCATCCAATGATTGATAGGTTTTTTGGGAAATGTCATAGACCACTTGTGTGGCTTTATTTAACTCGACAGAACTTTCCGTCACCAGTTTTAAGCGGTTCTGTAATTCCGTCCAACTATCGGCATAATTAATGACTTGATGAATGGATAATGCACTTGCGGTGACACTCGCAAAACGGGCAAAAAGCGCCGAGGATTTTGCGGTTTGCGATACCATTCGCTCTTGTTGTACGGTGATAGCTTGAAGACTGACGCGAATACTTTGCCCAAATTGTTCTGTTTGGCGCTGGCTACGGTTGATCGCATTTGTGAAATTTGCCGTATTCAGCGTCAAATCAATATTTAATCTACCTAATGCTCCCGCCATAAATTCAATCCTTGGTATGAACACTACAAAATCAAACTTTCACCCTGAATAAATGCAATATTCCTTGTTATTTGCTATTGATTTAATTATTGATAAACTGAAATTTCGAATAATAGAGGGGGTTTTATGAGACTTATTCTGGCGTTATTACTACCTTGGTTACAATTTTTCACGATTGGTCGCCCATTTGCTGGCATCTTCTGCCTTATCCTACAAATCACCTTAATTGGATGGATCCCTGCGGCTATCTGGTCGGTTTATGCCCTTTCTCAATATAATACGGACAAAAAAATTGAGAAAATGTCTCGCGGTGGTTAACGATTAAGCCCCACTGATGTGGGGCTATCGATTAGCTAATACACTCTCAGTGACATTATCCCACACCTCTTCTTCCGTGATTTTCTTCTTCCACATCGGCATAAAATCCATCAATTCAGGCGGAGACGTTTTCGGATCACGATTTATCATCGCGAGAAGATGTGCCACTTGTGCCATCCGATAATCCTCTCGCCATAAACCAAAGGGCTGTTTGCGATAAAAGGCCTCATATTCACACAAGTGGCTTTCAGGCATTTGCTCTATTTCCGCGAGGGTTTTTCCCAATGCCAACGACAATATCAGTTGGAATTGTCGTCGGTCTCCGAGTTTTTTTCGCTGTTCCCCGCTTCGGCCGTAAACACCGCATTAGAGAATCCTTGCCCTAAACGATTAAGACCTTTTAAATCTGCTTCATTTTCAGCATCAAAAAGCAGCTCTCCTTTTTCATTACACAACTTAAAGGCCAGCATTCTGGCAACATCATATTCATCGTAGACACGATTTATCGCCTCATTAAATTGTTCGGGATCGTCTTCGTCTAAGTAAATATCCTGCGCTTCGGCGAGCTTGATTTTAATTTGGCGAAGTTTGCGCTGAATGTAATTCATGGTGCCAACATCCAGCTCTTTGACATAAAAAGTGTTGTCTAAATAGGTAAAAGGCGTCACTTTCAGTGCTTGGTTTAACACTAATTCACGCAATAACGCGTTAGACATAATCACTCCTAAGTTTTTTATCGAGAAGGGAGAAGAGAAATAATGAGGTGGATGAATTAAGGGGTTATTTCTTCACATTCAAATAATCACGGCCAGACAATTTAATCGAGATCCCCGAATCCATCATTTGCCCTACACTGCCATCAATGTTCATACCTGTCTCGACGGAGCCGTAATAAAACATGGATCCTTCATCTCGCGTTAAGACCATTTTCACTGCGAATTTTTCTTTGCTGTTTTCATATTTACGCAAGAGTCGCTGCACATCACTGGAGCTATAACGTAAGAAGAAGGTCAATTTAATTGAGCCGTATTCCGTATCACCGGATTCATATTCCTTGCCATCACTGCAAATGGTGGTGACATCAATTTGTTCGGTTGTCGAACCGTCTTTACTGAAACTTTTTACCGCACAGAAATTATTAGACCATTGAATACGTTGTGCTTTGGCGTTTGAAAAATCCGTAGGTAGCGTTTTATCACTCCAATCCACTTCGTCGCACAGGGTCACTTTATTGCCATCAACCTGTGCAATGGGAAAACGCCCATCTAACTCCCCTAAACCCGATAACATAATCATGTCATCCGCTTTCAGTTTATTATTGGCGATGGTAATGGTTGCGGGTGATAACGTCGCTTCCGTCACTGTCATCGCCTCCCCTAAGCCTGTTTGCACAAAGATCTTCGTGCCGAGGAAAGGCGTCGCTTTATGGTTTTTTGACTTTGCCATATCCATTCCTTATTTATCTGATGAAATCATTAATTCAAGAACAAGCCGATGCAATTTGACATCCGCTTCATACCCAAAGACCGCATTCATTCGTTGTGCAAATGGGATTGCCTCGATAATCTGAGCCTCGATTTTTTTACGCAAGACCATGAGAGGTTGTGGTTGTGGCGCATACACATCAAGTTGCACGCGATAGTTGTCTAAATCCGTATCCTCCAGCGCACTGTTAGGCGTGATGCTGGCAAACTGGATCACAATGGCGGGATAATGCCCTTTGCCTTCAGGTAATACCTGAAAAAAAACCCTTCCATCGACAAGCGGTGAAAGGGTCTCTTTTAATTGCTGTATCATGATCTCTACCTTACTTTTTCAATGTCCTCTTTGAGTGTTTGAACAATCACTTTAGCCGTCGCTTCCTTTTTCGCTTCAAAACTGGGCCGCATAAACGGTTGTGCGGGCATCTTGGCGGTACCAAACTCGACAAACCACCAATAAAACGGATCATTCGGGTTCAATGCCGCACTTTTTCCCGTTGCCTGTTTAAAGGCAGACACCTTTTTACCCGATAATGATTTCACCCAAATGCGCGTTTTAACTTGCCCATTGCGCTGCACTTTCGTTTTAGAACGAATATTGCGCTTGATGGTGCCTTTGCGTCGATGAGGCACCGTTTCCTTAAGAATAGGTACTCGATGTTTGATTTCTTCTTTTAACGCCGAAGCCCCTACATTCATCGCCTTACGCGCGCTTTGATTTCTAGTTTTACGGGCGATGTCTTGCATTCGTTGAGCGAGTTCAGACAATCCACTGATTTTAATTTCACCCATCATTCACGCCCTCTTTGCACATTAATTGAAGCTCACGATGACGCTCATAAGGGTCAATAATCGAAATAATATTAAATATTCGCTTACCCCATACAATACGCATTGAGGTATCGATATCAGCGATATAGCGAATAAGAATTCGCGTTGTGGCCTCACTTTGTACTTGCTGGGCTTGAAAATATTCCCGCCCTTGATAAGGCATGATCGCTGCACGTACTTTTGTCGCATGATCCGTCCAAATCACATCATTGCCACTGATGGCATCAGGCGCTAATACTGATTTTTGAATATGAATAGTGTGGCGTAATCGTCCCGGATCCATTAACTACCTCGCCAATTTCGACAAAGCAGTAGCAATCGTTCTACTGCTTTATTTTCATATAACGGAATTTCACTTTGACTAGTTCGATGTTCAAACATACCCCCCAGCACCAAAAGCATGGCCGATTTCACTTCATAAGGGATATCATCAGGTGATTTCCATGTGGGTTCATCACACCATCTCAAACAATAATTTAATGCGCTTTGAGCATAAAATATAATCTGCTCATCACGATCATCACCGCTGTATTCGAGATGCTGTTTTAATAAAGAAAGAGGAATGACATCTAAGATATTCATGATGTAATACGGGATAGTTACCTACCCCGACCTATTACTTAAGCACTTCTTCCAGACGTTGGGAAAGTTCCTTTAATTAAGGCTTGAGGGCGATAATGGGCTAATGCTAAACGCTCTTCACACAAAATGGTCAGCATATTCTTCACAAAGTTATCACGATCTTCTCGACTCACTTCGATAACTGCATTCATTCGATCCCATACTTGAGACGCCAAATCAAATGCACCAACAGTAAACTCGCCTTGTTTTTGTGCTTTTGTGGGAACAACAGGTAATCCCCACATTACATTTGAAGTAAACGCTTGTGGGCCACCAAAAATATAACGCCCTTCTTTATCTTTCATTAACGCAATGGCATGCCAATCACGAGGATTTAAAATAATACCGGAGGCACTAAATTCAGATTCTGTCACCTGATAAATGGCATGAGCAATCAGATCAGCATGCGTGTCACCCGTAGCACTCAACGTGGTATCATAGGCAGTGGCAACATGATTAATCCCCGTCAAATTATCCGCAGTACCGTCACCATTAAGTAATTGCTCCTCTTCCACTAACGCTAAGCCATACAATAAGCGATTATTAACGTAAGACTGTAACTGCACAGCATCATCCATCACTTGGCGAGACGCTTGGATCCAATGAGCAATAGTGATCACATTTGCCGTTTGTTTTTCAAAAGTCAGATTAGATTCTGGTTTCTGTGCCTTTTCTTTCACGGGTGCCGCGCTATTGGTAAACAATTTTTCGCGTACATATTCCAGTGAGTTACTGGAAATACGACCTTGTGCTAATAAATCGCGGATAACTAAACGACGCATACCCGGCATAATAATACCCGGTACTTGCATCGGCTGAATGAGAACACCGGCTGAACTCGCATCACTGCCTAATGATTTATTAAAAGTTTTCACTTCATAAGAAGCCTGACTCCCATTCCATGATTTTGTCAGCGCTTCTGCTGCTCGCTCAGAAAAATCTTTTTTCACATTAGGATCATCAGCGCTCGTTGCCCCTTTCTGCTCTAAATCAAACAGACGTTCACCGGCTTTTTTTAATTCCTCTTGAACTAAGACTAAATCTGTTTGTAATTGCTTTGAAACTGCGCCAGTAGCTTCAATTTCTTTCTTTTGTGCATCGAAGAGCTCTTGCACCTTTTTTTGTGATCCTTCGATGGCTTCTTGGATAATAGCTAAGTCAGACATATTCTATCCTTTCAGATTAAATGCATTAATTTGATTAACAATGGATGCGACTAGGGATTGTTGAGTGTCATCGGACTCACTCCGAATAACGGATTTGAAGCGGGAAATAAAACCGACTGCTTCTGATTTTGATAAACCGGCTGACTCTCTCAGCCAATCCTCAATATCTCGGATCGTTAATAACCCATCGATGCTCTTGAGTGATGAAACCTGTGCTTGGTCATTAGCGGGAAATGTACAAATACTGATTTCACGTAACAGGGAGATATTTTTAAAAATACGACCTGAAGGTGTTCGCTCAAAGTCATTACGCAGACAACCGAATCCGATAGAAAGCCCGTCAACCGTGCCATGCTTCATTGCCGCTTTTAGATCTTGAGCCGCACTATGACCGGGTGTCAGTTGTCCTCTCACTCGTAATCCTTTTTGATCTTCCTCCATGTACTCCCATTTCCCCACAGGAAGCTCCCAGACTCGATGGTTATAAAACATAGCAACTTTTTGTTTTTGCTTATCTAAAACATGCTTAAATGCACCGGGTAAAATAATGTCACCATCGAGATCTTGATGACTAAATACGGAGGCATAACCTTCGAAAACGCCTTGTGTGCCATCTCCCGTAAATTTGATTTCCGCTTCATCAAAATTCAGTGTTTTTCTAATATCAGGCATTGAACCCCCATAAATAATTAAGCCCCACTTTCGTGAGGCTCTTTATTGAGTTGGTTTATCGGTAAATATTGTGCTTGCCGGTAAGCGACATCCCCACCGTCAAGAGGAGGATAATTATCAAGCCGCCGCATTTCATTAATGGTTCTTAGTCCCGATTCTCCCATCGCTTTCATAAACGCAGCGCGTGAAGTGGAATCGCCACGCAATAATCCATCAAGGTTATGTTCAGCATGGTATTTACCCACTTCAGGTGGTTTTAGAAGCCAACGCGCAATGCAATTTTCCCATCGGGAGATATAGGGTTGTAAGGTGTATTGAAGAAAACCTAAGTTTTGTTGCTCTATACCTGTTCCCCAACTGGTTGATTTTTCAACATCACCGACTAAATGCGGTGGAACACCAAAGAAACGGGCTAATTCACTGACTTGAAATTTGCGGGAAGACATTGTTTCTGCATCTTGAGGACTAACACCAATATCTTGTGCTTGAAATCCCCCCTCTAAGATCCACAATCGCTTTTTAACGGGGCCACCCGCAATTTCTTTGAAATTCTCTTCAAGTTGGCTACGTTGCTCTTTATTTAATACCTTATCACCCGTTGTTAGAATTTTAGGAGACTTAGCCCCATTGGCATAAAACTCACGTTGTTGATCTTCCATCGCAACGGCCGTGCTTGCTGTCTTACACGCATAAGCAATAGGCGACAATCCAACTAACCCATTAAAACCAAACCCTTTTAAATGAAAAATTTCATGTTGTTTAAATTTCGCAAATTCATGATCACGCTGATATTTATAGATAATATTCTTCCCCTCCATGCGCACATCCATATTGGCAGACAACAGAGGAAGCAAGCTGATCACATCACCGACTTTATTTCGCTCAATCAACGCGAAAGCATTACCATAAAAGCAAAGCTGCATAGTCATTGCCTCTCGGAATTCTTGAGCTGTCATATATTGATTGGGCGAATATCGCAGTAATCGAGCCAATGGGTTACTTAAATCAACTTTGGTTCTATTTCCCTGTTTATCCGTTTCGAACACATCCAGTGGCAAACAAGCCGTTAACGTCGAAATTAAGCTAACACAACGCCAAACCGTTGATATTTGGAGTATTCGCTCATCATTTACAGAAGAATCACCAAGCGAGCCTTGCGCTGAGATAGTTCCTGATTGTGAACCTTGTTCAGGTGTCACGAGCCTTCCCCCAATAAAGAAGGAAGCCAGACGCGCAAACCAACCATGATTAGTGCGCAAATCGATTGAATATTGTTTATCTGTCATCACATACTCAATGGGTTAGAGAAAAAGTCATCAAGGTTGCCATTATCAACCTCACCTTCCGCAGCACCAATCGCCATTGCTGATGCCACCACACCATCAATTCGACCAGTGCTTTTTTTCTTGGCAAAGACGCGGTTATCTTTTTGGTCAGCCTCAAGCACAGCGGATGCGGCATTCCATCTCAAACAAGGATTGGTGTGGATCTCAATCTTCTTGTCATCAATTAGCTGTTCAAACAGTTCGATAGAGTGTGGCATCCACAGCCCTGAATCTTTGGCTTTGTAATATCCTTGTCCATGCGGAGTTAAAGGAACCGTCACACCCACTTCATCGAGTTTGGGTTCAAGGTATTTAATGCGATAAGGGTCAAAGGCAATGGCTCTCATGCTGACGTGCATCGCCATTTCAGCAATACGTTCTGCCACAAATTCATATCTCACCACATTCCCTGGCGTGGTATGCATAAAGCCTTGCCTTACCCATAAGTCGTAAGGCACTCGGTCGGTTTTCGCTCTATCCAATAAGGTGTCTTTGGGTGTCCAAAATTCAACGTAAAGACGTTTAAGGCGAGGAAAATACAAGGCTAATGCGGTTAAATCTTTGGTTCCTGATAAATCCAATCCGCCATAACACTCTTCACCTTGAAGATCATCGAAGGTGAACGTGTTTTCACACTGCATCCATGTTTCACTGTTAATCCACGGATTATCGGCATCCACCCACTGACAAAAATTAAGCCGACGCACAATGCTTTCTTTTGCGGGCATACCTCGAGCTTGTGTCACTTGTTCGCGTAAGTAGCGATCAGAAAAGGTGTAACCCAGTGACGGATTGGCTTTCCCCCAGCAAGACTCATCCTTAAAGGGATCATCGCCTTCGTCCAGTGAGCAAATATAGGAAAAGAAGCTGTCGTCTTCGATAGTGCCTTCGGCAACTTTTCGACCATATTCATGGTAGTCATAACACACGCTGGTTTTATCATGGCCACTATTGGTGATCATAAATATCAAGGCTTGTCGCCGGCCTTTTGTGCCCGCTCGCATCATCTCAACGGCAGTATTATTTTTGTGCTCATGAATTTCATCTATCAACGCACAATGGGGACGAGGCCCTGATTGCCCATCATCTGAGCTAATCGGGCGAAAGAATGAACTTGTTTTCAAATAAGCCAAGTTCCACTCTTTGCCTGTTCCGCCTGATTTGGTGATCCGCTGACTTAATGCAGGAGATTGCTCAACCATCGCCACCGCATCACGAAACAAAATCATGGCTTGGTCTTTTTTCGTGGCTGCCGCATACACTTCGGCACGCGGTTCACTGTCGGCGACTAAACAATACAACCCAACGCCACCTGCCATCGGGGATTTTCCTGAACCTTTACCTGATTCAACGTACACCATGCGAAATCGACGTGTGCCGTCTGTCATTTTCCAGCCAAAAATGGAGCCAATCACAAAGCATTGCCAAGGCAATAAAATAAACGGTTTACCTTCATGTTCCCCGCCATTGAGCTTTAAGACTTTCGCGAAAAAGTCGATCACTCTTTTGACGGCTTCGACATCCCAGACTAATCCCCGTTGCTCGGCTTCGTTTAAGTCTTTGAGATGACGTGCACATGCATGACGAATATCAGGCCCCGCTAAGATTTTGCCTTGATGCACGTCTTGCGCGTATTGCGTTGCGGGATCAACCGAAATATTGGTTGAGCGGATCTTCCTCTTCTTCTCCACCATCCATCTTCACCTTCGAACGAGCGGCGGGGGTTAAACCAAACTCGACTAAATAACTTTTAAAACGGCGATCTGCATCAGCCAACATGGCTACGGCAGGATTCGCTTTAATTAAAAAATCCCCTAATTGCGTTTTTGTGGTGTATGTCCGACCTTCAATGGCAATGGTGTCTCGCAATTGAAGAATATCAGCGTAGATATCACACAGCCGTTCTAATGCCAGCGTGTCAGCCACGGTTAAAACGCCCATTCCATCGAGTAATAAGGTTAATTTTGCCCACGCCATTTTCCCCCAATCCGTTAAATGTTCGGGTGGGCTTGGAATTTCACGTTTAGGTTGGGGTTCTTTATCGTTGAGTTTTCGTTTTCCCGGATTACCGGTGACCACCTTCAAGTGGGTCGGTTTCGGGCGTCTTCCTGCCATCGGAACCTCCCAGAAAAAAACTTTTCATTTCGCGGTTGTGCACACAAATGAGGGCGCTAGGTAATCAGGGCGAAAGTGTTTGAACTTTTACCCCGCCCCCACCCTGTATTTCATGGTGTTATTGATGCCAATGAGAATTGGGATCAAGTGGAATGCCATCCGCATTACAGCCAATGACTTTGCCACTCTTTTCGATACGTTGTTTGGTTGAGTTATGATGCAATTCGCACAAGCTTTGGAAGTTCTTTGTGTCCCAGAATAAGGTTTTAGCTTTTGCAATACGTTCTTTATTGCCTGATTCAAGTGCTTCTTTAAGACGATGCGGAGTAATGTGGTCAACCACTGTGGCAGCAGTAATCCGTCCTTGCTCTTGGCACATGACGCAAAGTGGATGTTCATTAAGAAATGCTAATCGCACTTTAGCCCAGCGACCACCATAGACATTGCGTTTTTTCATGTTTTGTTTCTGACAACATCAGTTTCTATTGATGATTGCTTATTGCAGGTAATAATTCCTTTGAATATAGCGTCACTAGACGTACTAAAACCTAAAGAATGATCACTACTAATAGCATAATGTTCATAATCAGCCTTATCCGCCCATTGATTATGAGTGGTTGCTAGTGTGATGATAGTTTGATTTATCTCATGTATTTTTTTTAGCAATTTAGCTGGCTTATCAATACTATTTAAATCGATGATTTTTGTGTTTCTTGGATCTGTATAAGGAAATTGCCCTGAATGACAAATCGCTATGAATTCTTTATATAGGTTGCTTCTCTCTTCAATTAGCTGAGATATTTCTTTTTGCAAGTAAACACAATGACCTATTGCCTCATAATTAATCTTTTTGTCTGACATAATGTTCTCCAATTAAAAAGACCACTAGGGTCTATTTGGTTTTCTCTTTAGCAAATTTACTCGCCCATACTTTGGCGATATGCAAGCAATCATCAAACATTCTTCCTTTTTTACTCGCTTGAGCGATTCGGCGATAATGATCTACTGCCATGTAGCTTGCTCTCTGGGTGACAGATAAAGAAAAGCCGAGCTTCTTTAACTCGGCCTGTATGTTCTTTTCTATAAATTGTTCGTGGTTCATGCGGGTTCTCCTCCATCTGGAAAATCACCCATATCAGGTAAAGTAAGTTGTGATAAATCAATAATGGCTTTCTTTGCTTTACGTATTTTCTTCAAATGACGCTTGCGCAAATTCATCAGGTCACTACCTTTCTTGCCAAAATTTTCGAAAGACCAATTATCCGCTGCTACTAATCTATTTTGCATTTCGTTAATGGTAAGGCTTTTGAGCTCATCCATATCAAGATTTGCTAGCTCTACTTGAGGTTTTGACTCCTTCTCTGCCAAGTCTAGTAGCCAGCGTCGAAGTGCTTTAGCAATATCAGTTTTAGAGAGAATACCGACCAAATGAGCACCTCTAACCGAAAATATCCTCACTCTTTTATTTTGCATCCCATTGTTTTTATTACTAACGGTCAAATTGACCGTCTGAGACATGCCGTCGGTAAATTCATCTTTATTTCGATTAAAGATACGAATTACTGATGACTCATCTTTGTACCCAAGTAATTCTGAAAGTTGCTTGTTGGTAAACCAGATTTTTCCATCACCATTATCAAATGGGGTGATTTTGTTACCTTTAAAAACTAAGGATTTATTCATAGCGTATTACCTTCATTTGAAATGAACCCTCGTTCACATAGAAAATCAGCCCGTCGAAGCTCGCCAGCTATAACTGACTTCCTCGAAGGCTCATATCAAAGTGATCGGATTCGACGTTTTTTGAATTGCTCTGTGAATGAGCGATGAAATGCGTATAAAAAAAGCCACCAGCGGTTAACTGATGGCTATCCATATACGTCACTAAATAAATGACGTTTGTAGAATTAAATATATTGATGTCTCTCCATCGTCACGCCCCTTCTTCTACCTACAGCTGACGTTGCTGATAATGACCGAAAAATAACAAAACGGTGGTATTCGTTGTTTTTGACTCTCACTATGCGCTCTCTATCGAGAAATAAAATAGGTCATGGCTAACATAGGAGACGGCGACAACGCGACGCTTTCTATTTCTATTGGCATTGAAATAAGAGTAGCGGTATGATTTATAGGTATTTATTTTTCGCTTAAATTTAGCCCCACGGTAAACTCAAACTCGCAGGGTTATTTTATTTGTATTCAATAGTTAATTAAAAAAACAATTGAAAGTATTCAATTCGCTTATTTGCTTAACAAAGCGATACTGAATTAATATCACTATATTCCTCTTGAGAAGTTCTTTATTTAATTTTGTCCATGCGTGATGCTGGAACTTATTTTTCATCTCTAATGTGAGAAGCTTCACACAAATAATAAATTTAACTCATATTTCTTCTTTATATAAAAATAAGTTGAATATTTTTACTAATATTAAAAGTTACTAAAGTAAAAATTTATTTACTCTTTTATTTTATCCCATTTTATTTTTATTAATAGTGATTAGTCTAATGGACAAAATTTACATTGCATCATCTAAAATTATTTCTGTTGCTTACGATTATCAAACTAAAATGCTAGAAATCGACTGTAAACATGGAGAACAATATCGATATAAGGAAGTACCATTCAGTATTTACCAAGGTTTAATGGCATCAAATTCTAAAAAAAAATTTTTTCATGCCATGATTGAACATAAATACCCTTATAATTAAATAACCTTATAGTTACCATTTAATATTATTATTCTTATTTTTATCACAAAAAATATCTTTTTTAAAAGAAAACAAAAACACAAATAAGAATCATTCCATCTGACTTATTAAAACTATTTAGCAAATTAATGTTAAGTATATTGTAACCACTTATTAAAATAATATTTTTGCCGCACTATAGGTATATTCACTTATAAGTGCTATCTTTATTAAGATTGATATTTTTTCGACAAATTTCAGTTTTGCCCTCGTACTCTACGTAGGGCTTTTTTTTAGTTCACACACTCCACTCTAATGTAATTCTGCAACCCTTTAATCATTTGCTCTGACTCTGCAATTCGTTCTCTGAGTAACCAATAATTTCGGAGAGCGGTGTCAGTAGGTCGGGCGGTGGTTGCATAAGCCAAGCTGGTGGCGGAAGTGGTTTTGCTTTTTGGGCACTCGGCTTTGATATACACCCGCTCAGGATGACGCTCACTAATATCACGCAAACGACTAATTTCATTCTTAGCATTCGCTAGCTCCTGCGTATATTGAATATCCAACTGATTTAATCGCATTATGCGTGCTTGATAATCAGTATTAATAGACTTCTGTTCTTCGAGAGCCACTGTCAGTTTTTTGTTGGTATCTATCAGTGAATTAATCCTGTTAGCTTGCCTGTTAATCACCCAATAGCCACCCACAATGATGCCTACCATCGCAATGACGGCATAGAGTTTTCCGTATTTCATGATTAGTACCGATGATGTGAGAGTGCAATCTGACAGCGCTTTTCTAAACTCACTTGGTCTTTAGTACATGTGTTATCAATCAAGAGATAAATGCCACCAGCGACTGTAATGAGTAATGCAAGGATAAAGCTGATAATGATGATTAAAGGTTTCCATGACATAGTGCTGACTCCGCCTCTCGACGACTGACAAGCCCTCGCCAAACCTTTCCACCCGCATATACCCAACGTTTTATTTCTTCACAGGCACCCGCTCTATCACCTGCATTTAGTTTCTTGAGTAATGTTGAGTGAGCAAATGCTGTCGTTCCTACATTAAAAGCAAAGGAATATAAAGCGGCTTTGGTGTAGTCATCGAGTGGTACTTTGATTAATGCATCGACTTGCTGTTGTGTCTTAATAAAATCGTTTTGTAATAACGCATCACATTCTTGTTGTGTGTATCTCTTACCTTGAATAATATCTTTACCTGTATGCCCATAACAAACCGTCAAAACACCTGCCACATCACGATAAGGTTCATAACGCACACCTTCAAAATGGGCTATCACTACTAGCGCAATTGCTGTTGCTCCCGCAGTTGTTAGCGCAGCTATTTTCTGTTTGAGAGACATTAAATATCCTTTGGCGCTTTCACCATTAATTCAGCAAGTCTTTTTAATGTTTCAGTTGGGTTTTGTGGGTCAACATGACGAACAAGCTCTTCAAATAATTGAGTGCGTTTTCGCTGTTCTCGACGAGTCATAAAATAAGTAGCTAAACCTAGGGCCATGCTAAACGCCATCCCGATAACAAATCCCCATTCATATAATGAGAGACTGGCAAAAAATGCCGTTAGGCCTGCTGTTCCATAGGTTACATTGGTTAATTTATCCATACGCATAGTCACCCCCAAAGGAGTGTCCGTTGATGATGAGTGTGAGAGAGTTAAAAGTGAAACGATAAAAATTAGGCGGGCATTGATACTTTAAGTGCCTTTAATAAACCTTCAGGCAACTGCTCTTCAAGTGACGCATTAGAAACAATCACAAGTCCGTACATGGATATCCATGTATTCGTTTGTTGTAAGTGTCCTTGAATAAATTGCTTCGCTTTCTCTAACAAATAAACACAACTCTCTTGTGTATTTTTGCGCCAATAAGATTCAATCGCCACCAGCAATGGATCGCCTGCATCATTAATTTTTTGTGTACCGATTCGATATTGTTTTTTACCTGCGGGAGATGTCGTGCAAATTAATTGCGTCAGTTGTTGAGTTTCACCATCAGCCGTATGGATATTCGCCGTTAAAATGGCAGAGGTATTCATTTCGCTGTCTGTTTCTGAGGCGTAGTGAAGACTAAACTGTAATTCGCTTATCTCTTTTGACATAACATTTACCGATTTATTTAGTTAATAAGGTGCCGACTCACAGCTCTCGTGTGAACGGTATAAGTGGGTGTTGACTCTGTGGTCGGCGTAGACGGAAAGGTTACAAAGCAACCTTATTTAATTTAGGGTTGAATATATTAATGAGAATAATTATCATTACATGCATATCAAATTGATAGGTTTTATACGAATTAGTACGACATTACATTGCTTCTTGCGTTTATTTTATATGCCGATATGACTCCTAGCGTATCGGCATTTTTTTATTGAGAGTTAAGTAAAAACCTCGCATACTTAAAATTTAGATGTATCCGTTTAGATTCGCTCAACACAACAATGATTCAAGTCTAAATCTAATTTGACAGCCCGCTCAGTGCCAATTGTAGATATTACCAAAACAATGATATTGAAGTTCAGAGGATAGTCATTTACAAATGATTAAAGAACCATTTTATAAGGAGTTTATTGGGTAAATTTGTACGGATTCACAAAATAAAATATTTATGTTAACTTATTAAAATATCTATATAATTTCCATTTAGGGGAAAACTGTGCTTACAGAAAAGCAATTATTTGAGCTCATAAAAGCATTACAAACTTCGAATATTTCAGTAATGGAGATTTTTTATTTGTGTTTCGCACTCATTGTTGCATCGCTCCTTATGAGTTACCTAGTTTCCACTTTTCATGAAAAAGGAAAAATTACAGCAATTAATGCAAACTACGAAACGCTAAGAAAACAACTATCAATAAACACTAGCACAATCAAAAATATAGAGAAAAAAATATCTTCAGAATTATGGATATCACAACAAATATGGCAGAAAAAATATGACCTATATGAAACTATTTATGCCCAGTTATTCAATATAAAAAAATGGGTAGACAACGAATTTCATATCATTGAGCTTCATATGACCCCCTATTGGATCGCCAATAGCTATCAACCATATTTCAACGAGGAACAAGAAAAACATTTCTACAAAGAAATTCAACAGGCCCATACAGCTCTCGATGAAGCAATAGGCGCAGAGGATTTTCAAGTCAAAAACAATGAATTACAACAAAAACTCAGCAATGCTATGACATCATTAGCTGAAGTATTAATAACTAGAGCTATTCTGCTCAATGAAAATATCACAGTTATTTTGGAAACGCTTATTTCGAGTATCGGCTTCGATCCTTCACCGACAGCTTATGAACAACCTGATGAGTATGGCGAGAGAATAAAAAGCGCCATTAACACTGCGCTACAGAATATAAAAAATACTGCAATTTCAGATCTTCAAATAAAGCATCCAGAACCATAAAATCTGATATGGCATAAATATCTCGACAAAACAGACCATTCCTTTTTAGAGGTGTTCCTACTCCATCATTTAGGAAAATGTCGGCTCCTCACTAAAAGTTACCCATCATGCCTGCTTAAAAACAGGCATTTTTCGTATTCCAAGCGTACTCATGATAATATTACGGTACTACTAAAAATACCATTTAAAGGTTGAGCTATGGGTACGATTATTTCTCTTGAAGTGTCAGGTATGGAGCTTGATTCGAGTAAGAATTTTCTAGGGATAGATCATGGAGGACTATTTCAAAATGACGATCATCACGTCAACCCACTAGATGAAGATCAAGATGAAGACGGCTACACTTCTGATGATATTCTGTGTCATACTGTGTTGCGTAAACCTTTGAAGCAAGTAGCTTTCCGGTTGGAGTTGTTGGGCTTCACCCTTGAAAATATACGCTATGAGTATGAACTCATTGTTAAAGGTGAAATAGAGTATCTGGAGAACCTCAACGAATCACTTCCAAAATATTCAAAACCAATTAATAATATGATGAGCTTTGATGAATTCGTTAACTTCATCAAAAGCGTAAACATCAATGAACTAAACGATGATTATATTAGTTTAGAGGACAGACAAAAAGAGCGCGAGCTTATCATAGGCCGATTTAATGGCGGTGAATTATTAAACAGAATACCTCAATATGACAATACCTTTGATAACGCTTGGTCTGAAAAATCTGCTTTTGGAACTTTAGTTAACATACTGCACCCATACTCTGTAATGAGAATATTGGCTGAAAACCCAAATAATCATAATGAATTCGTCACATGGAATTATGGGGATCTAGTTGCCGCCGGTTATGCGAATATAAAAGATATTCAGGTGAATGCCCGCAGGCGTGACAAGTTCCTCATTGTCACAGAGGGAAACACCGACTCCAACATCATTAAATATGCATTACGTCTTTTACACCCTAATATTGAAGACTTCTTCCATTTTATCGACATGAGTGATGGATACCCATTCACTGGTTCAGGAAATCTGGTTAAATTCGCCGCTGGACTCATAAAAATCGATATTCAAAACTTAATTGTTTTTGTGTTGGATAATGATTGTGAAGGGATTGAAGCGTATGACAAAATCTGCCAACTCACATTTCCTCACAATATTAACTGCATTCATCTTCCTGACCTTACTGATTTCGATCAATTTCCAGCTATTGGACCTCACGGAGTTACTCACGAAAACATCAATGGTCGAGCAGTAGCGATTGAATGTTATTTGGATCTAACATTCTCTGAATATGGAGAAGCACAAATTCGATGGTCAAATTACAAAAAGGAAAGCGGTGCATATCAAGGTGCGCTAGAAAATAAAGACTATTACACGAAAAAATTTATGAAGTTAAAACCAGGGACAGAAAATTTTAACAAATATAACTTCTCCAAACTAGCTATTGTTTTAGATGAATTGATCAATGCATGTTCAAAAATCTCGTCAGAGATTCGAAAAAATCAAGTAGATGCTCAATATCCAGACTAAAAAGATCTCATGTGTGGCTGCATGAGTCAGCCGATGTTACAGTGGCCAATAAAATATTTCACTTTTTCATGGAGAGTATTCTTTTGGAGTGAAGTCGCTTCCCCCTGCTCCTAAGCTATGTCTCCAAACTTTTCCACATCGGATCCATTGCGCTCATTTTTGTCTCTAGCTAGCCTGAGAGTTAAAATCTAATTGCGAATATTCATTTTTTATTTCCTATGAATTTTGGAACACTCAACGTCGTGACACGACAGCGGGAATGCCAGCATTCATTTAACGCAAGAGCAACAAAATATCCACATCCCTTGTTAACGCCTAGCTATTTTCGAAAGAATGACCATGCGGGTAATTTCAGCTGTAGATAATTTGAGAGTAACCGACTATTTGAACGTACGCACTCAGGTATTTTGATAGCAAAAGCAACCAGAAAACAGTTTGATCTTCTTTCAGCGCTGAGTGAAGAACAGAAAATTGTAGCAATTACACGGATTAGCGCTGGATTGAGCATCAGTAGCATTACTCGAGAATTCAATACGTTCCAGCAAATCATATATCGGGTAAAGACATGGCAACAATAACCCTAAGTTCTTGGCTGAACGATCTGGTATGTGCCAAAAGCGGACCATGCAAGTATCTCGAGTCCTGTTTAGAATCTCGGCACAAAGACATAATGAAAATCGTTTATTGAACGATAATAAGGGTGTCTGAAGAGGTCAAAGTTGCTACTATGCTCTTAACGACATAAAACATCGAAAAAAGGATTAATATGGTTGAAAATAACATAACCTGTGTGGGCGATCTGCTTAAAATCGTCAATGAAATAACAAAACTTTCTAAAGGGAGCCAGTTGTACTTTAGAGGACAGTCAGATTCAAAGTGGGGAGTAGAATCTTCCCTTTGCCGTCTTCTAAATTCTAATAACATTAAACCGCATCCTGTTAAAAATATGCCTGTTGCTCAAGCCTTGAAAATCTCACAATCAAGATTAGCAACTGAATTATTCAAAACCTTTAAAGATAAGTTCATCCTGTATTCTGAAATGAATATTATTAAAGGTTATGAATTGAATGATATAGATTTGCATGTGATGGCTCAGCATTATGAATTACCAACACGAGTGGTTGATCTTACCAGAAACCCACTGGTTTCACTCTATTTTGCTACGGAGAAATGTAAGGAAGACAAAGATGTCTCAGTGTTTATTTTAAAAGGTGGTTACACAGAATTATCTAGTAGTGCTTTTGAAGAACGGTGGCACCGTTCACATAAAAAATACTATGATTTTTATCAATCGATACGACCATATGTCCGTGAAAATAGTCCGACCAAGTCTTTAGATAAAGCCCTTAATATTCTGAAGGCCTACGAAAATGAACTATGGGATTTGAATGAAGAACTTCTTTTATGTAAGGATAATATTCATCCAGATTACACTTCACTGTTATTTCATTTTGATGCTGTTAACGAAACGGACCTTATTAATACACTAAATATCATTTCTGAAGAAGATGGATTCAACTTCAGGCAATCCCACAGTGCTGTCAGAATTTATAATGATAAACTTCAGGTAATAGCGCCTCTTCCAATCAATCAAAGGTTAAAAAATCAGCAGGGGTTGCTACTTTTCTCACCGATTATAGACCAACCAATATATACACCGAGCTATTTTGGAGCAGATAACACAATTTCGACTACCGAATGTGATCTCAAAAGCATTTCATCTTATGATTGCCTGAAAATTAACATCAAATATGAATATGTACAACCTATCAAAGATGAACTAGAACGCTATGGTATTAGCAGAGATTTTATATATCCCGAACTACCAAACTACACAGCTTATATGAAAGATAAAATTCTCAAATCTTATGTCATCTGAGATAATGCTAAATTGATAATTTTCTTTTATTATATTCAAAGCTAAATTCGGAAAAGCATCTAGGCTAGACTTAAATTGGATGGTAAATCACGCGTTCTAGCCTTGCTACACTTCATCTTGCAAGTTGTGCTCTAAGTGTCTGTGAAAAGAATTGCGAATTTCCACTACTCACTGTGAGTTCAGCTTACAAACTTTGCAAACCCAAATTTGAATGAATGCTCTTACAAAAACAATTAAGGCCACACATTATGCGTAGCCTTAATCTTATTCACATTATCTAACTCAATTATCTTTTATCTTTATTTTCTATCGCTATTGTTTGCCGTTTTTCTTCTTCAGGCAACTCATACTCAATAGCAATGGTAAGAAGCCCACTTGATAAATCGGCTTTTTCTATTTTAACATTTTTACCGAGGTCGAATTGCAACGTAAATTGCCCTTGAGATATGCCTCGGTGGAGCCATTTATCATTGTCTTCTTCTGATTTTTCTTCTTTTTTCCCTTCAATCAATAAACGACTTCCTTTTAATGAAACCGATAGGTCATTTTCTTGATATCCAGGCACACTTACTGTCAGTTCATAGTGGTTATCATCAATCTGTTTCAAATTATAAGTCTGTACAGGTGATGCAATAGGCTTACTGCCTGTTAACTGACTAAACAGGCGATCTATCTGATCAAAACGATTTGAAAGTAAGTTGTCAGATAATGTTGGGAATAATGAAAAAGGTTTAATGTTAGGCATATAACTCCTCCTTCAGTATTTAGTGAATTATGGGCGGTATCTTATTTACCCAAAATATAGATATGAACGAGCAAGTATTTTTCAAGCCCTAAAATCTAAATTTTTTATCTTTGACCAACATGGGATTGTAGATAGCAAAAAACCCCGCCGAAGCGAGGTTTTGTATATTCAACTATTTAATGCTTAACTCATTTGTGCTGTCATCACACTTTTGCAAAAGATACATTTTGCGCCGTGTGGATTGTTCACTGTGACATCAAATTGTGATGTTCTATATTGTGAACCGCTACAACTTGGGCATTTAAAATAGAGGCGAATAGTAATAGCGCCTTTAGAGAGCCACCACGTTGCCTGCTGCTGGGCCTTTCATACCATTTTCCATGGTGAATGAAACTTGTTGGCCTTCAGCTAATGTTTTGAAGCTATCACTTTGGATTGCAGAGAAATGTACGAAGACATCTTTGCTGCCATCAGCTGGAGTAATAAAACCAAAACCTTTACCTTCATCGAACCATTTTACTGTACCAGTCATTGTATTAGACATAGAATTTCCTTTAATTTATTTAATTTGCCATAAGGCATAGGCGGTTTGTTTTGTATTTTTACTTATGGGAATTAATTAGAAGGAATTCACAATGAAGAGGTATCGAGGATAACGCTAAACGGGAACAACTTTAAACTTACTAACATAAATAGGTCTGTACTTCCAAACCAGTGACGCTATTAAGCCATAGAAAAATGCAGATAGCAAACTTTATTTTTTAGCGGTAAATCAGCTTAAGTAGACCTATAAAAAATACAACCCCGTTATACTCACGAGGTTTTTAATAGATAAGAGGTGTAACATCAAAACTATCATTAACACAATATATTGTGTTTTGTAATTACGCAAGACTGTAAATATGGTATTTTCTAATTATTTTATCCATATCTAATTTTACGTTATCAACCGATAGACATCCCTCAATAAATCCTTCCGCTGTCTGCAATCGCTTAGCCACTTCGTTATGAGAAATGCCGAGTTTTGAAGCCATTGAACGCAAAGGATAATTCTTCACATAGTACATAATAACCAACTGAAACAAGTAACTATTATTTGCCTTTAAATGTAATACCGCTTTATTGATTTTTAAGCCATCATCATCTGAACATTGCTCTCGGCTTCGTCTTGAGCTTGGAATTAATCCTTTAAAACCTGCGGCAATTGATGAGTAATCGATACTATTTCCCTCATTAACTGACCACGCACCCCAACGTGATAAAACTTCCTGCATATCTCTCATACTTAGACTCCCCGTGCCGTATACACGTTAAACCAATGCCCCCATTCCTAATGAACGGTTTAAAAAAGAAAATAACAATTCGATTTGATTGCCATAAATAGCTTCCCACGACTTGGGATCACGATGTAACTCATCATGATGTTGCCGACATAATGGAATAGTGAATAAGTCATGAGCTTTCGTTCCCATGCCTCCCATACCATGGCCGATGATATGATGTGGATCATCAGCTTGTTGTCCGCAAACACAACATGACTGTGTTTTTACCCATTGAAGCCATTGGGTATTCTCCCAACGGCGCATTGTAGGTTTAAGAAGAAATGAGGCTGGAGGTTCAGGATCGACAGTCACATTAATAACGGGTTTTATAGCATCTAAACGCTCATTCATTGCTGATAGCGCTGTCACTTCATTTGGAACAATATCAGCTTCAGGAAAACCGCCATGCACCCTGCGCTCTTTAGGTTTATCAGACCAATTTAGAATACGGCGCAATATGGCATCAGGTAATTTATCAACCAGTTTATGCATTACGGCAAAAGCAAAAAAATCAGGTATCGTCAGCGAATGGCTATCATCTAATCTCAAATGACTACGAATAGTGTCTACCATCCAAGCAATACGATTTTTATGAGCCAACTCAGCAACCCACTCAGCTGATGAATTACGAATATGATTATCATGATACCAACAGGTTCGTATCACACCGTCTTTATGCCATGTGGTTGTTAATTCATGATGATGATAACTGTCATGCTCATCGTTAATCTGGCAGCAATGGATATTTCTGCCTATCCACATATTCATCGATGACAGCCCACCCATAGCTTGGATCACTTTTTCATTATTTAAAAAGCCAATAATGTCCTTGTTATTCAATAATGGCTGTTCGTTCCCTGTTAATGCACCAGAAGGCCATTTATTCAAACTCTTTGGTACATCACTAATAATTACGCGAGAATGTTGTTTAAGTTGCGCAAGCAACTCCGCTTCAGGCTTCAATAAAACAACACCAAGATCGGGCTGAATATAGGGGGTTAATAATAATTTCATGCACTCACCTGTTTATTCAGCATCACCATACGGATCAATTCATCCGTTTTACTTTCAAAAAAATGGGGTTGGGTTTCACGAGGATTATTAGGGCTGGTCATGTTCTTCCCAAACTGGCAGCCCCGCGCAGTCACTGACCAGAACTCTTTCACTTTGTTTGCGGTTTTCGTACTTGGACGAGATAAACGTTCAACAATGCCGAGATCGGCCAACCGCTTATAAGCTTGTTGGGCTGAAATAGGTAATTGATGTTTTCTAATCAGTGTTGATAAAGCTACTGTTGGACGACTTGAACCATCCATTGATCCGCTTGGCGCATCAATCGCATACACAGGGGCTAATTCGGGTAAGCCTGCCATGACTTGTAATTTTTGATACGCCCCTAATTTTGAAGAGTTTGAGAAATTCAGGCTCTTTGCCATCGATTCAAGCAATATGACTCCAGCTTGAACTTTATCGGCTAACTTTTCGCCGTGTTGCTGTGTTATCAATGCATCAAAAGTACGGATCACTTTTAAATGAAATGATGAGCTTATCCACATTGCATAGGCATACACTAATTCTTTGCAAACATACGTTCCTTGGTTAAGCCCACCAACAATAGTCACAATGGGAACCGCTCCTGTGATCTCAGGAGCGGTTGAAATTTCATCAATCAACTCTTTAGTTTGAGTCAAAGCACTCCAATTCGACGGTTGATGCCGTTTTTCACCACCTGAGACTCGATGAAGATCATTTAAACAATAACGCCCTGCGGTATCTCGACGAATTTGAACACCATTAATAACAATTAGTCCATTCATGTTATTTTTCTCCACTCTCGTTTATAGCAAAACTTCCTGAGCAACTTGTTCTGCAACTTGTTGCCAAATACCTCGCCACGCAGCTAAACCTGCAACCTCATTCATTCGACCTAGACCATTTTTCTTTGCCTGAATAGCCGCTAATTCTTGGATTTTATTTTTAGGTTTCCAACCTGTACCCCAGATAAGCCGGAATGTTTCATCACGCTCTACGGAATCGATTGTGATTTTTTTCTTACCCGCCAAACGTAAGGTTAAATCATCCCATTGAGCCCTGAGTGTACGAGGACACTGAACATTCTTTTTCCAAAAATCATCTTGCGTAATTCGTTTATAGAACTGGCAAATTTCTTTGTGAGTATGCCCATCAATCGTTGTCATTAAGCGAATATCATTAGCCCAATCAGTGAAATTGGGCTCTTTAGGCGTTTTTAATCCCATCTCTTGAAACACTTCGCATTTACGACTGAATAGCCATTTAGCGCACTTCAAATCGTCAGCGGAGCCCCATTTTTGAAAGTTGGCGCTGTAAATCACAGCTTCAGGATAACGAGTTAAAAAATCATTTTTGGGCTGGTCGCTGGATTCGTCAGAATTCTGCGACGAAGAATAATTTATTGATGGCTCATATTTTGAAGTTACTGATGGATCGCCCTCAGGAGCTGGCGGGTCAAAATCCCTATTTTTGCTCGATTTTGAGGGAACAGAATTTGATGCAACAAATTTTGATGGGTCAGATCCTGATGCGTCAGGTTTTGACACGTCAGATTTTGTTGGTTGAGAAAGTGCTTTCTTGGCTGATTGGTATAGTTTCTCTACATTCAGCTGATAAATATTGCTTGCGTTGCGATTGCCTTTTCTACGCTTTTCGCTGGTTAACCACCCTTCTTTTTCTAACTGTTTTATTGCTGTGCGCACCGTGCTTTCGCCCGCACCAATTTGGCGAGCAATCGTCACAACAGAAGGCCAACAAATACCTTCATCATTAGAAAAATCAGCTAATCTTGCCATGATAGCGACTGATGTGAGTTTTAAACCTGCATGGGCGCAACCATCCCAAACATAACTAGATAATTTAACACTCATAAGAGGCCTCACTTAACTCGGGTATATCTCTCTTTAAATCTTTGAACCGGCTCGCATTGTTCGTATTCACAACCATCAATCATAAAAATAACGCGCTGTTTTTCTCGATCATAACGAATGACATGAACAAGGAGCCTTCGAGAATTTCTGTAATAGCGATCAAGGCGATTGGGATCTTCATTTCGCATTGCATTTTCCTCCACTCAAGAAATAGAAATCAGCCCATGACTTTTTCAGTGTCCTCTTATCTACCAAATCGATATTTTTTCGGTAGTTGTGTGATCGATTGTCACTCGGTATGCTTTCTACATAGCGAAATGTTCCCTCTTTAGTTAAGGGTAAACAGCGAAATTGCTTTTTAGGTATTAGATGCGCTAATCTACTCATGCTTATTTCTCTTCACATCATTGAAATTGGCAACCGAAGCCAGAGGCCGTATACCTTTGGCTTCACCCTTTCTTAGTCGCTTCCTGTTTTTCACCGTATAACACTTTCAGTGAATCCAAGAACCCAATTGCATATGCAAAAACTTTCCCTGCTTTTCGATAAATACGCCCTATTTCTTCATCCGTTAAAACACCATCAACAAGGCTTTCTTGAATTAAAACGGCGAGTGATCCTTGCATAGCCGCCAATGTCATTCGCATATCAAATAACTCTACTTGATCTATCTTTTCTGCTTCTATTTTTGGCAATGCACTCATGCCATGACGTTCTAGGTGATATTCCACCAGCAACTTAGTGCCCGAAATATCTTCCATGGCTTCTTGTTCATCAATATCAAAGAAACGACAGCCATTTTTTTCGTATAACTTGTTATTAAACGTATCGAGTGACATACCTAAAGCCCCAGCCATAGCAGAACGTCCACCCGGCAGTGCTTTGCACATTTCTTTAATAACTTCTTTAATTGAATGTTTGCTCATATCTACCTGCTCTATCTTTTATTGGTAGTTAATTGCCTTATGCTGTTTTGGTATTTTTTCTATAAAGTTCAGGGTTATATTTAAGTTTTCCCTCTGTTAGTAAGTCAGCTTCAATTGCTCGATTTTTAGGTATTAATTGACCTGGTCTTTTCTTCCACTGATAAAAGGCTTCTGGCGTAATTTTAAAAAAACTAGCGACTTTGCTAGCATCACCAAAGTAAACTTCAACTTCATTAGTTGTCATAAGCACCTCCAATATAAGTTTTATTAGATATTAAAATATAAGTTTTCTTTTATCAATAAAAACTAAGATAACTTAGTTAAAAACTAACCTCGGAATAAAAATGGATACTGTTGGAAGCAGAATAAAAAAGCTTCGTAAGACAACCAAGACGACACAAAATGAACTAGGGAAATACTGTGGCGTATCGGGCGTTGCGGTTGGCTATTGGGAAAAAGATCTTAATTTGCCAAATGGCGATGCCCTAATAAAGCTTGCCCAGTTTTTTAATACAACTGAGTCTTACATCCTTTACGGCATATCATCGAAGGAAAATATTTCTGTGATTACAACAATGAGAAAACTTCCCGTTTTGTCATATGTACAAGCAGGTAAATTCACTGAATACCTAGCAACAGAGATTTATGATGAAACGTTGGAATATCTAGAAACTTCTTTAAAGGTATCACCTTCAAGCTTTGCCCTTACAGTAAGAGGTGATTCGATGACTAATCCTTCGGGTATGCCTTCTATTCCAGAAGGTGCGAAAGTTATTGTTGATCCCGCAGCAGAGGCAATTAGTGGCAAAATTGTAGTCGCTCGTCTTACAGGAAGTGACGAGGTAACAATTAAAAAATTAATTATTGATGGCCCTAATAAATACCTATCTCCACTCAATCCCCGCTATCCAAACATCCCGATCAATGGCAATTGTGAAATTGTTGGTGTTGTAAAGGGTGTTCAGTACGAATTGTAATCTCACCATCACACAAATCTAAATCTACTTAGATTTGTGTTGACATAAAATATAAGTTTTATTAGATTTAATTCTAACAAAACTTAGTATTAGATGAAGAGTCTTGCCAACTTCATAGAAAACAGCAGAAACCGCCACAACTTGAGGTAAGCAATAATCAAGTTCAATAATTGAAACATAAAAAATAAGCCTTTATTTACCATTAACCAACATCAGGGAAATTTAATCTCGATTAATTCGAGAGGGATCTTTATTACTTAAATTATGTGGAGAGAATAATGTCTTATATTGCAACAGCAACGAATAAGCACTTCTATTATCTCGATGTACGGATCGAAGATATAGATATTCAAGACATTGCGACGGGTTTAGCTAATGAATGTCGCTTTAATGGACAGATTGATAATTTCTATTCTGTTGCTCAACACTCAGTATATGTCAGCTATTTAGTTGCGCCTGAATATGCTTTAGAAGCCTTACTTCATGATGCCAGTGAGGCCTATGTAAAAGATCTACCATCGCCACTTAAAAAGCTATTACCTGAATATAAGGAGATAGAAAAAAGCATTGATGCTGTTATTCGTCAAAAATATAACTTGCCACCCGTTATATCAGACGCCGTGCATTTAGCCGACTTAATGATGTTAGCAACTGAAAAACGAGATTTAGAAATTGATGTGGGTAGCAATTGGCTAATGCTTGAAGGTATTCCTACGAGTGATTTTATTGTTAATCCATTAACCCCACTACAAGCCAAAGTTTTATTTTTACGTAGATTTAATGAATTAAATAAAAGGAGCTAAATAAACAGTTCTAAAAAAGTTTAAATAAATACCACCAGCATAATTAACGTCTATTTAAACTGTATACGGCAGTATGGAGAGAAAATATGTCAAGAATGGTGACTCTTGAAGCGTGGGCAAGGTTGGAATTTGGAGATGCCTCTCCTTGCATGACGGTATTACAAAAATACGCAAAGAATAACCTTATTGCACCACCTGCAATGAAAGTTGGCCGCAAGTGGATGGTTGATAGAGAAGCTCGTTATGTGGGCTATCTGTCTCTCCCTCAAATTCCTACTAAATCAACGGAACGACTTAAGAGGATAATTACAGATGGCTGCCCGACCACGAACCCATAAAATTATCATTCCTAATCTATATAGGAAACTAGATAAACGTAACGGCAAGATTTATTGGCAATATAAACATCCCATCACCGGTAAATTTCATAGCTTAGGCACCGACGAGCAGGAAGCGAGAGAAACTGCCATTCAAGCCAATACAATTATTGCAGAACAACATACTCGACAGTTATTAAGTATTAATGAACGGTTATCAAAAATTAAGACAAACAAGTCTGAAATATCTGTCGATATATGGATGGATAAATATTTAGATATTCAAAAAGAAAGATTAGATATCGGTGAATTAAAAATTAATTCTTATCGACAAAAAATGAAACCTATTAATTTATTCCGTCAGTATTGTGGTACGAAAATATTAAAAGAGATAACCGCTTTAGATATTGCTGAAATAATAGATTCCATCAAAGTATTAGGACATTCAAGAATGGCTCAGGTCGTTCGCATGGTGCTTATTGATGTATTTAAAGAAGCTCAACATGCTGGCTATGTTCCTCCTGGTTACAATCCTGCGAAAGCAACTAAACAACCACGGAATAGAGTGAAAAGAGAACGCATGACATTGGAAGAATGGCGGACTATTTACCAGCAAGCTAAGAACCACCCTCCTTACTTGCAATGTGGCATGTTGCTCGCCGTAACCACCGGTCAGCGGATCGGTGATATCTGTAAAATGAAATTCTCTGATATTTGGGATGACATGTTACACATACAGCAAGAGAAAACAGGCAGTAAGTTAGCCATCCCTCTCTCGCTAAAATGTGAAGCTATCAATCTCTCCTTAAGGGATGTTGTTGCTCAATGTCGTGACGCGGTTGTGAGTAAATATCTCGTGCATTATCGGCATACCACCGCACAAGCAAAACGAGGCGAGCAAGTCACACCAAATACATTAACCACAACGTTTAAAAAAGCGCGAGATAAATGTGGGTTAACTTGGGAAAAAGGTACGGCACCTACTTTCCATGAACAACGATCTTTATCTGAGCGACTTTATCGAGAACAAGGAATTAATACACAAAAATTATTGGGTCATAAAACACAAAATATGACTGATAAATACCACGACGATAGAGGCAAAGAATGGCAAATTATTGCTGTTTAATTGAACAGTTTTGGGGAAGAGTTTTGGGGATATTTTGGGGATATTTTGGGGATATTTTGGGGAAGAATTTTATAGTACAAAAAATAAACGGGAACTAATAAGCTCCCGTTAACTATTTATCAAAACAACAATTACATGTGTTTGATAATTGCGTCACCAAACTCGCTACATTTCAGCAGTTTAGCGCCTTCTAACTGACGTTCGAAATCATAAGTTACAGTCTTAGCGGCAATCGCGCCTTCCATACCTTTAATGATTAAGTCAGCGGCTTCTGTCCACCCCATGTGGCGTAGCATCATTTCCGCGGAAAGGATAATTGAGCCTGGGTTAACTTTATCTTGACCTGCATATTTAGGTGCTGTGCCGTGTGTTGCTTCAAATAACGCACACTCGTCACCAATATTTGCACCTGGTGCAATACCGATACCACCAACTTGCGCAGCTAATGCATCAGAAATATAGTCACCATTTAGGTTCATACATGCAATGACATCATATTCTGCTGGGCGTAACAGGATCTGTTGCAAGAATGCGTCGGCGATAACGTCTTTAACGATGATCTCTTTACCTGATTTTGGATTTTTAATTTTAACCCAAGGGCCACCATCTAATAATTCACCACCAAACTCTTCGCGTGCTAATTCATAACCCCAGTCTTTAAAGGCACCTTCGGTAAATTTCATAATATTACCTTTGTGTACCAGAGTGACTGAATCACGGTCATTATCAATCGCGTATTCAATCGCCGCACGAACTAAGCGCTTAGTCCCTTCTTCTGAACAAGGCTTGATACCAATACCACAATCTTGTGGGAAGCGGATTTTGGTAACACCCATTTCATTTTGCAGGAATTTAATTACTTTATCAGCTTCTGCTGAGCCCGCTTTCCATTCAATACCTGCATAGATATCTTCTGAGTTTTCACGGAAGATAACCATATCAGTTAGTTCAGGTTGTTTAACTGGGCTTGGAGTGCCTTTGTAGTAACGTACTGGACGTAGGCAAATATAGAGGTCGAGTTGTTGACGTAATGCAACGTTTAATGAACGGATACCACCGCCAACTGGGGTAGTAAGAGGACCTTTAATAGAAACACGATATTCACGGATAAGATCTAAGGTTTCTTCTGGTAACCAAACATCTTTACCATATACCTGTGTTGATTTCTCACCGGTGTAGACTTCCATCCACTCAATCTTACGTTCTTTGCCGTAAGCTTTCTCAACTGCTGCATCAACAACTTTTAACATTGCTGGCGTGACATCGATACCGATACCATCCCCTTCGATATAAGGGATAACCGGATTATTTGGAACAACAAGCTTACCTTTAGCATCTAGTGTAATTTTAGCGCCATTAGCCGGAACAACTACTTTGCTTTCCATTTACCTCTCCTTTCATGTAAGCGCACGCTTTGTTAATTTTTTGTAAGAGACCTGTCAATACTACTTGATTATTCAGCTAACGCCAATCGCTTCTCTTTTAAGGTATAATCAATCTCCCATTTTTTACAAAAATTAACTATGCCAAATCAATTTAAAAATAGCGCTAAGTCGAAAAAATACCATACTCCATCAGCACAGAAGAAAGCAGTACGCCCTAGAGGTGAGCGCAAAGTGGTTATCTTTAATAAACCCTTTGATGTGCTAGTCCAATTTACCGATGAAAGTGGCAGAAAAACACTAAAAGATTTTATTCCTATTCGTGACATTTACGCAGCTGGACGTTTAGATAGAGACAGTGAAGGACTTTTAGTCTTAACAAATGATGGGAAGTTACAAGCAAAATTAACACAACCAGGTAAAAAAACAGGAAAAACCTACTATGCTCAAGTTGAAGGCATTCCTGACACAACAGCATTACAGCAATTTCGTGAAGGATTAGAACTTAAAGATGGTAAAACATTGCCAGCACAAGTCGAAATAGTTGAGCAACCCGAATGGCTATGGGAGAGAAATCCGCCTATTAGAGAACGTCAAGCTATTCCCACAACTTGGCTAAAAATTACCTTATTTGAAGGTAAAAACCGTCAAGTGAGACGAATGACGGCTCATATTGGTTATCCTACATTACGCTTGATCCGCTTTAGTATGGGAAATATTGCATTGGATAATTTATTACCTGGTGAATGGAAGGAGATTGATTTTGTTTAAACCTCATGTGACTGTCGCGTGTATTGTTCATGCGCAAAATAAGTTTCTCGTTGTTGAAGAAACTGTCAATGGAAAAGCAACGTGGAATCAACCTGCAGGGCACCTTGAAGCCAATGAAACACTTATCCAAGCCGTTCAACGTGAGTTATCGGAAGAAACAGGATTAACACTTCCTGTTCAATATTTCCTTAAATTACATCAATGGATTGCCCCTGATAAAACCCCTTTTTTACGTTTTCTCTTTCTAATTGAAGCACAAGAACAATTTGAAACTCACCCTAATGATAGCGATATCAATTGTTGTCACTGGGTTAGCGCAGATGAAATTATCCAAAGCCAGCAATTACGTTCGCCTTTAGTAAGAGAAAGCATGTTATGTTATCAACAAGGTGAACGTTACCCTCTTTCTATTTTAACTAGCTTTGGCGCGCCCTTTAACTAAATGACAGAGAATGGAAAAACAAAGCATCAAAAACAGAGCAACACTTGATGCACCTGTGTCAGTGATATGGTAAAGTATGGCGCTTATTTTTCCGCAGTGAGATCCAGTCATGTCAGATAACAGCCAAAAAAAAGTCATCGTAGGAATGTCCGGTGGCGTAGATTCATCCGTCTCAGCCTATCTTCTTAAGGAACAGGGATATCAGGTCGTTGGTCTGTTTATGAAGAACTGGGAAGAAGACGACGATACAGAATATTGTTCAGCTTCAACGGATCTTGCCGATGCGCAAGCTGTGTGCGATAAACTCGGCATTGAACTTTATACTATCAATTTTGCCGCTGAGTATTGGGATAATGTTTTTGAACATTTTTTATCTGAATATAAAGCAGGTCGCACTCCAAACCCCGATATTCTGTGCAATAAAGAAATAAAATTTAAAGCATTTTTAGAATATGCGGCAGAAGATTTAGGTGCTGATTATATCGCAACAGGTCACTATGTTCGCCGTCGTGATACCAATGGCAAAAGCCAATTACTTCGTGGCGTCGATAATAACAAAGACCAGAGCTATTTCTTATACACGTTAAGTCACGAGCAAATCGCACAAAGCCTTTTCCCTGTTGGTGAAATGGAAAAACCTGAAGTTAGAAAAATCGCTGAAAAGCTTGATTTAGCAACAGCAAAGAAAAAAGATTCAACGGGTATTTGTTTTATTGGTGAGCGTAAATTTACCGATTTCTTATCACGTTACCTCCCAGCTAAACCTGGTCCTATCATCACAGTTGACGGTGAAACTATTGGTGAACACCAAGGATTGATGTATCACACATTAGGTCAACGTAAAGGTTTAGGTATTGGTGGAACAAAAGACGGTGGAGATGATCCTTGGTATGTCGTTGATAAAGATGTTGAAAATAACATTCTTGTTGTGGCGCAAGGTCATGAACATCCAAGATTAATGTCTGTCGGCTTAATTGCTCAACAATTACATTGGGTATCGAGAGAGCCAATTACTGAAGCTTTCCGCTGTACTGTTAAAACACGATATCGCCAACCTGATATTGCGTGTACAGTAACGCCATTAAGTGAAGATAAAATTGAAGTCCGCTTTGATTATCCCGTTGCTGCTGTAACGCCGGGGCAATCAGCCGTCTTTTATCAAGACGAAGTCTGTTTAGGTGGCGGTATCATTGAAACCCGTATTCAGGAGTAGACGTGGCTAAAGATTTTCGTGATATTACACTTGCACTGGCAGGCGTCTGCCAGGCAAGTCGTCTTGTTCAGCAAATTGCTTACCAAGGTAGTGCGAACGAGAATGATGTTGAAGTGATGGTTAACAGTATTTTTAATCTCAATCCAACATCAACACTTGATGTTTATGGCAATCAAATCAGTCATTTAAAATTAGGCTTTCAAACACTGAAAGCTATTCATCAGGCAGTAAGAAGAGAAAAGTTAACGCTAGAATTGATGACTTATCAACAAGGTTTAATCAACTTAGAACGCTTAATCGGACGAAATGATGATTATAGTTCACGTTTATCACAAAAAATTTCTCAATTAGAGCGTCAAAAAAGCTATTTTGAACCTATGTCCGAAGGTGTATTTAATGCACTCGCTGGAGTTTATGTTGATGCGGTTAGCCCTGTAGGCTCTCGCATTCAAGTTCATGGCTCTATTGAACTGTTAAAAAACCCAATTATTCAAGCTAAAGTTAGAGCGTTATTATTAACGGGTATCCGTAGTGCCGTGCTCTGGCGTCAAGTTGGTGGTCGTCGTTTTGATTTTTTATTGCATCAAAAGACGATCATCCGACAAGCTGATGATTTTCTCGCTCAATGTTAATACTTTAAATTCAACCTGGGAGTTGCCAACAATGGAATTATCTTCGCTGACAGCGATTTCACCGATTGACGGTCGTTACGGTAGTAAAACTTCGTCGTTACGTTCTATTTTTAGTGAATTCGGTCTTCTGAAATTCCGTGTACAGGTAGAAGTTCGCTGGCTGCAAAAGCTGGCATCTTGCACCGACATTAAAGAAGTTCCCGCCTTTGAAAAAAACGCAAACGATTACCTTGATACAATTGTTGCTAATTTTAATGAAGAAGATGCAGCACGCATCAAATCTATCGAACGCACTACTAACCACGATGTAAAAGCCGTAGAATATTTCTTAAAAGAAAAAGTGGCGACTATCCCTGCTTTACATCAGGTTTCTGAATTTATTCACTTTGCTTGCACTTCTGAAGATATTAATAATCTGTCTCATGCCATTATGCTAGAAACAGCCCGCCAAGAAATCCTGCTACCTGCATGGCGTGAACTTATTGATACAATTAGTAAAATGGCGCAAGAATACCGTGACTTACCTCTTCTTTCTCGCACTCATGGTCAACCTGCTACCCCGTCTACAATGGGTAAAGAGTTTGCTAACGTGGCTTACCGTATGGAGCGTCAATATCGTCAACTTACGCAAGTTGAGATTTTAGGTAAAATTAATGGTGCCGTCGGTAACTATAACGCCCACTTAGCCGCTTATCCTGAAGTAAACTGGCACCAATTTAGTGAAGAATTTGTAACTTCATTGGGTATTACATGGAACCCATACACAACACAAATTGAACCGCATGATTATATTGCTGAACTTTTTGATTGTATTAGCCGTTTCAATACCATTTTGATCGATTTCGATCGTGATATTTGGGGTTATGTCGCACTGAATCACTTCAAACAAAAAACTATTGCGGGGGAAATTGGTTCATCGACCATGCCACATAAAGTAAACCCTATTGATTTTGAAAACTCGGAAGGAAACTTAGGGTTAGCTAATGCCGTTATGGGGCATCTTTCTAGTAAATTACCGCTTTCTCGTTGGCAACGTGATTTAACTGATTCAACCGTTCTGCGCAATTTAGGTGTGGGTATTGGTTATGCATTAATTGCTTACCAATCAACCATGAAAGGCCTTAATAAGCTTGAAGTAAATGAAAAACATCTTCGCGAAGAGTTAGATTGTAACTGGGAAGTGTTAGCAGAGCCAATTCAAACTGTAATGCGTCGTTATGGCATTGAAAAACCGTATGAAAAACTAAAAGAATTGACTCGTGGTAAGCGTATTACTGAGCAAGATATGGTTATTTTCATCGACGGTTTAGAATTGCCTGAGCATGAAAAAACTCGCTTAAAAGCGATGACACCTGAAAGTTATATTGGTTTTGCAACTCAGTTTGTTGATAAGTTAAACTAATTTATCACACGAAAAGGCAGATAATTTCTGCCTTTTTTTATAACAAAAAACGAAGAAAACTATCTATAACCTAAACACGTTGCGGGCCACAGTATTTTTTAATCAATAGATTGTCTATGATAACCTTATATTTTTATCTAATAGACTGACTATCATGTCCTATATTTATTTTACAACGGTGTATTTTTACCGATTGTACTCAAGGTGGAATAATGCGGATCTTAATTATTGAAGATAATATTTTACTTCGTCATCACTTATCTGTGCAGTTTCGTGATGCAGGCCATCAAGTTGACGCAGCAGAAGATGCCAAAGAAGCAGATAGTTTTATAACCGAAGGTACACCCGATGTTGCTATTGTAGATTTAGGATTACCTGATGAAGATGGCATTAGCCTTATTCGAAGATGGCGAGAAAACAATATTACGTTACCTATTATGGTGTTAACCGCTCGTGAAAGTTGGCAAGAAAAAGTCTCCGCATTAAATGCAGGCGCTGATGATTATGTGACAAAACCTTTTCATTTTGAGGAAATTGTTGCACGTATTCAGGCATTAATGCGAAGAAACATGGGAATTGCATCACAAATACTCTCTATTGAGCCTTTTGAGTTGGATTTATCACGTAAAGAGTTCATGATTTCAGGCGAGCAAATCAAATTAACAGCATTTGAATATACGATCTTAGAAACATTAATGCGCAATCAAAATAAAGTTGTTAGCAAAGATGCATTAATGCGTCAGTTGTATCCAGATGCTGAATTAAAAGAAAGTCACACTATTGATGTACTAATGGGGCGATTACGTAAAAAAATCTTAGAAAAATACCCTGATGATGTTGTCGTGACAGTACGTGGACAAGGCTACCGTTTTGATATGAAACCTTAATATGCAAAAAAAACAGCGCTCTCCACTCTCATTACGAACACGATTTTTACTTGCAACGAGTGCTATTATTTTAGCTCTTACACTCTCTTATGGGTTGGTTGCTATAGTCGGTTCTATTGTCAGTGTAGATAAAACCACTTTTATGCTAATGCGTAGTCAAAGTAATCTTTATTACAGTTTAGCGCAGTGGAATAAAGGCAAGCTGAATATTGAATTTCCAACAAATTTGAATAATAACAATACATCGCTGGTGGTCGTTTTTGATGATAAAGGTAATATCTTATGGACACCTTCTGATTTACCTAAAGCCATTCCTAATAGTATTAAGCATAAATGGCGCCATGAAGAAGGGTTATTTGAAATTTCAGTTGATATCAAAACAACTCGTTTAATGCTACAACAGTTGCCTCAATACCGTGTTTATCTCAAACGACTCGAAGAATATTCAAGTAACGAATTTTTAACTCACTCCGTAGTAATTAATCATTATCCTGCGGCTGATAATATGCCTTATATGGCAATCGCGGTTATCGATCCTATTCCTCAGCGCATGCAAAAAGTCAGTCAGGTTTGGGACTGGTTTTTATATATTATTCTCGCTAATTTATTTTTAGTTGTGCCTTTAATTTGGTTAGCTGCACACTGGAGTTTACGGCCTATAAAACAAGTGATAGAACAAATCAGCGCATTAGAAAAAGGTACACGTAATGATTTGGATGAAAACCCACCAACTGAGTTAAAAGGCTTAGTTAGAAATTTAAATGTGTTATTACGTAATGAACGAAACCGTTATAGTAAATATCGCACAAGTTTATCTGATCTTACCCACAGCTTAAAAACGCCACTCGCCGTATTACAATCAACATTACGCTCTTTACGATCAGGTAAGCAAATGACGATAGAGCAAGCTGAACCTATCATGCTTGAACAAATAGAACGAATTTCACAACAAGTCGGTTATTATCTGCATCGAGCATCTATTCATGGTGAGCACGACATTACCACGCGAAAACTCCATTCACTATCAGGATTATTAGACAATCTTTGTAGTGCATTAAGTAAAGTTTATCAGTCAAAAGGCGTTGATTTAACACTCAATGTTTCACCTGAAATTATGTGGTTAGGTGAGAAAAATGATTTTATGGAAGTGATGGGCAATATTCTGGATAACGCTTGTAAATACTGCTTAGAGTTTGTTGAAATCAACGTAAGTAATAATGAAAACAGCGTAATAATGATTGTTGATGATGATGGCCCCGGTGTTAGCTCTGAAAAAAGAGAGATTATTTTCCAGCGAGGAACAAGAGCAGACACGCTGCGACCAGGGCAAGGTTTAGGATTATCTATCGCGGTAGATATTATTGAACAATACAGTGGCAAAATTACGATTACCGATAGTCCTTTAGGTGGCGCTCGTATCACTGTAACCTTTGCTGAGCAGCAACTTACCACTGAGCGTGAATAACCATTCTTAATAAAAAAATGCTTTTTTATCAAACTCCCCTACTCTACATATTGAATTATGTATGATATCTGCTCAGTTATTACAGTGTTACTCGCTATTACTCACATTGCTCAAAGTAATGTTTAGCAGGAAGTTGGAATTCATTATACTATGACTTCAGGCTTCCCGAATTCAGGATATACACAATGGACTATAAACTTAATTTAGATTGGCAATCATTTCTCGAAAGCCATTGGCAAAAACGCCCTTTATTAATTAAAAACGGCTTCTCACGTTTTGTTGATCCTTTATCTCCTGACGAACTTGCTGGTCTTGCAATGGAAGATGAAGTGGATAGCCGTCTTGTTAGCTGTCAAGACGGACAATGGGGAGTCAAACATGGGCCTTTTGAGCACTTCGAAGGACTTGGTGATAAAGACTGGTCTTTACTTGTACAAGCCGTCGATCACTGGCATTTTCCTAGTGCGGCATTAATGAAGCCATTTCGCGTATTACCCGATTGGCGCATTGATGATTTAATGATCTCTTATTCTGTTCCCGGTGGTGGTGTAGGCCCGCACCTCGATCAATATGATGTCTTTATTATTCAAGGACAAGGTCGTCGTCGCTGGCGTGTGGGTGAAAAAATCCCGATGAAACAACACTGCCCTCACCCTGATTTACTTCAAGTTGACCCTTTTGAAGCAATTATTGATGAAGAATTAGAACCGGGTGATATTCTTTATATCCCACCTGGATTTCCACATGAAGGCTATGCGATTGAAGAGTCGCTAAACTACTCTGTAGGTTTCAGAGCGCCTAATGCTCGTGAACTTTTCAGTGGTTTCGCTGACTATGTGTTAGCAAATGATTTAGGCAGCTATCGTTATAGCGACCCAGACCTAACACCACGTGAAAACCCAGCATTAGTGCAACATCAAGAGTTAAATAAACTTCATGACATGATGGAAGATTTACTTGCTCAACCAGAAGTATTCCGTCATTGGTTTGGTGAATTTATTTCTCAATCTCGCCATGAACTTGATCTCGCAGTTCCAGAACCTTTATATGAAAATGCAGAAATTCACGATTTACTGCAGCAAGGTGAGCAACTCCATCGTTTAAATGGTATTCGTGCGTTACGAGTTGGCGATAACTGTTTTGTAAATGGCCAATTGATGGATACTGATCATATAGAAGCGGTAGATGCGCTTTGCCAATATGATTATATTAATAAACAACACTTGGGTGATGCATTAGCTGATCCAAAATTTGTACGTTTATTAACACAGTTAGTGAATCAAGGTTATTGGTATTTTGAAGATTAATTATCACTAATTATAATGATAAGTTCTAAAGCCCAGCCATGTTAATGATTGGGCTTTTTTATTACTCAATATCTTGAAATATCTCTGATTTTAAAACTCAGCGAATTAAATAATTTATAAATCCTTTTAAAAGCACTCTTGTATTATGAAAGAAAAAAGGAATTGAGACAAAAAAAACACTTTGTAAGAAAAAGAGTAATAGAGTGTGCTTACTATTTGTAATAAATAAAGAAAATAAAATTATAAAAGTGATAGCGAAATAACTAAAAATAATAATAAATGAATGCTTTTCAGACTTTTTGATTAAATATTCACTTTCATTATTAATATAATTTTCTTTTTGTTTATTTGATTTAACTTGTTTTTCAATTATGGGGTCAACTAATTTTTCTGAAATCGAATCCATTCTACTACCCTTATAGTATCGTTTTATAATAATTATAAATGAAATGTGAACATTCTAATTTATCAATCTATTACGATAAAATAGCGTATATTTTAAGTTTAAAAAACTCATGATTAGCACTATCATTATTATAAAGTAGTTTTATTTTAAATTAAGTAAACCCATTCAATTTATTTCAGATTTATTTTAAGCAACCTCTCCTATTTTATTTTATCAATTACCCTTAAGATAGAATTAAATTAAGAATGTAAATAAATAATCAAAACTAACAAGGTAGCTAAAAAAATAATAGCCGACATATCGGCTATTATTTTATTTTCTGAGCTCTACAAGCGATTAATTAATCACTTTAGCCTTTTCTCTTTCAGCCGTAATTTCAGCAATACGCATGATCACACTTACCGCAGCTTCCATTCCTTCTAAAGAGATAAATTCATGCTTACCATGGAAATTATAACCACCAGTAAAAATATTAGGGCAAGGTAATCCACGATAAGAAAGCTGAGCACCATCGGTGCCACCACGGATAGGTTTGATGTTAGGCTCAATATCACAATCAATCATTGCTTGTTTTGCTATTTCAATAATGTGTGGGAATTGAACAACTTTATCATGCATATTGTAATAACTATCATCAATAGTTAGCTCAATATAGCAATCTGGGTGTAAACCTTTACCAACTTTTTCTGCAATCGCAATCATATTTTGTTTGCGTTTTTCAAATACGTTACGATTAAAATCACGGATAATATAGTGCATTTCCGCTCTTTCTACCGTTCCTTTAATACTTTGAAGGTGATAAAAACCATCATAACCCTCTGTATTTTCAGGCGTCTCATCAGTCGGTAATTCTTGATGAATGCGAGTTGCTAATCCTAATGCATTTACCATCACCCCTTTTGCACTACCAGGGTGAACATTGTTACCAACAATTTTGATATTCACTGATGCGGCGTTGAAGTTTTCATATTCCAATTCGCCAACACCACCACCATCAACGGTATAAGCCCAGCTTGCACCAAATGCATTTAAATCGACATAATGCGCGCCACGACCAATTTCTTCATCAGGTGTGAACGCAATACGGATATCACCATGAGGTCGGTTCGTTTCTTTTAAACGCACCATAGCGGTAATGATTTCAGCAATACCCGCTTTATCATCAGCGCCTAATAAGGTTTTACCGTCTGTGGTGATTAATGTTTTACCAATCATAGAATGTAAGATTGGAAACATAACAGGTGATAACACTTCATCACCAATACCCAATGCAATATCACCGCCTCGATAATCTTCAAGCACTTGTGGTTTTACATGCTTACCAGAAAAATCAGGCGCTGTGTCAAGATGCGAAATAAAACCAATCACAGGCACTGGCCAAGAGACATTGGATGGCAAACTTGCCATTACACATCCTTTGTCACTGAGTGTTACATCTGCAAAACCCAGTTTTTTTAATTCTTGCGCCAATGCTTTAGCTAGTTTTAGCTGACCATCACTGCTTGGTGACATTTTTGAAGATGGTTTTGATTGTGTATCAAAATTAATATATTCAAAAAAACGTTCTAATAATTTATCCATTTTGCCCCCTAAGATCTCTCTAATAACAATAATAGGGAACTCTATAAAATAATTATTGCGTCAAATCAGCTTTAGGATCATTAATTAATTCAAACAATTTATGAACATATTCATCAACAACCTGACTTGCTGGCCCATAATGTTTTTCTTCAAACTGGCTTTCAACTAAACTTGGCTCAAGATTTAGCTCAACAGTATGAGCACCAGCTAGCCTAGCTTCATGTACAAAACCCGCAGCAGGATAGACATTACCAGAAGTACCGATAGAGATAAAAATATCAGCCTCAGCCAAAGCTCGATAAATCTCATCCATGCCAATAGGCATTTCACCAAACCAGACAATATGTGGACGTAGTGGTGATGGAAATTGGCAACAATGGCAGTGATCTGTTGTTTCTAAATCACCTTTCCATTCAAAAACTTGGCGGGATTGTGGGCAACGTACTTTTAATAATTCACCATGCATATGTAAAATATGCTGACTACCCGCTTTCTCATGCAAATTATCAATATTTTGCGTTACAAGAAGGAAGTTATCTTTACCTAAGCGTTGCTCAAGTTTTGCTAATGCATAATGCGCTTCATTTGGCTGAATTGTAGGTTGTTGTAATTGGCGACGACGTTCATTATAAAACTGCTGAACCAATTGTGGGTTGCGTTGATAGCCTTCAGGTGTAGCAACATCTTCAACGCGATGTTCTTCCCACAATCCATCTTCTGAACGAAATGTTTTAATTCCTGATTCAGCAGAAATGCCAGCCCCTGTTAATACGACAACTTTGGGTAAACTCATTTCATGTTCCGTTTTATGGGTGAGATGAAAATAACGACAACGTGAATGTTGTCGTCGTAAACTTTTGATCTTACGAAACTTCCTAAGCCGACGATGACGAAGTTTAAGTTTCATCATTACAATCCTTGGTTTTCAAATTTAAATATTGCGTTTCTAGCGTCACTATTTTAAGTGTTTTTTCTTCTTTGTATGTCAATAAACTTATTGTCCACTTAAAATTCTTGCAGGATCTAGTTTAGTGGCTCGACGAGCAGGATACCAACTTGCTATCAGGCTTAAGATCACAGTGGTGATAAATACAGAAAAAACATCAATCAAATGTACTTCTGAAGGGAGGAAATCGACAAAATAAACATCACCAGAAAGTACACTATGTCCTGTTAATGATTCAACAACAGAAACTAAAGGTGTCAAATTATAAGCCACTAATACACCAAAAATGACACCTGCAATACAGCCAATCATGCCTGATAATAAGCCGTACCATAAAAAGATATTACGGATATGACTATCACGAGCGCCGAGCGTACGCAAAATAGCAATGTCACTGCTTTTATCTCTTACCGCCATAATCAGCGTCGATACAATATTAAAACAAGCCACACCAATCACTAAGATCATGGATAAATACATAATGCTACGGATCATTTGAATATCGCTATACATATAGCCATAGTCACTTATCCAACTTTTAGCATAAACATACTCTTCACTATTTAACCCCGCATTATGAATAATTTCATTAGCCAAAAATGGATCAACCGTTTTCACTTCAATTCCTGTAATACCTTGGCCGTAATCCATATATTGTTGAGCATCTGCTAGAGGAATTAATGCTAATTGGTGATCGAGCATTCCACTCAATTTAAATATGCCACTAACTTGTAAGCGAATACGTTTAGGCTGTAATAACTTAGTTGGATCATCATTATTCGGAATTAATACCGTTAGCCAATCACCCTGTTTAATTTTTAATGCGTCTGCAACACCTTGCCCAACAATAATTTGTTGCTTACCCGCACGAAAATCTTGCCATGCATTATTTTGTACATAGCGAGGTAATAAGCTGATATCTCCTTGTTTTTCAGGAGATACTCCCATAACTTGCACTGCTTTTAGTTCAGTTCCTTTCTCTAACAATCCCGTTAATAAGATATATGGCGCGGCCGCAACAACTCCTGATGTTTTTTCAATTCGAGGTAATGCCGATTGCCATTGTACAAATGGCTGTTCTACTGAATAGATTTGTCCATGCGGTACTACCGATAAAATACGGTTTTTTAATTCGCGCTCAAATCCATTCATGGCACTTAAGCCAATAATTAAAACAGCCACGCCAAGCATAATGCCCAGTGTTGAAATAACCGAGATTAACGAAACCATTCCCGCACGTTTTCGCCCTCTTGAAAAACGTAATGCGGTCACTAATGCAAGTGGCAATTGCGCCATTATTTCACTCCTGAAATCATATTTTGTGGCTGTAATTGGCCATCTTTCATTTCAAGTTGACGCTGAAAACGAGCCGCCAGTGATAAATCATGCGTCACCACCAGAAAAGCAGTTTGCTTCTCTTTATTTAATTTAATCAATAACTCGAAAATACCTTCGGCGTTTTTCTGATCAAGATTACCTGTTGGTTCATCCGCAAGTACCAATGCAGGATCGTTAACCAATGCTCTCGCAATCGCAACACGTTGTCTTTCGCCACCTGAAAGCTCTGAAGGACGATGATGAGCACGCTCTTTTAAGCCAACCGCTTCAAGTAAAGACATTGCTTTCTCTTTCGCCTTTGCAACACTAACCCCACCAATCATTAATGGCATTGCCACATTTTCAAGTGCAGTAAAATCCGGTAATAAGTGATGGAATTGATAAATAAAACCCAGTTGTGTATTACGCAGGTCGGCTTTTTCTGAAGAAGATAATGTATTGAGTGATTGCCCTTCAAAGAAGACTTCGCCAGATGTCGGTGAATCTAAGCCACCTAATAAATGCAATAAGGTACTTTTGCCTGAACCAGAACTACCCACAATCGCTAAAAAATCACCTTTTTCCATTTTAAATGAAACCGATTTCAGCACTTGGGTTGAAATTGTACCGTCTTGGTATTGTTTACACAGGGCGTGACAATCCAATAAACAATTTTTGTCAATTTGCATGTTTTTTTCTGATGCCATTGGCTGTTTATTAATAGAAGAATTACTCATAACGTAGCGCCTCTGCTGGCTGAATAGTCGCGGCCCGCCAAGACGGGTATAAAGTAGATAAAAGGGAAATCACAATGGCTGCAAAGCCAATCATAAATACTCTTCCCCATTCAAGCGTTGCAGGTAATTCAACACCTTGTGGAATAAGCCCTACCGCTGGCATAATAGTATTTAACTGGCTAGAGAGTAATGCCCCCAAAAGACCACCAGCAACTGCACCTAACATACCGGCACCAGCACCTTGCAACATAAAAATGGACATAATCTGGGAACGTTTTAAGCCCATAGTTTGCAAAATAGCTACTTCTCCTTGTTTTTCCATCACTAATAAAGAAAGTGAGGTAATAATATTAAAAGCAGCCACAGCAATAATTAAGCTTAATAATAATCCCATCATATTTTTTTCCATTTTAACTGCCTGGAAAAATTCACCTTTACGTTCGCGCCAATCTTTCCAACTTAAGTTTGTAGCTAAAGGCTTAGCACTGTATTTTTCAATATTGAGAGGATCAGAAAAGAAAAGACGCCACCCTGTAATATTACCAGGCTGATAACGCATTAAACGCGCCGCATCTTGTTGATTGACTAGAATTTGAGAGGCATCAGCATCCCCACCACTTTGGAAAATGCCTTTAACAGTAAATAATCGTTGACTGGGTAATCTTCCCATTGGAGTGAGTTGGCTAACACTTGGCACAATCAGACGGATTTTATCCCCTTCTTTTGCTTTTAGTTGTTTAGCTAAGCCACTTCCTAAGATCACGCCATATTCACCCGATTTAAGCATAGAGAAATCACCATAACGAATATGTTTTGTTAAAGGTTCATCTTGTGCTTTTTCAATCCCTAACATGACACCAACGCTGATATTGTCTTTACTCTGCAAAACAACATCACCTTCTACTAAAGGGACAACGTTTATGATACCTTCTCGCGTCAGTAGATTTTCGGCTATATTTGATTGTCGGGGTAATTGCCCGTTAGGTGATGTCACTATGGCTTGTGGAAGATAAGCAAGAATGCTTTCTTGCAATGAACGCTCAAAACCATTCATGACAGAAGTCACTGTGATAAGCGCTGCTACACCTAACATGATCCCTAAAGCGGATAGCCATGAGACGAAGCGACCGAACTTATCGACCGCGCGACCCCGCATATAACGGAGCCCTATATAAAATGAGACAGAATTGTACATGAAATCTGTGCTGTTCCTGTTGCTAATGCGAAGTGTTCAGGGATAATAAAGGGTAGTCTTACTGAATGGAACCACTCTATTCCCAAACTGTGGTTTTTCTTTTATCTTAACCTGCCCGCCAGTTTAAGCTTTAGCGAGTACGCTGAAGATGTGTTGGGAGTTAACTACAACAAAGAGTTCACATTACACGCTTATGTCCTCAGAATATCGTTATCAACTTCCTATAAAACAAGGGGATACTCGCCAGCTAGGTCAACTGACTGGTGCCGCTTGTGCTCTAGAATGTGCAGAGATCATCAAACGTCATTCTGGATTAGTCGTTCTTGTTACTCGTGACATGCAAAATGCATTACGTTTACAAGATGAAATCCGTCAGTTTTGTGATTATCCAGTAGAGACATTATCGGATTGGGAAACGCTGCCTTATGACAGTTTTTCACCTCACCAAGAAATTATCTCAAACCGCCTTTCTACGCTATACCGTATTCCATCACTTCTCAAGGGAATTTTAATCTTACCCGTCAATACGTTAATGCAGAAAGTCTGCCCTACGGATTATCTCGCAAGTCATGCGTTGGTAATGCAAAAAGGAGAGATACTTTCTCGTGATAATTTACGTAAAACACTCGATGAAGCGGGATATCGCCATGTAGAGCAAGTATTAGAACACGGTGAATATGCAACACGCGGTGCATTGCTTGACTTATTTCCTATGGGAAGTGAATTTCCTTATCGTATTGATTTTTTCGATGATGAAATTGATAGCTTGCGTACTTTTGATGTTGATACCCAAAGAACGTTAATAGAAGTGGAGCAAATAAATTTATTGCCCGCACATGAATTCCCTACTGATGCCAATGCAATTGAGCTTTTTCGTAGTCAGTGGCGTGAGCGCTTTGATGTAAGACGTGATCCTGAACATATTTATCAGCAAGTCAGCAAACACATATTGCCTACTGGGATTGAATATTGGCAATCGCTGTTTTTTGAACAACCGTTATCTAATTTATTTGCTTATTTTCCCAAAAACACTCTGATAGTGACGCAAGATCTACAAGATTTTGCAGATAAATTCTGGCAAGACATCAACCAGCGTTTTGAAAGCCGTCGTGTTGACCCAATGCGACCATTGCTTCCTCCTGATGATATTTGGCTCAGTGTTGATAAATTTAATAAAGAACTTAAACAGTGGCCACGAATTCAACTTAAAACAGAAACATTGCCAGAAAAAGCTGGACAAACTAATTTAGGTTATCAACCACTTCCTGATTTATCGATCAACGCACAAAGCAAATCCCCTTTAGACAATCTACGTCGATTCCAAGAACAATTTTCAGGTAGTGTGATTTTCTCTGTTGAGAGCGAAGGCCGACGTGAAACAGTACAAGAACTGTTATCACGGATAAAAATTGCACCTAAACAGATCATTGAGTTATCAGATGCCCAAGAAAAAGGAGCCTATTTTATTATTGGTGCAGCTGAACACGGTTTTATTGATAATCATCGTCAATTAGCCATGATCTGTGAAAGCGATATGTTAGGCGAACGAATTAATCGCCGTCGTCAAGACAATCGCCGAGCAATTAATACCGATACTTTAATTCGTAACCTTGCCGAATTAAGCATAGGCCAACCTGTTGTTCATCTTCAGCATGGTGTTGGACGCTATCAAGGCATGACAACCTTAGAAGCGGGTGGCGTTAAAGCTGAATATTTGATGTTAAGCTACGCAGGTAATGACAAGCTTTATGTCCCTGTTTCATCATTACATTTAATCAGTCGTTATTCCGGTGGTGCTGATGAAAATGCTCCTTTACATAAATTGGGGGGCGATGCATGGGTAAGAGCTCGTCAAAAAGCAGCTGAAAAAGTCCGTGATGTTGCAGCTGAGCTGTTAGATGTTTATGCCCAGCGAGAAATAAAAACGGGCTTTGCCTTTAAAATGGATAAAGAGCAGTATCACGCATTTCGGCAAAGTTTTCCTTTTGAAACCACTCCCGATCAAGAAACAGCGATCAATGCCGTATTAAGTGATATGTGCCAAGCCATTTCAATGGACAGATTAGTCTGTGGTGATGTTGGTTTTGGTAAAACAGAAGTGGCAATGCGCGCTGCATTCCTCGCGGTTAACAATAATAAACAAGTTGCGATTTTAGTCCCAACCACCCTACTGGCCCAGCAGCATTTTGATAATTTCCGCGATCGTTTTGCCAATTGGCCCGTTAATATTGAGATGATCTCCCGTTTTCGTAGTGCAAAAGAACAGCAACAAATTACAGAAAAGCTGGCTGAAGGTACTGTTGATATTGTCATTGGTACACACAAATTACTGCAACCTAGCATTCACTGGAAAGATTTAGGCCTCCTCATTGTTGATGAGGAGCATCGCTTTGGCGTTCGCCACAAAGAACGCATTAAAGCCATGCGTGCTAATGTAGATATTTTAACACTGACAGCAACGCCTATTCCTCGTACGTTAAATATGGCCATGAGTGGTATGCGTGATCTTTCTATTATCGCAACGCCGCCTGCACGTCGTTTATCCGTAAAAACATTTGTGCGGGAATATGATGATTTAGTGGTACGTGAAGCCATCTTGCGTGAAACATTACGTGGTGGACAAGTTTATTATTTGTATAACGATGTTGAAAATATTGAAAAGGCGCGTGAGAGACTAGCTACACTCGTACCTGAGGCACGTATTGGAATTGGTCATGGGCAAATGCGTGAACGTGAACTTGAACGTGTGATGAATGATTTCCACCATCAACGTTTTAATGTGTTACTTTGCACCACCATCATCGAAACAGGTATTGATATACCAAGCGCGAATACCATTATTATTGAGCGTGCCGATCACTTTGGTTTAGCGCAATTACATCAGCTACGTGGTCGTGTAGGTCGTTCTCATCATCAAGCTTATGCTTATTTGTTAACGCCACATCCTAAAGCCATGACAAAAGATGCACATAAACGTTTAGAGGCGATTGCTTCACTAGAAGATCTAGGCGCCGGTTTCGCATTGGCAACACATGATTTGGAAATTCGAGGTGCGGGTGAATTACTTGGTGAAGAACAAAGCGGTCAAATGAATACCGTAGGCTTCTCACTTTATATGGAGTTATTAGAAAGTGCAGTAGAAGCCCTTAAAGATGGCAGAGAGCCATCACTTGAAGATCTCACTAATCAACAAACAGAAATTGAATTAAGAATGCCTGTCTTATTGCCTGATGATTACATTCCAGATGTAAATGTCAGACTCTCATTCTATAAACGAATTGCAAGTGCGATTGATTTAAATGAGCTTAATGATTTAAGAGCAGAGTTAATTGATAGATTTGGTAAATTACCTGATGCTGGTCGTTATTTACTGCGTAATGCAGCTATTCGTTTAAATGCCATGAACCTCGGTATTACTCGTATTGAAGCCCATGACAAAGGTGGTTTTATTGAATTTGGCGAAAAAAATAAGGTTGACCCCGGCTATTTGATTAGCTTGCTTCAAGAACAACCTGCAGTTTTCCGCTTAGACGGCCCATCTAAATTGAAGTTTATTATTGATTTAGCTGAACGCGAAAAGCGTCTTACTTTTATTGATGATATGTTAAGTGCATTCGATGATCATAAGATGAAATAACACGAGAGCTAACCGTTCTTTAAGCTAATAAAAAGGCGTAACTGAAGTGATCTTCTCCTTCATTACGCCTTTTTATATTATTGGTATTAATCTTTACGGCAAGGGACTTTTTCATTCATTGAACAATAGGGTTCTTGTTCTAAGATCAGCCTACCATCAGCATCTAAAGCAATAACTTCACCAGGTTTAAACGTGGTGCGCACTTTACCTGGCGTGCCATCGATAGTGTAAAGCACATCATAGCCCACAATTCTGCGTTCTTGTCGATAAATAGGAATACACTCTTTGAATTGAGGATAAGGGAAATTTGCAATATTGCTGTTATTAAGTGCTTCAATCATGTAAAACACACGACATTCTTGCTCTGCTGGATGAAATCGTGACAATTTTTCGGGTGTAAAAGGTGTTGGTAAGCCGATTCGATGACAGTATTCTTCTGTCACAAATACTGTTGATTTAATCGGTGTAGCGGAAACGACATGAGCAAATTGAGGCTGGGGGAAAACCCACCTCCATGCAATAAATAAAAGAATAGCTAATGCAATGATTAGTCCTATCAGTGTGTACTTTCTGACATCAACACTCACTTTTACCCCTTTTTATCTGTTTTATCCTTAATTGCTACAGATATGCAATACAAAGCCACTGTTTTACGATAACTGGCTAATATATTTAGTATTCAATAAATGAACTCTCTATCTGATAGCTTAATTCAACATCCATGCTGATTAGCATAATAAGCAAACCACGTATTTATGACATGTTAAATACACCACTTATTTCTGTTTTAATTACTTAATTAAATAAATATCACCACTTTTTTAGGATTTACCTATTATATTAAGAGTGGTCTTAATTTATTTTTCTGAAAAAATTGAAATCGTTATACTATTTATAATACATCATTATGATAACACGAGGTTAACAATTGTTGCTTAGAAATATGTGGCATTTCATTTTAAATTCATATTTTAAAAATTATCCCCAAGGCTTATGAAAATATTTTAATCAATTAAAATCGAGTAAAAATAACAAGTTAAGCTTAAGTTTAACACTTTTTACTTATTATATTTTTAATACAAATTAAAGAAATACCATAACACTTTATTTGATAAATTAATGAATTAAACATCATTTTTTATTTAAGAAAAGTCTTAAATAATTTAGCGTAATAACCAAAAATAGAGCCAACCATTAATATTACTCATTTAATCTTAATGATAAAATTATATTTACTATTGTCTTATTGAACTTTAGAGTTATTGGTTATTTTTGATATAAACAGATAAATCATCTAGTCATTTATGCTGAGATTATTTATCTTATTTAGATATTCTCATTTAATTATTTAATTTAAAAGAAAAAACAGACAAAAAACCCTCATATAATATGAGGGTTTTAAAAGATAACTTTTGCCTTACTTACAAAGCAAAAGATAAATTAATGAAGTTTTAGCTTAGGTCTGATCACTCTGTTGATAGAACCAACCAACATCATAAGCCCTGTTTTGATATAACCATGTAATGCAATTTGATGCATTCGATATAAAGAGATGTAAACAATCCGAGCAATCCGCCCTTCGATCATCATGTCACCTTTCATCAAATTGCCCATTAAACTTCCTACTGTACTAAATTTAGAAAGAGAAACTAATGAACCGTGATCAGTAAACACATAATCTTTTAACGGCTTATTTTTTAACATTGCAATAATATTACTATAACAGCGACTCGCCATTTGATGTGCAGATTGTGCTCTTGGTGGAACAAAGCCACCTTCTTTACGAGGACATGATGCACAGTCACCAATAGCAAAAATAGATTCATCTAAAGTTGTTTGCAAAGTCGGCTTAACAACCAATTGATTAATACGATTGGTTTCTAGCCCTGCGATCTCTTTCATAAAATCAGGTGCTTTAATACCTGCTGCCCACACCATTAAGTCAGCATCAATATGCTCACCTTCTTTAGTGTTTAATCCACCTTCATCTGCGCTGGTGACCATAGTTTTGGTCATGACTCGCACACCTAATTTTGTTAATTCATGATGTGCTGCGCTCGAAATACGTACTGGTAATGCAGGAAGAATTCGCTCTCCTGCTTCAACTAAAGTGATATTTAACGCAGAAGGTGCTAATTTTTTTAATCCATAACTATTTAATTGGCGCACTGCATTGTGTAGTTCAGCAGAAAGTTCAACTCCCGTTGCACCACCACCAACAATAGCGATATTCACTTTGCGATCTTCAGCTTGTGCATTAGCATCCGCTGAATATTTCAAGAATAAATTCAGCATTTCATTATGGAAACGATGGGCTTGTTGTGGGCTATCTAAGAAAATGCAGTTTTCTTTAATACCTGGAGTACCAAAATCATTCGATTTACTGCCTAATGCCATGACTAAAATATCATAATCAAGCGTGCGTTCAGGGACGAGCAATTCTTGGCCTTCATCATAGATAGCCGCTAATGTAATATTTTTTTGTTCACGATCAAGGCCCATGAGTGAGCCTAATTGGAAGTTAAAATGATGGTTATAACCATGAGCTAAATAACTTAGCGCATCAACTCCATCGTCTAAAGAGCCTGTTGCTACTTCATGTAATAACGGTTTCCATAAATGGCTATTATTACGATCGACTAAGGTGATTTCTGCTTTTTTGCTGCGGCCTAATTTATTGCCTAATTTTGTCGCAAGTTCCAAGCCACCAGCGCCACCACCGACAATAACAATTTTTGTTAATGACATTTAACGTCACTCCATAAAGATATTTACTGTTGTTATTTAAATAGCCTTGGTGAAATCTACTTATATAACGACAGTTAAATCGTTTCGGCTGTTATTTTTGTTCTTAAACAAAGTAATTGGAAAGATGGTCATACCAAAGTTGATTTATATCAAAAATAGTTGAATATTCATATCTCTTTTTTGAAAAAATCGACGATAACGTACCTTTATTTGATGATTAAATAACCACCAGAAAGATATGCATAATGGCTTTTTAAATAAATACAAAAAGTTAGAGCACAAAAAGAGACATTAGTGTAATAAAACAAGCTTTGATCATTAGCTGATGAAAATCACATCTTAAAACAATTGTTCTAAAGTTGAAGGAAGTAAAAAAGAGATAAAAATCTTAGATGGGTAAAAATAAAAATGGATGGTAAACCATCCATTTTTTTAATCTTATTTTTTGCTATAAAATGCTTTAATTTTAAATAGATGCTCAGAGAGACTCTTAAATTTATGCATCTGCACTTCATCCCAAATCACAGAATAATAAGGTGATAATTCATCAGCAGAACGCTGGTTATCTAAGATCTCATCATTGCGAGATAAAATCACTAAAGCATTATCTTTGTTTTTAGAACGAAAATCTTTAATGCATTTCGTTGCGATATCTAAATATTCTTCAGGCCTGTCGATCTTATCAGTCATATTTTCATAAGGAAAAAGATTAGGATTAATCATTACCTGACGAATATTACATAAGAAACCAATACGCTCTGCCCAATATCCCCCTAACCCAACACCGCAAATTAATACGGGCTCTTTAGTGGATTTAATCACTTTATCCGTTTCTTTCAGTAAATGTTGCATATCATGACGAGGATGCAAGGTACTGTAACTTAGAAAACGAACGTCAGGATCAATAAACTGTAGCTGTAAAACTTTCTCATGATTTCCAGGACTTGTGGAATCAAAACCATGTAAATATATAATCATGCGCGCTCCTGCCATTGCTCCTGTAATTGGGTCAGCAACTGATTCGCTTTTTTCCAGCGATCAGAAGTTTGTAGCTCACTCAATGTGTAACGACCACGGTGATGGTACAATGTGGAAATACGTTCTGCTTTGACTGAGGACAGGTTATCTAACACACTCACAGCCCCTTTTCGGTTATTACACACTAAAAGCATATCACAACCCGCATCAAGGGAGCGCTGTGCTCTTTCTGCATAACTACCCATAATAGCAGCACCTTCCATGGATAAATCATCAGAGAAAATAACGCCTTGGAAGCCAAGTTGTTCTCGTAAAATTGATTTCAACCAGTAGGATGAACCACTTGCTGGACGATCATCAACTTGAGAATAAATAACATGAGCTGGCATAATCGCATCTAATAATTGGCGTTGAATAAAGTCTTTAAAAATAGACATATCACGTTGGCGAATATCATTTAAAGAGCGATCGTCACGAGGTGTTTCTTTGTGAGAATCAGCTCTTACTGCACCATGTCCTGGGAAGTGTTTACCTGTTGATTTCATACCCGCTGAACGCATGCCTTTAATAAAACTTTCTGCCATTGTCATCGCAATTTCAGGAGAGTCATGGAAAGAACGCTCACCAATCGCAATACAGTTATGGCCTAAATCAAGAACTGGTGCAAAACTGATATCAATATCCATAGCAATCATTTCTGATGCCATTAACCATCCCGCCTCTTGTGCTAAATGGCTAGCTTGATAACTTTCATTTAATGCTGCATAGGATTGTGCCGCGGGTATCCGTGTAAAACCATCTCGGAAACGTTGTACCCGACCACCTTCTTGGTCAACGGCAATCACTAGACGTTCATGAGATGCATCACGAATTTGACGGACTAATTCATTTAATTGTTCAGCATCGTGGAAGTTGCGGGTAAAAAGGATTAATCCACCGACAAGAGGATGCTTTAAAATTTCACGCTCTTCACTATCGAGTTCATATCCTTCAACATCAAGCATTACTGGACCCATAACATTCCTCTCTTTGTAATTGTGACAAGATAATGTCTTTAATTCGTCAGACTAAAATAACGACGTAAAGGTTCAGACATTATTAAAAATGATCCATTTTTTGTTTGTTGCCAACGAACTTCATACCACATTAGCATCATATAAAAAATGAATGGTTCTCTTGAAAGAATACGCTTTCTTAACTCTCTGACAGAATAAAAATAAACCTCTTTTTGCTCTATATAATGACTATGATACGAACAATAATAATCTAAAAATGCCGTTTGTTGCATTTCATCTAATTGATTAGTGGCAAAGAACGTCATTAATGAATCAGCAGTATCAATATCAGCCGCATATTCCCAATCGATAAATTTTATACCTGAATCACTAAGAAGAATATTCTCAACGTGCAAATCCATGTGAGCTGGCGCGTATTTTATGAGATTGCATCGCGGTTGGCGTAAAAAATGTTGTTGTAAGCGTAACCATTTAGCGGATAACCGTTTTCTATCGATTTGTTGCCAATAAAGGGATAACTCATGGTTTAAATTAAGAGGAAAACCAAATGGTGTTTGCTGATGTAACGTTGCTATTTTTTCAGCTAATGGCTTTAAATAGACACTAAAAAGTGATTGATGGGTAAGGTGCTCACCGGATAACCAATGAAGAAAAAACCATTCTCCATGGCGTGTTGCAACTTCAGGGGATAAATCAAGACCCGCCAGTTGTTTTAAAATGGCGTATTCTTTTCTTCCGTGTACATAAAGTTCTTTTCTTTCATTTCCGTAGTAGCGAGCAATCCAATCAATATCAGCATATTGCACACGAAAAGACCCACCGCCTAATCCTGTTAATGCCGTTATTCTCCATTTACTTAATGCCGTTGCAGGGAAAAGTGTTTGCAAGGCATTAAGTAAACTTGAGTCATACCGATCACTCAACCTTGTTGCGTCCATTCCAAAGAATTTCGCCAGAAGAAACTGACATTAATTGCATACTAATAACGCGGTTATCTTTTTTGCCATCAACAGTTGAGAATAAAATATAATCTGCTTTTAAATTCCGCGCTAACCCAATAGCAGCACTACGAAGACCTAAACTGTCCTCTCCTGATAAGCCGAGCGCTTTTCGTGCTGACATCATTTGTGCGTAAGGTACTGTTTGTAATGAACTAATGCTATTAACTGATTCTATAATTGTATTGGTTGCATTTACTGCTTGGATATTTCCACCTGAATTATTTTTGACATTATCAATGACAATTAATTTACCCGTTTCTAAATCGCCAGTGACCGCCATCTCTCTAATTAAAGGAGTTACCACATTATTCCAATTAATACTGGTGATTTTAGGTGGTGTTGGCACTACTTCAATTGGTGGCTCTATCGGTTTAGGAGGCTCTACAGGCTCTGTCGGTGTTACTGGCTCTACGGGCACAGGAGGTTGTTGTGGCAACATAGACGGACAACCTGCTAATAAAAACACAGACATCGCCACAAATAGAAGTCTTTTCATACTCGCGTTACCTTATCCTAAGTAAAAAGATAAACTCTGACATAACTAATGGTTTTATCTGGAACATCAGCGCTAATTTCTGTATCTCCATCACCAAGAATAGTCACATCATTTACATGTCCAGCAGGGGATACTTCAAGCCCTTGTTCGTTATACCAGTAAAAGCGATAGCGAATTGAAACCGGGTAAGATTGTGTATTTGATAGCATAACTGTCGCTCTTGTGCCGTTAGTATGGTGTTCAAGGATCGGTTGTCCTGCCACAATTCCCACCGCTAAGACCGAAGGCTCCATAATAATAGCCTGCTGACGATTAAAATAGAGTTTATTATCTGAATGAGATGATAAACACCCAGAGAGCAATGTCGTCATACACATAGCGATAAGTAATGAGTAAATAGCCTTACTTTGTCTTATCATGTATTACTTCCTGTTATCTCGCTTTTAGCATCATACCGATCATTGACTTAATAATGGCCCTAATGGTCTTCCACCTAATAAATGCATGTGAATATGGAAAACTTCTTGTCCACCATGTTTATTACAGTTCATCACTAGGCGATAACCATCTTCAGCAATACCTTCTTGTTGAGCTATTTTTGCAGCAACAACAAATAGGTGTCCTAACACTTGTTCATCTTCAACAGTAACATCATTTACCGTAGGGATAAGTTTATTAGGAATAATCAAAATATGTGTGGGTGCTTGTGGCGAAATATCACGAAATGCAGTGACTGTATCATCTTGAAAAACAATATTAGCCGGAATTTCACCACGAATAATTTTACTGAAAATTGTTTCTTCTGCCATTACCATCACCTTATTATTTATTTTAATTCCTGATTAATTCAATTAAGCAGGTAAGTTTTGAATATGAAAGAGCTTAGCAAAATTGCGCGTTGTTTGTTGCGCTAACTCATCGACACTCACACCTTTTAATACAGCCATATATTCAGCAACATCACGAACATAAGCAGGTTGATTTTCTTTGCCGCGATGAGGAACTGGTGCTAAATATGGGGAATCTGTTTCAACTAAAATTCTATCAAGAGGAACAATGCGTGCAGCTTCTCTAATTTGTTCCGCATTTCTAAATGTCACAATACCTGAAAAAGAGATATACATTCCAAGATCGAGCAATGCTGTTGCCGTTTCTTTATCTTCAGTAAAGCAATGCAATACACCACCACAATCTTGCACATTCTCTTCTTTTAAAATCGATAACGTATCTTCACGTGCGCTACGTGTATGCACGATAACGGGTTTGTTAACTTGTCGGCCAATACGGATATGCTCACGGAAAATTTCACGTTGTAATGCTGCATTTTCTTGTTGGTAATAGTAATCCAGACCTGTTTCACCTAAAGCCACAACATCAGGTGCAGCAGCTAAGCGCGTTAATTCTTCAACATCGTAGCCTTCGTCTAAATTCAAGGGATGAATACCACAAGAGAATGCAATATTGTCACGTTTGCCGATAAGTTCACGCATATTTTTGAAACCTGGCAAAGTTGTTGCTACAGCTAGCATATATTGAACATCACGCTGCTGTGCTTTTTCGACAACATCATCAATATTTTTATGTAGTTTTTCATAATCTAAGCTGTCGAGATGGCAGTGTGAATCAACTAAAAACATAACGTACTCTCATTTATCTGGTATGACTTATAGGTGTTTTTTATTACAGCTAGATAACAATTAATTTTATGTTGCTAATTAATGTTGTGTTACTAACTGATTTTCCCAATCTAGTAACTGTTCTGCTAGTAATAACTCTTTATTTAAGGCTGGAATGGTCATTAGCTGATAACGACATTGTTTCCATCCATCAATAATGGCTAACACAATATTTGAAGGCGATTGTGATAACGCCATAATTAAAGGTTGTTGATCTTGGTTGATACAATAAGCTTGTGCATTTGTTTGATACTTTAATGCATCGAGTAAAAGCGATAACAACCAATACAAACGTCGATCTACATTATCTTGATTTAACTGTGGAAGAAACCCAAATAAATCATGCTGTTGTAAACTTGAATATAACGCTTGGCAAAAAGTTTCTCTTTCTTGCCATTCATCTTTCAATAATGAAAGCGCCGCTATTGGTGCATTCTGTGACAAATTTAACGCAGTTACACTATTAGCGTAAGAGACATTCGGCAACTGCTGTTGTATCCAATGTGTAGCGTGCTGATGATCAGGCGAGGCTAAATGGTAATAAAAACAGCGGCTACGCAATGTAGCTAATAAAACTTCAGGTTGCTGGCAATTAAGTAAAAAATACGTATTTTTAGGGGGCTCTTCTAACGTTTTGAGTAATGCATTTGCCGCAGCCTCAGTTAAAGCTTCAACCTCTTTGATCCAAACGACTCTTGCACCGCTTTGCTGAGCATGTTGTTCCAGTTTTTCTGTCACTTTTCTAACGGCTTCTACGCCAATAGATGTCTTGCCCTTTTCATTTTGCAAAAGATGCCAATCAGGATGTGTTTCGGCAAGCATCAAGCGACAACTATGGCACTCATTACAGCTTTTTAATCCCTGTTTATTCTGACACATTAACCAACGGCTTAATCCATAAGAGAGAGCATCAGCCCCCATTCCTTCGGTCGCATGTAGAAGCAAAGCATGATGACCACGCCCTTCTTGATACATGCTAATAAGTTGCCGATATGCCTGATTTAGCCAAGGATACCAATTCATAATGCTTTATTTTCCTGCTGGACTAACCATGTAGTGAGTGCTTGGCGAATATCCGCTTGAACTTTATCGATAGTTTGAGATGCATCTATTGTAATAATAGAGTCATCATCTTTGGTTAGTGCCTGATAACGCTCACGTGTGCGATAAAAAAAGTCCATTGACTCTTTTTCAATTCGGTCTAATTCACCTCTAGCGCGTGCTCTTGCAAGCCCTATAGCTGGATCTAAATCAAGATATAACGTTAAGTCTGGGCGAAAATCACCAAGAACCGTATTGCGAAGTGACAACATAAGATCTTTATCTAACCCACGCCCACCGCCTTGATAGGCTTGTGAAGAGAGATCATGTCTATCGCCAATCACCCATTTACCTTCTGCTAACGCTGGTTTTATCACGTTTTCAACGAGCTGAACACGTGCTGCATATAGCATTAACAGTTCCGCTTTATCGGTAACTTTCTCACCCTCAATGCCTTGTTTAATAAGCTCTCGTAATTTTTCAGCAAGTGGGGTGCCTCCCGGTTCACGGGTAAATGCTAAATTGGTGATGTCTTTTTCTTTTAACGTATTAATAACGGTTTGAATTGCGCTGGTTTTTCCAGCGCCTTCTAATCCTTCAATTACAATAAATTTACTGTTATTCATAATTATCTTTGTTGTAAGCGTCGATATTGTGCGACAGCTTTATTATGTTCATTAAGTGTGGTTGAAAATTTATGACCACCCGTTCCATCCGCAACAAAATAGAGATAACGTGTATCCGCTGGATGTGCAGCGGCTCTGATTGAAGCAACACTAGGCATCGCAATTGGCGTTGGTGGCAATCCATCGATTTGATACGTGTTATAAGGGGTATAACCATTTAAATCACTGCGATAAATTGTACCTCTGTATTTATCACCTAAGCCATAAATCACGGTAGGATCGGTCTGTAATCTCATATTTGTTTTTAGTCGATTAATAAATACAGACGCGACTTTTGTTCTTTCTGCATCAATACCCGTCTCTTTTTCAATAATTGATGCCATGATAAGCATTTCATAAGCCGATTTATACGGTAGGTCACTATCGCGTTTAATCCACTCTTCTTCTAATGTTTTTTCCATTTGTTGGTAGGCGCGCTTTAAAATTGCGACATCTGTTGTACCTGCCGTGTAATGGTATGTATCTGGTGCAAACCAACCTTCTAGGTTAGTAATTTCAGATTTTATTCCTATTTCTTCACGCAATTTATCGCTATCCATTGTGTGTGCGACAGTCACAAGTTGCGGAGCTTGTTCAAAAATAGATTGCCAGTCTTGTAAACGGCTACCTTCAATAAAACGGATCGTAAATTGAGCCTCTTTACCACTTTTGATCAATAATAAAACATCACGCAAAGACATACCTTTTGTTAAGCGATATGTACCTGCTTTAAATTGGCTAAGCTCTGGTTTTACTTTTAGCAAAATTTGAAAATAATCGCCTTGATTAAGTAGATTATTTTTTATTAGCAGTTGTTCCATGGCTACGCGCCCTGTTCCTGCTGGTACGGTGAGTAGCATTTCATCTTGCTTTATAACAACATTTTCTTCTAAGCCACGAATATGTTGCATCATATACAACGCAATTGCACCAATACTAATTAATAAGGCAAAAAAAACTATCCATACTATTTTTTTTATCTTCATTTATAACTCATCAAATTCTATTTAAGTGACAAAGTGTGTTGTAAAACAACATGATAATACTCTCTACTCGAATACTGATAGCACTTATCAACCGAGAAAGTAATACATGAAACAGGAAGTACAGGCATTAAGCTATTTGTTAACCAAACTTCATCTGCTTGATAAAGCGTTTCCGGCTTCTCTCTCACAATAACAATTTTCCAATTCAATTTTTGCGCTAATTGAATAATTGATTGGCGCATAATGCCATTTACACCAGAATCAGTCAGATCCGGTGTGAAAAGTGTATTTCCTTTACGCCAAAAAAGATTTGCCGCATTTGCTTCAACTAAATATCCTTCATTATCACACACTAAAACATCATCAAATTCTGTTTTTTCTAAATGGTGCTTAATAAGAACCTGCTCTAAACGATTTAGGTGCTTAATTCCCGCCAATTGTGGGTTTTTTCCTAAAGTAACAGGGCTGATAGCCAGTGATATACCTTCAGTTTGCTGGTGAGAATAATGGGCAGGATAGGATGACAATGAGGTTATAACTGTTGGCGTAATAAATCCATTTGAAGAATAACCACGACCGCCACAACCACGACTAATAATAATTTTAATAACACCTTTCGCTTGAGTGTCAGAAGCGATATCTATGATGTGCTTTTTTAAATCAGGCCAATTTGGATTAGGTAGAAAAAGTGCCTCACAGCCTTGTTTTAAACGATTAAGATGTGCGGATAGCATGAGAGGCTTGCCCTGCTCTATTGCTAGGGTAGTAAAACAGCCATCGCCAAACTGTACTGCCCTGTCACTTGCATCTACATTTCGTTGCTGTTGTCCATTTACCCAATGCATCTAACACACCCTAAATCTATGTTATTGATATCAATCTGCACATGATAAAACAACTGGCAGTAAAAGGACAAAAATAAAAGACCCAGAATAATCCTGGGTCTTTAAGTATATTTCAACTTTCTGCAAAAAACGGTTTAAACGCGCTTAAAGAGAATTGAACCATTAGTACCACCAAAGCCAAATGAGTTACACAGAGCATATTCCATGTTCTCAACTTTACGTGCTTTATGTGGAACAAAATCAAGATGACAATTTTCGTCTTGATTATCAAGGTTAATTGTTGGAGGTACGATTTGATCACGTAGCGAAAGAATAGTAAAGATAGACTCAATAGCTCCAGCAGCGCCTAATAAATGGCCTGTCATAGATTTTGTTGAGCTAACTAATACATCTGTGCCTTTACCAAATACGTTTTCTACTGCTTGTGCTTCAGCAACATCACCCGCATTCGTTGATGTACCATGTGCGTTGATATAACCCACTTGAGATGCATCAATACCCGCATCTTTTAGTGCGTTTGTCATCGCTAGCGCACCGCCTTCACCATTTTCTGCTGGTGAAGTCATGTGATAAGCATCGCTGCTCATACCAAAACCTACTACTTCAGCATAGATTTTAGCGCCACGTTTTTTAGCGTGTTCGTATTCTTCAAGAACAAGAACACCCGCGCCATCACCTAACACGAAACCATCACGATCTTTATCCCATGGACGGCTAGCCGCTTGAGGGTTATCGTTCCGTGTTGATAATGCACGAACTGCACCAAAGCCACCTAAACCTAATGGAGTAGTTGCTTTTTCGGCACCACCTGCGAGCATTGCATCTGCATCGCCATAAGCAATAATACGTGCAGCGTGACCAATATTATGGACACCTGATGTACATGCTGTTGCAATAGAGATTGTAGGGCCACGAAGACCATACATAATGCTTAAATGTCCTGCAACCATGTTAATGATGGTTGAAGGTACAAAGAATGGGCTAATTTTACGAGGGCCACCATTTGTCATTGACGTATGGTTTTCTTCGATAAGGCCTAAGCCACCAATACCAGAACCAATAGCAGCTCCGATACGACTTGCATTGGCTTCTGTTACTTCAAGACCTGAATCCGCAATGGCTTGCACACCTGCCGCAATACCATATTGAATGAAAAGATCCATCTTGCGCGCGTCTTTACGCGAAAGATTATAATCTTCATGATTGAAATCTTTTACCAATCCTGCGAATTTAGTCGCATGATGACTGGTGTCAAAATCTTCGATAAGGCCGATACCACTCTGTCCGGCACACACGGCTTCCCAAGAAGCTGTTGCGTTATTACCGACAGGAGATAACATGCCTAGTCCGGTCACAACTACACGACGCTTAGACACGCTTATCCTCCAAGGAGGGAAAAAGTTTAGGATTAAAAATATAGGCGGTCGAGTGACCGCCTAGATTAGCAAGCTTATTTACCTGCGTTTTCAACGTAATCAATAGCAGCTTGAACTGTAGTAATTTTTTCTGCTTCTTCGTCTGGGATTTCGATATCGAATTCTTCTTCCAGAGCCATTACCAGCTCAACTGTGTCAAGAGAATCAGCGCCTAAGTCATCAACAAATGAAGCTGAATTTACAACTTCTTCCTCTTTAACACCCAGTTGTTCAACAATGATTTTCTTAACGCGTTCGTCGATAGTGCTCATACTATTAAATTTCCTATCAAAACTCGCTTGCGCGATGATTTTCTTAGTTTATAAATACAGGAAAAGATCTAACCAATCCCGACTGTGTGGACTACTTTATTCGCTATATTTTGCATTATATTGTACGCAAAAAGCAAATATAAAGACGTCCCCATAATTAGATCATGTACATGCCACCATTGACATGCAATGTTTCACCCGTGATATAGCTCGCTTCATCAGAAGCTAAGAAAGCTACAGCACTGGCAATCTCTTTGGCATCACCTAAACGGTTAGCAGGAACTTGAGATAAAATACCTGCTCTTTGGTCATCTGTTAATGCTCTTGTCATATCAGTTTCGATAAAACCAGGTGCAACAACATTTACCGTAATGCCTCGGGAAGCAACTTCGCGTGCTAATGATTTACTAAAACCAATCACACCCGCTTTTGCCGCCGCGTAGTTTGCCTGTCCTGCGTTGCCCATGGTTCCAACAACAGAACCAATGGTAATTATACGACCATAACGTTTTTTCATCATAGCACGCATAACAGCTTTAGACAGACGGAAGACTGATGAAAGATTTGTGTTGATGATATCTTGCCACTCATCATCTTTCATGCGCATCAACAGGTTATCACGAGTAATACCTGCATTATTGACCAAAATATCAATTTCGCCAAATTCAGCACGCACTTCAGCTAAAAATTTTTCGATAGAGTCGTTTTCTGTGACATTTAACACAAAACCCTTACCTTTATCGCTTAAATATTCGCTGATAGCTTGCGCACCGTTTTCACTCGTTGCTGTACCAATTACGGTCGCACCGCGCGCAACTAAATCCTCTGCAATCGCACGGCCAATGCCACGGCTTGCACCAGTAACTAGCGCTATTTTTCCGTCAAATCCCATGAGATCCCTCAGTCATTTCCTAATGCAACATCTAATGACGTAATATCATTAACTGCTGCAGCGTTCATTTCTTTAGAAATACGTTTAGTTAAACCAGTTAATACTTTTCCTGGACCGATTTCTAATAGTTGTGTGATGCCTTTTTCGGCGATAAGTTCAACCGTTTCAGTCCAACGAACTGGGTTATACAGCTGGCGAACTAACGCATCACGGATAGCATTCGCATCAGTTTGCGCTTTCACATCAACGTTATTAACGACCTGAATTTCAGGTTGTTTAAATTCAATTTCTTGTAATGCAATTGCAAGCTTATCAGCTGCTGGTTTCATTAAAGCACAATGCGAAGGCACACTTACCGCTAATGGCAATGCACGTTTAGCGCCAGCTTCTTTACATAAAACACCAGCACGCTCTACTGCCTCTTTGTTACCTGCGATAACAACTTGGCCTGGTGAATTAAAGTTTACAGGTGAAACAACTTGCCCTTGAGCAGCTTCTTCACATGCTTTTGCAATAGCATCGTTATCTAAACCGATAATCGCATACATTGCACCTGTACCTGCAGGTACAGCTTCTTGCATCAATTGACCGCGTAATTCTACTAATTTAATGGCGGCGGCGAAATCAATAACACCTGCACACACTAAAGCAGAATACTCACCAAGACTGTGACCTGCCATCATTTGTGGCATTTTACCTTGTTTTTCTTGCCACACACGCCAAACAGCAACTGATGCTGCTAATAATGCTGGCTGTGTTTTCCATGTTTTGTTTAACTCTTCTTCTGGGCCATTTTGAACTAAATCCCACAGAGAGTAACCCAATACATCAGATGCTTGAGCAAATGTTTCAGTCACTATCGGATATTGCTCTGCAAGTTCTGCAAGCATTCCAACAGTTTGCGATCCCTGTCCAGGGAAAACCATTGCAAAATCAGTCATGTTTATTTTCCTGATAATATTAAAAACGGATAAGTGCAGAGCCCCAAGTAAAACCGCCACCAAACGCTTCCAGCAAGATTAACTGACCACGTTGAATGCGATTGTCTCTTACAGCTTCATCTAATGCTGTTGGGACTGATGCTGCTGACGTATTGCCGTGGCGATCTAATGTCACCACTACTTTATCCATTGTCATATCCAGCTTTTTCGCTGTCGCTGAAATAATTCTTAAATTTGCCTGATGAGGCACAAGCCAGTCCAGTTCCGATTTATCAATATTGTTAGCTTCAAGTGTCTCATCCACAATGTGGGCAAGTTCACGAACTGCGACTTTAAATACTTCATTTCCTGCCATTGTAACGTAAGCAGGTAAATCTTCATTTTCTTTACGTTGATAAGGTAATGCTAATAAATCACCAAAACGCCCATCAGAGTGTAAATGTGTAGAAATAATACCTTCGTCTTCTGACACACCCACAACGGCTGCACCTGCCGCATCACCAAATAAAATAATGGTGCCACGATCGTTAGGATCTAACGCATGGGATAATCTATCAGCACCGATCACAAGAGCATGCTTAACAGAACCTGCTTTAATAAATTGATCAGCAATGCTTAATGCATAAACAAAGCCAGAACATGCAGCTGCAACGTCAAAAGCGATGCAATCATTGATGCCTAACGCATTTTGAATCTGACATGCTGCGCTTGGAAATGCATGTGAGCCTGATGTTGTGGCAACAACAATCAATCCAATATCTTGTTTATCAATACCAGACATTTCTAGTGCTTTTTCAGCCGCACCTGCGCCCATCACAGCAACAGTTTCTTCTTCTGTTGCAATCCGACGTTCATTAATACCTGTTCGGGTAACAATCCATTCGTCAGATGTTTCAACCATTTTTTCTAAATCGGCATTAGTTCGCACTTGTACAGGCAAGTAACTACCAGTACCTAAGATTTTTGTATACATTCTATCAATCGCTCTTGGGTAATACTGTTGTCAGTCGAGAAGCGATCCGTTCTGGGATTTTTCGCTCAACGGCATGAACAGCCTGTTCTATTGCTGCTGTAAACGCGCTTTCATTTGCGCCACCATGGCTCTTAATGACGATACCGCGTAATCCTAACAGAGAAGCACCGTTATACTGGTCGGGGTTCATGTGTCCAAAACGCTTAATTAGCCGTTTTTGTAACCATTTCTTCAATATTTTCATCCACCACGACGTTTTTTTATTTTCGGTAGTAGAAGATTTAATCAATGAAAGGAAAACTCGAATAACTCCTTCCATCGTTTTAAGGGAGACATTACCTGCGAAGCCGTCACACACCAATACATCTGTTTTGCCTGTCAGTAATTCATTACCTTCAACATAACCAATATAATTGATATTAGGTGTTGACTTTAATACTGTAGCGGCTTCGCGGATATTATCTAATCCTTTGCTCTCTTCTTCACCAATATTCAAAAGTGCTACTTTAGGTGAACTAATCCCTGCAATTTCTTCGGCCATCACTGCGCCCATCACGGCAAACTGTACTAACATTTGACTATCACAATTAACGTTAGCGCCTAAATCAAGAACGACAGTCTTACCTTTTTTCTGGTTGGGCAATACTGAAACCAGTGCAGGACGTTCAATTCCATCAATAGCATTAAGTCGCAGTTTTGCTAATCCCATTAATACGCCAGTATTACCAGCACTTACGCATGCTTGTGCTTCACCTGTTTTCACGAGATCAAGTGCCACTCGCATTGATGTACCTTTACTGGCCCTAATACCGTGTGAAGGTTTAGCATCATTGGCGACAATATGTTCTGCGGGTATAACGTGTAAACGGGAGATTAGCTCAGCATTTTTATCTGCAAGCAGAGGAGAGATAGCGTCTGGTTGACCTACCAGCAATATTTTTAAATGAGGATTAGATGCCAGCGCCCGCAAACAAGCAGGCACTGTGATGCGAGGACCGAAGTCCCCGCCCATCGCATCTAACGCTATGGTTAGATTTGTCAAGGTATCAACGAGCTATAAAGCTAATTACTTGTTGATAACCTTGCGACCACGGTAGTAACCGTCAGCAGTTACATGGTGACGCAGGTGAGTTTCACCAGAAGTTTTGTCAACTGAAACTTGAGTTACTGTCAGCGCGTCATGAGAACGACGCATACCGCGTTTAGAACGAGTTGGTTTGTTTTGTTGTACGGCCATTGACCTTACTCCTTAGTACTTTTCTTTAAACTGGCTAATACGGCAAATGGATTTGGTTTCTCTGATAATTCCTCAGGGAGTTCACCAAACACCATATCCGCGTCGGACACTTCACAGTGTTCAAAATCATGTACCGGAACCACCGGCAAGTTGAGGATTATTTCATCTTCAATCATTGCCAGCAAATCTATTTCACCAAATTCGTTTACATCGACTGGTTCATATTCTTCCGGTAATGCCTCGGCCCGTTCATCACTGACAACAGGGCTAAAACAATATGTTGCGTGAACATGATAAGGAAAATGGCCACCACAACGTTGACATTCTAAAGTTACATCCACATCGGAATGTCCTTTAATCACGGCAAGACGTTGATGGTCAATATCAAATGATAAAGCCACATCAATATTACTGTCCACACTGACCACCGATTCAGCTAAGCGGCTTACTTGCTCTGGAGAATAATGACCGTCATAGTCTAAATTCTTCTGAGCTGCTCGCAGCGCATCAATGGTCAGGGGTAATTTTACCTTTTGCATAAGGCGCGCATATTATCTTTGTAATGGAATATAGTCAAAGAAAAAGGCGGGTTATCTACACCTTTCCACCAAAATTCGCTTTATCAGCGGCGCATAGTTTAGAATGTCAGGCACCATTTTGCTACGGATTTTAAAAAAAATATGTTGCCACTCGTTCTTGCGTCTACTTCACCCTTTCGAGCTCAGTTGCTGAAAAAGCTTGGAATGCCCTTTATACAGGCATCTCCCGATATTGACGAAACCCCGAAGCCCACTGAATGTGCTCAAGATCTTGTCACTCGCTTATCCTATGAAAAAGCTAGCGCTTTACAAGCAAAATTTCCACATCACCTTATTATTGGCTCTGATCAAGTTTGTATGTTAAATAAAAAAATCACAGGTAAGCCCCATGACTTTGATAATGCTTTCGCGCAATTAAAACAAGCTTCGGGAAAATGTGTGTCGTTTTATACCGGATTAACAGTATACAATAGTTTAACTTTAGAACATCAAACACATTGTGAATTATTTCAAGTATACTTTCGCCATTTAACTGATGATGAAATTACCCATTATTTAAATAAAGAAATGCCGTTTAATTGTGCGGGAAGTTTTAAGTCTGAAGGGTTAGGTATTACTCTTTTTGATAAAATGGAAGGCGATGATCCAAATTCTTTAATTGGTTTACCACTTATCCGATTGAATAAAATGTTACTCTCGCAAAGAATAAACCCAATATTATTCTCTGATGATCAAAAATAACCCCGATCATCTTATTTTTAATCTTATGTAGCGATAAAACGTATTATGAATAAACTAACATCCGTCTTGATAGCGTTAGTGATGGCAACAGCATTAGCAGGTTGTTCTGATGAAAAAGACTCAGAAACAGCCCAAACGGCTAATGTGGCCAATACTGTCCAAGACAGTGTAATTTCAAATAAAAAAGATGACAGCACATCCTCATTCAAAAAGAACTTTGTCAGTAGTTGCATATTAGGATCAGGTATTACTGATGATGCACTCATTCCTCAAATTACAGAAGTGTGCGGGTGCACCTACGACAGCATCATTAAAAATTACGGTATTACCGAATTTATTCGTGTTGATATGGAAATGCGCAAAAATGGTTCAAAATCAATGCCTAAAGAGTGGAATATTGACAACATCGTTGAGCAATGTATGACAAAAGTAGAAAGTTAATGGTATTTTTAAATTAACGATTTTACATAATGTTAAGCAAAAAATACGCCCAGCTAACTGGGCGCATTGAGTGTTCGGATTTTCTGTCGAAATAAAAATTTTTAGACCTAAGATTTTTGACTACGTAACACCTGCAAACAATGGCGTAATGTATTATCCATTGGTGCTTCAATTCGCATCTGCTCACCCGTTGAAGGATGAGTGAATGTCAAAGAACTTGCATGTAAAAATAAACGATTAAGCTTTGTTCCAACTAATTGTGCATCAAAATCACGATCACCATAACGATCATCAAAAGCAATAGGATGACCTGCATGTAATGCATGTACACGGATTTGGTGTGTTCTTCCGGTAACAGGGCTTGCTTTCACCAGAGTGGCAAACTCAAAACGCTCTTCTACTTTAAAACGTGTCTCTGAAGGCTTCCCCTCATTACTCACTTTTACTACACGTTCACCACTTTGAAGAATATTTTTCAATAACGGTGCTTGTATCACTTTAGTGTGAGATTGCCACTGACCACGAACTAATGCCAAATAATCTTTTTGCATCTGTTTTAAACGCAATTGCTCATGTAACGCACGTAGTGCTGAACGTTTTTTTGCAATTAACAATACACCAGAAGTATCTCTATCAAGGCGATGAACAAGCTCTAAAAAGCGAGCTTCTGGGCGTAATGCACGCAAACCTTCAATAACACCAAAGCTTAAACCACTGCCACCATGCACTGCTGTACCTGATGGTTTATTAATCAGCATTAAATGTTCATCTTCATATAAAATACAATTAGCTAATGCAGAAACTTTGTCTAATTTTGGTGATACAGCAATTTCTTCTTTTTCTGCTACTCTCACCGGTGGAATACGAATACTGTCACCTGCATTTAATTTATATTCAGGTTTAATTCGCCCTTTATTGACTCGAACTTCCCCTTTACGGATAATTCGGTAAATCATACTCTTTGGTACACCTTTTAAGCGTGCCAGTAGAAAATTATCGATACGCTGGCCTGCTTCATCGCCATCAATGGTGACGAACTGAACTTGATTAAATGATTTCATAGTGGCGATTCTTTGGCTCTCTTAAAATAAAAATAACAAACAACTTTGTGGTGCACAAAATAACATCAATTCTGTCGTCTATTTTAACCTGAATAATGGGAAAAAGACGAAACATTAGCTAATCTCTCATATTTATACAGAAAAAGTCACCAAAGCGGAAAAGTCATCTTGCTATAACCCTAACACCAATGGAATAATGCAGACTCTCCTGATTATGTTTATCAGGTATATTTATGAAAATTTTGTTTGTTTGATTTTCAAAATGCAGCAATGGCGTAAGACATAGTCGAAAATCAAACAATTTAGTATGCCACAAATACATCGCTTATTGAGTTGAAACATTGTGTTCAATTAAAGAGTGCTGAATTTTTGAACTAAAAATCAGACTCACCGAGATATTGCACCTCTATACAATCGACAGCCGTGAGGTTGACGCATTTGTAAAAGACACGAGGTCATCGGTTATCAATAGTGTAATTACGTATGTTAGTGGCACATTATAAAACGTGAAAATAACGAGTAAGTCACAATATGAAAAGAATGTTAATTAACGCGACTCAGCAGGAAGAGTTGCGTGTTGCCCTTGTGGATGGGCAGCGCTTGTACGATCTGGATATCGAAAGCCCCGGTCATGAACAGAAAAAAGCGAATATCTATAAAGGTAAAATCACTCGAATTGAACCCAGCCTAGAAGCAGCTTTTGTTGATTATGGTGCGGAACGCCACGGTTTCCTTCCTATTAAAGAAATAGCCCGCGAATACTTTCCTAGTAATTATCACTCCCATGGCCGTCCTAACATCAAAGATGTCTTGAAAGAAGGTCAGGAAGTTATTGTTCAAGTTGATAAAGAAGAGCGTGGTAATAAAGGTGCTGCATTAACCACTTTTATCAGCCTTGCAGGAAGCTATTTGGTATTAATGCCAAATAATCCTCGTGCAGGTGGTATTTCTCGCCGTATCGAAGGTGAAGACCGTACAGAACTCAAAGAAGCCTTATCAAGTCTTGAAATTCCAGATGGCATGGGTCTGATTGTACGTACTGCGGGTGTCGGTAAATCGGCTGAAGCACTACAACAAGATTTAAGCTATCGCCTAAGACATTGGGATGCCATTAAAAAAGCAGCAGAGAATCGCCCCGCTCCTTTCTTAATCCATCAGGAAAGTAACGTAATCGTTCGCGCATTCCGCGACTATTTACGTCCTGATATTGGTGAAATCTTAATTGATAACGCAAAAGTTGTTGAAATGGCTCGTAGCCATATCGAAGCGATTGGTCGTGGTGATTTTGCTAGCAAAATTCGTCATTATACTGGCGCTGTTCCATTATTTAGCCATTATCAAATTGAATCACAAATTGAATCTGCATTTCAACGTGAAGTCCGCCTACCTTCCGGTGGTGCATTAGTTATTGATACCACTGAAGCATTAACGGCAATTGATATTAACTCCTCTCGTTCAACACGTGGTGGTGATATCGAAGAAACTGCATTCAATACTAACTTAGAAGCCGCTGACGAAATTGCACGTCAATTACGTTTACGAGACCTCGGTGGTTTAATTGTTATCGACTTTATCGACATGACGCCAGTGCGCCATCAACGTGAAGTTGAGAATAGAATGCGCGAAGCTGTACGCCAAGATCGTGCTCGTATTCAAATTGGGCGCATCTCTCGCTTTGGCTTATTAGAGATGTCTCGTCAACGCTTAAGTCCTTCATTAGGTGAATCAAGCCATCACGTTTGTCCTCGTTGCTTAGGCACTGGTACTATTCGTGATAACGAATCATTATCACTTTCTGTGTTACGTCTAATTGAAGAAGAAGCACTGAAAGAAAATACCCATGAAGTACATGCAATTGTCCCTGTTCAAATTGCCTCTTATTTGCTTAACGAAAAACGTAAAGCCGTAACAGATATTGAACTGCGTCAATCTAACGTTAAAGTGGTTATTGTTCCTAATGACCAAATGCAAACTCCTCATTTTTCTGTTATTCGAGTGCGTAAGGGCGAAGAAATTACGTCTCTGAGTTACAACTTAGCGCAATTCCATGAAAGTCAGTTAAATGAAGCTGAAGACGATGTTGTCACAGAGCGTAAAGTGCCTGAACAACCTGCAATTTCAGCCTTTGGATTGCAAGAAGAAAACACCCCAGAAACGACGACGAAAAGTAAAAAAGCACCTCAACCTCAAGCTAAGCCAGTTAAATCAGAGCAAGCCCAAAGTACTGGCTTCTTTGCCTCAGTTGCAAAATTCTTCTCTAACTTATTTGGTAGTGAGCCAGAGCCTGCGGTAACACAAGAAAAACCACAGGAAACCAAGAAAGAGAATACGGATAATCGTCGTGAGCGTCGTAATAATAACAATCGACGTAACAACAATAATCGCCGTGACCGCGATAACGATCGTAATCGTGATAACACGAATAACGAAGACAACCGCAAGAATCGCAATCAAAAACCACAAACAGCTCCAACAACTGAAGTGAGTAGTGAGCAAGAGATTGCAGAACGCGAAGCGCGTCGCCAACAACGTCGTGAACAACGCGCAGAGCAACGTCGTCGCCAAGAAGAAAAACGTCAACAGCAACAAGAAGCCGCGAAAGCAGAAGTTGCACTTAGCGAAAATGATACGACTGAAAAAGACAGTGCTGATGAGAAGAAAGAAGAACCTCGTCGCCCTGCTATGCAACGTCGTAATCGTCGACAATTAACGCAATCTGTGCGTGTAACCGACAGCAATACAACGTTAGCCATTGCTCCAGTTGCAACTGTTGCAACAACAGAAAAGGCAATCTCAGAACCTCCTGTAGCTATCGCACCAGCTAAAGCTGCTCCAACGGAAAAAACAGCACCTAAAGCCGATGCTGTTGTAAAAGTTGAAACAAATGAAGCACAACCAGTAAAAGCCTTATCTGATGTAGCACCAAAAGCACAAGATGATAATAAAAATGAAGATAACAACGGGCAAGAGAATGTCATGCCTCGTCGTTCTCGTCGTTCACCTCGTCATTTACGTGTAAGTGGTCAACGTCGCCGTCGTTATCGTGATGAACGTACATTAACAGTGTCACCAATGCCACTTACAATGGCGGTTGCATCACCTGAACTTGCTTCTGGTAAAGTATTTATTCGTTACCCTGTAACACCAGTCAGTGATGCTCCATTTATTGAGAATAGTGTTGAAAACAATAACAATATTGTTGAAAAGAACATCATTACTCATGCAGATCCTCAAATGGTTGCTATCGCACCGGCGGTTTCAGAAGCCATTGTTGCAAAAGTGGAACAAGCAGATACAGCAGAATCGACCTACACTGTGACTGTTAGCTCTGAATCAACCACTGAAGCTGTTGCTGAGATTATTGCAGTAGAGCCACAATCAGCACCGGCAGAAGCAAATAGCATTGAGAATCAAGTTGAAGAAAGTGTTGTCAACAACGTTATCGATGATGTGAATACCGAAGAACATGTCACTCGTAAAGAAAACATTTCTGCGGTATTAAACACAACTGAAGCTTATATGCATGAAGCTTCACAGCAAGTAGAAACAGACGCAGAGACTGAAAACGTTACACAAGAAGTCATTGCACCAATAGAACGAGAAGTAAGTGAAACATCTACTCCTGAACCTCAACCTATTGCTACTTCAGTTACAACAGAAGAAATAGTTGAGCAACACAAAGAAAATGATGCTGAAGCTATTGTTGAAACAGCTGTTGAGCCTGTCGTTGAAACGGCTATTGAAAGTCAGCCTGAAGAGAGTGAAAGTGTAACGCCTGCAGTAGAGCCAGTACCAGTAAAAGAAAGTAAACCTACAGCCGTTATTATTCGTCAAGAGCCAGTAGTACGCCAACTTCATGCAAGCGCACCAATGACAAAAGCGCCAGCATCTGATGAACCTACTGTCGCGATTGAAATCAAAGCATGGGAAAATCGCCTTGCTTTTGATAAAAAAGGCCGTACTGGTGCAGGTGGACATTGTTCAACCAACCAATCTTCATCAGTAATGACTAAAGCTGAAAGTCAAAATTAATAATAAGTCGTTATTAAGAATATCTTGATAATACTTTTAAATTGAGAACCCACTTTTTAGTGGGTTCTTTTTTTGGGTGACTATTAGCAAATTAACTTAATGTACTTAAACCCCAAATAAGATAAAAAAAAACCCCTGAATATTCAATTCAGAGGCCTTTAATTTCTTATTCTTAATAAAATAATTAGTCTTTTAGATCAGGAAGATTTTTAATTTCACCCATCGCTTTTAACTGTTTAGAAAGCTCACGGCGTTCTTTAGACAGATCTGCATTTTTAATAATGTAATCATCAACACGATCGTCATAGTCACTACGCATATTCGCAATAATACCCAGAACATCCTCGATAGACATACCAGGTTTAATATATTCACTTAAGTTGTCTAATAAAAGAACACGCTTTTGGTTATCACGGATCTTTTTCTCATTGTCAGTGATCTCACGACGGATTTTGTTTTTACGACGATACATACGCACAAACTCCAGTACGTTTTGGAAAGACGGCTTGTTTGCGTTATCCATTTCCTACACCTTTACAATTGATATTTAAGATAAATAGTTCTGTTTAAGATTATCGCTTAATCGTGTCAATAAACAAGCAAAGTTTACAAATTTAATTGATTTCACTTAATTAACAAATAATTAGGATTATTTGCAATAATAAATATAGTCAACATTTTTTAATGAGTAAATGTTGACTTACTTATGAGTAAAAAATGGCTACACATTTTCATGGGTAGCCAAAATCGACACGACAAAGGATAAATTAGAGCACGATTAAACAGGCTGAGCTTTATTTTGATCCCCATGTTGTAAGTTATCAAATGGCAATAACGCTTTCGAATCTGAGCGTAAAAATATAGCTGAAAGAAGTGTTGTTCCTATCACAATACAGCCCATCACCATATAAGTTGGTGCAAACCCATAATGATCATATCCATAACCTGCTAATGGTGAGAGCAATGTTGCAACAATGGAACTTACACATTGGAAACCCACTAAATAGAGTGTTGAAGATAAACGTTTATCAAAATGTTGACTGTTATATTTAAAAATTGAAATTAATAAGATAGGTAACTCAACGGCATGTAATAATTTCATACAAGAGATCAAGATTGGCCCTTCAACTAATCCAGAACCAATAATACGCGTGGCCATAACGCTACTAGCTAGCAATAAACCGTTTTTAGCACCAATTTTATTAACTAAGAAGGGAGCGATAAACATACCACCAGCTTCTAAGAACACTTGTAATGAATTTAGATATCCATACATCTCATTACCCTGCTGTAGAGTAGCAAATTGTGATGAGAAAAAGACTGGAAACTGTTGGTCATAAACACCATATACACAGGTTCCAATCACAAATAAAATAAGAGCCCAAAAACGAGGTAATGAAAGTAAATTAAGTGCGTCTTTTACAGTAATACCTGATGTTTTCCCATGCTCTAATTGATTAAATGCGTCTGATTTACCTGTTTTTAATAGAGCTAAAAGAATTAAGAACACGACACCAGAAATAGATGCCATCACAAAATTATAATTAGGATCGATATTAATATTGTGCCCAGCAACAAATGTTGCAGATGCCCACCCAAGCGAGCCCCACATTCTCGCCCTACCATATTCAAAACCACGAATACGACTCACACGTTCTGTATATGACTCTAATACACCAATACCTGCATTAAAGGTCATACCTACATATAACCCCCCAAAAATGGAACCAATAAAAATATTCCAACGTAGTATTGAAGCAAAACCAAGGAAAAATGGCCCAGAAAGAATAAGTAATATCGCAATCACTAATAACAGATTTTTTCTTAGACCTAACTTATCCTGAATAAAGCCATATAAAGGTTGTGCACATAATGCAATAAGAGAAATTGCAGAGAATATCAATCCGGTATCAGTCGCCTTTAACCCAACATACTGGTTTAGCCAAATAGAAACTAATGAAAATGATGAAGACCAGGTAAAAAAGAAGAAAAATAACAGCGCACTTAAAATCGCATAGTATTTTTTTGAGTCTTTGTTCATTGGTTAAGCGCCTTATAAAGTCATTCCACTTTTAAATGTTAACGTTAACTTTTCACTTAACAAACTACTATCTCACTATAATGTGATATAAAGCACAAAAGTTAACGTTAACAATTTGAGTTATGTGTTCTAACTCTGCTTTTATTTTTCATTGCTATTGTTCAAATAAAACGCACAAAAGGGATCAATATAAGTGAGGTATTCTTATACTTATCCTCACGGTTATGCCCTATCTCAGAAACTTTATTAGCCTACTTTAATCTCATATTTCACGTTTTCAACTTTATGGTTTACCATGTCTGCATATCTATCAAGCAAATAAATCATGGAAGGAAACCTTGTCTAACTCAGCGAAAACGCCCACATTTTATGTTCACGACTACGAAACCTTTGGTACACACCCAGCGCTAGATCGCCCAGCTCAATTTGCGGGTATAAGAACTGATATGGATTTCAACATAATTGAAGATCCTCTCGTTATTTATTGTAAACCTAATGACGATTATTTGCCCCACCCCGAAGCGGTAATGATCACGGGAATAACACCACAAATTGCGTTAAAAAACGGTGTTATTGAAGCTGAATTTACTCGTCAAATTCACCAAGCATTTAGCCAACCCAATAGCTGTATTATGGGTTATAACAACCTTCGATTTGATGATGAAGTAACCCGTAATATCCTTTATCGTAATTTTTATGATCCTTATGCCTATAGTTGGCAAAAAGGGAATTCTCGGTGGGATTTGCTCGATGTTTTACGAGCCTGCTATGCACTACGCCCAGAAGGTATTGTTTGGCCTGAAAATGAAGACGGTTTCCCAAGCTTTCGTCTAGAGCTATTAACTAAAGCCAATGGCATCTCTCATGAGAATGCACATGATGCAATGTCTGATGTTTACGCCACCATTGCGATGGCAAAAAAATTAAAACAAGCGCAACCGCGGATGTTTAATTATTTCTTTAATTTACGCGATAAACGTAAAGTTCAGGCGTTAATTGATATTCCCGCCATGACGCCGATTGTACATGTTTCAGGTATGTTTGGAGCCGCTCGTTCTAATTTAAGTCTTGTGGCACCATTAGCATGGCATCCTGATAATCGTAATGCTGTTATTGTGTGCGATTTATCTGCCGATATATCTCCATTATTAACCTTAACATCAGACCAATTACGTGAGCGTTTATATACGCCACGCAGTGAATTGTCAGTTGATGAGCCACCTGTTCCCATTAAATTACTGCATATTAATAAATGCCCTATTGTGGCTCCACAAAATACATTAAGACCACAAGATGCAGATAGAATTGGTTTAGATGTTGATACTTGTTTAAATAATCAAGCTATTTTATTTTCACATCCTGAAATACGCAATAAAGTCGTAGAACTCTTCGCTCAACAGGCACCTTTTGTTGTCTCTGATAATGTTGATTCTCAAATTTATAATGGCTTTTTCAGTGAAAATGATCGTAGTGCAATGGACATTATTCGCTCAACACAACCACAGAATTTACCTGCTTTAGATTTAACCTTTGAAGATGCAAGAATGGAGCCGTTATTTTTCCGTTATCGTGCCAGAAATTATCCATCAACATTAAATTATGATGAACAACAGCGTTGGCTCGCGCATAGAAAAGAAGTGTTAACGCCCGAAAAACTGACTGAATATATCAATACGATCCAGCTTTTAGCAGAAGAACATAGCGATAACGAAGAAAAACTAAAACAATTACAAGAGCTTTATTTATATGCTCAAGAAATTGCGAGTTAATACTATTCAATAAATTATTAATCATTACCAGAGATTATTATAATCTCTGGTATTAACACACCTTTTTAGGTATAAATTGATTATATATTTACGAATAGCTACGCATAAAAACTAAATACAAATAAATAAAATAACCACTCATATTTTATACCGAGGTTATTATGCGTTTTAATGTAAAAGAGTGGAATGCTGTTTCTGAGTTATTTACAGGAAGTTTATTATTAGGAAATGGATCATCAATTGCTATAGATCCTAATTTTAATTACTCTAATTTATTTTCCAATGCAAAGTTGCCAAAAAATGTAAAAAATATTTTTGATTCTTTTCACTCTCAAGATTTTGAATATATTTTAAGAAAGTTCACCCAAGCTACAGTAATTAATAGCATCTTCAATATTGATTGTAATGATATTCATCAGGCTCATAGTCAAGTAAAAAAAACCTTAATTAATACAGTTAAAGGTATCCACCCTTGTATTGATGAAGTAAGAGATAAAATTAATAATTGTGCTAATTTTATTAAGCAGTTTGACACAATATTCAGTTTGAATTACGACATTATGCTTTATTGGACTATCATGCAAGTTAATGATAATCATCCATATCCACTTTTTAAAGATTGTTTCAATCGTAGCAGTTTTTATGAAGATTTTGAAGAATACCGCGAATACAGAGGTAATCGTTCTAATCTTGTTTTTTATCCTCATGGTAATCTTATTCTTGCAAAGAATGAAAATGATGAAGAGTTAAAATTAAGTATTCAAGGTGACAACCATCTTATCGATCAAATTAGTCAAAATTGGGATGATCATAATTACTCTCCGCTGTTTATCTCTGAAGGTACAAGTGAGGAAAAACTAAAAACTATACGTTCAAGTAACTATTTAACACGTATTTATCATGAAGCTATTCCAACCATTAATGATAGTTTACTCATTTTAGGCTGGAGTATGGGTACTCAAGATGAACATATTTTAAAACAAATCCCTTTTGATAAAATCAACCATCTTGGGATCGTGATTTTTATGAATGATAATTATGAAGAGACATGCGATTATTTTTATTCTCGCATTCGTCATTTTATTAACCCTGATGAAATTGATGTTCATTTTATTGCTCATAACAGCGAAGCATTATGGGCTAATGACTAAATAGAAAAAAGGCAGGTTTTATCCTGCCTTTATCATTTTCAATTAAAAAAATAAAACTTATCCTTTATTCTCTACGTTACCTATTTTAGGCTCACTATGTGCATGCCCACATCCACACTCTTCTCCCCAATATTTTAATTTTGAGGTTTTACCTATACCTGGATTCATACTATTGGTTGGATCGTTATGTTTATAGAACGCTTTTAATTGAGGCTTTGCATAATACATATGGCCAACATTATGCTCTGCGGGGTACTCTGCCCCACGTTTATCTAATAACGCTAACATTTCTTCTTTTAGCGCCTTCGCATCAACACCTTTTTTAATAATGTAGTCCTGATGCATAACGTGGCACATAAAATGACCACAATAGAGTTTATAAAGTAATTTACTCTCTATTTCTGGTGGTAATTTTTCAAACCAATCTTTGTCATTACGACGCAATGCAATATCTAATGGCAATACATCTTCAACGTCATTCACATGAACAGCATGATAACGAACAGCGGCACCAGCAGCAGCAAAACGGTGCAAGAATGCTTTATTCCCTTCCTCTTCAGTGCATTCAAAATAATCACCCGAAGCTTGTTTAAAGTATTCTTTTAAATAGGTTGATGCCTCTTCAATGCCCTCATCAGCCATTCTTAACATTAAATGATGTTCATATTTATCGCGGAAATCTGTCATACGTTCGGGTAAATGAGCTGGCCATAATTTGCTCATAAACTGCATGGTTCTATCGACCATATTTTTAGGTAAAAAAGGGACTTTATTTAATACCGCATCTACTCGCCCTTTCACGGCAAATAAAATAGGCATTTTATCTGTACCCAATTTATCAATCACTAAAAATGTATCTTTTCCATACACTTCAGCCATTTTATAGTAGCTTCTATGCATATACTCTCCTGCAACAGGAAGCTTTTTAAAATGACTTAAAATATGGCGACGAACATCTTCTAGCTCGTCAGGATTATTAGTACCAATATAAAAGACTTGAGTACGATGATCCGCTGGGAATGTATCTAATCGCACAGCAAAAACAGATAATTTACCCGCACTCCCCGCAGCCTCATATAAACGACGTTCATCATTATTAAATCGAGAAGGCGTATTGGCATCTACATCACGCACACGTTCATGATATTCATGATCGGATGCTAATTTTTCTGTCGCTTGTATTTGTTTCTCATGGTAATGACGATTATCTAAATTGGTTAAAATCTCTTCTGGGGTTTCGCCTAAATCAATTCCTAAATGGTTAACTAATTCAGCCTCGCCTTTTTCATTAACACGTGCATACAGCGATAATTCTGTATAAGCAGGTCCTCGACGAACTAAAGCTCCGCCAGAGTTATTGCAGATCCCTCCAATAACAGAAGCACCAATACAAGACGAGCCAATAACAGAATGAGGTTCACGTCCTAATGGCTTTAATACTTTTTCTAAATGCCACAGCGTGCTACCAGGAAAGGCAATAACTTGATTATGCTCTGAGAGAACCTGTATTTTATCTTGACGTAATGTACTAATAATCACGATATCTCTATCATAATCATCGCCATTAGGCGTCGAACCTTCTGTTAATCCCGTATTCGCCGCTTGCATAATAATGATTTTATCAGCTTCAACACAGGTTTTAAAAACACGCCACTGTTCTAATAAATTGGCAGGAAATACAACTGCTAATGCCTTTCCTTGTCCTGAACGAAAGCCTTTACGATAACGTTCTGTTTTATGTGCTTGTGTTAATACCTGTTTTTTACCAACAATACTTTCAAGTTTACGAATAAAATGTTGATTTACAGAGCTATTACTCTCATTCATTTTCCCTATCCTATTCCTGTCTTGTCTGATTAATTTGTATTTTGCTCGCTTTTATTATTACTCATAATGCTACGTGCAAAATATAAACTTATCATTTATATAACTGCTTTTATACTGCTATCCACATTTCCAAAAAAAATAACATAATTTATGTTCAGCCATTTTTGTTATTTAAAAATATTTTTGATATTTATTTCTTAAATAGAATATTGGTAAGCCTCAATTTGCTATTTTATTCTATTATTAGCTTTTCTCTTGCTAGTCGATCCCATGCTTGGCAACTTCGACTTTTATAACCATTTTTATTATTTGCTAACGCCAATTGATATGACAATGTAGGTTCAACAACAGGAAGTACCACTAAATCACCTATGGGATTTTTATTGCACATACTCCTAGGCAGTAGTGTTACACCTACACCCGCTTTTACCATCGCTATAATTAAATCTAAATGATCACTACGTCCCGCAACAATAGGCGTTGTATTATAAATACCGCAGGCACTATAAACTAAATCATTAATGCGAAAATCTTCAGAGAAAAAAATAAATGATTCATTAATCAACTCGTTAAAATGTACTTCTTTTTTGATGGCTAAAGAATGTGATGGAGACACTAATAGCATCAAGCTTTCTTCTGAAAAAGGTGTTAATTCAAATATGTCATTATTAAAAGGTAATACTACGGCTGCGGTTTCTACTTTTCCCTCTATCATCGCTTCTGCCATTTGTTTAGTTCCTAATTCAAATATTTTTAGTTCAACCTGAGGGTGTAGAGAACTAAATGCCATAATAATGTCGGCAAAATATGTCGAAGCTATTACCGGAGGTAATCCCACATTTAATGTCCCTGTCAATGGTCCCGACTTGTCTTGTATAGCTTTATTCATACTATTAAATTGCGTGAGTATCTTTTTTGCATGTTCAAAAAGTATTGCACCATCATCAGTTAACCTTACGCCATTGACCTCTCTCACTAATAAAACAACACCTAATTCATCTTCTAATTTTTTAATACTGCGACTAATCGCAGGTTGCGTAATAAACAATGCATCAGCTGCTCGGCTAAACCCATTTAATTGAACAACCTCAACAAAATAGCGAAGCGTGCGAATATCCATTAGCAATACTTACCTTATTACATTTAGTTATACCCTCAATGATAATAAACCATTTCATATCAAATAATATCCGAGATAAAACATTAAGAATAATATAAATGAATAATTCTATTTTTATAGATTATTATTCGGATTTTATGGAGATAATATGAACAATTCCGTTATTGAATATATTTTAAACCGATTATATGACTTAGGTATAAGTGATATTTTTGGCGTTGCCGGCGATTACGCCTTTCCTATAGAAGACACAATTTGTAATAGCAAGCATCTGCGTTGGATTGGTAACTGCAATGAATTAAATGCAGCTTACGCTGCTGATGGTTATGCTCGAATTAAAGGTATGGCAGCGTTATCAACAACATTTGGTGTGGGTGAATTAAGTGCGATTAATGCTATTGCAGGCTCTTATGCAGAAAATCTACCTATTTTTCATTTAGTGGGTATGCCAGCAAGTGGCGTACAAAAAAGCAAACGTCTCGTTCACCATACCTTAGGTAATGGTGATTTTGATATTTTCTATCAATTAGCTCAACGTCTTGCGTGTGCTCATGCAATATTAACGCCTGAAAATTGTATTGCTGAAATGGAGCGTTTAATTGCAACAGCATTAAAAGAACGTCGTCCTGTTTATATTGGTTTACCATCTGATTATGCTGTGATGCCAGTGATAGAAAACACATCTGTTACCACACCGAAAAAACCAATAAGTGATAAAGAAATACTAGAAAAAGTGGCATCACTGATTATTGATAAGCTTACACAAAGCAATAATATCTGCGTATTACCTGGTATTTTATCCACACGTTTAGGGTTATCAGATAATGTCCAAGCTTTTATTGATAAAACAGGTTTACCTTACGCCACTATGTTTATGGATAAAAGTATATTAAGTGAATCTAATGCTCAATATGTTGGGATGTACGATGGAAAATTAATGACGCCTGATGTCAGAGAGTTTGTCGAAAATAGCGAGTATATATTAGGGATCGGTGCAATGATGACAGACTTTAATACCGGTAGTTTTACCGCCAGTATTAAACCAACGCAATTTATCAGCATCATGTCAGATTATGTTGAAATTGATTCTGTTGTTTATGATGATATTTATATGGAAGATGTTCTCTCAGCGCTCACAAAACAACTACCTTATAAAAAGTATCATCAGATAAAAGCTAAAGGGTTAAGCAACTCGGTTTTATCTGATAACGGTGAAATTACGGCTCAATACCTCTACCCCCGATTAGAGAAATTCTTTAAACCTAACGATATTATTATTGCTGAAACTGGTACATCATCAATGGGATTAGGGTTTGCTCTATTACCAGAAGATGTTCAGTTCCATAACCAAACATTATGGGGTTCTATTGGTTGGGCAACACCCGCATCATTTGGTGCAGCACTTGCCGCGCCTGAAAAACGCGTTATTTTAATTACAGGTGAAGGCTCACATCAATTAACCGTACAAGAAATTAGCCAATTTGTTCGCTTTGGACTAAAACCAATCATTCTTGTTTTAAATAACAACGGTTATTTAATTGAGCGGCTGTTGTGTGATTATCCCGAAGCTTATTATAACGATCTTGCTCAATGGAATTATCATCAATTGCCTAAAGCTTTCGGTGCAAAAGATTGGCATTGTGCAAAAGTTACAACGATAGATGAATTAAATAAAACACTTGAAATAGCCGAATCAACAGAAAGAGCCTCTTACATCGAAATAGTAACAGAGCGGTATGAAGCTTCTGAATTAGCACAAAAATTAAAAGAGTCTAAAGATTCGCTTTATTCGTTTTAACGTAAACATGTAAAACTAAATCTTAAATAAACTCATTTTATTAGGCTATAAAAAAGCCTAGCTATTATTTTAATCTTTTTTAGCTAGGCTTTATTTAGATGTAAACATAACATAGTAAAATATAAATTAATTTATAATTCCATGAGTTTACAATTAATTGATTTTTATTTTACTAATAATACAAAATTTATGTTATTAATTATAAATAACGTAATTCAAGTTTTGACATCGAAGATGCTACCGAATCTTTATCTTGAGGATTTTCTTTTATATAGTTTTTTGATATAACTCGCATTAATTCAACAAAATTTTTAGGTGATATAGTTGAAGATTCATAATCACCAATAAAAAAAGTTACCGCTTGAAAATCAGCGGGATCATCTAAATCCATATCTAATACATATTCAGAACCTTCACAAATAACATTACCAATTCCCCTAGATGCATCATAAATAAATTGTCTAAAATTCATTTTTTCCATTTTATACATCGTCTCTAATAAGTAGAATAAATCTCCACCATTATTTTCATAGAGATAATGTTCACTTTCTTTCAACCATTTTAAATTATCACTAGACTTCATCATCATAAGCACCTTGAGAATTAATCACTTTGTATATGGAAATAGATATTTTAGTTAAATGATAATAAGCTCACCATCTCTATCAAAAGGTTTTTTTACATCATAGTGATAAATTCTATTAGGATCATCAGTTGCTGTAAGTAAAAAGTAGTACTGAGTATAACTTTCCACTGAGATAAAAAGTGATTTTTTATCTAATAAATCATACTATTGAATAGTAGGTAGTTCCTCTCTCATTCCTGATTACATCAATATACTTCCTCTTATTGTTTTTTTGATTTCTATAAAAAAGAAGAGGATCATCGCCAAAGAGACCACCACTAAAACGCCCTATGCTGGTTAAAAAATCATAAAGGCTTGGTAGAGATTGGTCGTAATTTAGATTTGAAAAACTAGCGTCAAAGAATTAGTACTAAATAGCGAACCTCTAACTAACTATTATAGGTAAGTAACTGAATGAGTTTAATGTTACCCCCTTCATACGCCAAACCAGATTGTTAATAATCCAGTTGGCTGAAAAATAGGGTAGTCATACAAGACCCAGTGTGACGCTAATTTTTTCTTTGTAAGAATATTAGTGTCTTTTATGTTCTAAATAATTAACTAAACAAATTACTGCTCCTAAAAACAATCCCATTACTCCTCCTATTTTTAAGGCATCAATAAAATCAGTTAATTTCCAAATTAACGAGTTTTTTTCAAAATATAAAATTAGCTTAACTAGAAGTTTAATTAAGATTATTGTCAAAAAAATGGTTACACACATACTCAAAGACCAAAGTAAAAAGTATATTAATATTTTCATTTCTCATCCTCTGGTTTTAGTTCTTCTGTAATTATTTTATTTGCTGATTCAGAACCAATAGCTCCAATTGTACTTCCAACTATACTAGGAATAGGTGATTTAGAGGGAGAAATAGATATTGACGGCATTTCAGTTAAATATCGCTCTTTAAACCCACTAGCCCAAGGATTAAATTTATTTTCAAGACGATGAGTTAACCATTTTGTGCCTCCGTAGCCTGCTGTTGAACCCACTAATGCCCCACTCATAGGAACCCAAGGTGATTGCCCATCAATTAGACTTGAAATACCAGCGCCGGTTGTATTCGTTGTAAGCGTTCCCCAATACCCCATTCCTGGTGTTATTCCTCCTGTTAACAAAGAAGAACCAAAGCTTGCATAGCTAAAGCTAGTTTCTGGGTCTTGGTAAATATTATACCCTTGCATGCCTAAATTTGCTGTACCTGTAGTTGTTACACCTATCACACGGCTAGCGACAGTCGTGCTACCTAACCAACTAGAAACATAGGGACTAATTGCCTTACTCATTATTGGTAAGCCTAATGTTGTCGTCGCAACAATAGCTCGTGGAATATTATTCCCTCGCTGTAACTCACTATAATGTTCAATGATAGGATCCAGTTTTTTGATATTAGATTCAGTAATTGATTTACAATGAGCATTACAATCTGCTGATTGAATAAGTAAGATCAATTCATCTTGTTGTTGAACCAAATGTTCTTTAGTGATCCTAGTTTCTATCGCTTTTTGCTGTTGTTCCGTATCGACTTTATTTCCTAATTCAACTAAATGTTTCTTTTCCTCATCCGTAGAAGCAAGATAATACTTTTCAAGCCATGAAGTTATTTGTTTAGCTGTCAGATAATTATTCTCAACCACCACTTTCCCAGCTTGGGCGGCATTGGCGACGCCTGCGCTATTATCACCCACTAAACCACCAGCAATGCCTGAAGCTAACGTTGCCCATGCACTTATATTTTGCTTTTCAGTTTCAGTCAGTTCTTCTGGGGTTTTGCCATACAGTGAGTGCGATAAAATGCCCACGGTTTCACCTTTTGCTAATGCAAGGCCGGCATTGAGTAAACCGTGCGCTGAATATAACAGTGAGATACCACAACTCACCTTAAGCGGTAAATAGCTGGCTGAGGAGGAATAATACAGCTAAGGAGAACCCTGAGTGGGACTGGGTCAAAATTATTACACTAGAATGGCATTTTTAACAGTAAACTATCTATAATTTCTTTGTTTTCGGGATGCAACTTTAAATATTTTTCACAAGCCAAGCGAACATAATGATAGAAAGTATTTTCATCAACTATAACAGTATCTTCCTCCGTTGGCGGATAACCTATTGCAATTTCAACGCCTTTAAAATGATCTTCGACATCAAAACTATCCATATCAGGAAAGTGACAATAAGCTCCATCTGTATTTAGTGCCCATTTTTTTGATAAGAGCTCTATTGCCTCTACAAACCTTCCATCTTTATACATTCTATCAAAATATGATATAATGATTGGATTTAAACCAGCATTAACATCAAACCGTTCAAATAATTCTTTTTTCATATAGCACCTCAATTAGGATGAAAATTACGAACTTTACCAGTTGTTTTATCAATGTATATTCTAAAACTGACACCATCAACTGTTGCTGTAGCTTGTCCATCTCTGCTGTTCATTGCTTCTTTGTATCCTTTTGCTGACGCTTTCTGACCTAAGTCTAGTATTCTTTGATCTGAAAAAACTTTAGGATCATAAACTGTTTTTTCAAAGATTTCATTTTTATAGCCCCCATCAAGTTTTCCCGTTCTATCTTTGGTTGGTATTTGATAAGTAATATGAGTAATTCCTTTTACGTCAGTAAGTGTTTCAGACAAAATCTTTATGCTATTATCAGTTACAGCTTTATAAAATGAGTCAGAATTATGACCTCCAGAAATTCCTCTTTTTTGACTAAAACCATCGACTTTAGATACATGACCCGGCAATTTTTCTATATCAAAATTTATACCATTAGGGTAATCTATACGGCCTACTTCTGAGACATCTTTTCCTTTACTACCAGAGACTTGTTTTCCTGGATCTATCTTATTCTGAGACTCTTTATTATCCTGCTCTGGTGTTGGCTTTTTATTATTCTCATTACCCCTAATCGCCGTCGTTCTAACTGTTATCCCTGAATCTTTAGAGGGTCCTGACATACCAATACTATCAAAACCTTCCTTGCTTCCTAAAGCAACTCTTGCCCCAAAAGTCGCTGAATTGAAAATACTTTGGGCGCTTTGTTCATTTTCATTTTTTACGAAATTAACCAGTTGCCGTCTATCTTCTGCACTTAAAGAATCAAGCCAAGCAATCCATTTTAACGCATCTGCTTGGTCAATTCCGGTTTTTGTACTTTCCCATGAAGCAATCGTCTCAGGAATTTTTCCCTCTTTACCCTCTGCTATTGCTTCTTGTCTACGCCTTTCACTGATTTCACGATATTTTGCATAAATTATTTCTTTATCTGAACCCGTTTTGCTCGCTTCTATCAGCGCTTGCCTCATATCGAACACATCTTTATTAGTCAGATAATTATTCTCAACCACCACTTTCCCGGCTTGGGCGGCATTGGCGACACCGGCGCTATTATCGCTGATTAAACCTCCTGCAATGCCGGAAGCTAACGTTGCCCATGCACTTATATTCTGCTTTTCAGCCTCGGTCAGTTCCTCTGGCGTTTTGCCATAAAGTGAGTGCGATAAAATACCCACCGTTTCACCGGTCATCGCACCAGCGGCTTGTGCTGCCGCATTTTCACCTTTTGCTAATGCAAGACCCGCATTCACCAAACCGTGGGCTATCGTGCGCTGAATATCACTTTCAACACTATTGCCTTGAATTTGGTTTTTCACTTCATTGGCAAGATAAGGTGCGGAGCCATTAGCAATCGCAGTAACAATATTGTTACCCATTATACCTTGCGTAAATGCCGTGACTGCTTGAATAGCTCGGGTATATTTACCGCCCGTGCCAAAGTCAGACTGGTTGGTGTAATCTTGTAAACGTTGTTGGAAGAGGTAATTTTGAACATCACGTTCAGTAACGTTATCTTTAGTTTCAGAAAGGGCTTGGTAAATATTGTCGTAAGCCGTATCAGAAAGATTGTCGAGTCTTGAATCTTCTTTCGCTTGATGAGTACCACGAATGGTATCAACCGTGGTTGCCAAATCGATAACCTGTGCACCAATTTCACCCACTAATTGCTGTTTCTGTTGGCGGTTTTGCTCTTTTTCTTTGTCGAAAATTTTATTTAACGTGCTGTGGGCGTTGTCGGTATCTTGGCTTAATTGCGCGATATCTTGCTGTTGATTGTCGCTATCACGCACTGTCCATGTGCCTTGTGATACCGCAGATTGGGTAGTGTTTTCAGCGCTGTCACTGTGGTTACCTGCCATGGCTAATGCATGCCCCATATTCGCCAGCAGATTGCCTTCAACACCCCCTGAAGTACTTACACCACCAGATTGATGCTCAACTTTATATTCTGCGTAGTTATGGATATCACTAAAGCCTAATGTGCCTGTATCGAGCTGATTATTTTTAGCTTCTGCGGTACTGCTAATTACTGCACCATCAAGTTGGGTATGTTTACCCACGCTAATATCAAACCCTTGATTGCCTGCAAATAAGCCCGTTTGTTCTTCCACTGAGCGGTATTTGCTGTCCATTTTATCGCGACTAAACGAAATATTTGCCGAGCCTCCCGGTGTGCCCATTACATTGACACTACCACCTGCACTTTCACTCGATTGCTTCGATGTGTAATCATCAATCGCTTGCTGACTTTCAAGATGTAAATCACCGCCCACCTTAGCAATAACTTTATCGCCTTGCGCTTGAGCGCCTTTTAAGGTCGTATCTTGGCCACTTTGTAAGGTGAGCGTTTGCCCTGCATTTAATGTGCTATTGGTGTAATAGGTGTGGTCGCCCTCTTCAAAGCCTTTCGCTCGGCTACCATTGGCATTAATATTGACCCCGACACCACCAGAACCTACTGTGACACCAACACCGACAGACGCACTTTTACTGCTGTTTTTGCTGTCTATCGTCTCTTGGTTTTGTGCTGATTGTAATGTGATATCTCGTGTAGCACTTAGGGTAAGATCACCACCAGCCTGTAGCTCACTGCCTGTAATGGTGATATCGCCTTGCTCTTTTCCTGTTGCTGTAATAGAGAGGTTTTCACCTGCACTTAAGCTACTGCCTTGGGCAATATCTTGTTGCTGTATACGTTCAGACTCAGAGGAACTTTTACCATAAGCAACATTGGCACCAATCAACGTTGTGCTTTCATTATCAGTGCCAGATTGTGCATTATCTAATGCCACTGCACCTGTTGCCTGAGCCCCCGAAAGCCCCGCTTTGATACTCTGCAAGGTACTAATTTGGCTATCATCTGTTTCTTTGGCTGCTTTGTATCCCGCAATAGCACCATTAATTGCACTTCCTGCGGTACCACTTAGGGCGACGGTAAAACCACTCTGCTTAGTTTTGGTTTTGCTTAGCTCGGTGTAACTGTTGTCGGTAGCCAGAATATCAACAGAATCCCCTGTAAGAGATATCTCTTTTTTGGCGATCATTTCACTGCCATCAATGGTGAGATTATCCCCTGAACTAATGCGAATATTGCCATCCGTACTGCCAATCACACTGCCTTTTTGAGTCACCGCATTACTATTATTGAGTTGCTCAAATGCAGATTTACCCACAGTAAAGCCGATACCGCCAGTACCACCAATGCCTGACTTTTTGATTTTTTCTTCATAAGATTGGAAAGCAAGTTCTTGTGCGGTCGTCAGCGATAATTGATTACCCGCATCAAGATTGATGTCTTGTGTCGCAATAATCTCACTGCCCTGTGCAATTAAATCATTGCCAGCAGAAAGAGAAATTTCATTTCCTTTTAGCTGTGTTCCCGTTGCTTGTTTATTATGAATTTCAGCATGTGTAGTGCGAGTTTCCGAAGAGCCAAACGATTTATCTTTCGTCACACTGTGTGCGATTTGGTCAATAGAGGAATAACCACTTTTCAATGAAATATCATTACCGGCAGTTAATCCTAGCGAACCTGTAGCTTGAATATCTGTAGCAGTAAGATGAATATCTTCGCCCGATGTTATTGAGATATCACCTGCATAAAGATGAGATCCAATCTCCTCTTCGGTAGTTTTATGCAGATAATTATTACTCTCCCAATCTATATTCTCTTGGCGACGCGTATTAATAGTGCCTAATTCAATATTTTTGCCAGCCCTTAAAGCAATATTGCTATCACCACTCGCTAAAATATCTGTCGCTGTCAGCGTTAAATTATGCGTTGCTTTTAATGCAATCTCACCCTCTGGCTCTGTTAAATAAATAGCCGCACCACGGTTTAGCCATTGGTCGGTACTATTACCCGATACGGTTGCTGTACTAATAATGTCATTACCCGCTTGCAGATTAATACGGTTTTGTCCTGCAATTTGTCCGCCTTCATTTTTAATATCTTGCAACGCCAGTAAATCTACCGTTTGCCCTTTAATTAGCCCTTGGTTAATTAAATTATCGGTTGAAGCTTGTAATCCTGTTTTACTTAAAATCGTACCTTCATTTTTTAACTCAGGAATATTATTTAAAATAACCTCACTACCTGAAAGTAATGCACCACTGTTTTGCAAATCACCCGGTAGAACACGCGCATAAACTTGAGGCACTAATACCTTTTCAACGGAGCCATTAGGTAATGTGATATCTCTACGGGTTAATAGCACCATATCCGTTGTGATCATTGCCATCTGTTCAGCCGTTAATGTCACACCCGGTTTAATGCCGAACTTTTCACTAAAACGAATACCTGCATCCATTAAGGCATGATATTGCTGTTCGTTATCATTATGCCCATCAAGATATTGATTACCGGTGAGCTGAATAATTTGATCACGGACTATGCGTTGTTCATAGAAACCATCACCAATACGTTTATGCGTATTATTGTGATCAACAGATAATGCATTTTGCATATAATCTGAGCTTAACCACTCTCTTTTATTGGTAAAACGAGAGTCTGTTTCAACAATATATTGGCTATCGGTTCCTTTGTTTAAAGTAAATAAACGGTTTTCAGGAAGCTTTAATATAGGCGCTACGGTCTGAATTTTAACTTCTATGGTTTTCTCTTTCGTTGGCTTTTCTAACTGAGGAACGGTAATCACTTTACCAATCGGTAATTCAGGTTGTTTTTCTGCCCGTTTTACTTCTGGTAATACACTATCCGGTTGCGTAATCGCAGTTTGTTCAGCGTTAAATATTGAAACGGTGTCACCACTTTCTAATACAATTTCGGTCGATTGATTACCTTTAATCGCATCATCAAGTTTTGTCGTAGTTATTTTATTAAAGAGAGCAAGATCACTTTGGTCTGTTAATAAACCCTCTTTATATTTTGTTAATGATAGAGAGTCCCCCAAATCATAATCTGTTTTTTCAGGCATAATAGCGGTTAGCTCCTCAGTATCAACATCGACTTGATTATGATGAGCAATTAACTGACCAAATTTTCGGGTAGTGAATACTTTTATTTCACTCCGTTCACTTAATTCAGGGCGTTTATCTGAGGTGAGATCGGTATTTTCTTTATATTCAAGTGATCCTAATGGTAAGGATTTAACCACTTCAAAGGGACCATAATCACTACTTGACGTTGAACTGCTTTTCTTCTTACGACCCGTTTTACGTTTACCCGGTCTTTTATGCTTTATTGCTGTACCTTCATGGTATTCAATACGCTGACCTGCGGTTTCCTGATTATTAATATGCATACCATCAATAATCAATTTGCCACCTGCAATAATATGGCTATCAATATTGTTTAAATTATCACCTTTTAACGTGATATCTTTACCCGCCAATATTAATGCCGGATCACGATGTAATAATTTTGACTCTTCTGTAATTATCTTATATTTAAACTCATAGAAGTCTTTATATTGATGACCATTAATATTTAATAAATGTTCACGCGTATTGATGTTGTACCAAATTCGCTCATCATCAGAATCAAATTTATCACCACTATGATCGACACCAAATTGATACATTGGTACTTCAGATACTTTTTCGGGATCACTGATTTTTAAATAGAGGTCACGGTTATTAATTTCTGAAACATGAGCATATAAATTTCCACTCGCTTCAATTGATGCGCTTTCATTATTTAATACATTAGCAGCAACACTTTCTGGTCGATTCTCTGTTTCAAAACCCGCAATAGCCATATCGCCACCACTGTAAATAAGGGCGTGATTACGGTTATTTATTGTATTACTAAATAGTTGTAGATTTTCACGAGAAGCTAATACCGGGGCAAGATCTTCAAGCTGTGCATAATTATCAAATTGCTGGCTTTTTAGCTGGATATTATCACCATAAATGCGCCCACTCGCTTGGTTATAAATAGTATGAGCAACTAATGTGAGTGTGCCACCAAAAGCATCAATCAATCCTGTATTTTGCAGTTGTTCTGAAATAGTTAATGTCAACTGCTTTGCACTCATTTCGCCGTTACGTTTTTCATTATCATCGATACTTCTTTTGCTGCGAGTCGTCACCAAATCATCACTTTCTACTGGTGCTACTGATCCACTGTTATTTAAGTTTGTCGCTTGAAGTGAAAGCCTCTCACCCGCATAAATAAATCCAGCATTATGAATTTCATCCTCTGAAGAAAGTGTTAAAGAGTTCTGCGCTTTAATTTTGGCATCTTGTTCTAACTTAAAGGCGGTTTTTAATTGAATTTCACTATCACCCGCCGAAATAATTTCGCCATTACCACTCAGCTTTTCAGCCCATAAACGAAGCTGTTGTGTCGCGGCTAATAGCCCCTTTTTATTATCAATAGCTAATTTGTTTTCGCTTTTACCTTCAATGACCAACATTGCAGCAGATATCAAGCCATGTTGATTATTCAGGTTTTCAGTAGGAATTAATTTGAGTTGCTCACTGGCTTGAATAACACCTTGATGATTAAGCAAATCGTTTACTGCAATATGAATATTATTTGCTTTTAATCCTAGGTTTTCATCGTCTGTTTGCTGATTATCAAGCCGTTGAGCCGTTACAGTGAGTTGTTCTTGAGATTGGATCTGACCTATCTGGTTATTTAATTTCTGACTTAGCGTGATTTCGGTATTGTTACCCGCAAGAATAACGCCTTGTTGGTTATCAATACGCTTACCGTTGATCAGTAAGTTATTAGCTGATAATAGTGTTCCTTGCTGATTATCTAACTCACTTTGATTTAACTGAATATTCAGTTTGTCAGTTGCCTGAATATGCCCTTTTTGGTTATTAAGCCCTGCAACATTAAGTTGAGTTTCAGTCGCACCAATAACTTTGCCATTTAAATTGATCAGATCATTTTGTCTAGTATTTAACTTAAGTTGGCTATCTGATTGCAATAAGCCATCGGTATTAACCAATTCTTGAGAATGGATATTTAACGCTTTTCTGGCGTATAGAGTGCCTTGATTATTCTGTAACTTACCGCTGTTAATAGTGACCGCATTAAGCGCAGTTATTTTCCCTTGCTGGTTATCAATATCGCCACTGTTTAATAAAATCGCACCAGAAGATACAAGCGTCCCTTCACGATTAATAAGTGGCGTATTGGAGTGGCTAATCGTTAATAAATCGCCAGAAGAAATTTTTCCTTGATAGTTATTTAACTGTTCTGTTTGTAGGTCTGCTTTTTGCCCCACCGTTATTAGCCCTTGCTGATTATTTAATTTTTCAGGGCTAATTAATTTCAGCATACCAGCGACAGAAATTAATCCATTTTGGTTGTCTAGTTGCTTAACCGTTGCGTTCAGATTATGTTGAGTAATAATGCCTGCTGTCGCTTTGTTATCCGTATTCGTTAACTTACCATCGGCATTAATGGTGAGCGCTTTAACCGCGTAAATTAGCCCTTTCGCATTATTTATATTATTGGCATTAATGGTTAATTGATGGCTATTGCTGGCAATGCTCCCTTGTCTATTATCAAGATCGGTCACATTAATCGTTGCTTGCTTATTAGTGGTTATTTTTCCTGTTTGATTAACCAGTTGTCCACTATAAATAGTCAAGTTAGCTAATGCACTTATTAGTCCATTTTGGTTATTAATATTTTGTTTCTGTGTGTTAATAACGACATTTTGACTCGCACTAATCACACCTTTTTTATTATCAATTTCAGCTGATTTTAAATTTAACCCACCCTGTTTGCTGCCTAATTGTGCTTGGTGATTAATCAATTTTGCGCTAGAAATATTTAAGTCGTCATCAGAAATAATGCGCCCTTGAGTATTATTAAGCTCACCACTTTTTAGATCTAATTTTCCTTGGCTAATAATACCACCCGATAGCGTCTGATTATTATTTAACGCATAGCCTTGTGTATCTAAAGTGAAATTATCTGCTGAATAAAGTGTGCCTTGCTGGTTATCTAATGTTTGAGTCGTTAACTTAAAGCCGTTTGCCTGACTAATAACTTCGCCACCACGGTTGCGCATCCCTAAGTTATTAAGCAATAAAGATTTAGCAGAAAAGATATAGCCAGATTGATTATTTAAGTTACCTGTCACAAGGTTTAATACCCCATGACTAATAATCCCGGCTTGAGACAACGTGTTGCTATTATCTAATTGATTATTTTTCGTTGTGATATCTAATTGTGTTTTTGCCGTAATAAGACCATTTTGGTTATTAATAGCACCACTTTCGATTAATACCCGCTCTTCTATGCTACCAATCTTACCTTTCTTATTATTAATATCTTCAACAAACAGTGACTGTTTAGCCGTTGACGTGATTTTACCTTCAAGGTTATCAATATTACCGGCGTTAATTTCTAATTCGCCTTTACTTATAATACCGCCACTTGTTGCTGTATCAGTATTATCAATGCGCTGTTTGTCAGTATTAATATTTAATGCTGTATTCGCCGTGATAAGACCTGCATGATTTAACAATTCATGGCTGGCAATAATTAACTTGCCTGTTTGGCTTGCCAATACACCTTGCGTATTATCTAGTCGCTGTCTGTTGGTATTAATCTTTAATTCTGTTTTGGCTGTAATTAATCCTGATTGATTAAGTAACTGAGCGCTTTCTATTGCCAGTTTTCCAGCTTGGCTTGCTAGTGTGCCTTGGTGATTATTAATTTCACCTAATGTTAGCTTATTTTCTTGTTTCGCAATAATGCGACCTTGCTGATTATTTAATGACTTGGCTGTTATTTCGATATCACTATGACTTATCACACCAAGATCATCTAACGTATTGTTATTACTAAACTGATCAGATAGCTCTATTTGCAGTTTTTCTGATGAATAAATCAACCCTTCATCATTATCAAGTTCACTGCCTTCTAATACTAAATTTTGCTTAAGGCTTGCCAGTTTGCCTTGTTGGTTATTTAACTGATTGAAGGTAATTTTGCTACCATTCTCAGCCGTTAAATTCCCTTCATTGTTGTTAATATCACCGGCATTAAGAATTAGATTAGCTTTGGTTAAAATACCCCCCATATTTTTGCTGTTACTATTATCAATAACATTCCCGTAGGTATTAATTACCATCTCTTTTAGGGAGTAAATTAACCCGGAAATATTTTTGATTGAGGCTGAATCAATAGAAATTGTGCCATTATCAGCGGAAATAACCCCCTTATTATTAACGATTTGTTGCTGATACGTGTTGATTATTGCATTGTCTTTTGCAATTAACTGACCATCTTGATTATTGAGTGCGCCACTATCTATGGTGATGTTTTTTTGGCTAACAATTCCGCCACTTTTCAAGGTTTGTGAGTTATCGATAGCATATTTATTTGAATCTAATTGCAGAGAACCTTGAGCCGAAATAACGCCTCTACGGTTGTCAATTTGATGTGTATTTAAAGTCAGTGATGACTTCTCACTTCCTAAACGACCTTGATAGTTAATTAAATCGCCATAAGATAAAACACTCGCACTATTGCGCGCAATTATTTTACCGAGCGAGTTATCTAATTTTGCTTTAATTTCAATGAATAATGCATCTTGGCTAGTGATTTTTCCTTTAGTATTATTTAACTCACTCTCCATTATAAGTGTCATTAATTTATTAGAGACAAGTGATCCTTGCGTATTATTTAGTGCTTTTTTTACCTCAATTTCTAACGTCTCATGACCACTTATTTCTCCTTGAGTATTGTTTAATTCGCCATTAGTTAAAATATTAACTGAAGCATTACTAATCAACTTTCCTTTGGTGTTATCTAATTCACCCGTTATAATATTGAGTGCATTTTTACTCAATATTTGACTATTGGTTTTAGTACTTTGGTTACTTAAACGCTCACCTTGTGTATTAATGGTGATATTATTGGCACTTATTGAGCCATTATCATTAACCAGTTGTTTCGTCGTAAGTGATAAATCGCTGTTTAGACTGCCTAATATGCCTTGTTGATTGATTACGTTGCCACTTTTAACAGTTAACTGATCAGCAGAAATAATACGACCTTGTGTGCTATCAATATCTCCACTATTAATAGTTAATGTTCCTTTTGCTTCTATCCCCTTATTACCATCAATCGTTTGACGATTAATCAGGCTATCACGCAAAGTTAATTGTAATTGTTGAGGAGAAAACAGATGCCCTTGGCTATTATTTAGCGATATTCCTTTTAATGTTAAATTCGCTAATTCACTCAGAATTTGGCCCGATTGGTTAGTCACCGTGTTAGTTTGTAAGTCAACTTGTTGCTTTGCTAGAATTTGTCCTTGTTGATTATCAAGATCACCACTGTGAATATTTAATCCACCTTGACTAACTATTCCGCCACTTTTTTGTGTTTCACTGTTGGTTATTTTTTGCTGGTGGCTATCAATAATGAGATCTTTACCGGTAATAATCAGCCCAGCGTGATTATTTATCGCACCTGTTTTTAACGTTGCATGATCAGATAATATTAATTGACCAAGTTGGTTGATAAAACCCGCTTTGGCTGTATTTAATTGCAATTGACTCGCACTAATCTCACCTTGGCTATTATCTAATGATCCCGTATTCAGTAGTAAGTTTTGTGTTGCCTGAATACCTTGATCTTTTTGTGTATTACGATTAATTAGCTGCTGGTTATTTGAGTTAATAGTGATATTAAATGCCTGTATTAACCCTGATGTATTATTCCATCCTTGCGTATTAGCCGTAAAATCGCCTAGTGTAACGATTTTACCCTGTTGGCTATTAACCGTTTTACTTCGCAGATCAAGACTATTTTTAGCATTGATAATCCCTTGGCTATTGTTAATGTCACCAACGTCTAGATGCAATTCTCCTCGACTAATAATACCGCCAGATTGATGCGTATTTTGGTTATTTAACTCGCCGTCTTGTGTTGTTAACCACAAAGATTTTTCTGATTGAATAACCCCTTGGCTGTTATCAACGTTATTTGCCGTTAATCGTAGCTTGTCTTGTGAAATAATTACACCTTGTTGGTTATCTGCATTTCCCGTTAAAGTGATATTTAACTGATTAGCGCCAATTTCACCTTTAGCGTTATTTAATGTACTCGCTTTTATTTCACTATTGCTTTTACTGACAATTTTCCCAGCCGTGTTATCAAGCTTATTGTTCAGGGTGAGAACAATGGTTTTATCAGCATTAATATTGCCTTGCTGGTTAGTTAATATATTGGTATTAAGTTTAAGAGTGTCAGTGGATATCAATACGCCTTTATTGTTAGTCATGGTTTCTTTGGCGGTTATATCTAGGCGACTTTGATTTAAGGCTCTCACTTTACCTTGTGTATTATCTATCTCTTGGGCATTGAGTGTTAATGCACCTTGCGTTTGAATATTACCACGTTGGTTACTGAGTGTTTTTTCTACGTTAATCGATGTAAGTTCAGTACCCGTTTGCTTTAAATTAGCGTCATTATGGTTAAGATTAACGGCACTAATTTCTATTTTTTTCGCTTGGGTTGTGGCTTTTTCTAAATCTAAATTTTGCCCTTGCAAAGCAAGCTGCCCCGTTGTTAATAAGGAACCTTCTTTACCTAATAGCATTTCGGTTTTTAGGGTGATAGCACCTTGTTGGGGGAGTGATATTGTGCCTTGTTGATTATTAAGCACTGTTGTTTTAATCATTAATTGGCGACCAAGACTTTGAATATCACCTTGTTGATTATTCAGCTTTTGATGATTTAAAGAGAAGTTTCCAGCAGTATTAATTTCACCTTCTTGGTTATTAAATACAACAGAATTGAGTTTTAAATCATAACGACCTGATTGGCTTAATTTACCTTCACGATTATCAATAAGGTTAGGCGCAATAAGTTGAAGCTTATCACCGCTGATCTCGCCTTTATGATTAATAATGTCTGTTTTGGCATTAAGCATTACCGTATTGGCATTAACTTGAGCAAGCTCTGTTTTAATTTGCCCTACTGATGCCGTAATTTGTAGATCTTTACTTTGCGTTTGGCTGTTTGAAATATTGACATTTTTAGCCGTCAGCTTAATTTTATCGCCACTTAAATGCTGACCTGCAGAAATAATATCATCCGCTATATTCAATGTTAGCGATGCCGAATTAACTGCATTACCGCTATTATCGATACCTGCACCTAGTTGGCTCTTTTGTGTTGCCAAATAACCTTTAGCATCAATTTGAATATTCTCTTGAGCGACTATTTTGCCTGATGCGGTTTGAGAAATGTTTTCTGTTGTTTTTAGCTGAATATTATTTTTAGCTTGTAGCGTGCCACTATTAATAAGATCACCAGAGGTATTTAACGCTAGGTTTTTATCGCCTGCAATGACACCTTGGTTATTTACACTTGCCGTATTAATTTGTAATTGTGTTTTAGACTGAATGAGCCCCGTATTTATTAGCTGTCCATTTTCATTGAGTGTTAACCCTCCAATATCTGCGCCTATTTCCCCTGCATTGCGTACACCAACACCATGTTCTGTACCAACCAATTTAATTTTGTTGGCATACATACCACCAACCAGTGCCACATCAATGGCATAATCATTTTGTTTAGCTGCCGAGTTGTCTTGGCTAATCACATTGCCATCGTTATCTAAGGTATTCTTACCCGTCGTAATTTCTAATTTATTGGCTTGAATGCGTGAATTAACCTCTACGGCACGTGCTAAGATACGTGTGTAATCACTTTGGCTATCATTTAGACCATTACCAGAAATAACAATTTTACCATTGTTAATTTCATATCCGGTTATTTCACCTTCTTGTGTTAACGCATTTCCGGCAACGAGTGTGGTGTTAACCGCATTAATAAACCCACATCCTTGGCAACTAATTCCTGCTGGGTTGGCAATAATAATTTCAGCTCGTTTGCCAGCAACTTCAATAAAACCATTAAGCTGGCTCGGATTTTGGCTATTAATTTCATTTAAAATAACTTTAGCTTCACCATTAACAAGCCAAGGGTTGCCCGTTACCATGCCCGCTAATTGAGTTTGCGTATCTTGCAGACTGTTATTAAGGATCGCACCTTTATTATCCACATCAAATTGCGTAAATTGGTTACGTGATACTCCATGTGGATTGGGTTGTTGAATATTAACTTGAACTAAACCATTGCTTGTTTGCAATACTGTGGCTTGTTGATTTTGAGGAGCCTGTTGATCAGCAATAATCTGGCTCGCTTGTGCTGAAAAACTCACTAATCCCTGCATCACTAATAGAATAAAGGCGACACTATTAAGTGAAGTACGGATAGATGAGGCAAAAAGGCTATTTCGCTTATTGCTTTCGCCACAAGATTTCGTTAATTCAGAAACGACAACCATTAATTGTCGAGTACGATTATAAATAACGCGATAACATAATTTATTCATGTGTGAGATCCTTGCCAAAAAGACAATATAAATTTCATTTAATTATTATTTTTTATTTAATATTTAAGTTAATGCTGTATTTTAATAATTAAAGTTAATACTAAATCCTAAATTAACATGATCCGTTTTAAATCCGTCTGGTTTAGATAATGGCGTACCAATAAACGAATCATATTTTATTGTGGATGAAAATAACGAGCCTTTTATACCCACGACACCACCCGCAAGATGTTTACCTAATAATCGAGGATTATTCGCATTGATTTTTAGTTCACCGTAATCAGCACCAAAATAAAAAAATTGCTCTGATTTAGGGTATTGCCAACTTAATGTATTTTGTAAATACCAACCTTCATTAACGCTCAGTGTTCTTTCACCATCAAATCCACGAATAGTCCAACGATTTCCGATTGCAAACTGATCAATGGGCGTTAATGCATCGTGCGTCATTTGTTTACGATAACTTACTTGGTATTTAAATTGCTGCTGAGCAATAGACATTGGAATATCTAATTCAGCACGCCATGTTAAAATACCGGCTTTATCTGTTGCATAATAATTATCACGATATTGTTCTTCATACGCTGCGACTGAACCAAACCAGCGTGTTCCTTTTTGATAATTAATGCTGGCATCAAAGGTCGCAAAACTAAAATATTGGCGGTGAGATAAGTTAATTAACCAGTGACTAACCCTTCGCCGCTGAATTTCAATTTCAGTATTATCAACATAATTGCGTAAAACTTTAGCTTGGATAGCATAACGTAAGGTCGTTTTACTTTTCTGATTACGAAAAAGAGTGTATGACACACCCGCATTAATGCTCTCACTTTCACCTGAATAGAGAATATCTTTGATATGACCTGCAACTGTTTGGGAATAATCATATTTAGAAGCGTTAATATCAAATAGCCAATACCCAAAAGGCACAGAGTAATGCGCCATAATATTTTGATTATTTTTATTCCCAGCGAAGTCTAAATCACGTTCTGTTGATAAATAGAACAAATCACTCAGCGCTAAAGGATTATCTAGTGCTAACATTAAGCCACCTTGATAACGCCCTGTTGCAGGCGATCCGGCATCATTGATCCATAATGAAGTATGCCAGAAACGAGATTGTTTTCGTTTTATCACAATATCGCTTTCCCCTGCATTTTTCCCTGGTTTAATTTCCATTTCAGCACTCACAACCGGCAATCGCTGTAGGTTTTCTAGCCCTTGTTCAATATCTCGTAAATCGAGTAACTGTTTTTTATGCGCAGGCATACTGGTATACAACAAGGCGTATTTATCAGAGTCATCAGTAAATTTAACATTACGAATAATCCCCGGAACTATTGTTAAATATAATGTTCCACGACTAATATCTTGTTCAGGTACAACAATACGTGTGGTGATCCACCCATGCATTAATAGACGATTTTGCATTCGAGTGACGACGGTATTTATTCCTTTTATACCCAAACATTGCCCTATAAATTCTGTTTTAAAACGAGATAAATTAACCCAATGAGGAATAACTTCTGCATTGGTTATTTCAATATGTTCTATTTGGAAACAAAGCTTTTCTTCTGTTTTATGCTCTATTTTTTCATATTGGCTAATATCAAAATATATATTAGGTACTTCAGGTATTAATTGTTGATAAAGCGCTTCTTGTTGACTTTGATTATGTTGTTGTTGCTGATTAAATATTTCAGTCGTTTTCTCAGAAGTATCAGCTGAAGATATGGGAATATTAAATAGCGAAAAAAATAACCATGATTTTAAAAAGAGTATAATTTTTTTCATATTGTGCAATAAATAGGGTCTGTGATTTTAATCATATTTATTTATGATACATCTAATCTTTAACATTATTGATATTAAAATATATAAAGTAAATATCAAAAAATGAATAACAAATAAAACACCATAACTTTTAGAATATAAAGATTAAAAAAATCAACTTATGTTAAAAAATTAGTCTTATATAATCACAAAAATCACTTAAAAAGTTAATTAATGTTAAGCTTATTTAATTATAAAAATTAAAATAAATTTTATTTTAAATAAAATTGATCATTTATTTAGTTTAAATAATCTAATTTAAAATAGTTTGTAATTGAAATATTTATTCGATTTGAAATAAAATTTTAAGTTGAATTAATAGAGGGTAAAAATATATTTCATAAAAAAAATGGACCCTATGATCCACTTTTTTCTTTTTAAACCACTACCTTTATCCACGGACAAAAATATTCACATCCACTTTTCCGCGATATTCACCCGCTTTTGTACCATCTGGTTTGCAAAGAGCCCATTTAATACCAAATATATCAGGTTGGTTATTCCCCATATTGGTTCCTTTTAGCTCGATATCTGTATTATTGAACTTTAATAAATTGTTATTATTTTCATCAGCACATTTTAAATTCGGTGTTGAAATTTGCTTATAAGGCAATCCTATAACCCAAGGTTTTTTGTTAGATACAGTACCATTAATAGGTGCTAAGACTAATTTATTTACATTACTTGGATCTAAACTTCCCTCTTTAATCACCGCAGACATATTTACAGGGTTACCTGTACCACCACAGGATAATGTAAATACAGAATCTTTAATGACTTCATTCGTAAATGTCATATTTTCATTAATTTGTTGATTAGATACACCAGTAACAGCACAAGAACGTTTTACTGTTACATCTGCAATTACGTTAACTTGTGCAAAAAAGTCACCACTAGCACTACGACCAAAACTACCTACATAAAAAGGAGTACCTTTATACGTTAACTTACCTGGCGTTAAATTAGCATCAATATAAACAGGAAATAAACTTGGTGTTGTGACGCTAATAACTTTTGAACCACCACCAGGAACTGCTGTTGTTGCATAATTATATGGCACAAAACATACATTAATACTAGATGATTCTTTATCAACAAGATTACTGTTTACCTGAAAAAATTGTCCTGAATAAGCACTTTGATAATTAGAGCTAAAATTAGATAAACTGACATTGAAGTTAAATTGTGGTGTTACATATACTGCAGTCCCTGAATTATTGGCATGCGTTAACTTCAGACCATATTTATTAGTTTGCCCAGGAATTTTAGAAACAAATGTGGCATCACATCTCGTTTTTGATTGACTTAATGAAATAATCGCATATTTAGTATCCCAGGAAGAGTTATTGCTACTATCATAAACAGGACTCCCAGGAAAACTACTAGTTCCACCCAATGTACCATTTATATATTGAACTTGAGTGGGGCTAATGTTCATATCAATCACCCCAGTTAAGTTTAATGTCATAGCCCCCCTATCTGTTCCAGCTAAAACATTAAATGACGAAGTCATTAATACTGAAGTCAGTGATGCCATCATTAAATTACGTATTTTCATAGTTCTGCATCCACCTATAAAATAAGGATTATTTTTTATTGGCAAGAAAGAGATAAAATTCTTATTGGTTGCTTGCTATTGACTTCAATATTACTTAAGCCACTATATGAAACGTTGCAACTTTGCTGGATTTTATTACCCCATTTCACTAACAGCTTGCCATTATCAGGAAGTCCACTCATATAAAGCTGACCTTTTTCACCAACAATACCTGTATTCAAATCATTAGGATTATCAGCATCAATTAACGTAGCAATAGCACCAAATGGGACAACACTTTTATTCTGAGAAAGATTTAAAATAGCTTGGAAGCCAATCTTTGTTTTAAAGGCAACCTTAACAATAGCGCCTTTTGTCGGAACTACATTTTGAGATGTTGATTGTAGAGTCGTATTATCAGGCAATGTATTGACATTTAATGCAATTGTGTTTTGGCGGTATTCTGTAAGATATGGTGATAACGCATATCCTTGACCATTAATCGCACCATTTCCTGAACTTAGCTCAGTTCCTTTTGCTCCAGGCGCTTCAACAATAGCCATACTATTGCCCATACTTCTACCCAGCAACAAACCATCTGAATGTAAAAGTAAACCACCATTCATGCTGCCATTAACATTATAATAGTCACTTGAATAATTATAATTTAGAGAGGATGTACCGTAGTTACCTGAATAATTAGCATATGCTGAGCCATTATTAGGTTGGCCTTGGTTAGCCCAAGATTGAGAAATACCATAAGATAAGGAGTTATCAAATGCACTACCAGATAATCCAACTTGCTGATTAGTTCTTCCATTATTATCATGGTTTATCATGTAAGTGCTATTAAAATTGCTGAGCGCAGGCGAATTAATAAACACACTAAATGGAACACTCACATTAAAACTAATTTGCCTGTTCTCAGGCCAGCTGTCATCTGATTTTATTCTATCAATACTGTAATTAATGCCAAAGTTAATACCATGAATATTACCATTATAGCCTGTCGTAAGTTGAGTAACATTCTTATCTTGTTCCCAATAATTATAACGGCTACCAGATAAATAAATACTACCGTATTGACCTAATGATTGTGATAATGAAGTTGTAAAACGACTTTTTTCTCGTTCACCTAACCACGGTGAAGTACCATCTTTTAACCGATAATCTTCAGTATTAAATTGATTAAAATCGTAATAATCTTTAGTTGAAAAACGTAATGCCGTTAAGTCAACAGAGGTTCCTGTAGTAGTCATATTTTTAGAATAACGGAATCGATAAGATTGCCCATTTTGAGAGCCTATGGTATTAAAATCAGCATGAGCATGGGTGATATCTGTAGACAGAGCCCCCCAATTACCTAATGAAATTCCTATCCCAGAGGAAATAGCGTAATAATCTTTCGCCCCTAATAACCCACCATAAAGAGTGACATCATAAGGTAAACCATAAATACCGCTGGCAAGCAAAAAATCTGCCTTTTTAGAGCCAACCGTTGTGCCACCATCAAATCGCCCAGTACTAATTTCATATTTCCATCCCCCCGGTCTTAACATTACGGGTAATGATGAAAAAGCAACGGTAAATGTCCTTTCTGAACCATCTTCTTCTTTCACTGTGACATCCAAGTTCCCCCCTGAGCCACTCGCATAAAGATCCGTTATTTTAAAAGCGCCGGGTGCAACATAAGTTTGATAAATAACATTCCCATTTTGTCGGATAGTAATTTGGGCATTAGATTGAGCAATCCCACTCACATCTGGAGCAAAACCTTGTTGACTCGCTGGCAACATTTGTTCGTTAGAAACTAAACGCATACCTTTCATTGGAATACTATCAAAGACATCATTTCCGGTTGTAGTTTCACCAATAATAAATTCCGATCGTAAAGAATAAAGATTACGAGAAAGGTATGTATTAGAAAATTTATTACTATTATTACTTTGAGTCTCTGCATTATTTGAATTTCGGGTATACGTCTGTGTCATTGTAGAACGTAAACGCCAATCATAAAGATTAAACCCAGCTCTTAGTTGAGCAAAGAAATTATCATTTTTTTGTTTTCCATTATTATTCATTTTATCAGAATGACTATCGTTAGAAGAATGGCCTCCACTAAACATATAATTGATAAACATGGCAGTAACACCACTATCAAAAGAGGCTGGATCAATATAGCCAACGACATCATTAGACATAACAATTTGAGGAAAACTAGTGATTAGTTTTAATTCAGATAAATTTACTTTTATTAATGCATCAGGAATATATTCGTTAACATCATAAATCACCTGATCGCTTTTTAACGTATTTAATTTAGGTATTACTTTAGTATTAACACCTAATTTATCTAATAACCCACGGGTTATTTCAGGTACTACTTTATTATTAGGCCCTTTTACTAAATTAATGACGAACTCACCATTGTTATTATTATTGACATAAACTAACAAAGATATTTCACCTTCAGGTAACGCATCTTTTTGTGAAAATTGGCTTAAATCAATTTCATTTGCAGATGCACCTAATTGTCCATCAAGTAATGCGGGATCAAAATAATCCTCTGAAAAAGAATTAAATGAGAGCAAAATAAGTGATGTAAAAAAACTGTATCTAAACATTGCCATTGATTTATTCATTTTTACACTCTTAATATTTGGCTTTATAAAAACATATATCTTTATAAACTTATTAATTTACTGTTTTTATTTTTTCATCTAATGGGAACATAAATTCATCTAATACTTGCCAATGAATAGATGTAATATTTTCTTTATTTAAAAATAAGTATTCTTGCGTACCAAATGGGGGAACGTTTTTCGATAACTCTTGTAGCTCGATCTCTTTTCCATTTATCTTTATTGTGTTAAAAGCTAGATAAATAGGAGAGTCATTTTTAGCAATTATTTTATTACCATCAATTGAGAATGATAATTTCTTTTCTGCATCTTTTATTTTTATGCCTTCAAGAGACTTTGGTCGATAATATACTTTAAAGTTTAATGCCCTAATAAAGTTCATCTGTACATTTGGTGTTTCTTCAGATGTGGATGGTATTAATCGAAATTGAGAAATATAAACACTCTCTCTATCTGTTGACAATGCACTTTCTGAGCCAGTAAACTTAATTACCCACTCATAGTATTCTTCAGGTTCTATTTTTTGTAATAGCGGAGTTAAAATAAAAGGAGGATTCTCTTTTTTATCAATTAATTGTAACCCCGTAGATTCATCTAACCATCTCATACTAGCTTGAACAAGATACGCTTTTTTTTCATTATTTCTTAAACCGATAGAGATGCTTTTACTACCTTCATTATATGTCATTCTTTGTAATGAAAATTCAAATGCATTATTAGCAGACCATGCTAATTGGCAATAAAAAAAACCTAATATCAAAATAACAATAGAAAAAATACGACTATTCAAAATGTTCATTTCATTAGTCCTTATATTTGAATTCTTTTGATAACTCACCATAGTCGTTAATTATATGCCAACTAGCTTCTTTTATTGATAGTTCTACCAATTCAGTTTTACTATAAGGTGCCAACAAGAAAGTTTTATTATATTTTTCATTATTAACTTTAATTGATGTTAATGTCATATAATATGGAGTTGGGTTATCTAAAAACCACTTTCCTTCCTGTTCTTTAATAAAAACTTTTTTATAATCTTGTTCTAGAGGCCTAGCTATATTTTCAGGTCGATAAATTACTTTAATCACAAAATTAGTTATTAATACTAATTTTGATTCCTGTAATTCACTTTCATTAGGTCGTTTAGTAGATGGAATAATTTTTGTATTCAAATAAAAGAGTGACTCTTTATTGCTGGGTAAATCTTGAGTGTCTTTTAATAAGATACGTAAAGATGATACACTCTTGCTTTCTAAGCGAAATACAGGAGGAGTAACGATAAAATTAGATGACAAATTCCCATCAATTTTTTCAGTAACGCCAGCTTGTATTAAATAAGGTTGATTATCATCATTTGAAATATATACACTTTCACTTGAACTACTTTCAGAAAAAATAACCCGTGTTTTGCCTAAACTAACCCCTTGAGCGTTAGCATTAAAATAGCTAAAAGCTAATATTAAAATAACAGAGATTTTTATAATAAAATTATTCATATAATATCTTAATCAACGATATACGAAAAAGTTAATGTTGCCGAAAACTCTCCAGATTCGGGATCACAAATTGTGGGATCTTTGCATTTGACATAGGTATAAAGTGTTTTTTCTAGTTTATCTTTACTTATGTTATCCCAAACAGTATCTTCAGATTTAAAAAAATCCGTATTAGTATTAGATTGAGCAACATTATTTTTACTTGATACTCTAATACCAAAGCTTTTATTGAGATCATCATTAAAAGTAATCGTATTCAAAGTACTTTTTGCCTTCATCGTTACATAAGTATCAAAAAAATCATTCGTTTTACAGTCACTCAGTAATACCTTTATCGGAATAGGTTCTATAAGATTATTTTTAATTTTATTCGATTGAATACTACCAAAATCAACTTCATTACTACTTGTTCCTGAAACTGAGAGCTTACAGGTCTGTTTATCAATGGTCACTTTAAAGTCAAATTCAATACTTTGAGCACTAAAACTAATAAATAGTGCTGGTGTAATAAATAAACTTAACAAACTCCTTTTCAATAGAAATATATTCATATTTACTTTCTCAAGGTTGTATAAGTGTTAATGCTAATATTGCTTTTAGCGTACCGGGATTAACCGCTGAACTGTCTTTCTTAACGAGCTCGACTTCAAAGTCTTTATTTTTATTACCATTTCCTGTTGTAATATAAACAGAACTTGTTCCAGCATTAAAATTAACCAAAGAACAATGATCATCTTTACAATCGTATAGAGCAAAACTCGCATTAGTTGGATTATTCACCGGTGATATTTTATTATTTGCAATTTGTGTTCCTGAGCCTGCTTTTATAACAACTTCCATATCAGGTGTTTCATCAACATAATCCTGGCAAAGATAATTAACTGAAAAAGGTATTTTGTTTTCCTTTTTTACACCGATTTCATCAACATTTTGCATTAATATTGATTGAGAAAACTTCACCGCTTGGTCTGATAAAGTAAAAGCACACGTTCCTTTTGTTACTGAACCTTTTACTATTACAACCGCAGAATCATCAACAGCGCTATATCCATAAAAAGAGATACAAGTTAATAATGCACCCAATACAATTGGTTTAAAATGTGGCTTTATGTTCATTAAATCCACCTAAATCATCTATTGTACGCCATTGAACATTTCCTTTAGTTACACCTGTAGGTAAGGTATATTTTATCGAACTATAAGGCGCGATCATGGCATTGTTATTGGCCAAACTAACATCTAGCTTTATATTGTTGACAGAAAACCCAGCAAAGTTGACATAATAAGGGGAATTATTAACTACCTTTAATTGTTTTCCTTCCACACTAAATCCTAATTTCTTTTGCGCATCCTCTGATGTCATCGGTAAATTTTTAGGTCGGTAGAAAAGTTTTATAACATTATCAAATCCCACACTTAGGCCCGCTGTGTCAGAATTATTGCTTTGTCCAGGGATCATCTTTGCATGAAAATAAAAAATACTTTCTCTATCTTTCGGTAAAGAATTACTCATGGCATAAATTTTCACTTCATGCCTTGATAAACTATTAATTCTAAAAAGAGGTGGAGTGACTTGAAATACAATTGGGTTTTCATCAGAGGAAATATAGGCTTGTACCAAATAATTCATTTTTGGTTCTTCATTACGAATGATAACACCTACACTATTCTCACCTTCAGGATAAATAATACGTGTAGCGTTTAAACCCACACCTTTAGAATAAGCAAGTGGAGATATAATCATTAGTAAAATAACAAAAAATTTTCTTATTCTATTTGTAATTTTAATCATTATGTTTCTTCTTTAATGAGAGGCTCTATTAGATAGAGCCTCTAAAAATTAAGTAATATTAGTTATAAGCAACAGTAAAAGTAACAGGTACTTTTAATTCATCACTTGTTACTGCACCGTTTGTTAAATACAGACCAGCAGTCATCGGAATACGACCAGTACCATCTTTAATGATCTCTTGTCCTAATTTCAGACCTGTTTCAACATTTGGTTTAACTAAAGTATTACTTGCTGTTGCTAGCAATTTTACAGCTAAAGAAGCGGCTGTTGCGTTAGCAAACATTTCAGAATCAAAGTTTGATTTATTACCACGAGCATAGAGATTGATTGTTCCATCAGCTGCTAGTGCTGCTGTACAATTAGAAAGCTCTAAATTAAACGTCTTGTTATCTCCTAATTGATCACCGACGTTTTTGCCAGAAACTTCATCACTAGTGAAGGTTCCCCAATCAATTCTAGAACCTTCTGTTGTTGAAGAAACATCACAACTTGCGGCACGAATTAATGCTTCGAATGACACAGTTGTACCCTGTGTTGCAGCAAAAGCATTACCTGCAACCATAAATCCAGACAACACGATAAACGGAGCAACTTTCTTAATTAAAGACATATTGTTACCTTTCGTTTTTTAAATAAATCGTCTATTGGAATTAGTATTATTCCCTTAATTACCTCAATTAGATGTGAACTAAGAAAATATATTTTCTAATTCTTATTAAAGCGTAGCACAACAATCAAAGCTTACTTATATAACACGCTTAAATTGCATAAGGATAATTATTTAAAATTCTTTATTTATAAAATATTTTCTTTATTTTCAGAATATTCGACTAATCTTTAATTGAGCATCGATATAACACTTAAAAAATAAAAAAGTATATTTCCAATATATATACTTTGTTTTTCATATATATAGATATGTTTATGCTAATATAAATAATAATTTAATTTAATCTAAATAGGTAAATATAACTAAATATAAATACTTAAGAATAAACTTAGATCCCACATAAAATTATTTTTATTTTTTTATTTAAATGAGTAAATATTCTTAACTTTATTGTATTAAAATTAATCAATTGGTTATTTATTATCCTGTTCGACTCTAATACTATTTATTCCATGCAAAAAAAATGGCCTCATTACTGAGGCCATTTTATTTATCATAATGACAATTCTTAGAATATTACTTCTCTGGCATCTGTGGCATTGGACGACGGAAACGACGCGTGATCCACACCATATAAAGTATACCAATAGCGCCCCAAACAAGGCCTAATTCCATAGAACCTGGCTCAAGGTTTATCCACAAGACCCCCATTGTCGCTGCACCAATAATAGGTAATATCAGGTAATTAATGTGGTCCATTATTCCTTTATTACGGCGCTCACGAATATAGAACTGTGAAATTACAGACAAGTTCACGAAAGTAAACGCAACCAACGCACCAAAGTTAATTAATGCCGTTGCAGTGACTAAATCGAAGAACACTGCACCTAAGGCTAAGAAACCCACTAATAGCACGTTAAATGCTGGGGTACGCCATTTAGGGTGTACATAACCAAAAGTCTTCTCTGGGAATACCCCATCACGTCCCATAACATAAAGTAAACGAGCAACACCTGCATGAGCCGCCATACCTGATGCTAATACTGTTACGCAAGAGAACACTAATATAATGGACTGGAATAAAGCTCCCGCAACATACAGCATTATTTCTGGTTGTGATTCTTCTGGATTTTTGAATCGTGAAATATCAGGGAAATACAGTTGTAAAAAGTAAGAAACCGCAATAAAGATAATCCCGCCAATCAGCGCTGTTAAGAAAATCGCTTTAGGGATAACTTTACCTGCATTTGGTGTCTCTTCTGATAATGTACTGATACCGTCAAAACCTAAGAATGAGAAACAGAGTATTGTTGCTCCAGTTATCATCGGTATAACTTCTGCATCAACAGACGCAAATGGTCTAAAGGTCCATAACTCCCCTGCACCTTCTCCGTTATATACACCGTGGATAAGTAACCCTACAAACACAACCATTACTGCAACTTGCACAATAACAATTGCTGTATTCAAGTTAGCAACAACGTTAATACCACGTAGGTTAAAGAACGTCATTAAAGCCACTAAACCAAATACAAAGATCCACGGTTCAACACCCGGGAATATTGCTTGTAAATAGATTTTCGCCAATAAAATGTTGATCATTGGCATAAATAAATAGTCGAGTAAAGAAGACCAACCTACCATAAAGCCCACATATGGACTCATGGATTTTTGAGCATAAGTATACGCCGAGCCGGCTGATGGAAAACGCTTAACTAATTTTCCATAACTTACTGCGGTAAATAAAATTGCAACTAAAGCAATTGCATACGATGTTGCTACGTGACCATTGGTAATGCCAGAAACGATACCAAATGTATCGAAAATAGTCATAGGCTGTAAAAAAGCAAGCCCCATCATGACTACCTGCATCAGTGTCAAGGTTTTACGTAGTTGAACTCGATTGTTAGCACCAGTTTGGTTAGTGCCGATAGAGGAGATGACGTTATCTGACATTCGCGAACCCTCCCATAACTTCGGTTTGAGTATTCAATAAACTCAACCGACAGTTACTGGGAAGACTTCGCATCTGCCTATAAACAGAATAGAATGAAGTTTTTAAGGATGTGTATGTGTTTAGGAGACGCCGTGCTCCGTAGTCATCATTACCGCAGGTGCCGTTTGGCCCGACTGCGAAAGAGAATAATTGTACCATATTAGCATTCCTCTATCATGACAACCCTTTCTCTAAGGGGCTGGCTGCTAATCAAATTATGTTATCTATTCAGACTCAAATGAATCTGACCTCTTGGTGTAGTAATAAATAAAAATGCAAAAAAAAACCGATGCACTTTAAACGCATCAGTCATATTTTTAGTGGGCGCATTTTGCACGTCTCAGACTTAAATAGCAATACATTTTCATCAAAAAGCCCTCTTTTTTTACGATCTTTTCAATTCGCAAACTAAGTCAACATATAACGCCACATTTAATTAACAATGTTCGTGCTTTTATCACAAATATTGAAATGCAAACATTTAAAAAAATAGCATAACAATAAAAAAAACACACATACAACCAATTGATAAATAAGACTAAGAGCGAATTTAAATTTACCATCAATATCAAATCATCAAAATAAAGCATTTAAAATACATTAATAAGACTAATGATATGGTTTTGTTAAAATCCATTGCCATTTTTCAAATAAAACATTTTTTAATAAAAAACATCTATTTTTTATAGGGTTATTTCGCACAATAAAAATGTAAGTAAACAAATTAAGGACAAACGATAAATAATACGTAGAAATAACAATCTGGTAATCAGAATAAAGCGATCGATAAGATAATTTATTGAGCTAAATATAGACCTCAACATTTAAACTTTCCAGTATTAATTCTGAGCAAATAAAAGAAAATAAGAGATAAAAAAAGACTCCACAAGTGGAGTCTTAATGACACAAACTGAGGGGTAATTAATTAGAAGTTATAGTTCAGACCAATATTGTAACGACGACCTTCTAATGTAGTATTAAAATGTTCTTGGTCAATACGACGATCTAACACATTGTAAACACCACCAATCACATTTAATTGCTTGGTTAAGCTATAGCTGGTACCAATATCAACAAATGCATAAGAAGGCGTACCATGTGACATAGAGGTGCGTGATAAGTAATCAGAGGTTTTACCACGGAAGTTAATACGCGCCCATGTTTCCATTTCTGGCGTTGTTTCCCAGTTTAAAGTTGCATTAGCCATATGACGTGGCTGTTTATTTAATGGCTTACCTTTGAAATCACCACTTTTTTGTTCAGTATCTGTAAAAGTATAGTTAGCCGCTAAATTCCACTCTGGTGATATTGTCCAGTTAAAGGTGGCTTCAATACCACGCATATTAGCTTTATCTACGTTCGTTCTATCGCTTACAAAGTCATAAGGGCCACCACTATTTCCGACACCATCTGCTAATGTACAATCACGTAGATCCGTCATTTTAGAGCCGTCTTTATTGGTACGGCTATCACAACGACGCTCTTCCATGATCTTATCTTTAAAGTCGGTATTGAACAGACCAAAACTTGCTGTCAGGTTTTCACGGTTATCCCAAATAATCGAGATTTCTTCGGTAACTGATTTTTCAGGTTTTAAGCTTGGATTACCATAAATAACCGCATCATAGTTACCACCACCCGTACCTTGTCCCCATGATGCTGTTGCTTGACGTAAATCAGGTGAACGATAACCGGTAGATACCCCACCTTTTAATGTCCACTCGTCAGCAAGATGCCAGACTCCGTAAACACGAGGTGTCCAGTGTGTACCAAAGTTTTCATCTTTATCCATACGCAAACCGCCCGTTAAAGCGAAATCATTGGTCATCGCCCATTCATCTTCAGCAAATAGTGCCCAACTATAACGGTCTAATTTATTGCTACCTTTAAGTTTATTCCCTTCATCTTTTAATTCTTCATAACGATACTGGGCACCAACACTTAAGGTATGATCACCGAACATTAAAACTGTCTGATTACGTACTGTTGTGTCGTCATAATCCATTTTACGGGATGGATTACGGCTTTCATCACGCTGAACATAAGTATTCATCGTACCAAAGTCATAAACACCATCATGAGTAAGTGCATAATGTGTCAGTTCATAGTCAGTAAAACTACTTTCAGGGGCTTTTCCTCGACTAGGTGCTCCTGATTTAGAATGCCACACGCGAGAGTCACGATGTTGATTATCTTTTTTAAATTCAAAATCAATCGTGTTCTGCTCATCAGGCGTCCAACTTAAAGTACCACCACCTGTTGCTGTGATCTGACGGTTATAGCCATTCACAATTTTGTCTTCGCTACGATGTGAATATTGACCTTGAATTTTCAAGCCCAACACATTATCAATTAATGGACCACCCGCATAAAAACTGCCTTGATTAGTGTTACCTGAATCTTTACGCTCTGTGATAGTGCTGTCTGCACGTAAACTAAAGTTCCACTCTTTTTGCGCTTTGCGGGTAATAATATTGATAACCCCACCCATTGCATCAGAGCCATATAAAGAAGACATTGGGCCACGTACAACTTCAATGCGTTCAATGGCAGGTAAAGGCGGTAACCAGCCTTGTTCAATACCCGAGTTATCACTATTAGGACGCGTCTCACGCGATGCAACACGCTTACCATCAACCAAGATCATGGTATATTTTGCATCCATACCACGAATACTAATATCAGAACTACTTCCACCACCTGTTACTAATACGCCAGGAACGTCTTTTAGCGCATCAGTCACGTCACGATAAGACTTAGTTTCTAATTGTTCACGTGTAACAACAGAAACTGACGCAGGCGCATCTTCAACCGTTTGTTTAAACCCAGAAGCAGTTGTAACAAGTAGTTTTTCTACATTTTCAGCTGTTGCAGTCATTACAAAACTTGATGCAATAGCAGCAACAACGCCAAGCGCGATTTTATTTTTATTTAACACTACCATTCCCGATTCTCCAAGAATATATATTCTTTACATTTTATATAGATGGACAGATCGACAATTGCTCAGAAATTAAGGTAACAAATAAAATTTAGTTACCCTTAGTTATTTTAATATTATTTTTATATCCCTATTTACTGCATCCCTATATTTACTTTTTTCTTTTTTACTTCTCTATAATTTATCCACTAAACCATCAATAATAATTTGAGGTATTCCTTGTGAACAATATTCCAATCGACCTTGAACGCCATAAACATCAGCAAGGCTTTGTGCTGTAATAACTTTATCTGGTGCACCTTGCGCAATTAATTGCCCTTGCTTTAACATTAATATATGTTCACCATGTCGTAAGGCTATATTAATATCGTGGACAACAACGACAGTAATAATATTTCTACGGTGTGTTTCTTTAGCAACTAAATCCATTACATGATATTGGTAATTAAGATCTAATGCGCTTAATGGCTCGTCCAATAATAATAAAGAGGGTTGTCTAATCAATGATTGTGCAAGCCCAACTAATTGTTTTTGACCACCTGACAATTCATCTAAATAACGTAACGCTAAATGCTCAATACCTAATTGACGTAATAAATGCATTACCTGAGCTTCACTATGTTCATTATGTAATCCACCAGAAGCACGCTGCGCCACAATAATGGATTCTAAAACATGTAAATGAACACCTGCTGGTAATGTTTGTGGCAAATAGACGACATTTTGGGCACGTTGTGCAAAATTCATCGACGCCAGATCGTTTCCATCTAAACTGATAACACCTGATGATTTATTTAATCCAGCCAATGCTCTTAATAATGTTGATTTTCCACTCCCATTTGGCCCCAATAGTACGGTGACCTTTCCTTTAGGTAATGGCTCAATATCAAGTGCCTTAATGATGAGATGTTTAGCATAACCAGCGCTAAAATCTTGAATTTTTAATCCTTCAATCATTAGATATTCCCTCTATGACGTAAAATCATGCTGAGGAAAAATGGCACACCCACCAGCGATGTCACAATACCAACAGGAATAATAACACCAGGTATTAAATTTTTAGATGCAATCGACGCCAATGATAAAACTAAAGCACCGATTAATGCGCTTGCTGGTAAATAGAAACGATGATCTTCACCAAACATCATACGGGCAATATGAGGTGCAACTAACCCAATAAAAGCAATTGGTCCAACAAAAGCAACCGCCAGTGCCGTTAAAATACTGATCCGCAGTAATGAGCCTAATCTTAAGCGTTTTACATTAATACCAAAGCTAATCGCCCTGTCTTCACCTAATCGTAATGCGGTTAGTTTCCATGAACTTAGCCATGAAATCACTATAATGACAGCGAAAGCCCCAGCCATAACCCCAAGTTTTATCCATGTTGCACGCGCTAAACTTCCCATAGTCCAGAAAACAAGTCCTTGAAGAGTATCTTCTGTCGCAATAAATTGCATCATTGAAACCAATGCGTTGAAAGTAAACACCATGGCAATACCAAAAAGCACAACACCTGATGTCGGAACACGAGTCCAACGTGTAATTCCATCCAATAACAAGGCTGATAACAATGCAAAAAGAAATGCATTGGCTGAAATAAACCATTGATCAGGAATGCCAGGAATACCAATACCGAGCACAATGGCTAATGCCGCACCAAATGATGCCGCATTTGATAAACCTAATGTAAATGGGCTTGCTAAAGGGTTATTTAAAATGGTCTGCATTTCTGCACCTGCTAACCCTAGCGACATACCTACCACCACTGCCATTAAGGCATAAGGTAAGCGAATATCCCATACAATTACTCTTGAACCTGCATCAACAAGCTCAGGCTGAAAAAGTGTTGTTAATAATTTATCCAGTGATAAACCTGAAGGTCCCATGGTGAAATCTAACACCACCGAACCACAAATAATTAAAACAATTACGCCTAACCATAACATGCGTTTATTCATCATTTTTCGATAATGTACCTTTACATTATCTGATGTACTTTTTGCTTGTTCTTCTGTGGTAAGTCGCTCTGGCATAATGCTCATATCAATTGTTGTACCTAGTCTTTTTTTACGTTCTTCTGCTTTTTACCTGCGTTTTACGTTGGAAAAAGCATACCGTACAACTCATCAAATGCTTTTTATTGCATGGAGCAAATTATCAATCAGGGACTATTTATCTAACAAAGAAATGAGTCGCCAAATCATTATACGGTGAAACATATTCGTTATGTAATTTATTATACTATGCTGAGTGACAGGTCTGCTATAATGAGCAATAGAAGGACTAACAATGATCAGACTTATTACATTAAGCATATTATTTACAATCAATAGCGCCGCTATTTTATTTATCAGCCAATAAATCACGCGATAACAATAAAGCAAATAATAATAATTATCAATGCGATTGCCAATATAATTGAGGATTTTGTATATTTTCTATAATGGTTAGATTGAAAAATAAAAAAACGCCTGTTTTAATGTGAACTAAATCACAAAACAGGCGTTTTAATATATTGAATTATCGGTTATTTTTTATTCGCAATATGTGTTGGAAATTCCATTTCGTTATAACGAATAAAACGGGTTTTCTTCACAATTTTATAAGTAAACCAGATTAACAAGAATAATGGGATACCAATATACGTTGCAATAGCACCATACCAATCAATTGTATCTTCCAAAAATGCTTGGTAATTTTGACCTAATGTAATAATTAAACACAGTACAAAGGCAAAAATTGGACCAATTGGGAAGAAACCCGAGCGATAAGGTAAATCATTTAAATCACGCCCTTGTGCTACATAACCTTTACGGAAACGATAATGACTAATTGCAATGCCTAACCATGCAATAAATCCTGTCATCCCTGAGGTGTTTAATAACCACAAGTAGACAGTTTGGTTTCCATACATTGAGCTTAAGAAACACAGACCTGCAACAACGGTTGTTGCATAAAGTGCGTTACGTGGCACACCATTTTTAGACAATTTACCAAAGCATTTTGGCGCTTTGCCTTCTCTTGCTAGTGTAAATAGCATCCGAGTTGAGGCATACATACCTGAGTTACCCGCAGAAAGAACCGCCGTTAAAATTACGGCATTCATAATTGCAGCAGCAGACAATAATCCTGCATTTTTAAAGACTAACGTGAATGGGCTAACGCTGATATCGCCAACATCATTACGTAATAAACTTGGATCAGTATAAGGAATAATTAAGCTAATGATTAAAATAGCAAAGATATAAAACAGCAAAATACGCCAAAAAACTTTACGCACAGCCTTTGGAATGTTTTTAGCTGGATCTTTAGATTCTCCCGCCGCGATACCAATTAACTCTGTACCTTGGAATGAGAAACCAACAATCATAGCGACACCAATCATGGCCGCAAATCCACCCGCAAAAGGTGCATCACCAATTTCCCAGTTATGCCAACCTGCGTTTTCAGCTCCTTTCATAATGCCAGTGATCATCGCAATACCTACAATAATAAAGATAATCACGGTGGAAACTTTGATCAAAGAGAACCAATATTCAGCCTCACCAAATCCTTTTACAGAGATATAGTTAAGCAAGAATATAACGCCAAGGAATAGAGCACTCCAGATCCAACCATCAACATCAGGGAACCAATAGAGCATGACTAATTGTGCAGCAACAAGGTCAACTGCAATGGTAACTGCCCAGTTGTACCAATAGTTCCAACCTAATGCGAAACCAAAGCCTTCTTCTACATACTTAGAACCGTAAGTTGAGAAAGAGCCGGATACGGGCATAAATGCGGCTAACTCACCAAGGCTTGTCATTAGAAAATAGACCATCAGCCCAATTAAAGCATAAGAGAGTAATGCCCCACCAGGCCCTGCTTGAGCAACCGTAGCCCCTGATGCGACAAAAAGTCCTGTACCAATTGAACCACCAATAGCGATCATCGCTAAATGCCGCGCCTTTAATTCTCGGCGCAAAGTCTGCTGTACTGCGCCCGACTTAGCAGTACTTTTTTGTTGTTCTGACATAACATTCCACTTTTATATTCACTTTTCTGACGAGGATTGTAGCAAATCTGTCGTTCGTGAATAGCAAGGATCCATGATTATAAGATACCTTCATAATCGGGCGTCAATTATTAGCAATTTATGAAAAATTGCTGATTAAGTGTTCAGCATTACAATATGTCAGCAGTTTTTTCAGTGCATCAGAGACATGTTTTTGGCGGTGATACACCAGATATAGGGTACGTTGTAATGCCAACCCTTCTACTTTTATCTCTTTTAATGAACCGTTATTAATCTGTTCCTCAATAACTCGACGAGATAAACAACTGATACCCATTTCATACATAACTGCGTGTTTTATCGCTTCTGAATTACCTAACTCCATTTCAATGCGATAGCCTGGCAAAGAAGCAAAAAGAAGATGATTAAGAACATCTCGAGTTCCTGAACCATTTTCTCGTAAGATCCAAGGTGCTGATTGTAAATCAGCTAAAGTCACTTTTGTTGCTTTAGCTAAGGGATGATCTGGTGAGCAAAAAATGACCATTTCATCTAGAAGCCATTTTTGGCTAATTAACTCAGAACTTTGACAAGCACCTTCAATTAATCCTAAATCAACCCGGAACTCACTCACGAGCTTAACGACTTCTTCTGTATTACCAATGCTCATTTCTAATGGAATATCTGGGTAATTACGATGAAAATTACCCAGCATTTTTGGAAGAATGTAATTACCTATTGTGGTACTAGCAGCAATACGTAAAGCTCCATTTCCAGCCTGAAATAGTTGTTCAATTTCGATTGCACGTTCAAGTAAAGATAATGCTCTGGGATAAAGTAATCGACCATGTTCATTCGTAACAAGACGTTTTCCCACCCTATCAAAAAGCTGTACTCCTAATTGGCTTTCTAGATCAGTTAAAGAAGCACTGACAGCAGATTGAGATAGAGCAAGCTGTTGTGATGCTTGCGTTGTAGAACCACTTTTAAGAACTTCAGTAAAGACTTCCAGTTGCCGCAACGTAATTCGCATGTCCATTCCACCTTTGAGCCATCATTGTAATAACATACTATCCACAAACCAGTAACATACCAAGCACATTTAAGAAAATACACCTATATTAGTTTTACTGGTTATTATTATAAAAATAATGAGTTTAATAAATAAGATTGGTTGTTATATGCTTATGCAAAATTCATATAAGCAAGGTTTTTCTATGTCAGAGCAAAGTCAACCTATTACATTGGCGAAAAAATATGTTACTCCAATTTATCGCTGGCTCCCTGGTTTATTATTAACAGGCGTATTAACTGCGCTTGCTATTTATATTGGTGATATCCCGTGGTTTTCTAACATGGGTTTAGGTGCATTAACGCTGGCGATCTTATTCGGTATTATTATTGGTAATACGCTTTACCCTGTTGCAAAACCCTATAGTGATGAAGGCGTCAAATTCGCCAAACACTATTTATTACGCACAGGTATTATTTTGTATGGCTTCAGACTGACGTTTCAGCAAATTGCCGATGTGGGTTCAACCGGTTTAATTATAGATGCAATTATGCTGACATCGACTTTTCTTATTGCAATGTGGATCGGTCGAAAATATTTTGGGCTAGATGAACAAACGGTGATTTTAATTGGTGCTGGTAGTAGTATTTGTGGTGCGGCGGCTGTTATGGCAACAGAGCCGGTTGTCAAAGCACAAGCAAGCCAAGTAGCGGTTGCGGTGTCTACGGTTGTGATTTTTGGGACTATTGGTATTTTTCTTTATCCTTGGTTCTATCATTTAAATGCATTTGCAGGCTGGTTACCATTTACAGAAGAAACTTTTGGTATTTTTTCAGGTTCAACAATTCATGAAGTGGCTCAAGTCGTTGCCGTAGGACACTCAATTAGCCCTGACGCTGAAAATGCAGCCGTTATTAGTAAAATGATCCGCGTAATGATGCTGGCACCATTCTTAATTATTCTTTCAACTTATTTAAGTAAAAAGAAAAGTAAGGCAAACAATGACGCACAAACTACTGAAAAAAGTCCAATCACTATTCCCTGGTTCGCCGTATTCTTTATTTTAATGGCTGGTTTCAATTCTTTAAATTTAATTCCAGCGTCTATTGTTAGTTACATTGTGACTATCGATACCATTTTATTAGCAATGGCAATGGTGGCATTAGGTTTAACAACGCATATTAGCGCTATTCGACAAGCCGGTATCAAACCATTATTGTTAGCTTTATTCTTATTTTTCTGGTTAACCCTTGGTGGTGCGATAATTAATATCTTTATTCAAAATGTGCTGATGTCTTAATAGGAATATCGATAAAAATTACCCTCCCCTTAAATTTTCGCCTTGAGAAGTATTTTTTATTATTGCGCAACTTTTTAGTTGCGCTTTTTTGCTTTTATTATCTCAATATGATGTTATACGCTTGTATGTTTGTTATCGTGGTGTGAAATAAATCTAAGGAGAGAAGTAATGAAATTTGTTGGCGCACATGTCAGTGCTGCTGGTGGCGTCGATCAGGCGGTATTACGCGCACATGAAATCAAAGCTACTGCGTTTGCTCTTTTTACTAAAAACCAGCGCCAGTGGAAAGCCGCTCCATTATCCACAGAAGTCATTGATAAATTTAAAAAGAACTGTGAACTTTATGGTTATGGCCCTTCTCAAATTTTACCCCATGACAGTTATCTAATTAATTTAGGCCATCCTGAAGAAGAAGCGCTTGAAAAATCGAGAGACGCTTTTTTAGATGAAATGCAACGTTGTGAACAACTTGGCATTGAACTACTTAATTTTCATCCTGGTAGCCACTTAAATAAAATTGATGTTGATAAATGCTTACAAAAAATAGCTCAGTCAATTAACATCACTTTAGAAAAAACAAAAAATGTTACCGCTGTTATTGAAAATACAGCTGGCCAAGGTACTAATTTGGGTTATCGTTTCGAACATCTTGCGGCGATTATTGATGGTGTTGAAGATAAATCTCGCGTTGGCGTTTGTATTGATACTTGTCACACCTTCGCTGCTGGTTATGATCTAAGAACCCGTGAAGAGTGTGAAAAAACCTTTGCTGAGTTTGAAAAAATAGTCGGCTTTCAATACTTAAAAGCAATGCACTTAAACGACGCTAAAAGTGAATTAGCAAGTCGAGTTGACCGTCACCATAGCTTAGGTGAAGGCAATATTGGCAAAGTTCCTTTCAGTTATATTATGCAAGATGCACGTTTTGACAGTATTCCATTAATTTTAGAAACTATTAACCCTGATATTTGGCCTGATGAAATCGCTTGGTTAAAATCACAACAAGCCTAAATTTGGTATTCTTTGCGGTTTATCCCAAAATAAACCGCAAATGGCATTATTTAATTGGTGTTAATTCAATTTTAGTCATCATCTGAGCAAGTTGGCTTCTATCTTTAATTCCTACATCAGGCTGACTCACAGATAACGCAGAAATGGCCGTTGCTAAACGCAGCGTATGTTCGCTAGTTTGGCTCATTAATAAACCGTAAACTAATCCTGCAACCATTGAATCACCGGCTCCCACAGTGCTTACTACATCACAATACGGTGGTTTAGCTAGCCAAGCACCAGAAGCATTTACCCATAATGCTCCCCTTTCACCTAATGAAATAACAACATGTGCAATGCCTTTATCCCTCAATTGATGCGCTGCTTTAATAATATCTGTCATTTCAGTCAGTGAATGTCCAACCCAGGCTTCTAACTCCCGATGGTTTGGTTTTATTAACCAAGGTGCGGCTTTTAACCCCGCCACTAGTGCATCACGACTACTATCAAAAATAATACAAGGACACAACTGTCTTAATTTAATCATCCACTGTGTAAAGGCTTCAGGGTCAACACCATTAGGTAGGCTGCCACTAACAACTACCATATCAAAATGCCCCAGCCAATTAAGTGAGTCTGTTGCAAAGCGCTGCCAATCTTGTGGTGATACCGTAAACCCTGAAAAATTAAAATCAGTAACCAGCCCTTTTCCCTCAGTCAATTTCACATTAATGCGTGTACGGCCAGATACCAGATAAAAGCGGTTAGCCATCCCATTTTCACTAAAAAAATGCTGAAACTCTTCTTGATTTTCGCGTCCCATAAATCCGCTGACAGTAATATCTACCCCTAAATCACGTAAGACTTTCGCGACATTATTACCTTTCCCCGCGGGATTAAGCCCAGCTGTTCGGACTAAATTAACACCACCTACGTCAATTGCGGAGCAAGCACCAACAAGATCATAGGCAGGGTTTAAAGTGATCGTAGCGACACGGCGACTCATGCCTTTACTCTCCAATCGTTTTTATTATGAATATTTAGGGGCTATATATAGCATTAATTAACCTTAAGTTCAGTGAAATTGCATCGGTTCTTCTTGACTCTCACTCTTCTCCAAGGACAATAATGCTCATAAAAAATGACTTATCTATCCGTTATCAATAACTATATAAAAAATAAGGAGCTTAGAATGTCAGTCGTGGTCGGTGTTGGCGTGATTATTGTAAATGAAAAAGGTGAAGTCTTATTAGGAAAACGCTGTGGAACACACGCACCTTATTGGTCAATTTTTGGTGGTCATGTCGATGATGGTGAAACCTTTGAACAATGCGCCATTCGCGAAATAAAAGAAGAAATTGGCATAGCTATTACATCACCTAAAGTAATTGGCATTAGTAATAATTTAGAAACTTACCAATTAGAAGGTAAACACACTGTTTCTATTTGCATGATTGCACAATACCAAGGCGATGAGCCTAAATTAATGGAGCCAGACAAATGTTCTGAGATCCGCTGGTGTTCACCGAATGATTTACCTGAACCTCATTTTGAAGCCAGCCGTAATTCCATTGCATTATGGAAAAACAAACAGTTTTACCAAAGCTAATTGTAACCCATCTATCACCTTCATTATTCTGAATGTTTTTTGTTCAGAATAATGGTTTCAACGTTTAATCTTGCTTAAAAAACTACTTATTTAATTCTCGATTTCTTTATCATTTCTGATAATGCTTACACTAATCTATTGATTTATATAATCGCCTCCTTCTACTGTATTATTTTCACTCACTTTTTTCTTTTATAAAGCACAATAACCTCTATTTACACTCTGAATACAAACGTGTATTCTTTACACCATCAAGCTAGTACATTGAGTCAATTTAATAAGGACATCTTATGTCAGAAGTCACATCAATAACAAAGCGTCCGTCCATACTTGGTGGCGCAATGATCATTGCAGGCACCGCTGTCGGTGCAGGCATGTTTTCCATTCCGATTGTGACTTCCGGTGTCTGGTTTACCGGGTCTATTTTTCTATTAATTTATACTTGGTTTTGCCTATTTATGTCGGGATTAATGATCTTAGAAGTGAATCTTCATTATCCTCTAGGTTCAAGTTTTCACACCATCACTAAAGATCTATTAGGAAAAGGCTGGAGCACTATTAATGGGCTTTCCATTGCGTTTGTTCTTTATATTTTAACTTACGCTTATATTTCTGCGGGTAGCTCCATTATCGTACAAAATTTTGCAGGCATCATCAGTGTATCGCAAGCTATTGCGGGCTTAGTCTTTGCATTAATTGTTGCTTTCTTTGTTTGGTTATCAACGCGCGCAGTGGATAGATTAAGCACCATTTTAATTGGCGGGATGGTAATTGCCTTTGTATTAGCCATTGGTGGATTATTTACAGAAGTAAAAATGCCTGTGTTGTTTAATACAAATGAAAGTAATGCGAGTTATTTACCCTATGCTTTAGCCGCACTCCCTTACTTACTGACCTCATTTGGTTATCATGGCAATATCCCAGGCTTAGTAACGTATTACCGTAAAGATGGCAAAGCCGTCATGAAAAGCTTGTTGATTGGTACACTGATTTCACTAGCAATTTATATTTTATGGCAGTTTGTTGTACAAGGTAATATTCCTCGTGAAGGATTCAAGCAAGTCATTGCTGATGGTGGGAATATTGGTAATTTACTAGCACAAATGCGTTCAACAACGGCCAATACTACTGTATCACTGTTACTAGATTTGTTCTCTTATATGGCATTAGCAAGCTCATTCTTAGGAGTTTCATTAGGATTATTCGATTACTTAGCGGACTTCTTTAAATTTTCCAATACAGGAAGTGGTCGATTTAAATCTGCACTAGTGACATTTATACCACCGACTATTTTAGCCATTATTTTTCCTGATGGTTTCTTATATGCTATTGGATTTGCAGGACTCGCAGCGACTATTTGGGCAGCAATTATTCCAGCCTTAATGGCAAAGGCCAGTCGCCAACGCCATCAAGGTCAGAGTTTTAAAGCGCCTGGTGGTATGTTTATGATTGGATTTGTTATTTTATTCGGTATCGTCAATGCTAGCGCACATATTTTAGCAAACTTTAATCTTCTTCCTATCTACCGCTAATCACTTCACTAAAAGCCAGCATTGCTGGCTTTATTTTTTCATCAAATCTTATAAAAAATTGCGTGAATAACTTGCCAAGTTTCTGCACTGCGAGTAATTTTGTCGCCATTATCGTCAATGTTATTTAATGGAAGGTTTTATATGGCAAAAGCCAATGAAATTAAACGTGGTATGGCTGTTAGTTATAACAACAAATTATTACTGGTAAAAGATATCGACATTCAAGCACCCAGTGCTCGAGGCGCAAGTACTCTGTATAAAATGCGTTTTACCGATATTCGTACAGGCCAAAAAGTAGAAGAGCGTTTTAAAGGCGATGATATGGTTGATACCATCAACTTAACTCGTCGTGCTGTTAGCTTTTCTTACATTGATGGTGATGAGTATATCTTTATGGACAACGAAGATTACACTCCTTATACCTTCAAAAAAGATCAAATCGAAGACGAATTACTGTTTATTCCTGAGGAAGGCTTAGCGGGAATGCAAGTATTAACAATGGATGGTCAGGTTTTAGCATTAGAACTGCCACAAACTGTTGATATGGAAATTGTTGAAACTGTTCCAGGTATTAAAGGTGCGTCAGCAAGTGCGCGTACTAAACCAGCAACATTACCTACAGGATTAGTTATTCAGGTCCCTGAGTATCTTTCTACTGGCGATAAAGTGCGTATCCATATTGCTGAACGTCGCTATATGGGACGAGCTGACTAAAATTAATAGTCAAAACATCTACTCATTAGCGTATTGCTAATGTTGCTCTAAATAGGTCAGATAATCGTAAGAAACCCAATGTGACAAACGATTATTTGACTTGTTTATCTTGGTTACTTTTCTCTACAACCCATTGATGCTTTAAAAGTATTGAACGTCAATAACACCATTTTTTTGCGTATTATCCATCCAACGGATCTCAGCTTTGCCCATATCTTGAGGCAAAATTATTATTTGTTGGGATTTATCAAAAGAAGCAGGAACAATGGATTGAGTAGATGTAAACACTTTGTTGTGTTTGTAACACTGATATTCAGCTTTATCTAAAGTGAAATTCATTTCACATGCAGGATCAACAATCGCACCCCGCAGATAAATCTGCCCTGTTGTTTGAATGGGATCAGATGCCCAAGCTAATGATATCGAACTGGAAACGAGAAGACTGCATACTACGGTCAGATATTTTCTCATAACGACCTCACTTCTTGTTTGCGCTAGTAGGTATGAGGATCACACCCACCCGACATATTTTCATCATAGCAATAAAATATGACATTCATATAGACATAAGAAGAATATTTGATGTCTATCAAATATAATTGTTCGGTATTTATAAATAAGAAATCAACGTTGATCAAACTTAAGTCAAATATTTGTAACTTTAATAACTGTTTTATAAAATCATTAAAATTTTATTTAATAAATACAATTATTGTTATTATTCTATTCTTGTGTAATTAATTATAAACAATATTCATTATAGCTAAATTGTCATTAATCCACTTAATATCCATAGAACCTTTGTTGTTAATCAATTTCGAGCTAAATTGTTTATTCCTTTCTAACTGATATTGAGATTCCTGCATTTCACTGCCATTCCAACACTTTGTTTTAAAAGTGTTTTTATCTGTATCCATTAAACAATTACCTTCAACAATCGCACCAACAAAAGTGATTATTCCGGAGCCTATAACTTTATTTTCCTTACCAAAAGAAGGTGCACTTAATAATAAAGGTAAGCACATAGCTGCAATATAAAGCTTCTTCAAAACTGATCTCCTCTGATTATTGTGCGTAGAAATCTGACAAGCCAATATGTTATTAAAGTCATAACTAATATCGGCTTGTTACTTTATTTATTTAATTTTTATCTTTAATAAAAGAATAGAAAAAAATTATAGAATGCTCAAATTAAGACTACCAAAAAAAAACACTATAAATTTAAGTTAAGTGAGAACGAATAGGGATAACAAAAATGAAATAAATAGGTAACATTTATCCAAGCAATAAATTGCAAAGATATATTTTTTTATTTTGACTATAGTCCTATAATCAAACTTAAATTTATTGTGATCTAGATCACCAAAAAAATGTGAAATTTGTTATTTAATTATTATGAAACTTTCTAATTTTCACCAAAAAGCTCTCGCTATTTTTCTACTTAACCTTGTGAGCATCATTATTTTCCTCTCTTGGTATCTTCCAGCACAACATGGATTTTGGCTATCAATAGACACCCATATTTTTTATTATTTTAATCAACATATTTTGCCTGATACTTTTTTCGCGACTTTTGTTGCTTACGTTAATAATAGAAAATTTGATTTAGTCATTTTGTTAGCTATGGGCGTACTTTATTACAATACTTTTCGTCAAAAAGATTATAACGGTAAACGCCATCTTATAATTGTAGGATTAGTGATGGTAATCAGCGCTGTACTGATTAATCAAATTGGACAAAATATTCCAATAGAAAGACCCAGCCCAACACTTTATTTTCAAGATGCACATAGAGTGGGAGTTGTGACTGGCATTCCAACAAAAGATGCCTCTGGTGACAGCTTTCCTGGCGATCATGGCTTAATGTTACTTATCTTTTGTAGCTTTATATTACGTTATCTTTCATTCCGCGCTTTCTTATGGGCACTGCTTATTACCGTTGTGTTCGCATTACCGCGAGTAATGGCTGGCGCACATTGGGCTTCTGATATATTAGTTGGTTCTATTTCTTTAACTTTAATCACAACAAGTTGGTTATTAATCACACCATTATCGGATGTTATTGTCAGACAATTAGAAAAATATCTTCCTTTTAAAAAATAAAAGAAAAAACACCTCAGATTAATTAAAAAAGAATAAGTGCAAACATAATGGCACTTATTCTTTTGGTCATTTTTTGACATTTGAATGATATTATGATGACAAATGAGATCTATTTTAAGTATTAGCACTTTATTATCTAATGTTTTGTAAATTAAACCTCTTTTCTCTCGCCATTTAACGCCTCTTTCTGTACACTTTTCTGGTTTCCTCATTATTTATTGTTTAATGTGGATATTTACGTGCTTTAGAGCACGTTTTTCGCGAAATAGGGTTGCCAGAGTTAAATTACACTATATTCTCTGGTTATTTGGTGAATAATTCAGGTGCACTTCTGCACGTAAGGATGTAAGGGAAATCTGTCACAATGAGAACAAAACCGTATATGAGAATGCTTAAGCTCATACCGGCGTTCATTGTTGTAGCTACGCTATCGGCCTGTAGCTCACAGAACGCAAATTCACGCTTAGCGAATTCAAGCACTACCCCACTTAATACATCATCAAGCACTTCTATTTCCCAAGCATCTCAAGATGAATTTGAATCATTGGTGAAGAATCTCGATATAAAATCTAAGATACTTGACCAATATGCAGACTGGAAAGGCGTCGCTTATCGCTTAGGTGGAGATACTAAAAAAGGCATCGATTGCTCTGCCTTTGTACAAAGAACCTTCCTTGACCAATTCGGTGTAGAACTACCTCGCTCAACCTCAGACCAACAATTCTCAGGTACTCAGGTTAACAAATCAAAATTACAAGCAGGTGATTTAGTTCTATTTAAGACAGGCCGTACTATGCGCCATGTTGGTATTTATATAGGAAATGATAAATTTGTACACGCATCCACCAGCAACGGGGTGACGGTGTCAGAAATGTCTAATGTCTACTGGAATAAACGTTTTTACGCGGCAAGACGTGTTATAGAAAATAATGATGCAACCCTTGCTGAGAACAACTTTTCAAAAAGTGTATTAAGATAACTAATTCCCTTATATCTTATTGCAAATAAAAAGCCTCATTATCAAATAAATGAGGCTTTTTTGTGTTCTTTAATCATTTTGTAAATCACACAATCATCACGTCAGTTTTATAATGATAGGTAATGTTATAAATAAGAGTACGCCGTTGGAAAAGGCTCAGCAATGGCAACACCTGCATTCTTCAAGCAACACAACGCAGCACATTCATCATCACTACATAAGAAAAGGCATGGCACGCCATCCCACTCGATCACAACACTATCAATATGGAGATTACTCAGATACTGACGCAAATTCTGTATTGCTTCATCCAGTGTCATACCATCATGACTTAATAATTTTAAGCCAATCAGTGTATTTTGCTTTCCAGCATCATTTTCAGGCAGTATCTCTACTCTTGTACCTGCAAAGCCTGCTAGCCACCGATAACTCAGCGGCAGCTTATGAACTACCGAAAGTTGTACATTATCCACAAATCAATCCTGTTTCATCAACACGTTAATTTAATACATCATCAATACGAGTTTGAACTGACTTGCTCACACGTCATATTAAAACCTTGCTAATCATAAAACATAATTATTACAATTATTTTACAAAAAAAGCGAAGAGACGTATCAAACCATTTATCTAGTTTAGTGTTTGTACGTATTCATTTCTACGATGATTAATCTCTTCAATTATTCTTTCATTTTTTTAACATTTTATCAACTATATAAAATAATTGTATAAAATATTACGCATTCAAGTAAAACAATTCATCAATTTTTATCACTATGCTTCATACCAACAAAACAATAATAGATGATTATTAAAATAAATTTCACTTAATTTAACAAAACAACAACATTGAGTATTGATTCAAATCAAAAAAGCATACTAATTTGAAACGATTCATAAAGTACAGCAGAGGAAAATGTGGCTTATTCAGTGGGAGTAAAGGAGAAAAAGGAGAAGCACGCTATAAATATCTCTTATTTATAGCGTGATATTCTTATTTGTAACGACGTGCAAGTAAAATAAAGCCCATAGCAAATAGCACACAAAAAGCCATAGCACTTACCATTGGCCATTCTGATTTTGCTGGAAACATAGCAATAGCCGTTCCAACTAAAGCCCCAACACCAAAACGCACAGTTCCTGCCAAAGAAGAAACCGTCCCTGCCATATGAGGATAATCATCAAGGATAACAGCCATAGCGTTTGATGTGATCATTGCAATACCACCAACATACATCGCTACTCCCACAACGAGATAATAGAAATGTAAATTAAGGGCAACAACTAATAGTAAAAAGATCCCCATAATACATTGAATAGTTAGCCCTAAACGCAACATCTTCAACGCACCAAATCGACGAACATATCGCCCATTTATGCTTGTCATGATAATTAAAAAGATAATATTAAAACCAAAGTACAAGCCAAATTGATCGAATGGGATACCGTGTAATTCGATATAAACAAAAGGCCCTGCACTCAGAAATGAGAACATGCCGGCAAAAGAAAAACCGGATGCCAGAATATAACAAAGAACACGACGAGTTCTAAATAAACTAATAAATTGGCTAAATGTTACTCTTAAGCTAAAGCGCTGACGACGCTCTTTGGGTAAGGTTTCAGGAATATAAAACGCAATTAATGCACCTGCAATCACAGCGGCTATCGCAATACTCCAAAAAATAGCATGCCATGAAAACCAATTCATCACCCAAGCACCCAGTAATGGTGCTAATAAAGGCGCAATCGTCATCACTAATGCAACGAAAGACATACTTCTAGAGAAATCATCTCTAGAGAACATATCTCTCATTAATGCATTAATAACCACACTCGCAGCGGCTGCCGCAAAGCCATGGAGAAAACGCATACCAATTAGCATATCAATAGATTCAGATAATGCACATGCACTAGAGGCAAAAGCAAAAACAATCACACCGCCCAAAATGACAGGCTTACGTCCCAAACTATCCGCCATAGGACCATAAACTAATTGCCCAATAGCAAAACCAAAAATATAGATACTTAATGTCATTTGCACTTTACCGCTAGGCACACCAAAATCTTGCGCAATAGTAGGTAAGCTTGGCAAATACATATCTATAGCCAATGGCATAAGCATGGAAATAAGTCCCAATATTAAAATGAGACTAAGGTACGACGAACGTTGCTGTTGCACGCAAATAAACTCCCAAAAACGACAGGACAGATAATAATTATTGAGGTAAATGAATGCTGTTGATCTCTTCTTCTGTTAATGGACGATATTCGCCCTCAGCTAAAGTTTCATCTAATGTAATATCCCCAATACGCTCACGATGTAATGCGCTGACATGATTACCTACAGCTGCAAACATACGTTTTACTTGATGATATTTACCTTCACTAATTGTGAGTTTCACTTCTGTAGGTGTAATAATTTCTAATTTGGCGGGTTTAGTCAGATCTTTTTCGCCATTCAGTTGCACACCTTTTTGGAACTTTTCAGCGACACCTTCAGCAATCGGCTCTTCCAATATGACATGATATGTTTTTTCACAATGATGTTTTGGCGCTGTAATACGATGTGACCATTGACCATTATCAGTCAATAATACAAGCCCCGTTGTATCAATATCTAAACGCCCAGCAGCATGTAATTTATATGCCAGAGGCTCATCAATAAAATAAAGGATAGTTGGATTAACTGGATCATCTGTTGAACACACGTAGCCAATGGGCTTATTCAACATAAAATAACGGGGCCCTAAAATTTGAGTTAACACATTACCGTTATAAGCCACTTCTTGTTCTGGTGCTATTTTGGTCGAGCCGCTTTTCACCATTTCACCATCAATTGTTACAAGCCCAGCTCTTAACTCACGAAGTATCAAGCTACGGCTAATCCCCAATTGCTGGGATAAAAATTTATCTAATCGCATGAATTTCTCTGAAAAATGGATGAATACCATCTGATATGAGGTATCTATTAAAAATGAATATTAACAATAAAACAACTAATTAATTTATAAATAAACTATTACATCCTTTACTTATCAAGCAACACTTACCTTATTCGCGCTATCTATAAAAAAATGCTACGCTGACGCCCTGTTTGATTTCTTATGTAGAGTTATGGCATTTACACTCAGACCTTATCAACTTGACGCCGTTAACGCGACAATCTCTTATTTTCGCCAACACAATACACCCGCGGTGATAGTCTTACCCACTGGTGCAGGGAAAAGTTTAGTTATCGCTGAACTTGCTAAAAGAGCGCGAGGACGTGTCTTAGTCTTGGCACACGTAAAAGAATTAGTCGAGCAGAACCATAACAAATATGAAGCTTATGGTCTATCTGCGGATATTTATGCCGCAGGCTTACAACAAAAAGAGAGTAGTAGAAAAGTTGTTTTTGGTAGCGTGCAATCTGTTGCACGTAATTTATCGCAATTTAATGATATGTTTTCGCTTCTTATAATAGATGAATGCCATCGTATTAGTTTATCTAAAGATAGCCAATATCAACAAGTTATTAAACAATTACAATCCATTAATCCCAAATTACGGATCTTAGGATTAACTGCAACACCTTATCGTTTGCCTACAGGTTGGATTTATCAATATCATTATCACGGTATGATTAGAGGTACTGAAGAGTGTTTTTTCCGTGATTGTATTTATGAATTACCATTGCGTTATATGATAAGCAATCATTTTCTAGTCCCTCCAACTCGATTAGATATGCCCATTTTGCAATATGACTTTAGCCAAGTCCGAACAAGTCAAAATGGAATATTTAATGAAGAAGATCTTAATCGTGAAATAAAAAGACAAAAACGTATTACTCCCCACATTGTTTCACAGATTATTGAATATGCAGAAAACTGCCGTGGCGTCATGATATTTGCAGCCACCGTTGAACATGCAAAGGAAATTCTTTCTCTTTTGCCCCAAGATGAAGCGGCATTAGTGAGCGCAGATACGCCTTCTCATGAACGAGATACGCTGATTTCTCGTTTTAAACAGCAACAGTTACGCTATATGGTCAATGTCGCCGTGCTAACAACAGGCTTTGATGCACCTCATGTTGATTTAATTGCTATTTTGCGCCCTACAGAATCAGTCAGCTTATATCAACAAATTGTAGGACGAGGATTAAGATTATTTGCAGGAAAAACCGAATGTCTGATATTGGACTATGCGGGTAATCCTCATGATATTTATCTTCCTGAAGTTGGCACCAAAAAACCCAACCCTAATAGCAAACCCGTACAAGTATTCTGTCCTGTTTGCCAATTTGCTAATACTTTTTGGGGAATAATAGATGCTGATGGCGATATTATTGAACATTATGGTCGGCGTTGCCAAGGCTGGGAACTAAATGAACATGGGCAAAAACAGCAATGTGAATTCCGCTTCCGCTTTAAATTATGCCCTTATTGTAATGAAGAAAATGATATTGCCGCGCGTCGTTGTGTTCACTGTGATGAAATATTAGTTGATCCTGATGATATGCTTAAAGCCGCATTAAAGCTAAAAGGAGCGCTTGTTTTGCGCTGTGGTGGCATGCAATTTCAATCAGGGAATGATGTTAAAGGAGAATGGTTAGACATCAATTATTACGATGAAGAAGGCACTTCTGTATCAGAGCGTTTTCGCTTAACCACCCCAGCACAACGTAAAGTTTTTGAGTTGAAATTTCTACGTGAACACCAACGAGCACCCGCTGTTCCTTTTGTTTGGCATAATGCTAACGATATCATTAAGCAGTTCGATTTATTACGCCATCCTGATTTTATTGTCGCCCATAAAGGTAAAAAAGAACATTTTTGGAAGATAAGAAATAAGATTTTTGACTATACAGGACGCTATCGAAAAGCAGATACCTTATATTAATCTGGATTTATATTTGCTGTTAGTGGGCTTTTTCGTTAAAATGCGCCCCGCTTTATCTATTTTTAGATAAACCAAATCTCGAGCTTGTTGCTGGGTCGCCTGTAACAAGTATGTATTTTCTTTCTTTTTTATAAGAGAAAAAAGATGTTAACTATTAATGCAACTGTACGTAAAGAGCAGGGTAAGGGTGCGAGCCGCCGCCTGCGTGTGGCTAACCGTTTTCCTGCTATCGTTTATGGCGGAAATGAAGAGCCAATCGCTATCGATTTAGATCACAACGAAGTGATCAACCAAGAACACAAATCTGAATTCTATTCTGATTTCGTTAACCTGGTAATCGATGGTAAAGAAACTAAAGTTAAAGTTAAAGCAGTGCAACGTCACGAGTATAAGCCAAAAATTACTCATATTGACTTCCTGCGCGCTTAATAAGCCACCCTTCGAGCTTTATTTTTCGGGACGCCGAGCATGTAACGCCACTTAATGTGGCGTTATTTGTTTCTACTAGATTATTATTTTTCTGATGCTCTACGCTGTAATTGATCACGTAAATTAGGTGGAGTACCCTTGATCGTGAGTGTATCTGTTGCTGGATCCCAGAATATTCTTTCACCCAATAATTTCGCATCAAAATTAACGGTTAATCCACCGCCACTACCAGAATATTTCATCAATTGGCGTAAAGTACTGCGATCAGCCGGAAAAGTATCAGCTAATTCATAGCCCTTCTCTTCGGTAAATTGAACAAAGTTTTGATCACCCAAAGACGGTAATTCCTCAGCAAGCTCAGTTAAGGCAATTTCTTCACCAGATTGTAATTGCTCATTACAGTAACTATATACTTGCTCGCGACAAGTCTGGCGTGCTTGCTTGTCCATTTCAGAAGCTTCACAAAAGTCATCAACAGCTTGTAATAAACCTTTATTTTGAATTTTAGCGTTTAAACCTTCTTGAGCACCTAAAAAGTCCATAAAAAAGTCAGAGACTTTACGTCCTACTCGACCTTTTAAGAAAGTTAAATAGCGCAGAGAATCTGGAGCCGTTTCCCATTCAGTTAAATCAATACGAGCAATAATATCTGCATGAGGAATATCTAGATAGCGTGTTGATGAAACATCAAGACTGTCATTCACCCACATACTATTACAGCTACTCAATACTGCAATTAGAAGGTAATCCACCGCTAAATAACGATAATGACAAAAGAGAACCGTTCCCCCTTCTGCAAAGGGGTATTTTGCTAATTCATCTTTTAATCTCACTGTGGCGGCACGCGAAAAGCCTAAAAAGTTTTCTTCACCTTTGCGCTGCAAACGTAATGCTTGCGCTAATTCACTTTCTTCATTAAACAGACCATAAGCTTTATTTTTTGCACTGTAGACACGATGCAACTCTTCAATCATTTCCTGAACAACAGGTTCAATCTCTAATACTGAATCGCGTAACACAACTTCTAATGTCTGCTCATCTCGCTTAATAAGCTGATGTAAGACTAACTGACTAATATCTAGACTCATGGTCGTCCTCTTTTATTCCTTCACTTTCTCATGCGCGTATTCAAACACTCCCCACTTTCAGTATCAAGGGAAAATTAATTAATTTAATAGCGGAAAAAGACCCAGCAATACGGTAATATATAGCGTTTTATTCATTTAGTAGGAATTCTGATTTTATGCCACAAAAATCCCGTTATAGTGATGAACAAGTTGAGCAGTTATTAGCAGAACTTGTCAGCGTTCTTGAAAAACATCATACTCCTACAGATCTTTCTTTGATGGTGTTGGGGAACATGGTGACAAACTTAATTAATACAAGTATTGCCCCTGCTCAACGGATGCTGATTGCTGATTCTTTTGTTCACGCATTGCGTGCTTCAATTGATGAAGGCAATATTCACTAATAAACATAGAAAAATTATTTATAGACATGGTAACGAGACCTCAGTCCTATCGTGAAAAAGTATCCCAAATGATCAGTTGGGGTCACTGGTTTGCGCTATTTAATATTATTCTAAGCTTATTGCTTGGAAGCCGTTACCTGTTTATTTCAGATTGGCCTGCAACTTTTGCGGGTCGTTTTTACGCAATTGTAAGTTGGATGGGACACTTTAGTTTTATTGTTTTTGCTATCTATATTCTTGTTCTTTTTCCACTTACCTTTGTAGTCGTATCTCAACGGCTACTTAGGGTGATCTCTTGTGCTCTTGCCAGTGCGGGACTCACTATCCTTATCTTTGATATGGCTGTTTACCAGCAATTTCAGCTTCATCTGACTCAACTTGTTTGGGATCTAGTCATTAATCCAGATGAAGGTGAAATGGCTCGAGAATGGCAACTTATTTTTATTGGCATTCCTATTATCTTTCTTATTGAGATGCTTTTTGCAACATGGAGTTGGCAAAAATTACGCAGTTTAAACCGTCAGCGATGGGGTAAACCATTAGCGGGTGTTTTTATTACTTGTTTTGTCTTATCTCACTCTATGTCAATTTGGGCTGATGCTAATTTTTATCGCCCGATTACAATGCAACGCGCCAATTTACCATTATCCTATCCGATGACTGCACGTAAATTCCTTGAGCGCCATGGTTTTATTAACCAATCAGAGTATGAACAACGTGTGCTCAGTGAAGGTAACCCAGCGGCACAAGGTATTACCTACCCTCTTGCACCATTGATTTACTCAAAAGAAACATATTATTATAATCTATTAGTCATCGTTGTTGATGGATTAGGTAATGAAGAAGTTCCTGAATTACCAAGCTTGCAAGAATTTGCACAAAATAACCTCAATTTTACCCATCATTATTCATCGGGTATTGATAATGATACGGCGTTGTTTGGTTTATTTTATGGGATCTCACCTTCTTATTTAGATAGTGTATTGAGTAGCAGAAAAAACTCTGCACTATTTGATGCCTTAAGTTATCGAAACTATCAATTAGCAATGTTCTCAACATATGGTTTTCAAACACCATTGTTTAAACAAGCAGTGCTATCAGATTTCTCTATTCCAACATCACGCAGTGGTAATAACGATGCCACCATTGATAGCTGGCGCAATTGGCTAATAAAAAATAACCAAACAACACCTTGGTTCTCTTTCTTACAAATTAATGGTCACACCAATAAAACGTCTCAACGTATGACATTAAATCAGCAATTAGAGCGCGTTTTTAATACATTGCAAGAAACCAAAGTACTCGATAATACCGTTGTGGTTGTCACTTCTAGCTATCATCAAGACGGTGATAAACAACAAAATAACCAATGGCTTTCTGATAAAACCACCTTTAACTTAAGCCAATCACAAGTGCCTCTAATGATACACTGGCCAAACATGAAACCACAGTTGATTGATAAAATGACTAGTCATCAAGATATCATGACAACCTTAATGCAACATGTTTTACGTGTGATTAGCCCTGCGGATAACTATTCACAAGGTGAGGATTTATTTGCAAGCACTCGTAATCATCCATGGATTTTTACTGGTGATGACGAAGCATTTGTGGTCTTTTTACAAGACAATACTTTGTTGATAGATAAACATGGCCGATATGCTTTATTTGATAAATCAGGAAAAGAAATTAGTTCTGCAAAACCTGACTTAAAATTATTACTACAAGTTCTTGCCGAACAAAAACGTTTTATTGAACGCTAACACAATTAGTGATGTATAAAATTACGTCACTTAATTAGCAAAGGGTTGCTTTAGCAGCTAAAAACAGTAATATACAGGGCACAAACGGCATGTAGCGCAGCCTGGTAGCGCACCGTCATGGGGTGTCGGGGGTCGTAGGTTCAAATCCTATCATGCCGACCAACAATATTTAAGAAAACCAACCGCTTATGGTTGGTTTTTTTATGTCTGAAATTTGCCACTGGTAAAACTCTGGTAAAACTCTGGTAAAACCCCCATCAGATTTACCAGCGTTAAAGCTCAATTCTTGTCATATTCCTATGCTATAATCTCCCTCAAATTCATTAATAGAGCTTATCAAATGAAAAACCTCGCTGAACTCCACCAAGAAGAAAAAGACAAGATTAATGTCGATTTATCCGCAAGTGGTGTCGCATATAAAGAACGACTCAATATGTCAGTTGTTGCCTCGGAAGTTGAACGACAACAACCAGCACATTTGAGAGCGTACTTTAATGAGCGATTAGCGTTTTATCGTGATAGAAGTAAGAAGTTGCCTGATGGAAATTCTGTGCAGTATTTGAAAACAGAGTAGTGCCGATGCTCGATGGAACCGACCGAGTTATGTAATCAATCAGTTATCAATTTCTGGTGCGCTATTGGTGTCCTGATTATTAAAGTAATACGTCATTCTCACCCAGCCCGAATTGCTTCTTCATCTCCTCTTCCTTTTGTCTGCGTTCCTCTTCCGCTTTCTGTGCTTCTTCCATTTCACGCATTCTCACGTTATAGATTGATTGCTCTGGCATCTGTACACGGACAGAAATAAAACGTCCATCAGGGATATCAATTGGGTCGCCATCGCTGTAACCGTTAATGTCATTACGAGCAAAGTCAGGTGCGTTAGGATGAGTGCGATGATAGGTTTTAACGAGAATAGAACCGTCTTTATTAACTTCAGAGTTAACCCAAATGAGTGGCTGTTTATTTATATCGAGTGGAATTTCAATACCCCCATCAACACCGCCCCAACCGGCATCTGAGTTAAAACCTAATACGCCTTCGATAAGATATTCGCCTTTTGCTATTCGAGTAACAGTGGCGCCTTCTGATTCATCGTTAGTAGTGAATGTGCCGTCGTGGTTGATATTAACGATTGGAGAGGCTTTTTTGATGAAACCTTGAGGATCTACTGTTGTATTGTCAGTGTTATAAAATTTAACCCACTTACCCCATGCGTTATTTAGATTATCTCGAACAGCGATATTTATTTTTCTTCCTGTACTAATCTCGTATGCAACTTGTACAATTCCCGTTCCTACGCGAGCATTAAAAGCATGTATATAACCGTAACTAAATGGTAAATTACCTTTTGTGTTCGTGTTAAAAAAACTAATAGTGCCGTTTTTATAATCTACAGAATTAATATCCGGGAGGTAATTTATCACTACATTGTTATCACCTATCCCACAGTCTCCAAGTTGCATTAACGTGCCACTTGACGTTGGTAGCTTGTGAATACTCCAACTCGAATTTGGGTATAGAGATGTTATTCGTGGTCCTGATGCATCACACTCTAAATTGATAGTTGCACCATCGTTTGTTGATCTAACTCTACCCGTCGTTGATTGAAGCAACCCTTTAATTGCGGTATCGCCTGTTATTTCTCCTCCAGTCTTATCAAATTTATTAGCAATATCTCCTTGCATCTTCTTAATGCTATCTAGCGTAACAATCTCACCGTTCGGCATCTCAATTTTTGTTTGGCCAGTCTGTGACATCCACGTATTCATTGAGTCGAGGAAATATTGCGTGTATGCATTTATTGCAACCATCGTTCTAGCTGCATCACTATTATTATCGGGCTCAGTAACATGAATTGAGAATGTGGTGTTCGTTGCTGTGGCTAATGCCGGTTGTGCCAATACTAATTCTGTATCAGAATTAACGGATTTAATCATATACGGAATATTCGTGTTTCCCGATTTAATTAAAATAGTCATTCCGATATTAATTGCCGGATTATTATTTTTAAATCTAGTGCCAGTTCCTCGGACAATAGCAGACCCTGACACTGTGTTAACAGTGCCTGTTGTGTATATCATAAATAAGTTTTCCTAGAGGTATAAATGAGAATTAATTAAATATTGAAGTAGTCGCTAAGCTCGATGCCATATAAATCGTAATTCGTTTTATAGCCATTACTCCCGCTGGGTCCATATGGTCCACCATACTCACCACCCAAATAATAAATATCTCTCATGCCGACTTTGTTATTACTCATAAAATAATAACCAGTGCGGTAATAATCCATATAGCCTCGATTAACGACCCAATTAACAAAGTGAGAATCTGGCAATATCATGGGCTTTTTTAATTGCTCAAAGGTTCCACCGTTATTTCGGTCAAACCACGTTGATTGCCCTAAATGGAGAGGTTTATATTTAGAGGTATAAGTAATTTCTTTTTTTTCATTATAAATAACGACACCTGATTTAGGTGCTTGTAACCTTAGATTGGTATTGAAAATTACAACATACACTTTACATGTTTCAGAAACCGTTAATCCTCTCATTTTGTTATAACAAAAAGTTACGCCATCTTTTTCTGGTCTAGCAAATAACATTGGGTTATTTTCATTTAAGAAAAATTCTTTTGGTGGAAACCAGCCATTTTCTTTACCACCTGAGACACCAACAAGCTCCGCATAAACACAATAACCTCGTAATTCAGAATTAAGGTTATAAATATTATTCATTCCACGAAGCTGTATCCCATAATCATATTTAGGTCGTTCTTTTAAATAACCGTAAATATCCATTCTGAAATACGGATCATCAGAAGACCAAGCATCATCTTCTGGGTCTTTCCATATTGGGTCTGAACCATTATCGCCATAATATAAAAAATTATTACCTTCAATTTTATAATTAGTGATATTACAACTTCCCCAATCATAAGCGCCTTGCGTTTTGAAGGTTCTCGACATTATTCGTGGAATAAAAATGATATTGTATTTATTAATATCCTGAATATTGTGAGGCGTACTTTTCCACCCCTCTCTTAAAGAATAAGGCATATCTATTCTGGATAAAAATCCAATGGGTTGATTTTTTTCAGAGTCTAATAAGAAAGAGGATCCGTGATCAGGTTTTATATACATTCCATACATTGATTAAACCCCTGTTATTTCCCCTATTTCAACACGCAACACACCTTTATCATCATAAACGGCAATACGATTATTAGTGATAACGATGCGCTGACCTGTTTTATTGGTGCCAATATCCAACTTACCGCGAAATATGGCATTATTCATTTCCATATTATTGGTTTTCCCATCAATCAAAAAACCACTCTTACCCGGAACATAATCACCAGATTTAATGTATTCAGTAACAACAACGGAATTCAGCCACGCCTCGTTAATAAATGCTTCGCGCATAAACATCTGGCCATTTTTAACGTACATGAACAATTCCATTTTGCCGTTGCTTGGGTTATACCAAGCAAAGTTATTCGCGTTATAGCCAATGAATGACTCAAGCTTGCCATTCTTAACTTGGGCACTAATCACTTGCCCTGCTGCATTGTATTTCACGTTGTTATGAACAATCGTGATATTAATTGAGTGTGTGACAACGCCGTCGCCTGATTGCTCAAACGTGGCTTGCATCTTTTCTTCAATCATACCTTCCTGCTCATCAAACTTGGCCTGAACTTGCGTTTTATTTTCAGCAAATGCCTTGTTTGTGTTAGAGATGGCAGTAGAGTTTGAAACGATATCGGCTTGAGCCTTATCCATTTCCGTACGAATTTCAGTAAATCGCTGACCAAAAGCCTCATCTAGTTTGGTAATTGACGTTTGAGTTTCTTTAATTGCAGACGTGTTATCACCAACCGCGGAGTAAATTTCCTTAACTTCCTGTGCCCATGCTTCGTTATCCGTTGCACGGACTTGCCATAGCTCTTTGATTCCAGCTTGTGATTGACCGTGTTTCACTAACAAACTGCGTGATAGTTGAGAGTCGGCGTTACTAAGAATAATCGCTGTCTCAGCATTCCAATCAAGCTTTTTATCGAGTTCTTTAAACGCCTCCGTTTCTCTAACTGTGTTATCTAAATCATCAAATATGTCGTCTGGCAATGAAACTGGAATACCTGAAGCTTCTACAAATACGGATTTGCCATAACTATTGATCGTTCGGATATAGAAATAGTAAGTGTGGCCAGCTTTTAAATTCTCCTGCGTCCAGAAGTTTCCTTGACCAACTTTATTTGTTTTGGTGATCACTTCATTTTCAGAGAGATTAGCGAGTTTTTTCTCACTAAACCAAAACTCAAATGTATAACCAAAAACAGCACTATCGCCCTGTTTAGGTGATGCCGTTAAACTGAACATACCTGGCGTTATTTCAACACCTATCGGTGCTGGCGGTGCTTGAATAGCAAAATCACTAATAGCAGGAGCAGACATAGCACCAGCGACATTAATGGCTCTCACTTCGACACGATAAGTGCCTCTCGTTAAACCGTTTATATCAACACGCTCCCCCGGTACTTGAATAGACTGAATGACTTTGCCGTTTTGGAGAATATTAACAGTGTTATAGCGAATATCAGATGCCACGTTCTGCCATGAGATATATCCTTGAACAATGTCTGTGACAGAAAGTGGAACAAAGATCAGATTAATAGGTGCTGCAACGCCACCGGTGGGTAGTTTGGTGAATGGAGGTCTAACAAAAGGTTTACCAATCACATCCTCATATAGATAAGCACCATCTTCTTCTAATGTCAGAGAGACACCGTCTAAAGCATGGAAGGTCCATTCAGCAATACGAAACTCAAGACCACTAATATTTAAAGAAGGTAAATCTAATAAAACAACCTCACCAGGGCGATACGCATAACCATCTAAATTCATTGTTAGTTGAACACGTCTACCGGCTTTCTTTTTGCGCAAGTATTGTCGAGCTAATCGCTGTGCTTGATAAGGACTGGTAACAAAGCGGTAATCAACGTTTTCCCTGATTTCTAAACCATCCTCTTCTATCCATTCATTGACAATAACAGGCGTAAAATCTGTCTTGGTATAGAGTTGCTCAGCGTCAATAAAAGTACCATACACCGCATTAGTAGCATCTTTCAGCCCCGTTTCAGGGGTGCAAGTTACAGTATCAATGAGTTGTGATTCTGTAATAGTTTTCAATGCTGGTCCATAATAGGCACCAACTTGAATACCGTGTTTTCCTGCCGTGAATGTAGGCTCCGCATTAATACATTTATGCATTGCTTCCAATACGCTAGATGGGCTTTCATTTAGATCATAAGCACCATTTAACGTGTATCGGTGCTCCGAGCCATTTTCAGCATTACTTACATTTTCATCGCATAAATCCGCAGATTGTTTAAAACTTTCAAAATCAATATCGCTATCAGGAACCTTTAAATAATCTCTATAATAATCAAGAATAACTAGAGCGCCATTATTCGACCATTGTGTTTCCCCTGTACGCGGATCGAAGAGTTCTTTACCCCAAATTTCACATTTCACATTGGGTAAACCATAAGGGAATTTTTCTTGGTCAAATGTGAGTGTCACACGTAACCAAGCCATACCTCGCCCAATCATATCCTCTTTCCATGATGGGCAGTTTTTTAGCATAAAAGGATCAGCATCTTTTCTATCGTTATGTAATTCCCACGAAGCCTTGTCACCAAAAGTCTCAATGAGATCATCACCAAGCCAAATTTTTCCCACCCTATCGATAGGATGCCCAGCCAAAGCAAGCGCCAGTGTGATTTTTTCATTTTCCTCTTGTTCTCCTGGTTCTTCTTCAGCAAAGAAAAGTAATCCAGAAGCAACGGTTTTCCCAACAATGACGGTTTCTGACGCAGAAGGAGAGCGTAACATTTGCTTGCGTTCGCTAGTGTCACGATAGTCCATTGAGGGAATTTTCGGTTTGAATATTAAAGAGCCGGCAACTTGAACTGCAATACCTGCCGACATTAACGCGATGCCTAGTGGTGCGGTGATCCCCCCATTGAATAACCCTGCGATCATCAACCCAGCGCCAACCACTTTTGTAATTAATCCACCATTACCACCCATTATTCTACTCTCCACGCTTTGATAGGGTTAATTTGCACGGGTCTAACACCAATAGAAGTAACTCCCCAATAATTACCCGCCCATACTACGGCCATGCTGTCCCCGTCATCACCCTTGAACATGACAAGATCCCCACGCTGTACAGAATCAACAGAAATAGATTTAAAGTAGTGGGAAACCGCTTTATCAAGTGATCCAAATTTAGATTTGATAAGGTTGAAGGCTTCTGCTTTGGTTTTGTATTGCCCAAGAAAGAGTTTTATTGGAGAGAAACCACATTGTGCGTAAATACATTCAGAGGCAAAAATACAACAGTCAAATTCACCCCATGAAAAAGGGCGACTCATGGCCGCCCTTATGGTTTCTGGTAACTGGAGTGTCCAGTTTGGTTGTTTCATGAATAACCTTTGATAACTAATTAATCACAATGTTCATTCCATGTTTTATTGAAAGAATCACTACCATCATCAATAAAAGGGGTTGATAACAAATATATATACCGTTGATACCCTGTATATGCATTAAAGCTATTCTTTGAATTTACATTACCACACACGGCCCCTGTTTTACTTACATGACTACCAGATATATCAGCAGAGTTGGGGTCTTTTAAAATTTTCAATAAGGATGATTCCGCTTGTTGTATATACATATTTTTCGTATTTACTTCTTGCTGATAATCCTTTTCTATGCTTTCTCGCCATATCCTATATTCGTACTTTTCACCAAACATTGGAGTAATATCATTAATTAGATAAATAGAAATAGGACATAATATAATTACAATAAAGCAAGGAATTATAAATCCTGTCTTTTTATAAAAAGAAAAACTAACACCCAATATTACTACGGGAAATAAAATCCCCATCCATAAAAAGGCTTTAGTTGAAAACAAAATAACAGTTGCAATCCAAATAGATGCAGTCAAAAAAAACAATAAAGAAAACCACACTTTTTTATTTACAAGTTTTATATATTTCCCCGTATGGCTATGCGATTTCGTTATTTCTTTTTTATCCGACTTTAATTTTTCCTTCAGAATATCATCCGGATGTTTATATTTAGAGTCAGCATGATAAAATCCATCATTATCTTGGGTATACAATACTCCATCATTAAACAACTTATTAATTAGAGCACTACATTCGTCACTAGTTAAATCAAACTCTTCACACAACGTTGATTTATCGAGTGTTTTTACAGACAAACAATATCTTATAATACTGTCATAATCTTTAGTGGTCACACACTCCTCCATAAAAGACAAAACCGATTTCATATAATTTTATAAATATATAAGCAAATTATTTATATATAAATGCAGGTGCATCTTTTTTGCTACCCCAATAAATGGCACGTTCAGCCATTTGAGCAACATAGCGAAAAATACGATCCCCTCGTCTTCTTGATGACCATGATTCATCAGTGAACCTGTCAGGTAAACCAATTGACCATCGTTCAAATCGATTAGAAACATTAACACAAACAGCATTCTCTTCACCAGAAACGACACTAATTGATGAGATCTGCCCGACAAACAATATTTCCGCGATTAGTGGCTTACCATCTTCGCCAATGGCTACCATCATTAATCGCACCTCCCTCCCTCGGCTTTGTTCATTCATCACCATACCGACAAGGGACTTGTCAAAACCAGCTAGTTTAAGTTGTAATTGGGGCGGGCTTGTTGTCTTGTTTTCATTAAGTTGACTGATTTCACCAAGACTTCCTACACCTAAATAAGTTTCTCCTGCAATCACAAGCTGACCAACGCCAGTATGCGCACAAGTGACTCCTGATTTTAGGTTTAGTCGAGCGGCAAGCACGATATAAGCACCTTCGTTAATTGCTTTTACCATACCGTCAGAAAATGGATGATATTGCATTAATACAGTACCTCCTCAAATGAAAGGGTAACATTAGAATATCCTAGTCTGCGGTGTTGAAATTTCCCCTGCTCATTGTCTGATAATCGAAAAACCCCAAAAGGGGCTTTGATGATCACCTCTTCGTTCAATGTAGGTGGAGTTCTGAGCATAGGAGAAATTGAAATGACAGCTCGACCTTCGTTGTCGCTAACAACATCCGCTACTACCATTTTCAACTCATTCCCAATTGTGAGGCGGTCACCCTGCTGTAAAACGCGCATATTTCGCTTCCAGCCTGATGTTTGCAAAACACTACCAGACTGCCCAGCAGAGGAAATTTTAGGAGTGCCGTACCCTTCTTTCCCTTTTCTAATCCAACTCGATATTCTCACTCTTCCTGACATACCATCAAGTGCGGCAACAAGAGCCTCAAGTTTACGTGATTTTTCTTCACTTAAATTACTAAACGTTAACTCACAACGCCAACGGCTCCCCGGAAAACGAACTGTTTGACTACTGCCATTAAACGGAGAGGTGAACGTTTTACTATTACTGAGTAATTGCCAATCTTCATTAATAGGGCATACATCTTCTGGCCATGCTAAAATATTCATCTACACTCCTAACGTTCTACGTGCAGTTCCATTACTCTGAAAATCTTGCAATATAATCGCCCTTGCTTTTTGTGCACCAGCTTCTGTACCTTGTTCTGCAGCTTCTTTCATTGCTTGAGCAAGAACAGCATCACCGTTACCTGTCACCGTAATTTGGTTTACCACTGTGATATTAACTCCTGATGAAGATGATGTTGTGACTGGTGTTGACGGCACCTTTCCAGCCAATGAACCAACAAAACCACCAGAAGCATAGCCCTGTGTCGAATTCATCAAGCGATAAAGATTGCCGATCCCTAATTTTGCTGTCGCTTCTTTTGTGAAGACAAACTCACCACCATGAACAACGCCTTTAGGTTCAAACTTCCCGCCATGGCCCGTATATCCGCCATACGCAAAAAGTCCTCCTGGCCCTCCACCAGCATCACCACCGCCAGAAGCTCCGCCCATAAAAAAGCTGGTTCCTGCTTCAATCGCTTTGAAAACTAACATCTTCATCACCATACGAGTAATGTCAGATATCACAGCATTCGCAAAGTCTTTAAAGCTACCTTTACCCGTTAAAACAAAATCAGCTAAAGAGTCAGACATATTATTCAAAGCATTAGCGGTTACATTTTTAACGTTTTCCATCACATTGGTAGCGGAATCACTAAAATCCGAAAGCCCCTGACTTAAACCTTCAACAGGATCTAATTTCATTAATTCGCGTTTTTGTAATTCGGCATCAATCTTTTGTTTTGTGAGTTCGACATTGCGCTGTAAGTTTGCGAGTTCTTTATCTCCTAAATCCACACTGGCCTGCTTATACAGTAAATCAACTTCCCTCAAAGCATTTAATCTTTCCTGTTCCGCCCTTGATTTTCCTATTAATGAAGTCTCAAACTGCATTTGCTCAACTTCTTTACCGCGATCATAAGCAAATTGCGCGACAGAATTAGCACGAGCCATATCATCAATGGCTTTAGCTTTCTCTTTGATAGTTTCGATTGCCTTTGGATCAATCTTTAAGATTTCGTCAAATTTATCTTTATTTGTTTTGATATCAGCAAGCGCAGAATTATATTCATTAAATGAAGATGTGGTGCCATACAGTTGAATACTCTTTCCATCGGCAATCAATGAGGCTTGCTTTTCTTGTAAATCAGAAAGGAGTTTTGTGTACTGTTTGGCATAATCAATGCTTGATTTTGGCGTTTTGGGTGGTTTGATTTTTTTAGATTGTGAGGCAAGTTGTGCCTCGATTTCTGCCTGTAACGCTTTATCATAGCCTTGCATATCAGGCGTTACTTTTCTACTGGCGAGAACATCCTCAGCGTTCAGTTTAGCTAATGCTTCGCCAGTAGCCTTAGCTTTTTCAATGGCTCGAAGAGAAGCGTCTATTGATTTTTGGGCATCAGCAGATACTATAATTAAAGAATTTGCTGAAAACTGTTGTTGCTCCTGAGTGGCTGAGCGAATAGATTGCGCTAAATTATCAAAAGCAGAACCTTGTAGATGAAGTTTACCAATTAATTCATCAGATCTAACAGATGCATCATAAATACGACTTGCATAAAGCGCATAGGCATTAGAAACCATTCCATTTTTTTGAACTTCAGCATCAAGCAATAATGCCATTTTCTTACGTGTGGCTTCTAATTCTCTATTTTTTGCTTCAACCTCTGCTATTACTTGGATTTCCTCTTTTCTAGCTTCAGTTTGTGCTTTAATTATCCTGATTGAATCTACATCGCGATCGCCAGTATAATAAAGAGGAGCCCATTGATTACCGCCGTTACTATCAGATGCTTTACGTGATAGCTCTTCTTGCTTTCTCTTTAGCTCTTCTATTTTCTCAATTTGTGCGTCAAAACTATCAGATAATTTTCCTATTGATGCTTGACGTTCTGCATTACTCAGTTTATTTAATGCTTCTGTCGCAACATCTAATGATTCTGCATACTCAAGAGCCTTTTGTCTTGATTGTTCTGCTTGTTGTTGCCACTCATAATAAGCCATTGCACCAACAGTCAATAAACCAGTCGCAATCCCTAATGGTCCCCCAAGAAAAGCAAGTGCCCCTCCAAATCCCCGTCCTAATGTTGAACTAGCTCTTTGTGCTGCATTCAATCGCTGTATCGCTAACGTTTCTGCATTTGTGGCCGACACAATAATTGAAGATTGTGCTTTCATTCGCATTCTAATGCTACTGCGCTGTGCTTCTGTTTGGGCTAATTGAAGTTGTGCTTGCAAAGAACGCATCTCAACACGAGCCAATTCTAACTCTGCTGTCATTTTTGCTTGCGTCGCTTTAGCTGCAATCAGATCTTGTTGGACTTTTAATTTTGTTGCGACAGTTTGTGCGTAAGTTGCTTGAGTCCATTTTGTTATTTTCATCACAATAGCCGTAACCGCTAATGTTTCGACTACTCTCATTACTTCAGAAAAGTTATTAGACAATGCAGATAAGCCAGTATTTAATAACTGAGTCGCTCCAGTACTTTGATTGGCTTCACCAACAAACTTTGTCATTGCTGATTGTAAATTAGTAAAACCTTGGCTAACCGTAGTGACGCTAGTAGCAAATTTTTGATCAACAGAATCTTTGACTTTTTCCAATGCCTTAATAATTTTATCAATCGCCATTTCACCGTCTTGGGCTCTTTGTTTTAACTCTCCCATACTGATCCCCATCCCTTCAGCAATAGCTTGTGCTAAACCGGGGATTTGCTCGATAACAGAGTTTAAATCTTGTCCACGTAACTGACCTGCTGCTAATGCTTGACCAAATTGTGTTAAACCCGTTGCTGCAGCTGCTGCACTCGTTCCAGAAAGAGAGACGGCTTTAGATACCGTTTCAGTCAGTTCAGCGACTTTTTGCTGATTAATACCTAATCGTTCTGCATTATCAGAAAAACGCTGATAAACCTGTGCAGTCGCATCCAAAGATTGGTATGTTTTTTGAGCAATGGTATAGACATCATTGGTTGCTTTATTTAATTCTTGAGTGCTCTTTGTAACTAACTTCAATCTGTTTTGTAAGTCCGTCCAACCATCGGCATAACTGATCACCTGATGAACAGAAAGTGCGCCTGTCACTGCTTTAGCAAAACTAGCAAATGACGAGGCTGATTTGGCTGTTTGTGATGCCATGCGTTCTTGTTGAACAGTAATAGACTGCAGGCTCACACGAACACTTTGATTAAACCGTTCTGTTTGATGCTGACTACGGTTGATCGCATTGGTGAAACTAGCCGTGTTCAGCGTTAAATCAATATTTAATGTTCCCAATGCGCCAGCCATAGAAACTCCTTAAAAACAATAAAATAAAAGCCCCAGCAAGGGGCTAACGATGAGCTAAAACATTCTGAGTAACGCTATCCCACTCTTCAGCTTCTGATGTTTTTTTCTGCCACATTGGCATAAAGTCAGTTAATTTAGGTGGGGTAGATTTCGGATCGCAATTCGCTATTGCTAAAAGATGAGCCACTTGCGCCATACGGTAATCCTCTCGCCATAAACCAAAGGGTTGTTTGCGATAAAAGGCTTCATATTCACACAAGTGGCTTTCGGGCATTTGCTCTATTTCTACGAGGGTTTTTCCCAGTGCCAACGACAATATTATTTGGAATTGTCGCCGGTCTGTGAGTTTTTTTCGTTACCGCCCTCCGCATTAAAAACAGCATTAGAGAACCCTTGCCCTAAGCGATTAAGACCTTTTAGGTCATCTTCATTTTCAGCATCAAAAAGGAGTTCCCCTTTTTCATCACAGAGTTTAAAGGCGAGCATACGTGCCACATCAAACTCGTCATAAACTCGATTCATTGCTTCATTGAATTGATCAGCATCTTCTTCGTCTAAATAAATATCTTGCTCTTCTGCAAGCTTCATTTTTATTTGACGTAATTTTCGCTGAATGTAATTCATTGTGCCAACATCCAGCTCTTTGACATAAAAGGTGTTATCTAAATAGGTAAAAGGAGTGATTTTAAGCGCTTGATTTAACACTAACTCACGTAATAATGTATTCGACATGGTAGCCCTTAATTTGTTTTGCTAAAGTTAGTTTTTATACGGAGGCTAAAGGAACATTTAAATAGTCGCGACCAGACAATTTAATCGACACACCTGAGTCCATCATCTGCCCAACACTCCCCTCAATATTCATCCCCGTTTCGATCGAGCCGAAATAGAACATGGCACCTTCATCACGAGTGAGCACCATTTTTACAGCAAATTTTTCTTTGCTATTCTCATACTTACGTAATAATCGCTGAACAGCACTAGAGCTATACTGCAAGAAAAACGTTAATTTAATTGAGCCGTATTCCGTATCACCGGATTCATATTCTTTGCCGTCACTGCAAATAGTGGTGACGTCGATTTGTTCGGTCGTCGAGCCGTCTTTGCTGAAGCTTTTCACGGCACAAAAGTTATTAGACCATTGAATACGTTGTGCTTTTGCTTCTGCAAAATCCGTAGGTAGCGTTTTATCACTCCAATCCACTTCGTCACACAGGGTCACCTTATCGCCTTCAACACTGGCGACAGGAAAGCGCCCATTGAGTTCTCCTAAACCTGATAACACAATCATGTCATCAGCTTTTAATTTACTCCCTTCGATGGTGAGCGTAGCGGGAGAAAGTGTCACTGCAGTAATGCTCACCTCCTCACCTAATCCTGTTTGAACAAACAGTTTTGTGCCAAGGAAGGGGGTTGCTTTATGATTTTTTGGCTTTGCCATATCAATATCCTATTTATCTGATGAGATAGTAAATTCCAGAATGAGCCGATGTAATTTGACATCGGATTCATATTCGAAAAACGTGTTAATACGCTGAGAAAAAGGAATGCTTTCGACCATAATTGAGTTTATTTTCTTACGCATTGTTGTTAGGTTTTTCGGGTTAGAGTCGTACACATCGAGCTGGACGCGATAATCATCGAGATCCATCTCCACCAGCGCGTTATTCGGTGTGATACTGGAAAATTGGATCACAATAGCGGGGTAAACCAATTTACCTTCAGGCAATACCTGAAAAAAAACCCTTTCATCGACTAGCGCTGAAAGGGCTTCCTTTAATTGATAAATCATATTGTTACCTTGTTTTCTCAATTTCCTCTTTTAACGTTTGAACAATCACTTTTGCGGTGGCCTCTTTTTTAGCTTCAAAACCCGGTCTCATAAAAGGTTGAGCTGGCATCTTTGAAGTACCAAACTCGACGAACCACCAATAAAAAGGATCATTCGGGTTTAATGCGGCACTTTTTCCTGTCGCTTGTTTGAATGCAGTAATTTTTTTACCCGGTAAAGACTTTACCCAGATACGTGTTTTTGTTTGCCCGTTACGCTGTACTTTTGTTTTAGAGCGAATGTTACGTTTAATCGTCCCTTTGCGTCGATGTGGAACATCTTCTTTCAAAATGGGTACGCGGTTCTTAATTTCCTTTTTTAATGTCGATGCCCCTGCATTCATTGCTTTGCGTGCGCTACGGTTTCTAACCTTGCGTGCAACTTCTTGCATTTTTCGTTGTATTTCAGACAATCCGCTGATTTTAATCTCACCCATCATTAACTCCTTCCTTGCACATCAGTTGTAGCTCTCTGTGCTGTTCTTTCGGATCAATAATTGAGATGATATCGAACACTCTTTCACCATAAACGACACGCATTGACGTGTTTATTCCTGGCACGTAGCGAATAAGAATACGTGTGCTGGCTTCACTTTGGACTTGCTGTGCCTGAAAGTATTCACGCCCCTGATAAGGTGCAATAGATGCGCGTACTTTTGGTAAGAAATCTTCCCAAATTACTTCATTACCGCTAATGGCATCGGGCGCTAATGTCGGTTTTTGTATTTTAATGACATGCCGTAATTTTCCAGCTTGCATACAACCTCCTACACACCGTAAATTCGATAAGGTTGCAATAACGCTTCCACCGCAAAGGGTTGAGTTGAAAACGAGCGTCCTGAGATCACACCTTCGCGATTTTCATACCACTGCCCAATCAGTAATAACATGGCAGCAGAAACATCATCTGTCAGTAATAGATGATCGGCATCTTCTTGGTATCCTTCCGATACTTCCTTTTCATAAAGCGTCCTGCGAGTGTAGTTCTCGACAAATTTCACTGCAGAGTTGGTATAAAGAGCGAGCAATTTATCATCATCCGTAAAATCAGGATCAATATTGCAATGTTGTTTTACTAATTCCAGAGAAAGCATTATTTCTCCTTTTTAGCCTTGGTGTTTTTTTTATGCTCAGGCTCAGGCTCAGGCTCAGGCTCAGGCTCAGGCTCAGGCTCAATAGCAGGATGTACAACTTCCTTTTCTTTTGCATAGCCTTTTTGAATTAACTCACGCCCATGTTGTTCTAAGGTTTCAATCTCTTTTCCCTCAGTAACAACGACACCGCCAAAGTAAATGGCACGTAATACGATTAACTTCATGTTGCCCCCAAAGAAAAAGCGGTCATGAAGACCGCTCTATCGATTATTCCCCTGATGTAGGTACGGTGAAATCACCGTAAACAAAGGCTTCCGGACGTTTTACTGCTAACGCCAAACGCTCCTCGCAACGAATTGAGATCATGTTTTTCTCAAAATCGTCAGTGTTTTCCGTAGAAATCACCACATTGGTTTCTTCACGATCGAATAACTGCGCACCCGCGTTAAATGCCCCTGTTAAGAATTTGCCTTTAAAGGCCGTTGATTCAGTAGCAACAACAGGTAGACCCCATAAAGTTGGGCCAATTAATGCAGATGGGTTGGCAAGAATGTAACGCCCTAATGAGTCTTTGGTTAATTCAATTTTCGCCCAATCGATAAAATGCAAAACATGCCCTGTGGCAGGCAGTCGAGCTAATTGCGCTTGTAGCATCGCAAGGCGTAAATCATCAATGCCACTTTGCTTTTCGACGCTAAATTCAGGTTTATATTTAGAGGCTTGAGGAATAATGCCATGTAAGTGAGCGCCAGAACCGTCACCAAACAAGATTTCTTGCTCTTCAACAAACTTCAAACCATAACGCATTTCAGCATCGACTAAAGACTGCAGTTGTGCAAAATCATCTAGGATTTGTTTAGAGGCCTTGAACATATGAGCAATAGTGGTTACTGGTGTGATTTTGGTTGCAAACTCAATGTCACTGTAAGGCTTAGCGGTATTTTCTGGTACCACAGAAGCTTTATTCGTAAAACCCGTCTGCTGAACCCAAAAAATAGCCGGTGAAGTGGTTTTGCCCGGTGCAATCAAATCACGGATAAATAAACGCTGTTTTGGCGCAACATCAATACCAGGTAAACGTTGAGGTTCAACAACACCTTCAGCTACACCGGTTGAAGTTAATGCGGCTTGCACTGGAATAGAAATGCGCTTACTTGATTGAATACTCGAGTTAATTTCTTTCAGTACATCTGCAGAAATGACTTGTTGACCAATTGTTTTGGCTGCCTGAACCGCATTATTCAGTGGCATTTGTGCTACATGTTGCTCTAATTCGCCTAATGAAGCTTTGAGTGTTTTTTCAGATTCACGCAATGCATTCAGTTCGGTTGCCATCTTATCGACTGCTGCTTTAGTTTCGGTGCTTAAACTACCGACTTTTTGCGCTTCTTTTAAGGCTTCTTCGGCTTTAGCATTAAATTTGCCGTTGGCTTCTTCAATTTTTGCCGATAGATTTTTTAATAATTCATTTGTATCAGACATAATGTCTCCAATTAGTTAGCTGTGGCAAAGGCATTTACCGCCTTTTCCAATTCAGAAAGAGTGTCAGGATTAATTTCAGAGGTAGCGCTTGGCGTACCGTGAGGATTGGAAGTAGCGCTCGGCATACTTCGTGTTAAAGCACTAATAAGTTTTCTACGCTCAGAGCGAGAGGTGTTCGCCTTAGCAAGTAACGCATCTAATTTACGAATGGCGGCTTGTGGGCTTTCATCACCATCATCAACGATATCTGCAGTAAGCAAATTATCAGCAAACCCTTTTTCAATCGCTTCGTTCGCACCAATATAGGTCTCGTCGTCCATCATCTGACTCACGACTTCATTAGATTGCCCACTACGTGCCACATAGATATCTGCCATCGACGTATCAAAAGGGGCGAGATCATTAGCTAATTTTGCAAAGTCATGCCGATTACCCACACCGACAGCCCAACAGTTATGGATCATCAAAAAGGCACCGCGCCCCATTTGAACTTCATCACCAGCCATTGCAATAATGGACGCAGCTGAAGCGGCAATACCTAAAATATTGACGGTCACTTTTCCACTGTGAGAGCGAAGTAGGTTATAAATGGCTAATCCTTCAAACATATCGCCACCTGGACTATTGATATTGACAACCACATCATTATTTCCAATGGCGTGAAGTGCGGCAGAAATACGTTTTGCGGTAACCCCCTCTCCCCAATAATCTTCACCAATCACATCTAATATTGAGATGGTGTTATCTGTACTTGATGCACGAATACTGCTATTCCATTTATCCAGTGCTTTAGATTTCAGCTCATAGCTAATCGATGCGCAGGGGCGATCCTCCAGCGCAACTGGCAAATGACTTTTTTTCATAAATTTACTCCTCAGAGTGAGGTTGATTGTTTTGAGAATGTGGGGCTACGGGATTGCCTTCAGGAAACAACCAGTTGGTGATCTGCGCTTTAAGTTTTTCAGCCTCATTGCTAGAGGCTTCTTGTCCCAGTTGATCAAGGGGTGTTAAATTAAGCTGGACGGTGTAAATATCACCACCATCAATCGGCGGTAAATTCTCTAGTCGTCTCACATCATTTCGACTCATCCAGCCATTTTGTAATGCCGTTGTGTAGTAAGCAGAGCGCCCTGCACTGTCAGCCCGTAATAAACCTTCAACAGAGAATTCAGCATAATAATCATCGTCGCCATTCAATAAGCATCGGCTAATTTCTTGCTCTATATTGACTAAAAGAGGTCTTAGCGTATTAGTAAGAAACTGCATATTCATACCTTCGACGCTCGATGCCCAACTACTTTGTTTGTCCATATGCCCCACCATAAAGGGTGGAACACGAAACCATCGACAAATTTCTTCAATACTGAAGGTTCTACTTTCTAACATTTGAGCCGCTTCAGGATTCATGGTGACATTGTTGTATTTCATCCCCCCTTCAAGCACCATCATTTTTCCCGCATTTTTTGAACCTACAAAGCTTAATAAATAACTTCTAATGCGCTCTCTTTGTTCTTCATTAAGCGGTTGTTCAGCAGATAAAAAACCCGAACTTTGCAATCCATTTTCAAATATCTTAGCGGCTGACTCTTCAACAGATAATGCAGCACCAATAACATCACGCCCTATTTTTACAGGGATCATTCCGCAAATGCCATCCATGCCGAACCCACGAATGTGCATAATATTATTAATAGGGATAGTTCGTATTTTTTGCCCTAACGGATCGGTGTATTTATATTCGAGCATCCCCGTTTGCTCACTGCGTTTAACCGTCATGTTTTGTGGCAATAAAGGCTCTAAAGCAACCAATTTTGAGCCAATATACTTTTTCTCAATAAAACTATTGCCACGCAAACAAAGGCTAGCAACAACCATTAACATAAAGCGGGAAGGCGTCATTTCAAAATTAGGTTGCTTGCACAGCAATCTATAAATAGGGTGCTCTTTCGCTAAGCTTCTTGAGCCATCACTTTCACTTTTATAAATCTTGATCGGTAATGTCGATATTGATTCACTCAGCAATCTTACACATGCCCAAACTGCAGAAAGTTGCATTGCTTTATCTGCTGTTACGACTTTTCCACTACTGCTTGTGCCACTCCATTCTTGCCAAAACTCTCCACTGGTCAGCGAAATAGGTACGCCCAACCAATTAAGAAGCGCACTTTTAATGCGCCCTGGTTTTTTATTGTGTTGCATTAGATACCTACTATGATTGGGTTATTTATAAATCCTGAGATATCGGGTTTATCACTGCCACCATTCACCAATAATCGACTCATGCCTGTAAATAGTGCAACAGGGCCGTCAATTTTTGCCTCGGGTGTGGATTTATTAGGGAAAATATTGTCGTTTTTATCCGGTTTAACCGTGACGTTCGACATCATCCAGTTCATAACAGGGTGTTGGCTATGATGAAACTTACCCGCATAAACCAGTGCTTCAATTTCTTTCATGGATTCAGAAAAGTTACGAACCGTTTGAGCAACCTCAACAAGAGGTAGCCCTTCTTCAGCGAGTGATAAACTAAATTGTGTCGCACTCCACGGGTCAAAACCCAGTTCGTTTAAGTTCTCACCCGTCACCCATTCAATAATTTCTTCTTTAATTTGAGCATGATCGACAACTTCACCATCAGTTAATGTTAGATATCCCATATCAGCCCATTTGCGATAGAGTTCTGCCATTTGTTTAGAACAACGCTCAAGCCGGTCTTCGGGTAACCAAAACTTAAAATCAGCATGAACATGACCGTTATCGGGCTGTTTCCACACTTTAGCAGCCGCACAAATATCAATTTTATTGGCAAGGTCAACACCCACCCATAACGGATAAGTTTGTAATTCTTCTTGAGGTGCTAATTTAGGCGCATCATCCCATTTCATCATGTCCATCCATGAAGATTCGGCCGTGACCCAAATATTCATGTGTTTGGTGAAGAAGTTAATCCGTGCAGAAACCTGCTCTTTGGCTTTCTTGGCTAGACGGCGTAAATCATCCCAGCGCTTACAAACACCGAGCCCCGGATTCGCTTTTTGCCATACGGTTTCATCAAAGGGATCATCGTCCTTATCTAAGGTATAAATAATCGCGAAAAACGAGTCATCATCGACTTGGCCACGAAGCACTTTAATACCGTAATCCCGCAGTTCGTAACAAATCCCCTCCTTATTAAAACCCGCAGTGGTGATCCCAAAAAGAAGAGACTGCAGACGCGCACCGGTCGCGGTTTCTAATACATCCCACACATCACGAGTTTTGTGTGCATGTAATTCATCAACAATACCGCAATGAATGTTTAAACCATCGAGGTTGTTGGCATCACTAGAAAGCGGTTCAAACTTAGAGGCAGTTCTTTCTTGATAGATAGCGAGTTTATTAAATTCAAATAAACGTCCCAATGTCTCTTTGGACTTCTTCAGCATGTTCTTCGCATCTTCAAATACGATACGAGCCTGATCACGTGTCGTTGCTGCGGAATAAACTTCGGCACCGCCTTCACCATCGGCACCGGTCATATACAGCCCAATACCGGATGACAATGTGGATTTTGCGTTTTTACGTGCAACTTCGTCATAAGCTGTGCGAAAACGACGAACAAAAACAACATCACCGTCTTCATCCACAACTTCTTTACCCGTTTGTTCATCAATTAACGGAATAACAAAGCCAAAAATATTAATTAAGATAAATACATGCCAAGGCATTAAATCTATGGGCTTACCGGCTAACGCCCCTTTGACATGAGGAATAAAACTGTAAAAATCGAGTATGTGCTGTGCGCGATCTTCAATGAAATAGATGCCACGCTCAGGCCCATGCTCTAAATCATTCAAAAACCGTTGGCACGCTAAACGTACCAGTTCGCACGCAACAATTTCTCCAGCAACCACCTGTTCGGCGTACTGAATTCCATCTGCTACGATTGCCATTCATCATTTGCGCTTTTTCAAAAATGCCTCAAAAGGATCTTCTTCGGCAGGAGTGTTCATCGTGACTTTTGCTCGAGAAGCGGGAGTCATACCAAATTCACTTAACATGGCGCGAATACGTTTCCATGCATCGGCCTTCATTGCTGCGGCTGGGTGAGCTTTTTTTAATTTATCGCCCATCGATGATATGACATCGTAGGTATAACCTTCTTCATCGAGTGTCTCGCAATGTTGTCGATACTCAACATAGGCTTCGACTAACATTTCTAATGCTTTAGCATCGAGTGTGCTCATCACGCCCAATGCGTTTAATTCTTCGCCCATCCGCTTAAACCAATACTTTCCCCGCTTATCAAAATACTTCGGAGTTGGGGGTACCCCTGAAGGGGGCTTTGGCTCTTTTTTATTAATCGGTCGTTTTGATGGGTTCCCCCTCACCAATTGCAGATGTGACGGGGTTTTAGGCGGTCCAGCCATAATAGAAATCTCCTATCAATAATCGCTTGGGGTTCCCCAAAAAAAGTTTTCTAACCTGCGGTGATGTGAAAAGAGGTAAGGGGGCGGTCCTAGGTAGCGAGAGTGGCAGGGATTTGACCCGCCCCTCCCCTATGAACAATAGGGTAGCTTTAAGCTACGGAATTATTTCCCTTAAGAGTGTCCGCTTTAACCGACTCAGCAAGCCAAACCTCTGTCCGTTTAACGCTTCCCCATAGCATCCTTGATGGTTTTAAAAAGTTAGATACCATGTCAAAAACAATACGAATACGCTGTTCAATATTTGATGCAAGCGCTCTAGGGTCATCATCACATCCCCAGCGTTCAAGCTGCTCTAGACGAAAAAGTATGTAATCTATGTCGATATCTACCATACGCAAGAACCATTCAGGCGCTGACTCTTCTTGTGCTTGCATCCGTTTACGTTTTAGCTCCGTTAACCGAGAGTATGTTTTAATGCTATCTGCATAAGCCTTCGCAAATAATATTGCTTGGTATTCATTCTGAGCTGAGGGTAAATCAGGTAGTGTCATTATTTCCCTTCCTTTGCTGTCTTAGCTCTGTGACAGGGCCAGCATAAGCTTTGCAAGTTCTCTTCTGCATCGGTCCCCCCATGTGCTTTAGCAATGATGTGGTCAACTGTTTTCGCTTCGGTTGCTCGTCCTGCTTTTAAGCACTCCTGACACAGATACTTATCACGCTTGAGTATACGTGCTCGTAACTTATCCCACTTTGTACCATAACCACGTTGATGACGAGACTTACCGCGCTGGTGGGTTTCCCATCCTAAGTTCTGATGATCTTCACAGTAACCGTTACGTTCTGTTGTTGTCTTGGCGCATCCCTGTTTACGACACGCTCTTGGTATGCGAGGTGGCATGTTACCTCCTATAACCTGAAGAGGAGAAATAATATCCTTTATTGAATATAGGGTATTTTCACCTTTACTTCTGACTGCACCATGTTCGATTAATAGTGTCAGACCATGCCTGTTGATCTGCTTGTCTTAATCTAATGAGTTCAGCTATATCATTATCTTGTCGATCCGCTCGCATACGTAAATCTGCTAGCTGAGCCTTGAGGTCCTGCTCTGACTTATTACTAACAAGCACACCATTGAACACAGCCGAATTAATAAAGGCATCTTTAATAAAGGATTCACCAGAAGACTGAAAGAAGAAAGGGGGAATTGATTTAGGCTTCACACCTACATCTTGCATCAGTTGTTTAATGCGGGTTAGTTGCTCTTCTAACTTATCTAACTCACTTGTATCTACTGAGACTTTTAATTGAATAGTGTTATCTGACATAGTGCTCTCCAATAAAAAAGCCACCAGTGATTAACTGATGGCTATCTCTATAAACTCTATCAACGCCACTCAATGAATGACGTTTGTAGAATTAAATATGTTTATGTCTCTCCATAGTCACGCCGTTTCTTCTACCTACAGCTGACGTTGCTGATAATGACCGAAAAATAACAAAATGGTGGTATTCGTTGTTTTTGATTCTCACTATGCGCTCTCTGTCGAGAATAAAACAGGTCATGGCTAACATAGGAGACGGCGACAACGCAACGCATTAAAAAGTCCCGCTATTGCGAGACGATTGTTTTCTAAAAACTTACATTGATTATTAACAGATTGAATGAAGATATATTGGTAATCTATTGTTTTCACATATACTAGTGAAATCCCTGCGGGAGCCCAAACTCACAGAGTTATTTTTATCTTGCTTTTTTTATTTAGGTAAGAGATAGGTTAATCAGAATTATCAATCTAGTATATATACCTACTTAAGCTATACTAAGTAGCTATCGCTATACTTTAATTGATATCTTGTCAGTCTTGCCCACATACCCATGCTGGGCTTTTTTTAACTCCATTTGATGGCAAACAATCAATAAACTTTGACTGATATCATTATTTAATATCTCGCCCATGTATATCCTATTTATGACATTTGACTTTACCTATAGAGTCATTTGATTAGCCATTATTGTATATAAATTTCTTGCCTATTTTATTTTGCGCTCCATTTCTATGTGGGCGCATTTTTTATTGAGGTAACTCAAAGACAAACGATAGCTTTCTCGTTATACTATTTCTACTCCTATAACAACAATCCTCTCCTCTGGTTCGATACCTTACTTTTCAGCCCATACCTCACATGGGCTTTTTTAATTTACACACTCAGTTCTAATGTAATCCTGCAACCCTTTAATTATTTGCTCTGATTCTGTAATTCGCTCTCTGAGTAACCAATAATTTCTGATAGCGGTGTCAGTAGGTCGGGCGGTGGTTGCATCATCCATGCTGGTGGCGGGATTGCTGGCGCTCTTTGGACACTCGGCTTTGATGTACACCCGTTCAGGATTACGCTCGCTAATATCACGCAACTGATCAATTTCTTTTTTTGCATTAGAAAGCTCCTGCTGATGATCACTATCGAGTTTATTTAACTTATCAATGCGCTCTTTATAATTGCTATTAATATTAATTTGCTCAGACAAATCCTTACTGAGTAATTCATTCTCGTTACTTAGCGTTTTTATTTTTGCATTTGATAAACTTAATGCCATTAATAAAGCACTTAAAAATATGAGAAAAAACCATGGGATATATTTACTCATAGCAATAACCAGGCATCTTCATAAACCTTATCTGCGTAAGGCTGATAGCCTAACTCAACACCCACGATTGCTTTTGCTAAAGAGATAGCAACCTGTTTTGATTCAGTATCTATCTTGTCATTAATACCAACACCAATCTCTTTTGATGCACGGATAATGTAGCCATTCGTGTTGTTCTCAACTGGCGGTGCATACTTATTAATGATTGCTGATACTGAGTTCAAACCATATTTACGTTGATAGGTTTGGGTTAATTTATAAATTGCTCGGATGCCGTATTCTGGCGACTCAAAGACACAGAATCGAGGGTTAGGCACTCCTGTTTCAATACCAACTAAACCTTTCCATTTATTACGGGGGTTATAGTCAATATTACCCGGATTGTTATTGCGCTCACCGCGAGCTATCTTTGCCATGTCTGACACCTCTGAATATTTGCATTATGTTTCCACGACTCAATAAGATGAGTACGCATAGTGATAAATTAATGCCGACTTCAAATGGATCAGCATGAGAATAATCATCTGTTAAGATCCGCAGTGGTACCGAACCCAATAGGATAATTAATACCCACGCAATAAATGACGCTCCGAATTTATATTGAGCACCATTACGTCGATAATTAATGAGTCGAATGACTGCGAGTAAACAAGAAAAGAAATTGATGTAAATCCAAAACATTGAGATGGTCATCTGCCACCTCCTCTGAATTTATCTATCAGATTATTAATAAACTTATTTATTCCGTCAGTCATTGCACCCGGCTTTGATATTGAGACCAAAACCCCCACCAGCCCTGCTGACGAAAACATTGCTCCTACTGACTTATCGACATCACGGCCACCAGTTATATCGCTAAGAATACCTGACATAAAATCAGCGCCATAAATACCAATAAGGAACGCAACCGCAAAATAAGTCCAACGCTTTAATAGACGAATATCATGAGCAGATAAAACAAAAATAACTGCTCCTGCAAACGCCCCAATAACAACGCCAGCATCCATACCAGCAAACAGGCCCACAATTGAAACGCCCGCTAGCGATGCTGTTGTAGTGCCCGTTAACGGCTCATTCATGTGTGTAGTCCTGTTATTTGGTTAAAAAGGTGCAGACACACAGCTCTTGTGTGAAATGATTAGTGTGTGATTGATACTGTGATCGGCGTATAAATAGATGGTGGGCACAACTCCACCTAGTGTGCAATTATCGACATCTCTGCACGAGGCTTTCGATAATTAATGAAATACAGCTCGCCAATAAGCTTTATATTTAGATCGGGTAACGAAATAATGAAATGACCAAGCTAAGCCTAATTGCTCTTTAGTCTTACCAGATAGCTTTATACATAGATTAATAAATAAATTTTTCATATTTTCTCCAATAAAAAAGGCCACCGAAATGACCTTACTGGCAAGCTTTTCTGCCTCTGGAAATAACCCGAACAGTATCGCCTGTTACTGTCGTAATGTAAGCATGATCTGTTCGATTAATATCAAATGATGGGATGGCATCTTTCCTTGTGTGCTCAACTCTCGCCACGATATCTTTATTTTCTGATTCTGGGTAAAACTCTAGGCGGTACATTTCTCCTAAGCAGTGGACTTCTTCCACTTTACGACCTTCACGTTCAGTAATTAATTTAAGTGCGTACATAATTTCGTTCCTTATTTTAGATAATAAAAAACCCCGCCGAAGCGAGGTTATAAACAATTTTGGCAATATACCAAATTAGACTTAAATATGACCTATTTTGTTCATTTTTGCAAGTTGTCGTGATTATTTTTATTAATCAACTCGATTCTAACTCGCTTCATAGAAAGTAATGCCGACTTATCTAACTCACAACAAATATCTAAAAGGCTATTCCAATATATATCATAATTCATTTTCCAATTATTACGCTTAACACCCACCAAGCGAGCCAGATCTGTTTGTGAATAATTACGCCCAGTGCAAGTCTGAACCGATAACCAGACTAATGATCTTAGTCGTTCTTTAACCTTTTTAGTTATCTTTTTACCGTTATGCTGTTTTTCAAATTCAGACCATACATGAACACTGATATTCACTTGATGCTCAAATTTCAAACTATATCCATAACAATACATTATCCATGAGTGTTGTTCTTCACTTAATGCATTAATAGCCCTACGCCAAGAGCATAATAAAAAATCCATAGGATCTATCATCGGCTTTGGAGTTCGACGACAGCGAGTTTCTAATACATAAATTGGATCAGTATCACGACAAACAAAACGTCCGTTTAATTTTAAATCTCGCATTCTAACTCTCGGTGTTGCTCTCGTGTCTGTTAACCCAAAATCTTCAAATGCTTCTAACTGACCCTTTGTTGAAGCTCTTACGTTTGATGTAGCTATCAATGCCATATCACTTAAATATTCCAAGTCATGCGCATAAATTGGCATATTTCCTCCACTCGTGCCGTACACACGTTAAATAAATGCACCGATGCCTAGCGACCGGTTTAAGAAATGAAATAACAACTCGATTTGATTGCCGTGAGTGACTTCCCATTGTTTTGGATCGCGGTGTAATTCATCATGATGAATGCGACATAATGGAATAGTGAATAAGTCGTGAGCCTTCGTTCCCATACCGCCCATGCCATGCCCGATAATATGGTGCGGATCATCAGCCTGTTGCCCACACACGCAACACGGTTGAGTTTTCACCCATTGCAACCATTGGGTATTTTCCCAACGTTGCATTTTAGGTTTCAGCAGAAACGATGCTGGTGGCTCCGGAACGACAGATACTTTAATAACCGGCTTTATCGCATCTAAACGTTCATTCATTGCTGATAATGCGGTTACGTTGCTCGGGATAATGTCAGCTTCAGGAAAACCACCGTGAACTCTGCGTTCTTCTTGTTTATCTGACCAATTTAAAATCTGGCGTAATATCGCTTCGGGTAATTCATCGATAACGTTATGCATAACCGCAAAGGTGAAAAAATCAGGTATCGTTAGCTGGTGGCTACTATCTAATCTCAACCGAAAACGAATAGTGTCTAACATCCAATTAATACGGTTTTTATGAGCTAATTCAGCAACCCACCCAGCAGATGAATTTCTAATATGGTTATCATGATGCCAACAAGTGCGGATCACACCAGCCTCGTGAAAGGTCGTCACTAACTCATGGTGATGATAGTTATCTTCATCGTTATCGATCTGACAGCATGGAATATGACGAATAACCCACGTATCCATCGGTGATACTTTATCGATGGTGTGGATCACTTTTTTGTTATTGAGAAATTGGACGATGTGCTTATTGTTTAAAATAGGCTGTTCATCACCCGTTAATGCACCAGAGGGCAACACATCTAAACTTTTAGGCACATCACTGATAATCACACGATGGTGCTTTTTAAATTGCTCGAGTAATTCAGCACCCGGTTTAAGTAACACAACACCAAGTTCTGGCTGAACGTAGGGTGTTAACAGTAATTTCATTAGATGATATCCCCTACTTTATATTCAGCCCATAACCCTGCGATCCACTTAACGCCTTTAGCGGTAAACCGTGATTGTGCAAATGAATGGTTATTGGTTTGGTTAGTGCCTGTCTTTATCTCAAAGCGACCAAGATCTACATGGGTTTGATAAGGCGTAAATGTATTATTCAGGCGGTACATGATTTTCTTATCTATTAGAAAACAGCGAAAATCCGTTTCTTTCACCTGCAGTAATTTGCACACTTGGCGAAACGTCATAGAACCCGTGGATAAAACATAATTATCAACAAACTGAGCCTTAGGTGTGGCAATCGCCAATTCACTTTCCAGCTTTTGTTTTTCTTCTGCTAAGTCTGCAGCTAATCGCAATGCCTCTGGTAATGTTTGAGGAATGATAGGTTGCATTTTTGACTCTAATTCCTGCCAGCGATCGACAATTTTCGCTGTAAACTGAGGTGATAATCGAGCCACCAGCACTAAAGAGTCTCTTTTATTAAAACGATATTCAGTATATTGATTGCCGTTATGCTCAAAAGGGAACTCAGCCATTGGCTGGGTTAAAATTTGAGCAATAAAAAGTCTATCTGCAGAACGCTTAACATCAGAGTGATTACTTCCCGTTAAACTGGCAATCTCTCTGCTCGACATGGTTAATTCGCGATTCATTGCGGGTAATGCTGTAACTTCCATTGTTCTTTGCATCATGCTATTTCTCTCCACGTTTTACTCGTGACCGTACATCACGTTATTAAATGAGCGGATAGTGATTTCTAATTTTCCACCCTTTACGACTTCCATTAACATCACATCCATATGCTTCACTTGCTGATCATCTTCCCAAACACCCGCATGTGTTAATGCATCAAACGGGGCTTTTAAAAAGTTATCAATATCTCTGCGCTGTTTTGTTGGTGGATATAAGCGAACCAGGACAGAAACATTTTCTTTAATTGCTTTAGGTTTTCGTTTTAACTGCTCATACACAGAAGCAATGGTGTTAATTCGAAACTTACGCCCTTTTTCACTGATCAGCGTTCTACCTTTAATGTTTCGCCAATACGAGTTAACACTAGGTGGAAATGGCAACGTGAGCATAAGTTCAGGCATAAGTCCCCCATAAGCCAATCAATAATGTCACCACAAACCAAAACCCAACGAACAGCATGTATTTAGTTAGCATTGTTGAATCCTCTGTTTTGCTATATCGAAGTACTTTATTTCTCGCTCAATCCCAATGAATGACCTATTAGTTTCCTTGCAAGCCACGCCTGCTGTACCGCTTCCCATTGTGAAATCCAATACTAAATCGCCAATATTTGAATATGTTTCGATGAGGTACCGAACTAGCGAGACTGGTTTTTGTGTGGGATGGTAGTTAGCTCTCTGCTTATCACTCGAGAAGAATTGAACTGTTCTTGGATAACGTGATGTACTGTCGTATTCTGTTAGAGATAATGCTTTACCGTAACATTCTGAATTAACATCCTTTCGCTTTGATACCTTTCTTTCATGTCCGTGTGTCATTTGCGGGTTATATGTTGGGGGTTTGCGATAGAATACTTGAATATTTTCATGTGCTCGCAATGGTTGTTTCTTTGCATTTAAAAAGCCAGTTGCAGAGCCTTTTTCCCATATCCATTCTGTTTTCCAATCCTGCAAATTGCTAGCCACTAATACGCTTGAGAAGGGTTGGGCGGAAAATAAAACTATTGCAGCATCTGGTTTTGCTACTCGATATAACTCTCTCCACATTTTCTTTAGGTCTAATATAGAGTCCCATTTGCATTGGGTTGTGCCATATGGAATATCAGCGCAAATCATGTCAATTGTATTGCTCTCGATTGTGGGCAAAACATCAAAACAACAGCCATGACGCAAATTAATCTTATTCACTTTTCGCCCTCTTATCCCAAACTTTCAAAGCACCTTCAAAATCATTAGCAATAGGACCTCTTGCTCCACATTTTTGGCAACGAGTAAATGTATTGAACATCACTTGCATGACTTCTAGTTTTTTAGAGTTACAGAATGGACAGCTTTTATTGTTCATTAGTGATTACCTCTTACAGCTCTCACTAATGAGTCATACGGCTCGGTTGGCAATTTACCCATGAGAGCAAAATTAGAGGTGGCGTGTTTTACCCATATGATTGTTGGGATACCTCGTTTTTTAGCTTTCTGAGCATTTAGCTTTTCGAGGTAGACAGACTCTCCTGACTTACGCTCCTCTATCATTGCGTTATAAACTTTTTTAGCCTCATTCGTCACTTGATAGCTAAGTGGTTGTTTTTCACTAACTCTGGTTAATGCACCGAGACTATGAAGATGAGCAAGTGCACGAGAGGCACCACCTAAAGTGGTTTCTAAATCACGAGTAATAATGTCGCGATCTACGACTTCACCGACTTTGTACAACGCTAAGATTTGCTCTGTGATTTTCCTGCAACACCTCTCGATACAAGCCATTTAGCTTGTTCAATAAATGTTTTGCCGATCTGCTCTAATTCATCACGATGAATGTAATCAAATTTTTCACCCGCCCATGTTTTATCGAAAACAGCTATTGCCCCAGCAAAGAATGCACCGGTTGGTTTCTGTTTTTCATCTGCGGGAACAAACCACTCAGGAACATCAAAAGCAATACGTCCACGAATAAAACAAACGTGATCAGCATCTTCACACCACCATGTTTCGCTTGTGGCAACTTTCAACAAGAAAACATAGCGCCCGCCTTTTTCACGCATCGCTAACGCATGATCCATAATGTGGCGAACACCAGTAACAGCTTGCTTTTCATGATATGAACTACGTGAATATGGTGGATTAGCGAAAGCTGCACCGCCAATTTCTTTCAGTTTTTCCGACCAATCTTGAGTGAGCGCGTTATCTTCAACAGTATAAAAATTTGGACATTTGCTGTTTTGTGCATCAGTAAAGAGATCTAGCGTGAAAGGTCCATAGAGTGAATTGATACCCCAATACAGATTTTCAGGTGTTCGCCACTGATCGCCTATTTCTTTTAATTTATGAGCAGATTGGCTTTTTAATGCCTGTAATTTAAGTGCGTAATCAATCATTGCTGAACCTCCTGTGACATTTCAGTCGCTTGCTTCCAAATACTGTTCCATGCTTGGCGACCAGAAAACTCACTCATACGACGAATGCCTGTTTTACCCGCTAATTCAAGTGCAATCTCTTCAATACGGTTTTGAGGTTTAGAACGAGAACCAATCAGGCGTGAGAATGCGCTGTCACGTTCAACGGTATCAACTTGAACCTTTGGCTCATCCTTTGGCTTTTGGCTACGAACAATCAGCTCATCAAAGTGTTTACGTAATTTACGGGGACTTAAAATGTTTTGGTGCCAGAATGAATCCTTGTTGGCCCAATCGAACAAGGCACAAATTTGCTCATGAGTACGCCCATCGATTTGACGCATCAAACGAATATCGTTCGCCCAGTCATACCAAGTAGGCTCTAGCGCGGATGGATTCAGTTTTTTAACACGACCAAACATCCATTTTGCCGCTTTTAAATCACCTTCATTTCCCCATTTTTGGAAGTTAGTGCTGTAAATCACTGCTTCTGGATAACGAGTTAAAAAATCATTTTTCGGCTGGTCGCTGGATTCGTTAGAATTCTGCGACGAAAGGTCTTTAGTGATCTGTAAGTTTTTATCTGAGTTAAGATCTGTATAAAGATAGGATTCCTCACTTTCGACGTTTCCATGATTCTGCATTTCTGCGGTTTCCATTCCGCAGTTTCGACGTTCCGATTCCTCACTTTCGACGTTTCCATTCCTCATTTTCGACGTTTCAGAAATAGACGGGAAAATCATAGAGATAAGTTTATTACCATCTATCTTGTAGTGAGTAACAGGGGTACCGTTAACCTTTTTTGTCTTGGTTTCAATCACACCAGGGAAATACTTCTTACGTAATTTATCAACGAGGCGTCGAGCTTGCTCTTCACCAGAAAGCCCGTGAATTTCTTCTGCCAGCTCTTCATGGCTTTTATAGAACCAACCATCATCAGCACTTGATGAAACGCCAGACCAGAAGACAAGCTGATTTAAAATTGCAGACAAGGCGTGAGCTTGTTGATCACCTTTGAAAAAATCTAAATAGGGAACAGGAATAACAATGACGTTTTTCTGCCCTGACATAGCTTGTACAACATCAAAAATAGTCGTCATAGCAACGCCTCACTTAACTCTGGTGTATTTCTCTTTAAATCGTTGCAAGGGTTCACATTGCGGATCATCACAACCATCGAGCATAAAAATGACACGCTGTTTTTCTCTGTCATAACGAACAACATGAACAACGATACCCCTGTGATTTTTGTAGTAGCGATCAAGTTGATTTGGGTTCTCATTGTTCATTGCCCCGCTCTCCACTTGAAAAATAAAAATCAGCCCATGCCTTTTTAAGCGACTGTCTATCTACCAAACCTGTTTTTTGTTGGTAGTTGTTTGGTTGTTCGTCAGACGCTATGATTTCTACATAGCGAAATGACTGACTACCCGAGACAGGTAAACAACGGAATTGCTTTTTAGGTATTAAATGCGCTAATCTACTCATGCTAATTTCTCTTCACACAATTGAAATTTGCAAACCGAAGCCAGAGGCCGTACACCTTTGGCTTCACCCTTTCTGGATATAGCCATCTTTAATTTCTCTTTTGATGTAACGAAACAAACGCATTCATAAATGTGCGGATTTGCGAAATTAATCCATCTAACAGCATTTTTATTTTCTGTTCTTCTTCGTTATCAATAACGCCATCAGCCAAGCTATCTTTCATAAATAACGCTAAACGCCCCTGCATTTCGTCAACACCACTACGCAGTACAAACAATTCCGTTTCATCCAGTTCCGCAGGACTAATTCTGTCAACGAGTAAACGATTTGATTCACGAGCAACAAATTCAGCGAATAAAACGGTCTTAGAAATATCTTGCATCGCTAATAACTCGTTTAAATCAAACGAACGACAACCGTTTTTCTCATAAAGCTTGTTGTTGAATGATGTTAAAGACAGACCAAGTGCTCCAGCCATAGCCTCACGTCCACCAGCTGTCGCATCACACATTTCTTTCACTACCTGTTTTATTGATTGGTTACTCATTTCCTACCACCATAGATAAATTCTTGTAGTTACAAATTCAGAGAATAAGAAGTAACTTATTTGTAATTGCTGAACTTCTTCGGATATAAAATTTGCATTTCTGTTAATTCACCGTTGAAAAAAGCAACCAGTCGCTCAGCGACCTCTAATGAGGTTTTTTGGGCTCCTCTTTCAATGCGGCTAAGATTTCCTACATCAATTTGAACAGCTTCAGCTACTTTACTTAATGTAAGATTTTGCTTTATTCGCAAAGCCCTTAATGGTGTTTGCATTATACCTCCTAATTTTGCGTTTTAAGCATAATATAACACCAATTCAATTTGCGCAATTTACTTTGCAAATAACGCAAAAAGGATTTGTAATTACGGCATGGAAATAGGAAAAAAAATCAGATCAATCCGCTTAGAGCGGAATATGACAATTGCCGAGCTGGCTAACGCTATTGATAGCGATCCGGGTAATGTGTCTCGTCTTGAAACAGGTAAACAAAAATCGTTTACTGAACAACAATTAAGAAAAATTGCTAACGCACTATCAATATCTTTACTTGATTTATTTTCAGATGGTGATAATCATACTGTATATAAACACAGTGATTTGAGTCATGACGTAATAAACGAGGATCTTTATAAAGTGCAACTACTTGATATTAGCGCGAGTGCAGGACCCGGTTGCGTGAGAACAAGTGATGTCATAGATGTCATTCATTCCATTGAATATGATACAGAACAAGCTAGGCTGCTATTCGGTTCTCGCCCAGCGAACTCAGTAAAAGTTATCAATGTTCGTGGTGATAGCATGTCGGGTACAATTGAACCCGGCGACCTTATTTTTGTTGATATTTCGATAGATTATATTGATGGTGATGGTATTTATGTGTTCTCTTTTGATGGAAATATACACGTAAAACGCCTTCAGATAGTTCCCGATGAAATAATTGTTCTCTCTGATAACCCTAAATATACACAATGGAAAATAAATAGTTCAAATGAGCATAGATTTTGTGTACACGGGAAAGTTTTAATCAGCCAAAGCCACGAATATAGACGCCACGCATAACAAAGCTATCATTTGCATAAACAGCCTGATCATATTTCAGGCTTTTTTTTACTTGTTAAATTGTAAATTTCGCAAATTAATATTGCGCAATATGCAAATTTGAATTATTGTTATCCCAGAAGCAAGTTTACGTGTGAAGAGAAACAATTGTGTGGTGGAGATAAACATAATGACAATAGAGAAGAAAGAACCGACCATTATCCCGAACGGTAATTCTGTCGAGGAGATATTCCTTTGGATGTCAAAGAAGGTGGAAGCGCGGAAATTGGTGATAACACTAGAAACACAATTGAAATCACTAAATTCCGCGCGGTGTACTACGCAGGAGCAACTCAATAATGCAAGCTCCGCTTCAGTTATAAATATAACTGAGAAATAGAGGTGTCCCACTCTTCATCTGGGAAATCCTCAAAGCAATTATGGTATTTATCGTAATGAATCGATGATAAGAAATTTTTACATTCATCGGGTAGTTTAGTGAAAGATAGCTCATCGGTGATGGCCAGCAATAAATCATTAAGTGACATTTTACGAACATCGGAAATGAGCCAATTATATTTATTAATAACAAGGTGAATCAGAGCATCTTTACCGTTAAGGGCGTTAAATACTGTGCTGTGTTTTTGACGGTAATCGGATAACAAGTATTCAAGTGACAGGATCAGGCAAGCACGATTGATAACCATATCAGTTACGCCGTTTTCAACAAATCCAGTTCTTGACACTTTTCGTACTGATTCAATGTGTTCTTTGATGTGGTGATACATCTTACTAGCGTTAGACATATTAATTATCCTTTTTGTTTGTGGTGAACAGAGGATACCACCACCGCCTGAGGTGGGAAAATAATCAGGCACAATATTTGAAGTGTGAAGAGAAACAATGGCTGGCTGAGTCTTAAACCATTAACGGGGGTGTGGTGATAATGTTCTGCTCAGTCAGCCATTTTTATAGAGTTAGTTTTAGGATTGGTGAATGCGTGTAGCTCAATGGTAGAGCGAGGCCATAAAGCTGGGGTTGTGGGTTTAAATCCCATCATGCAAGTAGGAAATTAGCACCTACCACCAATCACTAAAACTAACTCAATAAGTAAGGGTACTGGCATTACTTGTGAAATGTCTTATCAGGATTATGTCAACTCGCTAGTGCCCTTTCTTATTGTGTGAAGTGATAACGTGAGGTTATAGAAATGAGCCAAGAAGATCGTAAGACAAATGTTCCCGACTTTCTTTCCGAATTGGACGCTGGCGTTTTTGAAAATAAAGTCTCTGCTGTTTTAAATGATGTGGCTTTAGGCGTTTTGAATAATGGTGGAAAAGGCAAGGTCACTATTGAATTAGATATTGCTCGCCTTAGTAATTCAATGGAAGAAAAACGAGTTGAAATAACTCATAAACTTAAATTCTCTGCACCAACACCACGCGGAAAACGGGCTGAAGAAGACACCACCAAAACACCAATGTACGTGGGTAAAGGTGGTAAGTTGACCATTATGCAAGAAGACCAAGGTCAATTATTTTCTTTGCAAGGTCAGCCTGACGGGAAATTAAAATCCGTTAATTAGTTTCCTTATTTTTAATTAAACCTATCCATTTAATTTAATGCTTTTAAATAAGTAGGAGTTTATTCATGTCTCAATTAGACGGTACTGCTATTTCGCAAATTCAAAATATGGCAGTGGCTTCATTAAGTCTCGATGCAATAGAGAAGTCATTATGCCCAGCGATTGTTCTTCCGAATGACTTTAAAGTAAGTAGTTTAGAAAATTTACAAGAAGGTCGTTTTCGCTTTCGTGGTGAAATGAAAACAACCAGCATCAGTGATTTTGTTAAATACTCAATCAAAAATGCAGTTGAAGAAGGTGTTAGTTGCTTTATTGATGCTGATGAAATGAGTGCCGAAACTATTTTTAATATCGGCACCATTGGCGAGCCGGGTCATGCTGATAATACTGCTCTTGTGAAATTAAAACAAACTGCCCCATTCGCAGCACTATTAAAAATTGATGGTGTTAAATATCGTCAAAAAGAATTAGCTGAATGGTTAGAGGACTGGCGTGATTATTTAATGGCGTTTGATGCAGAAGGTAATGTTTTAGATATCAAACAGGCTATTTCTGCTGTTCGCCGTATTACGATTGAATCAACACGTTCTGCTGAACATGAAGATCACGACTTTAGTGCTAAACGTTCAGTATTAGAAAATGTTGAAGCCAGAAGCAAAGATGTTATGCCTACTGCATTCCAGTTTACCTGTACCCCATATGACGAGTTAAAAGAACGTAGCATTAAATTGCGTTATAGCGTGCTTACTGGCGGTGATGTTCCTACTTTAGTGCTCCGCATTGTTCAACTTGAAAACCTTGAAGAACAAATCGCTCAAGAGTTTCGCAGTCTGCTTTGTGATGAATTCGATGAAAGTGAAATCGAAACATTCATTGGCAAGTTTTCAGCTTAATTATTAATTAATCGCCATCTTATTGGTGGCGATTTTACTCAAATAGGAATAACTGAAAATGGCTAACGGATCAGTAAACAAAGTAATTCTTATCGGCAATTTAGGGCGCGATCCTGAAATTCGCTACCTGCCTTCTGGTGGTGCTGTTGCCAATTTAGCTGTGGCCACATCAGAAAAGTGGCGAGATAAACAAACGGGTGACAACCGAGAAAAGACAGAATGGCACCGTGTCGTTCTGTTTGGAAAACTCGCTGATATCGCCAGTGGCTATTTGTGTAAAGGCTCACAAGTTTATATCGAGGGCCAACTACAAACGCGCGAGTGGGATGATAACGGCGTTAAACGTTATACAACTGAAATTGTTGTAAAAGTTGGCGGTTCGATGCAGATGCTAGGTGGTGCTAGTAAATCAGCAGGATCACAACTGGCACAGCAAAACAAGCCATCAGCTCAACCTCAAGCACAAAGCAATCATCCACCAATGGATTTTGAGGATGATATACCCTTCGCACCGATTGGGCTTATGTATCCGCGCCATTTAATTAATGTGATTTAGGAGGCTTTATGTCAATTACTCCAGAATTTGTAGAATATGATGAAAATGGTTATTGGGCTCATTCAAAACTGCCATATTCCGAAAATGGTAATGAAATTATGCAGTGGGTAACGGAGAACCAATTAGAACAACTCTGTATTTATATGAGTGAAGATGTCGGAGAGAGCTCTCCTCTTTTCCAGAGCTATTTCATTCATGGTAACCCTAATGTCTCCTCTTGGATGCCAACAGAGCCGGCTGGTAAAGAGTGGTTTATTGGAGCTATATACGATAGTGAAGATGGCCCCGTTTGTCTTTGGTTACGCTCTTCAAAATATCAATTAAAAGAACGGTTTTTAAAAGCCCATCGAGAAGCTGAAAAAACAGCTTATGAATATTTTTGTGCTTGCGATATCGGAGAAGAGAGAATTCATGCACATGAAATCTACCAGCGTATCAGAACAGCCACACGTATAGGTGGATGACATGAAAGAACGCGGAATTATTTTTAATGCTGAAATGGTGCGCGCCATTTTAGATGGGCGCAAAACTCAAACTCGTCGCGTTATGAAGGTTCAACCAGTGTTAAATGGTGATCGATGGGAGGTATATAGCGCATCAGTGGAAAAGGGGAATAAATCAATACCTGTAACTCCTTGGGGAAGTATAGAGAATAACTGCCCTTTTGGTAAGGTTGGTGGTCGTCTTTGGGTTCGTGAAACATTTGGAAATCGAGTAGTTAGAGATGCATTAGGTGGTACTGGTGAATTTATCACTTATCGGGCATCAGAACCTGATGCTGTTTATTGTACCTGCGCCAGCGGTGATGATATTCCAATGAAGTGGAAACCATCTATACACATGCCTCGCTGGGCTTCACGCATTACGTTAGAGATCACCGATGTTCGTGTAGAACGATTGAATGATATCAGTAACGATGATGCTAAGGCTGAAGGTATTCTGATGATGGGTGATAATTTTGGCAATGGGCCAGCTTATTGTGATTATACCTTGGCTGATTTACATGATACCGCTGAGTGGTTTAACAGAGCTAGTGATAGTTTCATAAGCTTATGGCAATCAATATATGGAGCTGAAAGTTGGTTGTCTAATCCGTGGGTATGGGTTATTGAGTTTAAAAGGATTTAATAATGGAAATAAAAGGACAATTAATTAGTAGTCAGCGTTATTTAAATGAATACGTTGTTTTAGATAAAGTTAAAAGATTTAAAGTGTTTATTGTCGATATATTGCATGTAACTTTAAGAGGTAAGCAATATACATTATTAGTAAATGGACATCATAATTTCGCAGCTGCAAAAAGGTTAGGGATAAAACCACAATACAGAACACCTAAAAAATTATTAAAAGCATTTAACTCCTGGTCTCAAAGTGAAAGAGAAACTTTTATTATAAATAACCTAACTGATAGCCATTTATATGATGTAAATACAGGTGAGGTTGTGCAGGAGTTAATGGAACCAGATTTTAATAATATGTCATTTCAACGAAATCTAACAAACGGATTAAAATTGTATCAGTAATAACCACCAGCATTAAATAATATCTATTTAAACTGTGTACGGACAGTGTGGAGAGAAAAGATGTCAGGAAAATTAATGAAGGCTAGCGCATGGGCAAAAAGAGAATTTGAAATTGGTTCAATTCCAGATAATAGAACTATTAAGCGCTGGATCGAAATAGGAAAACTAAAAGGTCGAATTGTCGATGGATCTATTTTAGTCAACTCATCAGAAAGATGGGGGGTTGAATCAGTCATTTCGTCATGTGTTAATAATTTAATTAAGGCTTCTTAACATGGCATCACGACCAAGAAAAAGAGAGTTTAGGCATTTGCCTGACTTTCTTTACTATGATTTATCAATAAAACAATATCGATTAACGTTAGTTAATGGTAAACGAAAATGTGTTGGCGCAGACAAAGCTGTCGCAATAGCAATTGCTCGCGAATACAACAATATTATGCGTCCATCTAACCAGATCACCGTAAACACCCTAATTAATGAGTCTGGTGGAAAATATGGGGAGTCTTTGCCGTTAACAGAGCATTTAGATAAATTATTTGAACGTGTAGTTAAGGATGAACAACCATCAAAAGATACTCAGGCCGACTGGAATAATAATATCTTTAGAATGAAAGAGTATTTTAAAGATATTCCAGCAAATGAAATAACATTAGAACATGTGAATGGTTTTATTTCTCAGTATCATGAAACAGCATCAGCTAACGTTCAAAATAGGAAGGTAGGCTTTCTAAAGAAAATATTCTCTTACGCAATGGATGAATCGCTTATGTTTGATAATCCAGCTGAGCGTAAAAAAATGAAGAGAACCGATATCAAACAGCGTAGGAGATTATCCTATGATGATTTTATAAAAATTCGAACATTAGCTGACAAATGGCTCAAAACTGCAATGGATCTGGCTTTACAAACAACACAAGCAAGACTGGAAGTATCGAGAATAAAATACAATATTAAAGCCCCAAAAGAGGGTACTTGTGGTTGCGTGTGGTATGAAGAGGAAAGAAATGGCATTTATGGAATGTTATATATTCATCGGCAAAAAGTACAACATAAAGAAGCGTCACATGTAGCGATCCCAATCGGGAAAGCACTAAAGGAAATTATAGACAATAGCAGAGATAATATCGCTAGCCCGTATGTTGTGCATCGCATCCCGGAAAGGTTACCAAATAAAATAAGTCAAGAAGTAAACCACCCTACTCAAGTCGCTCCAGATTATTTAAGTAGAGCTTTTTCAAAACTAAGAGACAAAGCTGGCGTAGCCTCTAATCTACCACCAGTTGAACGACCAACCTTTCATGAGATAAGAGCACTAGCTGCACACATGTTTAAAATGCGAGGTTTCGATCCACAAGCAAGAATGGCCCATAGTGATGCGGAGTCAACCAAAATTTATACAGAAAACCATGTACAATGGGTTGAAGTGCCACATTGTGAATTACTTTAAGCATACTGTATAAATAACAGGAATGTAAATTTTATCTTTAGCTGTAATATTACATAAATTTGATATTATGGAGAAAGATAGTGACGGCACCTGTAATTAGTTTTATAAATATGAAAGGTGGTGTTGGTAAAACGACGCTATGTATTGGTATTGCTGAGTATTTATCAAACTACCTAGGTAAAAAAATTTTACTAATTGATATTGACCCTCAATTTAATGCTACTCAATCTATTATGGGTAAATATAATAGGGTTGAGGAATATATAAATACATTACAACCAAACAACAAGACAATTAGAAAAATTTTAGAAACAAAAAATTCAATATCTACAACTAAAGAAATAATAAATATTGACGATGTTATAACAGAAATAACTAATAATTTAGATATAATCCTTGGTAACATGGATATTATTTTTGATACTGATCAGGTTTCAATCAGAGTAAAAAAACTTAATAAATTTATTATTGATAATGATTTAAAAAGTAAATACGATTACATATTAATTGATAGCCCTCCTACTATTTCAATTTTTACTGATGCTGCATTGATAGCTTCTGACTATTATGTTGCCCCAATAAAAATCGATTACTACTCTATTCTTGGTGCATCCAACCTAATCAATGTCATTGATTATCTGAAAGAAAATCATAACCCATCTATACAACATTTAGGTTTTGTGTATAGTAATACAGAAAATAGACTTACAGATAAAACCCAAAAAATAAAAAGAGATTTTGAACAAAATCCTAAATTTACAGATAAATATTTTTTTAATAGTAAATTATCATATCTGAGAGATTTAATGGTTGGCGGTGGTGGTAACATAGCATCTGCTTATACAAAATCAAGGCAAGATATACACAATATTTGTCAAGAACTTATGAATAGAGTTTCAGCGCTCGAGGAGGCACGAAATGGAGAATGATTTAAAATATGAAATAAAAATAATTCATCAGCTGAGATTTAATGCTACGGCAAAGGAGTCATTTATAGGTTATATAGTTCTGCTGATGTTATCAAAAAAATTATTTAGTTTTAATACTGATGTTTCTGACCTCGTTTTTAACTCTCTTGGAGTGAAGTTTTTACCTTATGCAGTTAGATCTAGAACATTAATGGTAGCCAAAGTTTGCAAATTTTGTTCAGAGTTAAATGCTCAAGAAATAAACCATATTTCAATAAAGGTGTATGATTACCTTATGTCAGAAGTACTACCTAAAAAAACCAATATAGGTAGCGATATTGTTGTAAACGTAAAAAATGAAAACTATAAAATAAAACAAAAGAAGAATAATGCCTTAGAAAATATGAACCTTTGGATAAAAAATAAAAACAAATAATGAATATATATACAATATCAGATCCATATAAATTCAAAGTTGAATTACAGGCTCTTAACAGCTTTATCGAGGCATATCCTCTTGAACATCATGAGAGAAACCTCATAACAAATTGTTTTAAAAATATTATTTTTTACAACCATATCTCCGGTGAAGATGTTTTTTATCAATATTTACAAGGTATTATTTATGACTCACTTAACTCAATAATATCAATCATTACAAATAAAGAAAGATATTTGCAATTAAACCTAAGATCAATCGTAGAAAATATAGCAAGAATTACGCTTAAGAATAATATTGATAATACTGAATATAGTGATTTCATAAAAACAGAGGATTTCTCAGTTCTTAAAAGAAATAATGATATGAGAACTTGGAATTATCTTCACCAAATTTACTCACGAGCATGCTTATACATCCACTCATCCCCAGAGGCAAAACTAAACATAACACACACATTTGAGCAGTTAATGAACAATGATACTTGTACAAACAGAACCAAACAAATTGAGACTCTTCAAAGAACATTACATCATATAACGAAAGTACTATTAGTTAATTTTCATACTGAAATATCAGATATATTCATCAGGACAAAAAAGGAATTAAAATTCTTAATCAGCCCATCATTATTTACTATGTATAATGAGCTATAACAAATTAGTGGTAAAATAAGATGTAAGTACTTGATTCGTATAGTGCAAATAATGATAAAAAAGCACTGTTTGTTTACACGGCTAAAGTGAATAAATGTAATTATAATCAATATGTTATAACGATTGCAGTCGTTATCATGGGGTGTCGGGGGTCGTAGGTTCAAATCCTATCATGCCGACCAACAATATTTAAGAAAACCAACCGCTTAGGGTTGGTTTTTTTATTCCTGAAATTTGCTTGGTGTAAAACTGGTGTAAAATTGGTGTAAAACCCCCATCAGATTTACCTTAGTTAAAACTCAATTCTTGCCCTATTCCTATGCTATAATCTCCCTCAGATTCATTAATAGAGCTTATTAAATGAAAAACCTCGCTGAACTCCCTCAAGAAGAAAAAAACAAGATTAATGTCGATTTATCCGCAAGTGGTGCCGCATATAAAGAACGACTAAACATGCCAGTTGTTGCGTCCGAAGTTGAGCGACAACAACCGGCACATTTACGAGCGTACTTTAATGAACGATTAGCATTTTATCGTGAGAGAAGTAAGAAGTTGCCTGATGGAAATTCAGTGCAGCATTTGAAAATATAATCATAATTATTACTTAACATTTAAGTTTATAAGTTTCGCATAGAATATGATTAAATTTGATTTTCAATTAAATTAGTCAACCTAATTTTAGGATATAGGATAGTTAAAAATGGACACAAAAAGTATTGGATATACATCCGTTAATTTATCCCAGTGGCAACGGAGGGAACATTTTGAAGCATTTCAGTCTTTTGCTCAATGTACCTTTAGTCAGACAATTCAACTAGATATTACTGCGTTATTAAAAATCGTAAAAAAGAATGGGCACAAATTCTATCCGACCTTTATATATATTATTAGCCGATTAATAAACAAATATCCCGAGTTCCGCATGGCAATGAAAGATGATGAATTGATAATATGGGATACCATTCATCCTGGGTACACTATTTTTCATGAACAGACTGAAACTTTTTCATCTTTATGGAGCTACTACCACAAAGATGTAAGCCATTTTTTGAAAACTTATTCAGAAGATGTAGCAAATTACCGTGATAATCTATCCTATTTTCCAAAGGGATTTATCGAAAATATGTTTTTTGTGTCAGCTAATCCATGGGTTAGTTTTACCAGTTTTAATTTAAACGTTACGAATATTAATAATTTCTTCGCTCCAGCATTCACAATGGGAAAATATTACATGCAAGGAGATAAAGTATTCATGCCTCTAGCTATTCAAGTACATCATGCTGTATGTGATGGCTTTCATGTTGGTAGATTACTTAATGAGATACAGCAATACTGTTATGATGAATGTAAGTAAACTCGGCGTGAAAAACTTCTTTTTTTAATCAATCATTAAATATATAGTTTGCAAAGAATATATTAATGTCCGCCTTTTATTAAAAGGTGGACAATCATTTAATATATATAGCAATATATTGTTCTTATCTAAGTAAAATTAACCTTTCATCTTCTTTTTGTCTACGTTCCTCTTCAGCTTTCTGCGCTTCTTCCGCCTCACGCATTCTCACGTTATAGATTGATTGCTCTGGCATCTGTACACGAACAGAGATAAAACGACCATCAGGAATATCAATAGGATCACCATCGCTGTAACCATCAATTTTATTATTGGCAAACTCAGGCGCATTAGGGTGAGTTCGGTGATAGGTTTTGACGAGAATAGAACCGTCTTTATTAACTTTAGAGTTAACCCAAATAAGTGGCTGTTTATTAACATCGAGAGGAATTTCAATACCACCATCAACACCACCCCAGTCAGCGTCAGCATTAAAACCCAGCACACCTCGCCTTTTGCTACTCGAGTAACCGTAGCGCCTTCTGATTCGTCGTTAGTTGTGAATGTGCCATCGGAGTTGATGTTGATGATTGGAGAGGTCTTTTTGATGAAGCCCTGTGGGTCAGTAGTTGTATTTTTTTCACTATACATCTTATATGAACGACCAAATGAAAGAGGAGCATTTAATGCATTATTTGCATGCCTAAAATACAAATCCTCATTATTAATCCCGGTAAGAATTTGCATCTTAGCCTTAGATTTTTCCTTCGCATCCCACGCTACTGAGACCCCGTACCAATAATTAAATAACCCATCCGTATAGCCAAAATTTGAGCGATTAAACTCATTTCCTAGTAAAGTATCTGCATTTATTACAGGCTGGGCCTGACCAACACCAGAATCACCAACAACCATTATTTTACCAATTTCAGTTGGAAGTTGATTTCGTATCCACTTTTCGCTGCCAATACGACTAACCAATTGCGGCAATCCATCTTGAACCATTAGGCTGGCCATTGCCCCATCATTTGTTACATTAACCTCGCCACCTTCACTTCTCAGATAACCCTTTGTGATGAGGGGCCCAGGCATTACATCACCAGTTTTATTGACTTTGCCATCAATATCCCCCTGCATCTTCTTAATACTATCGAGTGTGATAATTTCCCCGTTCGGCATCTCAATTTTTGTCTGCCCTGTTTCACTCATCCACGTATTCATCGCATCGAGAAAATATTGCGTGTATGCATTTATGGCAACCATGGTTCTAGCTGCATCACTATTATTATCGGGCTCAGCAATATGAATTGAGAATGTGGTGTTAGTTGCTGTGGCTAATGCCGGATGTGCTAATACTAATTCAGTGTCGGAATTAACGGATTTAATCATGTACGGAATATTAGTATTTCCCGATTTAATTAAAATAGTCATTCCAATATTAATTGCGGGATTATTATTTTTAAATTTAGTGCCGGTTCCGCGGACAATAGCAGACCCTGCCACTGTGTTAACAGTGCCTGTAGTGTATATCATATTTTATTCCATAGTTTAATTAATTAAAAAATAACATCCTGATTATCTGGGAATACGATTATTCTGGCTCGCATAATAAAACGCGTCGTTTGATTGTCGAGTCGAGGGATTTTTATGCCTATGCTGGCAACACCTTCAACCGGTGCGAGTGGTTCTGCAATTTTTTTTCTTTTAAACGGCCACATGGCAAATCCTTTATTACAGACAATAAAATACACACCATACACACAAAATATTTGACCCCTCTATATTGGTGTGTATAGTGTGTATTTCAGTTGGCGGAATGGAGGGGGTTTGAAAAGTTCGGAACTGATTAAGTTGTTAGAAAAAAATGGATGGGTACTTGATAGAATAAAAGGAAGTCATCATCAATTTACTCACCCTGATTTTTCTTTTGTTGTAACAGTACCGCATCCAAGAAAAGATTTAAAAAAAGGAACATTAAATCAAATTATTAAAAGTGCCAAACTGAAAAATTAATTAAGAATGCGCTCATACAGGGCGCGCTCTTTATGGAGATGAAATTATGTTATATCCAGCCTTTATTGAAATTGATGAAGATGGTAGCGCAAGTGGCTGGTTCCCTGATATTGATGGTTGCATCTTTGCGGGGGACAGTATTGAAGAAGCTCACGCAGATGCGAAGAGCGCTATTGATGCCCATTTTGAATTGTTAAGCGAGAAGGGTTTAGATATCCCCTCTCCAAAATCTCAACAAGAGCATTTAATTAATTCTACTGGTGATTACAATAATGGAATATGGCTTTTAGTTGATGTTGATATGGATAAATACGACGGACGAGCAGAGCGTATTAATATCACATTGCCACATCGATTATTGAGTCGCATCGATACTATCGTAAAAACAAATCCTGAATATGGGAGTCGTAGCGGATTTATTGCAACAGCAACCCGTAAAGAACTCCAAAAGAATATTTAATAATAGCTATAAGCCTCGCCTGTATAGGCGAGGTAATCTCTATCATCTTTTAGTTGTAAAGAAACTGCCTTTTTTCTTCTGATATAAATCGCGTAATGCTTGCGTCATGGCATCCACTGTGTCGTCATGGCCAGCAAACGGGAATGTGGTAATTTCCTCCACAGTCTCGACAATCCATGGCGCAATGTCTTTGTTGGGGAGCCACACATTTCCAGCCTCCCATTCAGCAGTACATGCATGAGCACGAGCAACCTTGCTACCATCTGGCTCGACGGGAATTAATCCTGATACAGTTGATTTGAGAGAGTCGATTACAGCAGGGCCATTAGCTTTGTCTTCCACCAGTTTACGTCGCCCTTCAGGGAATTTTTCAGCTAGCCATTTCACCGACTTTAAGGTTTCAGTAAAGCTCATGCGTTTTCTAATTTGATACAGTAGATAAGCATTTGCATCTTTTTTACCCCAAACTTGCCCTACCACAAAGTCGGTACCGTCACTGTCTTTAAAGGTCATATCCCAACTATGGATAACTTTATCGAATTTTTCAGGTAGGTCTTTAGGTAAGTAATACTGAGCAAATTCTTCGTGGAAAATTTGGCCATCACCCGGTTTAGGTTTTTGTTGATACATAGCAGACCAAAAGTAATCACCAAGGATCGCTTTTGTCTCAAGAAGTTTATCTATTGGGTGTAATTCAGGAACGAGGGCTTCTCCATCGTCATTAATAGCAGGGAATTCTAATACTATTGCTTTTTTGTTATTTTCGATTACACGGCCTGATAAATCATCAGTTGCCCACCGTGTGGCCATAATGATTTCGCCACTATTTTTCGATAGGCGCGTCTTAAAGGTCGATACATACCAATTCCATACTGACTGCTTGGTCGTTGGGGTTAGTGCTTCTTTGGCATTTTTTATTGGGTCATCGATAATACCAAGGTCAACTTTTTTCCCGTTAATGACCCACCGACACCTTGACTGATGTATGTCCCTTTTCTACCAACTATTTCAAATGTCTCAGAGTTACGCTTTGCTTCAACCTCAATGGTCACAACACGCTTTGCATTCAAGCATGACAACGGAAACAACACATGATACTCATCGTTCATCATGATACGTTGTACATCTCGGTTCATGTCACTAGCTAAATCTTTTCCGTATGACAACCCCGCTATACGCAAATCAGGGTATTTACCAAATATGTAAGCTGGTAAGTAGCGAGACACAATATCAGATTTACCGTGCTGAGGTGGGGCGCCGAGTATGATAGGCGTTGCCAGTCATTTACCTTTAGATGAAAGGCCAACCTTTCATGAAATAAGAGCATTGGCGGCCTTTATGTTTAAACAACGTGGTTTTGATCCACAAGCTCGAATGGCTCATAGTGATGCAGAGTCAACCAAGATTTATACAGAAAACCATGTACAATGGGTTGAAGTGCCACATTGTGAGATAGCATAATGTGGTATTGGCTCAGATTTCACCTAATACAGCTATTCTAATTGGATAGACTGCTCTGTACCGTTGTAAAACGTGGTCTATGTCAATCAACAGAAAGTAAGTCAAGTTTCGTAATTTGAAGTAGCTATAATCAGTAGTACTTATTTATAAATAATCACTTTACAAGACAATAACCACCTGGCTTGTTCATCCTGTATTCTAGCTTTGTGACTTCCTCTGTAAGGATAAAATATGTACAACAATGAATTAAAATTATTTGCGCAAGAGCAAGAGAAAAAACTGATCAAGGCTCTGGCAAATACTAGGGAACACTCGGGCCCTCTTTTTGAAGCAAGAAACCGAGATGACTATCAGCGAGATTATGCACGCATTCTGTATTCATCATCATTTCGCAGATTGCAGGGAAAGATGCAACTCTTTGAAGTTGATCCTGAAAAATTCAACAGAAACAGGTTAACGCATAGCCTTGAAGTAGCACAAATAGCTCGAAGTATCGCATCAGACCTCGAACTAGTTCATCCCGTAGTAGTTGAGCTAGCAGCTCTGGCACATGATATCGGCAATCCTCCTTTCGGTCATTCAGGTGAAAAACTACTTAACGAGTTATCTAAGGATATCGGTGGTTACGAAGGTAATGCACAAGCACTACGAATCCTGAGGACACTTGAAAAAAAATATGCAGACTGTAGCGGATTGAATCTAACTCACCGTAGCTTACTTTCTATTATTAAATATCCCAATACTCGGTTGACTGCTGATAAATTCATTTATGATGACGATTTTAATTTTTACACTGATCTGCTTGCTAAAAAACAACTAGACCTGAAACTTGGAGAGAAAACGATTGATGCGCAGATAATGGATCTCGCGGATGAAATCGCCTATGCAGCTCATGATCTAGAAGATGCTCTAAGCCGGAATATGGTCACGATCGAAGATATTGAGTATGAATTTCTGATTTCTGATAAATTCCAAGGCGCTTTAGCTCAATTCAAAGAAATTGTCAGTAAGTCAAAAAAAACTGCTTTTCAAGCAATTTCACTCAATACCTCAGAAGAATTCGCCATGATTTTCCGTAAGGAATTGACCTCCAATATTGTCAATCACCTCGTCACAGATATTTCCGTAGTAAAAAACAAAAATGGCTTTCATGAACTTGGGTTCGGTAAACTGAACGCATTGTCTGAAGGACTCAAAAAACTTCTTTTTAAAGTAATAATGCGAAAACGCAATATACTCAGCTATGAATTCAGAGGGAATGAGGTCATCAAGGATTTATATGCATTCTACAATAAAGATGATAATTATAAGTTTCTCTCACCTGAGCTTAATTTTTCCTTACCTGAAAAAGGAACTGATATATTCGAAGCTAAGAAAAAACGAGCGGTTATCGACTATATTTCAGGCATGATGGACACATTTGCAATAAAAGAATGGGAAACGCACTGCCTGAAATAATACAATTAGTTACTAGAAGCATGAATACATCTATCACAATTTTTCTGTTTTCATTCTTTCTAGTAACTAACGCCTTTCAAGACCATGAATTCATGGTATACATTGATCATTTTTTTGCCACTATTCTTAAGTTAGCTTAACAGATCCATGCACTTCATCTTAACAAAATTTCTAGGATTTAATCCTTTCGTGGAAGATATTAGTTTTACTACTTTTGGAATGTATCCTATTCACTCAGATTAGAAAGTTAGATTTAAATATGTTCTACCTACGAAACCCGTTAACTCAATCCGAGCTAACATACATAAACATAGTGGTAAAACCCCCCTTAACTCATTGATTCTTATAATGCACATTTTGCATACCCAGCACTGTATATAATTACATATAAATTCATTATTTATATTTATAATCAAAGAGTTAGATAACTTAAAATCGGTTTCATGGGGTGTCGGGGGTCGTAGGTTCAAATCCTATCATGCCGACCAACAATATTTAAGAAAACCAACCGCTTAAGGTTGGTTTTTTTATGTCTGAAATTTGCCACTGGTAAAACTGTGGTAAAACTCCGACAATTAATCCCTCAAAACAGTCCTTTCTTTCGCTTATAAAATTGCCCTTTTCTTCTTGCGAATATTTTGCCAAAATTATTAGCAAAACTTATGTAAAAAGGTTCTTACTGGATAACTCAAAAAAGTAAAATTAAATAGCAGGTATCATTACTTAAGAGAAAAACAAGAAATATTTGATGCATAATATGAAAAAATAATATGCATACTTGGTATTATCACATTAACCACATTTTTGAATAGTTGCATATTCTTCTCGTTGGATAAATCAGATACTATCTCATATAAAATAAAATCAGCTTAGTTAGTAAAAACGGCTTCTCTGTATCGAAGGTCTAATAAAACTAAACGTGGTAAATAATGCTCAATGTAACTGACTAAGCGATATAATCATTCAGTTATTATTGCCGATGTCTAATTGATATCCTGTTATTTTTACAATGGATAGGAATATGAACGTTAAACAAGAAAACAAAAAATTATTAACATTTGCATCTCCATTATTATCTTTGACGATATCACTCTATATCAGCATATCTACATTTGGTTGTAATAATATTATTTGGCTAGCTATTTCTTCTGTTATTTTCTTTATCGCTTTTTTCATATTTATATCTTCATTAGAAATTTCTATAAAAATTATTTATTTTAAAGAACTATCATTTTTATATACTAATAAATTTGTTATTTTAATCTTTACTTTAATGAGTTTTATAGCAACCGCCATAGTGCTGATAATTATATTCCATGAAGAAAAAGTACCCTCTGTTTTTTTTAACAGTGTGGAATTTATTGCTTTTCTTATAGCTTATTTTTCTTTTCTCTTAGTATCTATTTTTGTTTCTTTCATATATTGCATGATTAATAGTAACAAAAAATTCCTTTTACTCTCTCTGCTTTTATTATTGACAATTATATTCTTTAAAGAAAAAGATATTAATTTTTTAATATTTTATTCACTTATTTTCTTTATTATATTTTTTGGGGCAATTACTATTATTACGATAAGAAAGACTTTTTCTAATTATAATTAAGTCTGGTATTTCACAACAGATCATTAAATGATAATTTTAATTTTGCTTTCTGCCTCTCTTTTAGTAGGCATTATGTACATTAAATTACTCTCACAAATATTATGTAACTGGTTAATATAGCTGCTCTCTATAAAAGTTAATCCACTAAGACTGATTTTACTATATTTTATAGATTAAACCGCTCCTATTTGAAGAAGCTTATTATCAATACTATTTTATTTTTCCAAACTTGATAGAAAATCTTTTAAGTAACTGCTGGTCACTAGAACAGGTGTAGGTCTGCCTGATGTTAATAAAGAGTTAGACACATCTGATAATTTAAGTTTAGCCCCATCTGGACCTATAGTTAATAGATTCATTATAGCCGGTACATTGTTCACATTAGCGTTCGTTACGTAAGCACCCATTAATAAAGTCTTAGGCATTGGTTGTTTGCCTTTTACTATATTTAATGTTAGTTCAAGATCTAAATTAGCTGGCATTGTTTTTTTCAACGAATCCATTCGTGATACAGTACCTTTATCCATCAGAGCACCAATATACATATCATTTGTTGAGAAAATATAAACCTCAGCATCAACTAATTGATTATCTTCCCTAAAAGAACCTACTCCGATTGGAATTTCAAAGCTAGCAAATGAGTTAAATTTTTGTTTATAACATTCTTTAAATTCAGCTTTTGTAAACACTGTTGGAATTTTCGACTTTAAGTCTGCTAATGTCTTAGAATCTTTTCTTGAATCCTCAAAATCATTACATGAAGGGACTTCAATAGATAAATTTCTACTAATTAATTTATGCTGATTAGAAAGTAAGTCATCAGTATTAATTGATGTGCTCATATCTACCTTACAACCAGATAAAAGGATCGTAGAAAGAGCGATAACTAGAAATTTTTTCATAAATGCCAACCATTAATAATATTAATAATTAATTAAACCACATCGGATTTGAATATAAAAATTTCGAAGTCATTTTTGTGATAACGTTAATGCTTTATTATAACGATTAGTAATTACTGGTTCTAATAAATCAAATAATTCGTTTAATTTATCACCACGCTCAAAGGATAGTATTATTTACACTCTATAATATAGTTTAAAATGAGTAATATTAGATGGAAGTCTATAGCTACGTATATTATAGAAGCTATGGTAATAGCTTAACTAATATAGTTCGATAGTGTTTAAAAATTGAGTAAGCTATATTATTAATTTATTGTGTCAAATTATAACTTTCAGCAATCAAAGATTTTAATTCTCTGTCATCAAACTCAGATGAGAGGCTAATAGAAACCCAATGCTCTTTATTCATGTGGTAAGCGGGATATACTCCTTTTTTTAACCGTAGTGATCCCGTTAAATTTGGCATAACTTTTAAATTTATGATATCGACTATATCGCCACTACCATTATTAGATAATTTAATGTCTAAAACATCCATTATAGCTACGAACCATTTCGAATTACTCTTATGTCTAAATACTATATAATTTGGATATTTAATCCATAAACACTCAGGTTCTACATTATAGTTTTCTTTAATATAATTAATTAATTTCTTTCTATTCATTACAACCTCAACTCATAGATTATCTGAATGTAAATATAACTCCGTACACCTTAACATTCCATTACTTTTTTCTATTTTTTCTATTATTTTTCCTATTTTTTATAGAGTTATTATTCAACGCCCTCAATTACAATAATAATACAAGTCTTCTTCTTATGTGGGAAATTTAAAAAATTTCTTATTAATATTGCATGCTTTATATTTCTTAATATAAAAAGGCCACTTAAGTGGCCAAAAAATTAATCATCTATTTTAATAGATTAAAAATTTCCTTTACTACGTTGCTGTTCAATATAAATATTCTGATTAGTTTTAATACTATTTAATGTGCTATCAGAATATGGATCTTCTTTATGACTTTTACTTTCTTGAGATTCTATTGCTCCTGTTGATGAACAAGCAGAAATAAAAAAAACACTCAAAAGCATAAGTAACCTCATATCTACCTCAAATAATATTTAAATTAATAGCAAGAATTTAGAGTAAAAATGAATAAATTAGTTCACAAAACCAATCATTTTCATTTTTTACACTTACTCTCAATATGGTTATATAATAAATCATATATTGATAACAACAAAAAAATGGATGCGTAACGAAATTATTTATGCTGGTGATAATGTCGGTAAGTAAAACATCGAAGTTCACGATACTCAATTTGTTGCACAATCAACAAATAAGGCCCCAAAAAGCCATTACAACAATTTTATTCGATAGCCAGCAATAACATAAAGATAATTTAAAAGATGTTGATGATTGCATTTTATTGAGCAAAATCGGTGATCACTACATTCATCTAATACCAAATAATTCAGGTGAACATTTCAAACCTTTATGGCAAAGTTATCAACCGATTGGTATTGAGAAAAATTAATAATTATTTTTACTGCACTGTAAATTATCAGCGTAGTAAATTCCCCTAATTATGCAATCATCAACTCATTTTCAAATATCAATCAGCACGTATTAAATAATATTGATATTTTTATTTAAAATAATTTTATATTACTTGCTTGTTACTTTTATTATTTGAAATTCATTAACTTTTTAAAATAAAATCCTTTTTTAGTTTTTGGAAATTTATTTCCATTATAGATTTTCCGCTCATAATCTCGGCCAGCATAGTGATTATCACCATAAAATTGGCCATATAATGCAGTTTTAGGGCATACATCATCAGAAAAAAATCTATGATTATTATCCATTTCAATTTTCCTTATTTAATATTAATTAATTAGATACCTCTTAAGATAAAATATTTATATATATTATTAATTTATAGTATATATAAATCATCCAACACCATACTACTTCTATAAAAATAGATCCAATTTTGTTCTTACTTTTATTTAAAAAACAAAAATAAAACAATAAAAATAGAATATTCCCACTAAAGGCAATATTAGACAAAATAAAAAAAGAGAGTATGATATAAATATCACACACCTTTTTTATTATAATAATTTATTTATTATCTATATCTTTGTTCGCTATTCCAAACGGAATATGTACAGAAGGAAGTTCAGACGAGGATTTTAAATGTAATTTTTGATCATCAAAGAATATATGTGGTTTTAAAATCTTTAGCACATTTGCTTTTTCTACTCCTCCCATAAAAAAGGCTTCATTAACAGAAATTCCCCATGCCCTCATGGTATTAATAACTCGCTTATGAGACGGTGCATTTCGTGCAGTAACAATGGAGATCTTAAGTAATGGAACATAACTAGGATCTTGCTTTACTTTTTCTAATTCTAGTTTTTGAATATCTGAAATGCGCAGTAGAAATTTTTTTAACGGCCCTGGGTTATGAGGAGTATCAACCATTTTGGCCTCATGAAGATGAAATTGTGATAATTCTCCCGATGTTTTGTAAATAACCTCAGCCTCATCATCAGCGATGACACCATCAAAGTCGAAAGCAATTCTTAATTCATCTGCATTATCATCATTAATATGGCCCGCTAATATTTCTCCTGCGGGATAATTAGCTTTAATTGCTTGTATAACATCATCATGATCTGCTGATAAAAATAATTCAATATCAAAGGCTGGAATATAAATATGAGGTGACTTTCCTTGAAGAAATACAGCTCTGGTGATCCCTAGCTCATAATGCTCAATAGAATTCATCACTCTTAATCCTGTATCAGGATCATTTCTAGATAATAAAATAACTTCGACCAAAGGATCATCAATTCTAATGTTATTTAACTTTAAAAGTCGGCTAATAAACGGAAATGCAACACCTTTACTTAATGGAATATCTTGCATTTCTCGCTGATATTTTCGATAAGACTCCTCACCTTCAGTACGAAATATATTATCTGACTCTTCTAAATCAAATAACGCACTAGAAGATAGCCCTATGACCAATCTTTTTGTTAAATCATATGCCATAGCGTCAATTCCTTATTAAAGCTCTGATTATTTATACTATCATTTTTTTAATAGTGCTGAGATAAGAAAATCTGTGCATAAAGTATGGATAAGATATGTCACAGTCTTTACCAAAAATTCATTCTCCTCCTCAATACAAAACATTAACGATATTGATTGTCATTTGTATTTGAGTATTATCACTATTATCGTAGTGGTTATCACAAATAAGGAGAAAACTCATGGTTAAAAAGACAATACATTTACGATCTCGACACGCTAAGGATTTAATCAATAAAATAAAAAAAATGAAAATCATTGAGAATGCGATAAATACTAAATCAGAAAAAAGTGATCTCATTGTTATAATTGATAAATTACCAACTTTAGTTTCTATAAACTAGATTGTTTTGTTGGCTTTTAGTGTGAATGAATAGTGACCATAATCTTAGTGGGGTTGACATATCAAATGATAATGATTATCTTTTACTTCGTGAATAGTTGAGTGTTTTACTTGGTTTTTCACAACGACATTGCTCACATTGCTTCTAGTATTTATTGACCAACTCTCCTAGCGTTGGTCTTTTTTTTATCTATCGCATATTTATACTCATTTCATAATAAATAAAGAAAGAAAAGCATTACCTAAAAATACTATTTTCTTATTAAAGATAAAATAGTTTATAGTGTAATTTCAGTAAGAAAATTATTTTATATTTAGTTTTCTACCCATAATAACGGATTGTTAAATAAGCATTTTAGACTTAAACCATATCATCAATAGGGATTTTACTTTATGGGCTTTATTTCATCTCTCTTTGAAAAAGAGAACAAATTGACATCGTTGCAACAATGGGAACAAATAAATAAGAAATATGCAGATAATCCTATTGAGCGTATCCGTGAAAAATTAGTACTTGTTGCTATTGTCGATCACGAACACAAAGAATTTGGCGCTAATAATCATAACTATCAATTAAACCCACCACTCTCTATAGAAAAGGCTAATCAGTTACAAGAAAAAGCTGGATGTAAATTTCCACAGGACTATATCGACTTTATCACTCGAATTGGTCATGGTGGTACAGGTTCTTATGGTGGTGCAGGCCCTTATTATGGGCTCTACGCTTTTGATGACGCGATAGATAGACATGATATAAAAAACTACGCATTACCCTGCTTGCTTAGCCCTAATATGGATATTGAGGAATGGAAAGCACTATGTCATGTACCTGATGATTGTAGTGATGAAGAATTTGATAATATTTACGATAAGCTTCACCAAGGTACACTCTATTTAGGAACCTGTGGTTGTGAGTACGATCTTTTATTAGTAGTGAATGGTGATTATAAAGGTCATATTTTATATACATCTGATTGGGTAAATTCAGATACTCCCTACACATTTTCTTATGAGATATCATTTACACAATGGTATGAACGTTGGTTAGATGAAGTTATTTTAGGCTATGACACAAGTTGGTTTGGTCATCGTATGGGAGGTACTGAAGAAGTTCTACTTTGTCTTGCCAACGATAATGATGATATTACTAGAAAAATCAATGCGATCAACTCATTAACTAAACTACCTAAATTATCAAATAGGAGTTTATATTTTTTAGAGCAACAACTACAAACCGAAAGTATTGAGTTATATAAAGCCTCTTTAAATGTCTTAGCAACTTATTTTAAAGAACTCGCTTTACCTCATATTCAACGAGCATTAATTACGCCATATGATGAAAAAACAGATATTGCGATTGCTGTTATTTACTTCAAATATAAAGACCAATATGCACAGTTTAAAGAAAGTCTTATTTCTATTCTTAAAGTAACCAATCACGAAGATACATTGCGCTTTATCGGCTACATTTTAACAGAACTAGAAACTATTTTTGTTGAGGACTTTCAGCCTTTCTTTACTCATCAAAATGTAGAGATCATAAAAAGTGCTATTTATGCAGCCTCTCATGATACTAATTTAAAACATAAAATTTCAGCATTTTTTGAACTAACTATCTCTGATAATGCAGAAATCAGCTTAGGCGCAATTCAGGTATTATCTAGTTCAAATTATATCAATAGTGAGCTATTGGGTTATTTAAAAAAAGCTTGGAAAATGTATCCTAAAGAAAAAAGCCCCTATATTCGCAATAATATCTCTTCTTATATCGCTAAGGTATACCCAAACAATATGATTGATGTAAAACAATGGTAGTTAATAGATAGACACCCTATCATCTTCTTGCATCTGTTCTAAGTAGGCAATAATCAATCATTATTATTGCCTAAATTTTACCCAAATAATTATAAATACGTATTTTTTTGTTCTAAAAATTAAGAAATTTATCAATGCTCTCAGCTAAATGTATACAAATTTTATTGCCAAATTAACATGATTATTAGCTATATGTTCCAACTCTGGGTTTTCTATAAATTAAAAACCGATTAAAAACAATTAATTACATTTAAAAACATCAAGTATCTATTGATGTTTTCAAAAAATACTTTTAGTTTCACACTTATTTTCATTATTTTTTTTTAAAGTTTGTTACAGATTGATATCTTTTTTTCCCTTACTATTGGTTTCAGTATTTCATCACTGATAGATATTTAATTTCCCCCCGCCTAGTGCGGGGATTTTTTTATCTCAAAAACTCAATTTAATACTGATGAATAAAATTACTATTCCTTTCAAATTAAACGTTATCTTGTTTTCTTTTTTCATAACAAAAATAAAATTTAATTTTTCAAGAAAAAAAACAGAAAAACCAACAAATTAAAAAGGCCACTATTTTTATGACCTTTTTATCACTATTTTATTTCATTTCTATTTATAAGCCTCAAAAGTAATAATTTCTGTTTCATTATTTGGTTCGCGTAAATATTGATAATCTCCAGAAATTGTTATTTTTTTAAAACCAATAAACTCAAGGAGCCGTTTAAATTCATAAATACCAAACCATTTCAATTTAAACACTTCCCACTCACTTTCAATTATTTTCCCATTTCTCCATTTATCATAACGGTGATGAGATACTATTAATTGATTAATATAATCTATTTCGGCATTCACCATCTGTAAGGTAATTAAATCCCCTTCCGGCGTTTCAAATTGTCGACTAGAACATTGGCCTTTGGTAAAGGTATGCGCCAAGCTAATGTCAATTAGCAAACGTCCATCTGGATTTAATGCGTTATAACATTGTTGAAGTGACTGTAGTGCTTTTGTTTCGCTATCTAACAATAAGAAAGTTCCTGTCGGAATAATTATTGCATCAACAAGTGCCTTAACTTGGAATGTCAACAAATTATCTTTAGTCACTTTATCTTGAGAGCATCCATTACTTCTTAGATTTTCCATACAGAAATAAAGCATCTCATCTGAAAGATCAAACCCTTCAATATTAAACCCAGCCTTTAATAAAGGGATCAAAATACGCCCAGTTCCCGCAGCGGGTTCTAAGATTTTACCATTAACATCCTTAAGACGTTCTTGATAATATTCTACGTCACCAAAACTACACCCTATAGGTTTATCTATTTGGTAAACTTGGGCTGATAGCGAATGATAACTCTGCATAAATATTTTATTCTCTTTTTGTTGTTTATTTTTAATGATAATAAAGTGATAAATTAAGATATCAATGCTTAACGAGATAAAAATCATCAAATAAAGACATAGTTTTTATTTTTACAGTAACTTCGTCGAAATATTTTGACAAATCTTTTGTCATATTTAGATAGCTCAGATTATTAATTTTTTGTTTTAACAACAAAATGTATCATAAAAAAATTAAGTAATATAACTTATATTTAATAAATTTAATTTGTTAATGAAAATAAGACTAGTTTTATTAAATTATTATTATTCAACTAGTTATGCAAGCTGTTTTTAATTTCAATTATTATTCTATTATTGTAGCCTTCAAAAAATCATTCATAAACCTTTATATAATTGTCATTAACCATCAATTTTTTTTACAGATTGATATATTTTTTTTCTCTATTATTCCTTCCATCAACCCAGTACGAAAAATACAGATCTTTCACAAAAGAGATCAATTATTAAATTTGACCAATAGAATAGTATTAAGGAATATAAAATGAAAAAGAATCTTATTATAGGAGTTTGTTTAACATTTTTATTATCAGTACCCACCCTCGCAAATAATAATAAGGTTATTGGTTCAGGAGTAATTACTTTTACAGGCTCTATAGTAGAAGGTAATTGTATGATTGACTCTGTTGGGCATATATTTAAGACAAACTGCTGGAATGGTGTTGAAATGGAGGAAACACAGCATAAAATTGAACCAAATGAAATATTTAATGCTAAATTAAATGAAAATAGAGGTTCAATGAATATAAATTGGCTTAGTGAAAATTTAGCTATAATGGATATAGTATATAATTAATTACTTATCCAATATTTTAATAAACATCAATCTCTAAATATTTTAGATGAAATATTTATTATTAAATAATGAGTATATATTTTCGAACATTAGAAGTTATTACTATATTTATATAAATGGTATTTTTCTATTATGATCATAATATATTAAGCAGGTATAGTTAATTTATATACCTGCTAACTCTATTCTTTTTCTTACCTTTTTATTTTCCATTCTATCCCTTTTGTTCCATTCTATCCCTTTTGTTTCATTTTTCATTAATCCATACAAACGTAAGGGTTGACAAGCCAATTGATAATGATCATCTTTTAGATTGTAAATAATTGAGTTTTTTACTCAACCTTTACAACGACATTGCTCACATTGCTTCCAGTATTTACTGTGACCAACACATCATGTGTTGGTCTTTTTTATTAACCTAATTATAAATAGGTTAGCGATAGAAACTCGCTTCACCTGCAGGTCGTGTTTTGAATCGTCTATGAGCCCATAAGTATTGTTCTGGCGCTCTCATAATTTCGGTTTCAATCAACTTATTCATTCTATCTGTATCGTTTTGAATATTCTCACTAGGGTAATTAACCAACTCATCACCAATAATCAAGCTGTATTGTTTACCTTTCTTATTTTCGTTTCTAATCAACGTTACAGTCAAAGAAGGTGCTCCTGATAATTTAGCTAATATTGCAACACCTTTCGAAGTTGATGTTTTTTCGACACAAAAGAAAGGTGAGAAAGTGGTTCCTTTCAAACCAAAATCCTGGTCAGGAGCAAACCAAATTGCCTTTCCTTTTTTTAACTCCATAACCATAAATTTTAAATTACGTCTATCTATCATCCCTTTATCAGAACGGCATCTCGCTTTAGTTTGAATATATTCCATCGCTTTATTATTATGCGGTCTATACATGGCATTGACAGGGAAACAAAGCCCCATGATACGCCCTCCCAACTCTAGCGACATCGAATGTATACCGATTAATAAAATTCCTGCATTTTTCTCATTAGCATTTGTAAAATTGGAAATTCCCTGCACTTCAAAAAGGTTTTTTAATCGGCGATCACTCCAAAACCAAGCCATTCCTGTTTCAAATAAAGCAACACCAAGTGAAGATAAATTATCCATGACGAGTTTATTTATTTCATGTTTATCTTTATTAGGAAAACATAGCTCTAAATTTCGCTTTATTATAGAGACTCTTCTTTTTACAAAAAAACGAGATAGTAACCCTAAACGTTTACCTAAGAAAAGTAACCAAGAATAAGGTAATTGTACTAATAGAAAAAGAATAAAAACACCAAACCAAGTTAAAAAATATTTTGGGTGTAACAGATGCAATGAAAAAAAATTTTTAGCGTACACAAGTTTGTCCTTTGAGAACTAAAAGCATTTAAGCCACATTGAATTAGACAGCATTTTTTTTAGATAAGTCATTAAATATTAATTTTATATTTTTCTTTAAATTATTTTTTATGATTTATCTGATATCTTTCTATTCTAATGAAGTTTTTTTCTTTCTTTTCATTGAGAAGGCAATATCTTGCTATCTTTATTTCAGCATTATAAGAATTTTATTATTATTTTCTTTTCTAATAAAGTTAATCATTAAAGCAATTTTGTTTAATAATTAAAATGATTTATTTTAAATTTTTACATAACTTTAATAATATTGTTTTTAATCTATATTAACTATATAAAAACTAAAACAAAATAACAGGTTCTTTAATACAAAAAACCTCACCGAGGTGAGGTTTTCTTGGTCTTACCAGTATTAATACTGCATTAAGCAATATTTACTGCAATAATGACTCAATATTACAGAGCGATTACGTTCGCTGCTGCTGGGCCTTTAGCGCCATTTTCAATAGAAAATGAAACTTCTTGGCCTTCTTTCAGAGATTTGAAGCTTTCGCTTTGGATCGCTGAAAAGTGTACGAATACGTCTTTGCTACCATCTTTAGGAGTGATAAAACCGAAGCCTTTATCATCGTTAAACCATTTTACTGTACCAGTCATTGTATTAGACATAAGATTTCCTTTAATTAATTATTTTGCCATAAGGCATTGTGTGCGGTTTGATTTCGGATTTTACTTATGGTCACTATTTGAAGGAATTCGCAACGAAGAGGTATCATGGATAACGCTAAACGGTGAACTACTTAAAACTGCACTAACATAAATAGGTCTGTACTTCCAAACCAGTGGCGCTATTAAGTCATATAATTCGGTCTATAGCAAATTATTTTCAAATTTATTTTAAAAAAAATGTCATTTTGGCAATTTAGAAAATAATTACAATATAAGAATAATTATCCACTCAATCGAAAACCATATTTATATTTGTATTTTCCGGTAGAACTGAAGTAAATCGATTAAATATACCTTAAAACAGTAGATACTGTTATTTTTTATAATGCACAGTATCTACTCCATCAATAATATAGTGCTTAGTTTTAATCAACTAATTCTAATAAAATATCTTCAGTTTTTGTCCACAGAAGTGATCCACCTTCTTCTGGCCATAAATGTCGTTGTGCATTAGGAAAACGTTGAAACAACAATGCTCCAAAATCAGGAGAATGAACGGTACTCGTATCTTTCATGCCATACCATAATGTTGTTGGCGTTTTTATGTCTTCTGGTGAAAAGCCCCATGATTGCATAGCAATAAGAAGATCTTGAGTATATCCCTCATTACCTTGTTTAAAAGCTTCAGCCATACATTCTTGGTAAACAGGAAGAAAATCTATCGATTGATAAATAGCTAAATCAACATCTGCACTGTAATTTAGAATAAAGTCCATTAGCCAATTAGCTGATATATTTTGCTTAACCCAAGAAGCTAATACGTCAGGAGCACTCACCGCCTGCTGTTGCATATTAGCAACATCTTCTGTGAGTTGGTTTCGCGTATCAGGATAATCAAATTGATCTTGTCCTGCGACAATGGCTAATTTGTCTACATGACAATAAAAGCAAAGTGCCATAGCAAATACAGCCCCTTGAGAAAATCCCACTACATTAAAATTTTTAATATTAAGATGTTTGAGTAAAAATAAAATATCTTGAGAAAAAGATTTTAACGTTTTATGAGGATCGATCGTTGAATCACCTAATCCTGGACGAGTTGGAGTAATTAAACGGATATTAAGCTTATTTAGATATTCAATGTCCACACCTAATAGACCACTCATACCTGCACCAGTACAAAATATCACTGGTTTACCTTGTTCTGACCCAGACTCATACCACTCTAAAATTCTATTATCAGGTAACACTACATTATATTTTCTTGAATTTTTAACTTTCATTAGATTTATTCTCTTATTAATTTTTTGATAGTATAATGCCCACTATATTAAATAGCGGTGTATTATTTTCTAAATTTAACTTTTAAAAACTAATATGAGACTAGCTAAGGATAAGATTTCATATAAACTCACAATAAATTTTATGATAGCGTTCAAGGTAAAAAACGAATAATTTTCATGTTATTTCACACAGTATAACTAAAATGAGCCCATTCGTTAAGAGCCTATTTATACTGTTATCACTACTTAAATCACAATATCACTATATAGTTAAATTAAGCTTATTTATTGAGCTTAAAATAATACCTTTATCATTATCTTCCATGTGCTTTTAAATACATTTATTTAATTCAAATAATTTCCATTTCTATTTATTAAATAAAAAATAGTATATTTTCTCTTCTATTGAACAACAGTAAAAATACCAACTTATATTTAACATCACAGGAATTATTATAGTTATATAACTATATTTATGATCTTTTTATTTTTAAAAACTACTAAATTGATAATAGATATGCTAAAACTCATTGCATTCTATGGAAACATTTTATGTTCAACCTGATTTGTAAATAAAAGGGAAGTTATACATACTCCCCTTTAATTTTAAACATTATGCTATAACGAAGCTATTTTACTAATTCGCACGTACGCCCCTTATCTTCGGCAACACGTCCATTTATAGCATCATCTTCTGAAATGGTAGCGAGGTTAAACTCATTTTTCCCTTTTCCCCATATTTGGAAATTTTCACCAACATAACGAGCACCACTCGCCGCAATAGCCTCTTGTAGAACAATAATTTCATCGCTGTAATACATAACAGCAAGCTGTTCATTAGGAAATGAAACTCTAATTTTCTGACCTTCACAATTATAAGTATCCGTTTTAGCAGCTAAAGCGGGGGCTGCTATTAACGATGAGACTAAAGCAACAGCTGAAATAGAAAATAACTTATTCATTATATCTCCTAAAATAGCAAATGAATTTCACTAATACAATAAAGCTAGGCGCTTTCTTTTAAAGACAAAATAGGATACTTCCGTATTTAATGAAAACAAAAAAATTTATCTTTATTTGAATAAAAAAATCAATCATTGATTAATGACCTCACCGGTTATTTTTTATTTAAAATCAAATTTAATTCAAATAATTTCCAATACATAACTTTACATTAATATTCGCCTATTTTACTTTATTCAATGTAACTACCACTATACGATATGCTATTATCCTAGCACCTATAAATTTATTGTAGTTCAATAAATTAAATCGATCTTATTGAAAAATATCGATAGAGAAAAATAATAGGAATATTCATGCTTCAAGAGAATGTTGTTAAAGATATCATTGTTTGGATCGAGCAGAATCTTGATTCACGTTTATCATTAGATATCGTTGCTGAAAAATCAGGCTATACGAAGTGGCACTTTCAGCGCTTATTTAAAGCATATACAGGAATATCTTTAGGAAAATACATACTCGCCCGCCGCTTATCTTGTGGTGCTTATGCCTTACGTATTACACGTTGCAGTCTGCTAGATATTTCATTGAAATACCGGTTTGACTCTCAGCAAACATTTTGTCGTGCATTTAAAAAACAATTTAATATCACCCCTTCCGAGTATAGAAAAAAACCAGGTTGGGATATTAGTGAGCTTATTTTTCCAGCACTAGAAACTGTTGAGCTAAGTGCCAAATATGAGGTCGTTACCTTCCCTTCTCTAAAATTAGCCGGCATGTCACACCAGTATAATAAACCCATTTCAACGTGGAATTCAGACAAGAAAAAATTCAGAAGGGAGTTTTGGCGTAAATTTTTGAAAGATGTACATACAATACCGACTGAGTTATACGCAATGCACAGAGCATCTGCAAGTACATTAGATGACACCATGTACATTTATAACACTGCGGTTGATAAAGAAAAGCTATCAACGGCAGCTAATATCTCAGCAATGTCACAATTAGAGCTACCCAGTGGTAATTACTTAGAAATTACTTTCCATATGGATGAAATTTTGGATTCATTAACGGGTTATGATGACATTATTTATACGGTATATACTAAGGTATTACCAAAAATGAATTTATTACGTAGACCTGGCCCTGATATTGAACGATATACACTAAAAGAGCCAGTGAGTTACGATAAATTACTTGATCAAAGTGGGCAGTATTTGCAAAAAATTAGCTACTATATTCCTGTTATTTAATGGCCTATTATTAAAAAGATCCCAACAACTTGGGATCTTTTGTCTAAACTATATTTAAAACAATATTTCTCTATCAGTCTTTTTTAGACTTGTTAGCAAAGAAAACATCATCTTGAATATCTTTTGTTTTTACAGTAAATAATTCATTTGTTAAATTATCGGTTAATAACTCCGCACTTTCCATCACACGTAAATTAAATTCATTTAGCATTTTATCTGCACCTACTTTATTTGTTTTAACCATAGCAAGATATTTAGCTTCCATTTCTTTTTGCTCTAATGCTGTTTTTTCTTCCCATTCTTGGTAGGCTTTTTTTACTATTGGTGCAAGTTTTGGATAGTCTGTCATCACTAATGTTTGTAATTTTCGATATTTCCAATAAATAGAATCGCTATCTGCTTTATTTGTGCCTATTCCATAATGTTGAGGATAAGCTTTTAGTCCACTGTAATACGGAACAAATGCAGTTAAATCCGCCATACCTAAGCCAACATAAGTTACTTCACCTATTTCCTGAGGAAGTTCAGGACGAACTTGCATTACATGCGCTTCATAAGTTCTAAATACACTAATTGGGCGCCATGGCTCTTTACCATTTAATCCATTGGTATAAGGATCGTGCTCTGTACCTTCAAAATGATTACGTAACATTGCCTTAGCTTCTTTAACAGAAACTTTTTTCTCTGGCGTTAATAAAGGTACAAAATTGCGCCCATCATCGACAGCTTGTTTTAGTGATGGGTTAAATTGTTGTTGAATGATCCACACTCGAGGATCATTATAGGTGCGATCACGTTCATCATCACGCGTATAAGCTTTAGAAAAATTAAAAGCCCCCTCTTTTTCTGGGTTATAAAGTCCTTTTTCGATCGCAAATTCCACTAAATTTTTAGAACCTAAAACATCATCTCTTTTAATATCATAATCTTGTAGCCTGCCTTGATTACCTGTTGCAAAATATTTATCTTTAGGCAATCTTTGTGCAATCCAATGATGTCCTGTTCCTGTTTCTAAATACCAAAGTTCATTTTTATCAACAACTGCAACTCCAAATCCTTCTCCAGCCCCTTGTTTTTCAATAATACTTCCTAATAATTCGATTGCTTCACGCGCTGTTTTTGCTCTTGAAAGTAACACATCAGGAATATCATCTTCTGTTATTCCTGTATCTTCAACATAAGGATCAAACGCAAGTGCTTGAGGTGAGGCGAAAATAGATTCTGTGCCACTAACCCCAACACCCAATTCATTAAATCCAGTCGCACCATGTAATTGCGTTTTCCAATTAGGTACGGTGGTATAACGTAATGAATTTTTAGGTAAGGGATAAGTGAAGTTATTAGCACCATTATGGTCTTTTGTACTGTAAGTTTCTGTTTGATTTGATTTAGCGGGATGAATAACAAAATGTTGTGCTTTTAATGCATCACTATCTGCGCTACGTGCAATGATAAATGAACCATCATTTGTTGCTTCACTGCCTACTAAAAGCGTGGTACATGCTAATGCAGAAGAAACAAGTGCTATATTAATTGATAAGGCAATAATACCTTTTTTGAAAAAAGACATAAAACTCCCCATTTGCTTGTTATTTATAATTTGTATGTTAATTAAATATCCATAAAAAAATAAAAAACCAGATAGATAATTGGAGATAGAATATTAGCAATGAGAAAGAGAATATTTCCGTGATTTATATCTCAACAAACATTATATTTTGAAATAAAAAAATTAATTAATCATATAGTATTAATATTAATAATATTTATTAAAAGATACATTAAAAATACAATTAAATATTAAAACAACATTGTTATTAATAATAATTTCATGTAATAAATTATTGTACAACTCACAAGTTATGTTAATTTTATTATAATTTAATAAACAAGCTCCCCAATTTATTAATATTTATTCTCTGATTAAATTTAAATGATGCGTTTCTTTATAAATTCTAATAAATAGTAGATCTCTTTTTAGGCTCTACTGTACTTGTATAAATAACTCTATATCCTGTATCTAATAGTGCATAAAAAGTGGCTAAAGTCAGAAAATAATAAAATAGCCACTAAGAGAGTTAATGTCTTTAATGGCTATGTTATTTAATTAGGGTTTATCGATAAACCGCATTAACTGCTGGCGTAATTGTTTATTTTCTTGTTTAAGTTGCTCATTTTCATCTAACAAAGTAAGCGCTATCGCAATACCATGCCAATCTAATGCAAGTTCTTTATGCAGTTTTAATGCGCGGTGTGTTACTACAATCGCATTATCATCAAAAAACCATTCTTGAGTTTCAATTTCTAATGGTTCAATAACACCAAGTGCGACAAATTCTTTAAGATCATTACTGGATATTCCCGTATGATGACAAAATTCAGTGACAGTAAATACTGTTGTTGTTAATTGACCCATTATTTATTCTCCCAATCTTTACGTGGATTATAATCGGTCTGGCTATCTGCAATTTGTTGCCATAACTCACGCGCCTTTTCATCAGGTTTCGGAGGCATGACAATTTTAATAATTGCATATAAATCACCACTGACTTTTTTGCTAACCAATCCCTTCCCTTTAATGCGCAATCTTTGTCCAGTTTGACTTCCTGCAGGGATCGTTAATAAGATTTTTTCTTTTATTGTGGGTATAGGAATTTTAGCACCTAATGCAGCCTCCCAAGGTGCAACAGGAACAACGATTTCTAAATCATGGCCTTTAATATCGAATAAAGGATGTGGTGCAATGCGGATTGTTAACCATAAATCACCGTTTTCACCACCATTCTCACCGGTTGTTCCTTGCCCTTTTAAACGAATACGTTGACCATCAATAACACCAGCAGGAATTTTAACATTCAATGTTTTAGGCATTTCTTTTTCTAAGATCCCAAACACATTATAAACCGGTAAATGATAACTGATTGTACGTTTGTGCTCTTCTTGCGACTCTTCTAAAAAAACAGCTAATTCTATTTCTAAATCATGACCACGTTGTTTTTGAGGTTGTTGAGCTCGTCGCCCTTCAAATGGAGAATGGTGTCCAAAAAAAGAGGTATAAAAATCGTCAAACTCTTCTTGGCTAAAGCTTTCTTGGTTTTGATTTGAGTGTTGTTGCGTAAATTGCCTAAATTTCGGGTCGTTGCGATGAGCCCAGAGCTCATCATATTCTGCCCTACGTTGTTCATTACCTAAAACTTCCCAAGCTTGAGCAATCTCTTTAAAACGCGCCTCAGCATCAGGCTCTTTACTGACATCAGGGTGATATTTTTTTGCTAAACGGCGATATGCTGTCTTAATCGTTTTAATATCATCCGTAGGTTTAACGCCCATAATGGCGTAATAATCCTTTAATTCCATAGTGATATCTCAATTACGTTAAATAACAAATAAAATATTAATACCTTATACTTAATTTATTATAGAACAGAGAAACTACGTTGGTTAATGAAACTCTTTAAAGCAGAATTTTTTCAGCTTATAACATATAGATTTACCCTTTCATTATTGCCTATTTAGCAAAAGTCTTTTGTTTTTATCCCTCTTTTTAGAAAAACAGATAAGAATACAATAACTGCCATCGAAACATTATGAATAGCACGACCTTCTATCAATATGAGCTTATAGCAGCAAGTAACGATAGCTAAATTCAATAAGTTATGAGCATGTGCTGTATTAACCCATCATGAATATTGAGTTGTGCTTTAAAATTAATTCAATTTATTAAGAGAGAATATTATGAGCGTTCCAGTATTAGGTCTTGGTACTTTTCGTTTAAAAGATGACGTTGTTATTGCCTCTGTAAAAACAGCGTTAGAATTAGGATATCGTGCAATTGATACTGCTCAAATTTATGGTAATGAAGCAGCCGTTGGTCAAGCAATTACTGAAAGTGGTATTCCTCGTCAAGATCTCTATATCACAACTAAAATTTGGATAGAAAATTTACCTAAAGACAAATTGATCCCGAGCTTAAAACAAAGTTTACGTGATTTACAAACCGATTATGTTGATTTAACACTTATTCATTGGCCATCACCTAATAATGCAGTTTCAGTAGAAGAATTTATGCAAGCATTATTAGAAGCAAAAAAACAAGGTTTAACACGTGAAATTGGGATCTCTAACTTTACGATCCCTTTAATGGAACAAGCAATTAACGCAGTTGGTGTAAAAAATATCGCAACTAATCAAATTGAATTATCACCTTACTTGCAAAGTCATAATGTTGTTAATTGGGCGAGAGAGCATGGGGTCCCTATTACGTCTTATATGACATTAGCCTATGGTAAAGCATTAAAAGATGAAACTATTCAGGCAATTGCTAAAAAACATAATGCTACTGCAGCACAAGTTATTTTAGCTTGGGCAATAAGTGAAGGATATTCTGTTATTCCATCTTCAACAAAACGTGAAAACTTAGCGAGTAATTTATTAAGCCTTCATCTTCAACTTGATGCTGAAGACAAAAAAGCAATTGCAGCGCTAGATTGTAATGATCGTTTAGTTAGCCCTGAAGGATTAGCACCTAATTGGGATTAATGAAATAACGATGAATTTTGTCAAATATAGGGTGAAAAGATAAATTTCAACCCTATATTTTTATTTTTTCGCACTATTATCGAGTACCCTATAAATAAATTAAATAACATAGTGTTATCATTTAGCCCTCTCATTTAAAATATTTTTTATTTTTTAAAATATTTTTTATTAAGTAAAAACAATATCTTATTTAACCCTCCTTCTATTTTTAGCAATTTATTGTTAAGTGGCATTTGAAATACTTTTTTATACGAGGTAGATTTGTCATTAAGAAAAGTCATTTACCTAGTGACAAATTCAGCTTTTTATTCTGACTAAGATAAAAAGCAGATAAACCACATTATTCAATGCAATAAGGGCGGTAAAATGGAAAGGATTATTATTCCTACTCACTATATTCATGTACGCTCAACGCCACTTTGGACCGTAGATACAGCCCCAAAATCAATATGGGAAAGACATTTAGATAAAGGAACTCGCCAAGGGGTTTACCCGAAACTATCTGTTATGCAAGGAGTGATTATTTATTACGCATATGCAGATGAAATTAGTCCAGAGCCAACAGAAACATTAGTGATTAATGCGGGTGAATTTGGTGTATTCCCACCAGAAACATGGCACAAAATAGAAGCAAAAACTGAAGATACTGTTTTTAATGTCGATTTTTATGTCGATCCCAAAGTCCTTGCTGAAGGTTAATAATATGGAAAATGAAAACAAAGGCTATTTATTAGCATTGATTAACACTAATGATAATGAAAAATCTGAAAAAATCTTTCTTAACCCTAAAATTTTATATATTCCAGAAATCGCAACAAAAGAAATTTTGTCATTAGTTGATGAATTAAAAAATAAAATAAATATTGATACTCAAGAACTCTCTTTGGAACTCACGAACAAAAATAATGGCGTTTCTGTTGATCAAGAGTGTTATTTAACCGATTTACTCGATGCTGATACATCAAGTTTAATGGTAAAAGATCTTATCAATATTGTACGTGGTTATGATATGGATGAAGAAACAAATGTTTGTGGTTGGTGATCTGACGTCGTGAAAGGAATATATCACCTTCACTATATCTATTGATAATGAAGGTGATTGATTAATACCTAGAGAGAAAATTGAAGATCATTTTTTAAGAGCCTATCTATCATCCAATATCCTGCTTTTCCTGGCGGATTATTTCTAGACCAAACTAAATCAATATCTATTTTTTTAGGGAATTGATCGTAATTTAAGCTCATTAATAAACCATGCCCAAATTGCTTTACTAGCCATGTAGGTAGTATCGCCCATCCCATCTCTTGTTCTGCCATTTCGAGCAATAATAGATAATTAGGTGCCTGCCAGTTTTTCTCACTATTAATAACAAATTGAGCACGACTACTTAATCTAAGCTGACGATTCATTGTGAGATGCTGATAAGTTATCTGCTTTTCTTTCACCAAAGGGTGGGCTTTATGTGCATATAATCCTAGCTCACCTTGTATAGGTAATCGGGCAAAAGCAATATCAGCAGGATATTCTATTCGTGATTCCATCATACCAATATGCGCCTGATTATTTTGCAGCATATTAATCACATCATCATTCTCTGCAACAAGAAACTCAAATTCAAGATGTGGGAATTCTTTATCTAGAATTTTCAAGAGTTTCTCTGAATAAGGTGGTTGATACATATCAGAGAATACACAACTTAAACGAGGCTCCATTTCAGGCGATAGTTCTATTCTTAATGCCTGTAATCGCTCATCAGCGGCTAAGATATCTTCAACGAGGCTTAATACTTTCTGCCCTGCAAAAGTGAGTGTTGATTCTCTTCCTTTGCGCTCAAACAATTCAAACCCCATATCATCTTCAAAACCAGTAATTGTGCTACTGACTGTAGATTGGCTTTTATTTAATTTTCGAGCAGCTGCAGAAAATGATTTTAATGAAGCGGCTTCAATAAATGTACGTAAAGTTTCTATGGAATAATTCATTATGGTATCGGTTTTTTCGATGGCACCTATTTTGTATATATACAAAATATTACCAATAATTGCACTCGTTTTTTGTTAAATAATTAATTTGAGGTGGGATATGAGCCAATATCAAAAAACATTTACTGAGCGCGTTTTTCACGCTGTTACATTTGAAGCAATTGCTATCGCCATAACAGCACCGCTTAGTGCATGGCTTTTGGGTCGCTCAATTTTTCAAATGGGCACAGTGGCTATTGTTTTATCAACGTTAGCGATGCTATTAAATCTATTTTATAACATGATTTTCGATCGTTATTGGCCTTTATCTAAAGGATCAAGACCAACTAAAATACGTGTTATGCACGCAATTGGTTTTGAATTTAGTTTTGTTATTATCGGTTTGCCAATACTGGCATTTTTATTAAATATGTCGCTATGGGATGCATTTTTATTAGAAATAGGATTTTTTGTCTTCTTCCTTTTCTATACTTATGCATTTAATCTTAGTTACGATAAATTACGCGAAAGCTGGTTCAGCCATAAAGAAAAACGTATTGTTGCACGTAATTAAAATCTCAAAAAAGCACCTTTTGATATTGAACTGACCCCAGTTTATTGGATAGTTCATATTCCATTAGGTGCTTTTTTACTTATTTTTCATAATTAATCGTAGGTAAATGTGAAATCTACTTTGCCATTCGCTTCACCTTCTTTTACTCTATCATTACTATAACGAATATAACGAGCATAAAAGGGTAAAACATATGCTGTTTCTTTTTTAACATCAAAAGCAACGGCTGTCTTTTCGCCAATATTAATGGGATTTTCTTCTTTATCTAATATTTGAATACCTGCACCATCAGCTGAAGATGTACCTTGAGTTAGCATTAAAATATTATCGTATCCTGAGACTGTCACACCATCAAAACGAATTGAAATATTTAATGTAGGATCACAATCCTTTAGTTCAATTGTAAAAGGAATAGCTTGGCTTGCACTGCCAACCGTTGGAAAAGTTTTATGAATACTTATATATTGCTGATCTCCAGTTAAAGAAAGCACCTTTTGGTAATTAGCAACTTGGCAGGTTCCTTCTTTTATATGTCCTTGCAAGTTAATTACGACTTCATCTGCGGTTGCATTTCCAATAAATAAGGCATTTATCAATAAGATAATGATTTTATAATTATTTCTTACATACATCATTCCTATCACCTTATTATTGATATGAAAAAGTTAATGTAACAGAAGCATTCGCATCACCAGCAACGATATTATTACTTGTTTTCACATATTTAAATAATAACGCTATTGGTACAGTTTGATTATTCATTGTTGTTATTGGGTTTATTTGGAACTGATTTTTATTTCCGACACTTGCACTTTTAGGTCCTAATGATTGCAATTGGTTATCAAAAAAGACTTGGTAACCAACACCTTTTGCCGTGGTTGTTGCATCAGGTGATTTTAATGAAATAATATTGCTTTCATTACCCAATTGATTGTTATCACTAATCGTAACAAAAGGAACAACATCTTTTTCGCAACTTAAATTGATATTGGTTGATATCCCTGTTCCTAAATTCTGACCAACCGCTAAATTTGAAAATGATTGCCTTGTATAAGTGCCCATTTGTAATGTTTGAGTTCCTGTTTGAACACGACAAGAACGTGCCTTAAACTCCATTGTGACAGATGACAACCTAATTGTAGCAACTTCTATTACACTTCCATTTCGATAACAACTTATATGTGCTAAATCTTGGGCAGGTAATGTAACAACACCATTAGGGAAGCGACCTGGAATTTTGACTAATGAAAGTTTAACTTTCGCCCCCAAACCATATGATGGACTCCCTTCAAAAATTTTCGTCTCTTGTCCTGCAAGAATAGGCAACCATCTATCATTATCCTTATTTGTCACCGACATAATCCACCCAACACCAGAGTGTGTTGTTTCAAAAACATCATAATTAATACGTTCAAATCTCGCTTGAATACCACTTGTCGTTCGAATTGATTTTGCCGTTTGTCTATCAAATCCGTTATCTGTATCAAGGCAAAAATAAGGTTGAATACGATTTGTATCCCAATTTCCGGTTAATAATGTTCCATCAATAATTTCATTTTCAGAAGGAATATTGGTAAATGGTCCAATATTTAAAGCTAAATCATTATGTTTAGATTCCGCATAAACAACTTGTGAAACACTAATAATTAAAGATGTCGTTATAAAAAATAATATTTCATTAAGTCTCACTTTATCCACCTTTAATTTATTACAAACACGATACGTTAATCTGCTGTATAGAATTATTTTCCAGCGTTTTTGATAAAATATATTGCGCGCGACATTGTTGATCTGCCTTATTTCCCCATTTAACAAAGAGATTTCCTTCCTCCTCAAGACCACTTATATAAACCACACCATTATCCCCAACAATACTTGCATTATTTTGAAGCGATTTATCATCATCAGCCAATGTAACAATTGCACCGAAAGGGATCGGTTTATCTCTAAATTTAAGTGAAACTAATGCTTTAAAACCTTTTTTTACATCAAAATTGGCTATTACTATTGCGCCCCTTGTTGGGACCATCGTTTTATTATTCCCTAATATTTCAACATCATCATCTAATGAATTAATATCTAACGTTATGTTATTACGTTGATAAGGTGAAAGATAAGGAATAACCGCATAGCCCCGGCTATCTGTCGAAACGCTATTTAAATTTTGTACTTTTACATATTGAGCATCAGGCGCGCTAACCAATGCTAATGTTTCACCTAATGGTTGCGATAATGTCATACCATAAGGATGTAAAACAATGCCGCCTTGAGCACCATAATCTACTCTTTGATATTCTGAACCATAACTATACCCTGCATTAATATTTCCATAGGCGCCATTATAGGAAACTTGTGCATTACCGCTGGCATTTTGCCCTTGATTACCATAGCTCTGACTTACGGCATAATTAAGTTGTTTATTATCTAATGCAGTACCACTCACACCCACTTGTAAGTTATTTCTACCGCCACGTGCTAAGTTCATGCTTGACGTTAAATAAGCTGAATTTTGAGGATACCAATTCGATAGTGGAATATTCATACTTAATGCAATTTGATGATCATCATCAGAGTCTGGCATGCTACTATAACTTAAGCCATAAGAGATATTTTTAATGTGAGTGTTGTAACCTGCATTAATATTACGTTCTGTGCCTGAACGCCCCCAATAATCTTGCTGATATGCACTTAAATAAAGATTGCCATAACGACTTAATGATTGATTTAAATTAGCTTGTATACGTGAACGTTTGTTATAGTTATTTTCATTAAGATTATTGGCTTCATTAAACGTATAAAAACCATGTGTAGAATAACGATAACCAGCTAGCGTGACTGTCGTACCACTTTGTAACATACTTTTGGAATATTGAAATCGATAGGACTGACCTGAATCTCTAGTGTTATTGCTATTATTATTGTGGACGATATTAGCATGAGTAATATCTGTCGAAATTGCACCTAACTCGCCCAAATTAAGGCCAATACCGATTGCTGATGCGGCATATTTTTCTGCTAAAATTTGCCCACCATAAACAGTAATATCTAAAGGCAGCCCATACATAGCTGTTGCTTGTGCAAAATAAGGCTCTTTAGAATTTATATTAGAATCAAATTTACCACTACTAAAAGAATATTTTAAACTTCCTTCACGTTGCATAATTGCCAGTGAAGAAAAAGGCACAACAAAATCACGTTTACTTCCATCTGCCTCTTCAATTGTGACATCTAAATTCCCACTATAAGACGTTGGATAAAGATCGTTTATTTCAAATGCACCGGCTGCGACATAAGTTTGATAAATAATATAATCATTTTGCCGTATAATTACCTGAGCATTACTACGCGCAATACCTCGTATAATCGGTGCAAAACCTTTTTGGCTATTAGGTAACATGCTCTCATCAGATTCAAGTAAAACCCCTCGATACGTAAAACTATCAAATATATCACCAGAGCTATTTACATTACCAACCGTAAATAAAGATTTAATAGAGACAACTTGATGGCTTAAATAGGTTTGAATACTATCCCATTTATTTTCATTATTATTATGATGGTATGTGGAGTAATTTCTTAAACGCCAGCCTTTGAAATTTAACCCGCTCCTTAAATTTAAAAACTGGTCACTTGTATGTTCTTTGTTTGTATTAGAAATCCATGTATTAGATCCTGAATATGTATAATTTAATAATGCAGCGGAAATCCCCTCATCCCATAATTTTGAGTCAATTTCTCCTCTTATAGATTTATCAATGTATATTTGAGGAATGCTGACATTAAGTTTTTGTTGTGAAAAGTAAAATTTCACGCTGGCATCAGGAATGATTTTATCAAGAGCATAAATTTTTTCATCATCAGCTAATGTATTTAGAGATGATTTATCTAATGAGTTAACACCCCATTTGATAAGTTGAGATTTTGTAAGAACAGGATAAATATTACGGTCACTTTCATTTAAAATAAATACTATTGACTCACTCCCAACAAGTTCATCATTAATATAAATATCGACAAGGTAAACACCTGGGAGCTGACCACCTGGTTTTGAAAATTGTGCCAAGCTTTGTAAATCAGCAATATTTTGATCCGCGCCATAACTGAGTGCTGAAGGGTCAAAGTAATCATCAGAAAATGATATTTCAATATGGAAAAAATAAATAATCAATGCGATAAAAAAATGAAAGTATCCTTTTTTATAACATCTTTTATTTTCATTTTCTATATTGCCTATTTTCATTTTTTTATTCTCAATTAAAACATATGATTAAATATTAATAATTAGAGATCTTTATTTCGTTAATAATTCTGTTAACCCACCATAACTATTAACTGCATTCCATGTTATTTTTCCATTAGTGCCATTGGGTAAATTCCAACTATAATTACTTTCAGGTGATAACATTTCAGGTCTATTAAATTTATAGTCCCCTACAGAAAGCGTTGAAAATGTTACGTAATAAGGCGTCGGATTTTCAATGTGGAGTTGATTATTACTTACTGACAATTTTAAATTTTTGTACGCTAAATCAAAATCATTTTGAGACAACCCCTCAGGGGTGTAAAAAAGTTTTATGCGACTATTAATTGAAATAAGTAAAGTATTTGTTGCATCAGGATTGGATGCTGGGATCGCTTTTACATTCAGCCAAAAAACGGATTGTTTATCTTTCGGTAATTCACCTTTGTTTTCCATTTGTACAATTCTAAGTGTATTTGATTGCTCAGCATCTAAACGAAAAAGTGGCGGTGTCGTAATAAAAAGAGGATCAGCAAGAGGTGCATCGGAATTTTCATTCCCAATCCAGGATTGTATTAAATAAGGATTTGGATCGGGGTTTTGCACAGTAATGGTCGCACCATGACTTTTTGCAATATAAATAATACGTGTAGATTCAAGTACCACACTAGCTTGTGCTGTTGTAGGTAAAATAAAACATATTGCTAAAAATAAAGTAGTTTTTATATTTTTAAACATAAGTCGCCTTTATTAAAAAAATAACAGAATCCTCTTATCAATCATGGAGGATTCTGTTAAATATTATAAATAGTTAATATTAAATGTTGCCGTTGATGTCACTTCATCACCCGTTAACGCGCCAGTATTAGCAATACGCTTAAATGAAGCATAAACGGTTGTTTCACCCGCATCCGCAGTTAAAACCACAGGAATTTGAGTTGATGCAGGAATAATTTGTGACGTTTGAGCATTATCATTAAATAAAGCAACACCAACATCTGATTTAGAAATTGGGTTAGCACCTGTCACTATATAAGTATGACCATCAGCATTCGTATTGTTAGAGGTAAATTCAATATTGACCGTTTGATCTTGAACAGGGCAATTTGCTAATGCAATTTTGATTGGTTTATTTGTTGTTAAATCACCGACAGCAGCTAATGCTTTAACGTTATAACTACCTAAATTAACCTCTGCTGTATTTGATCCATTATCAAATTGGATATTACATGTGGTATCAATAAATTTACCTGTAAAATTTATTGTACCATCAGCTGCAAATGTTGCTGCAGATAGACCTAATAATGACGTTGTGGCCGCTAATAGAACTAGTTTGCGTTTAAGTTGGAACATATTGACCTCATTGATATAAAAATAATTAGTCTATTTAAACCTTGTATTTACACAAATAAAGAGTATTAATTTAATTTAAACTATATCAAAGAAGAAATAGCTTTTTAAAAAGCCTTTCTTTTAATATTGTCATCTTAAATTGAGATTAATAATAAATTAGCTATTTTAATTTCTCAACTAAATCTTAATCAGTAGTCATATAAAGAATAAATTCAATATAAAATATAAAAACATAAAGCTAATATGATGATAAAAATAAAAATAAAAATAATATCAGAATTATAATCCAAGTGATTTTCAAAGCTTCATTAAAACTAGAAATAAATCAAAAAATACACACAAAAAGAATATCTAAAAAAGACTATTAGTGGTACAAAAATGATTTGATTATTATTTATATATTCATTCTGTGATAAATATCAAAAATAGCATTCATTTATTTAGTATCAAAATAAACAGTAAATTTTACAAAGGCAATATTTACCCAACTTAAGAGTAAACAACTTAATCAATGAAGCACATATTTAAGAAAACAATCAATTATTAATATTAATTAGAAATAAAATATTTAAGTTTTTCGGCTATTGACAAAACATTGGCTATGCATGATAAATATAATTTTAGACAAAAACATTAGGTAAGCGAAAGTGCTCCTAGACAGGATAATAGCAATAATTTAAGCTTATTCACAAATATGGTATAAACCTATTAATATCAAGATAGTAATAATAAAATTAATGACTATCATCATGCTAATATGCTTCAAATTATCCCAATAGTAAATTAGAATTATAAAAGTTCTATAAAAAATAAAGGTATTCCTTTTTAGAATAAATATAACACTTAGTCTAAAGGATTTTATGATGGTATTTTTTATAAGTTATATGATACTCGCTATATTTTTGATTGCAGCACTGGCTCATTGGTCTTTTTCTGCATTATATCCTAAAGCTCCTTCTACAACACTTTCATGCCTTTTGGTCAGAACACTTATTGGCGTCTTACTTGTTATCGCTGATATTTTTTTGATTTTTATTTTACTCAGTCAATTACTTTGATTTAATTAAAATTAATATGAAAATACTATCGAAGTTGTTTTTCTTTATCTTATATTTTTATTACTTTTGATCTAAATATTTCCAATTTTTGATTTCAATGATAGTAAAATCAAAAATTAGTAAATAATTTTCAATAATTTCATTACGATTTTAGATAATCATCCAACACAAACAAATCGCATTATTCATATGTTTTCCTTAAAACTTATCTAAACGGACAGTTAATTGTCCAATTACGAGCAAAAAACGTGACTACTCAAGCAGAATAAACTTAATTAACCTCTATTATATTAACAAATGGTAAAACATTTTTTAACAAACGAGAGGTGATATGAAAAAAAAGAGTAGTATTGCATTTATCAGAAAAAAATTAGTGAAAGATAATTCTATCTATGTGAAAGAGCTCAGTACTCTACTTCATGTATCGGAAAGAACAGTAAGAAGATACATAGATGAATTACAGTTATTAGGTATAGCAACTAAATTTCATGGTGGAGTGAGATTACAAAAAATCGAATTAGAACCAATAATAAATAGAACTATTGATGAAACCAGAGTACTTCAATTTGATTGCGAAGAACAAAGTAGAGATAAAAAAACTACAGATAAATGCTCATTATATATTTTAGGATCTTTCAATTTAGATGTTGTCACAGAAGTTGAAAGATTTCCTTTTGTCGGAGAGACAATCAAAGCAATCTCTACAAACTTTTTTCCTGGTGGGAAAGGTGCTAATCAAGCAGTTGCGGCGGCTGAATTGAATGACCATGTGCATTTTTTTGTTAAAGTAGGCGACGATTCATTCGGCGCTACTGCAGAGAAATATTTCGGTACTACAAAGATAAGTTCATATACCTTAATTAAGGATGCCAATGCAAAGACAGGGAATGCATTAGTTATGGTTGAGAACACAACCGGTAACAATAGTATTATTATTGATCTAGGGGCTAATGCAACCATTACTAAAGCTGAAATTCTTTCAGATATTAATAATCTACAATCGGCAAAGATTTTTCTTACTCAATTAGAAAATAATATAGAAGCAACTAAGTTTGCGATTGAAATAGCAAAAAAATCGGGATGTTATGTCATTCTTAATCCAGCACCCTATTCAGAGCATATTGTCTCACATTTGCCATCTGTTGATTTATTAATACCAAATGGAACAGAAGCAGAACTAATATCAAATATTAAAATTGATAGCGTTATTTCAGCACAGGAAGCCATAAAAGCAATACACAACTTAGGTGTTAAAGAAATAGTAATGACACTTGGTGACAGTGGTGCTCTTTATTTCAATGGTAACACTATGAAATATTACAAAGCGATGAGTGCATCTGTCGTTGATACAAGTGGTGCAGGTGATGCATTCACAGGTGCTTTGGCCGCAAAATTAATAGAAGGTAAAAATATGGATGAAGCAATTAAATTTTCTATTGCTTATGCATCATTGGCCGTTGAAAAAAAAGGTGCATCATCAATGCCATCTAGGACAAGTGTTGATGCCAGATTAAAAAAAGAGCGTATGTAAGGGAAGTGCATAAATAACCCCCCCGTTAATAAATTATATAATCGAGGTCGTTATGAAATATTTAATTTTCATTATTAGCCTTCTCTTAATTTTTATAGTGGCATCTTCTATTAGTTTTAATGCTAATAAAATAAAAATGAAATTTATTCCTATAATTATTCTTCTATTAATAGAGGCTACCGTTGCTTTTATACTTTTACATACAACCATTGGAATAACAATTCTTAATACAACAAATATAGGTATAGAATATTTAATACATCATGCAAATAAAGGAATTGATTTTGTATTTGGAGATATAAGCACAAAAACACCTATTGTGTTTGTTATTGTTGCTCTAATGCCTTTAGTATTTATTTGTTCAATTATTGGAATATTAAAATATTTTGGTATTCTACGGTTGATTATTCTTACTATTGGTTATCTTATTAATAAAATAGCAAAAGTCGGTAAACTTGAGTCTTTTTCAGCAGTTAGTGCTGTTATTGTAGGTATGATGGCCGTATATGTTTCGATTAAAGAATACATACCCAATTTAACAAAACCACAAATGTACACAATAGCTGCATGCTCGTTGTCTACTGTGGATATCGCAATACTGGGTGCATATACTCAAATGTTATCACCTGAATTTGTCTTTATTGGTGTATGTCTAAACTTTTTTAGTACTTTTGTTATTGTTTCTATTATTAATCCTAACGATCCCATTGAAATATCGAGCCATTCTTTTGCCCCTAAAAATGAGCATCATAGTTTTTTTGAAGTACTAACAGAACATATGCTTGATGGTTTTAAATTAATTCTAGCTATAGTTCCAATGCTTCTTGGCTTTATTGCCCTGATTAGCATGTTGAATGATATTTTTTTATACAGCATAGGAATTAGTTTCCAAGGTCTTCTTGGCTATATTTTCTCACCCATTGCGTTTTTACTTGGTGTTCCATGGCAAGACAGTATTCAGTTTGGGCAAATTATTGCCACAAAAATTTTAACAAATGAATTTGTTGCAATGTTTGATTATAGCAAATTGGATGATTTAAGCCCAAGAACAGAAGCCATTATCTCTGTATTCCTAATTTCGTTCGCAAATTTTGGTTCAGTAGGAATGATTATTGCTTGTGTCGCCAGTATCAGTAAAGAACATGGAAAAATGATAGCGGCAAACAGTTTTCGACTGATAGTCGGTTCAACGTTGGTGAGTTGCTTATCTGCAACAATGGTCGGTATTTTTATCAGTTGATATTTATTTCCTTAGTCCTAGTTTTAGTTTTATTTGTTATTCAATGTGTTATGTAAGTTATCAAAGGAGAAGTTATATGACTAAAATTATTATAGATTGTGATCCGGGTGTCGATGACGTTATTGCAATTTTACTTGCATTAGCATCACCAGAAATTAAAGTTCTGGGGATCACAACCGTAGCCGGAAATATTGAGTTGGATAAAGTTCATGAGAATGCTCGTAATATTCTCTCATTTGTATCACGACCCGATATACCTCTAGCAAGAGGATGTGAACGACCTTTGATAGCACGCCGAGGAAATAAGACTCAAGTACACGGCAACAATGGTCTTGCGGGGGTTACGTTACCGAAATCTAATTACACTTATCCTGATATACATGCGGTGGATTTTATTATTGATACAGTGATGTCTAACCCTAAAGAAGTTACCCTTTGTCCAACAGCACCACTTACCAATATCGCCATGGCTATGCTCAAAGAACCAAGGCTCAAAGATAATGTAAAAGATATTGTTCTAATGGGAGGCGCCGCATTTCGCGGTGGAAATATAACACCTGCCGCTGAATTCAATTTTTATGTTGATCCACATGCAGCACATATTGTTTTTGATACAGCAGAGCATATTACGATGCTGGGATTAGATGTAACCCATAAAGCTGATATTCGAGCTGGTTTATGTCAATCGTTAGAGCAAGGTAACGTTATTGCTAGAACAGCAGCAAAAATGGCTCGTGGATATGCTGCATTTGATCCCTTCTTACATGATCCCTGTGTAATAGGTTATCTAATTCGCCCAGATATTTTTACAGGTATAAACGGTCATATTGATATTGAGTACGGATCAGGCAAACTCTTTGGTCTAAGTTTCGCAACAATCCATGATGACCAAACACCATCTAGAAGTAATGGCAATTCAAATGAATGTCGCATGAATACGATGATAATCACTGATGTTCAATCAGAGAAATTAATGTCGCTGATATCTGAACGAATTTTATCTTTATAAACTAAATCAAGAAAAATACAGAGAAGTGTAGCTTCTCTGTATCAATTTTTATTATATTATTTTCTCTTAAAAATAATTGATTAATATTTTGTTGAAAATTAAACAAGAAATATCCTAATAGTAAATTCGTGCTATGTTTAAAAATAAACAAATCTATTATGATGACTAATATCATAGTAATAGAACGTTAGTGCTTACATAATTATTTATATATAACAATACATTAGGATAAAAAATGATAACTAATTAAAAACGATAATCTTATTATCCTATGTATTAAATACCGAATGTAATACTGACTCTTTCAACCAAATCATCGTCAGACAAAGGCTATCAACATCACTCCAGCTATACCTGCAGAAATTGAAGTAATTTTGACAAAAATAGCCACCAATTTCTTGTTTTAATCGCTTTTATATATTTATTCAGTAATTTCGCAGTACTTTTATTTTCTTTAGTATAGTTACTTATAGTAGCAAACTACCACTTCAGGTCGATTGCATTCATTTTATAATTTTTATTCATTTTAACTAATGCTTCAAATCCTGATAGATACTGAATAGCTAGAACTTTTTCTTTGCCATCTATACGGTATTTTAATCTCCAATATTTACTTCCTGATTTTGTAACTAATAGATATAAACCTCCTCCATCGAATAGTTTGTAGTCCTTTTCTTTTGGCTTACTGCTATCAACTTGCTTAACTGTTAGTTTCATATTGGGGGCATTAAATACTAAGGGGGTATAATGTTCCCCCATTTGTACCCCAAAAATAGAGCTTTCAAGAGACGTTAAGAGACTTCAGGAGACAATGATTTGATTGGATTGCTTGATTTTACTGGGATTAGGAGACTTCAGGAGACGCTAGGAGTTGTTGAGATGGCGGAGGAGGAGAGATTCGAACTCTCGGATGGTTTCCCATCGGCGGTTTTCAAGACCGCTGCCTTCAGCCGCTCGGCCACCCCTCCGCAATGGGGAGCAATATAAACACCTAGGCTTATATTGTAAAGGTCTTATTGTACTGTTTGCTGTAAAATTAAACGTATTACAAGTCAATGGCTTAATTAATCAACGATTTATGGGTTCTGCTTGGGTATTTTCCTTATTTTTGCTAAATTAATGCTATTATTTTTGATTGGTCATAATGCATATGTTTGTATTTAACGGAAAAGAAGTCGAGACAGATAGTCACGGTTATCTAAAAAATAGCAATGAATGGAGCGAAGATATGGTTCCAACATTAGCTGAAATAGAAGAAATTGAGCTGACAGAACAGCACTGGGAAATTATCCGCTTTGTTCGCCAATTTTATTTAGAATTTAATACCTCCCCTGCTATTCGTATGCTGGTAAAAGCCCTTGCGCAAAAATATGGCGAAGAGAAAGGCAATAGTCGCTACCTTTATCGCCTATTTCCTAAAGGCCCAGCGAAGCAAGCCACAAAACTGGCTGGTTTGCCTAAACCCGTTAAATGTATTTAAAACATTAGCTTTTAATAAAAAATAATTAAAAACTACATTACTCATAATGGCGGATTGAAAAATCTGCCATTGATTCATATTCACAAGGTGTGGCAGACCAAAATGTAATCTTGGCGCTTCTAGGGCCACCAGCTTCTAACCAATTTTCAAATTCTTTGAATACATCTTCCTTTGCAAACGCTCTTACTCCCACACTACCGTCGTCACGATTCCAAACATAACCTGTTATTGGTTGTTTTTTCATCCATTGATAAGTAAAAAAACGAAATCCAACACCTTGTACACGCCCTTGAATAATATATTCTCTACCTTTTTTCATATGCTCTCCTGATAGTATTGTTAAAATAAAAATTCCACTCAGGTTATTGTCTTTTCTTTATACAATAGATAATCTAATTTTGTGAGGTTCTTTATTCATAATGAAAGCAAAGGATTATATTTTTTTCAAATCCTTGATATTTCACTTTATGCCCTCATATATATAACCAATAAGCAAGGCTATATGGAGGTGATACTATGATGACCGCCAGCAAATTTGGGATAGGACAGCAAGTTAGACATAAATTACTCGGCTACTTAGGCGTTGTTGTCGATGTGGATGCTGAATATTCCCTTGATCAGCCTAATGAGGATGATATTGCATCTAATGTGACCTTGCGAGCAGCACCTTGGTACCATGTTGTGATGGAAGATGATGAAGGACAACCTATTCATACTTATCTTGCTGAAGCGCAGATAACTTATGAAGTTTCAGATGAACACTTAGATAATGACTCATTGGATGAGCTATCGCAGTCAATTCGTAGCCAATTACAGGCTCCACGATTAAGAAATTAACCGAATAATCTAAATAAGCTGTGATCTGAATAAATATGATAATCGCCGAATTTGTTTTCGGCGATTTTATTTTGATTTCTTACCAAGGAAGGCCATGCGCTTCGATTTCTTTTTTAGGGCAACGATCCATAACCACTCGTAATCCTGCCTTTTCTGCTAACTCTTTGGCATCTTCATTAATCACATCAATTTGTAACCATAAGACTTTGGCATCAATTTCAATCGCTTCTTTTGCGATTTCTAATGCGGCAGATGATTGACGGAAAACATCAACCATATCAATCGAGACAGGAATATCTTTTAATGAGGTATAGCATTGTTGACCTAACAATGTTTGTCCAGACATACCTGGGTTTACAGGAATAACATCATAACCTTGTTCTAATAAGAATTTCATGACTTTATAGCTTGGACGATCTTCTTTGCTACTCGCACCAACAAGTGCAATTGTTTTGACACTTCTTAAAATGTCATAAATATCTGAGTCCACCATTTATATACTCCGTTCATCATGAAGATTGAAAATATTATGATACATCATAGTATCTTGATCCGTTCATAGCTTGTAAGATAAAAAAAAGGTATTTTGACAGCTGGAACAATAACTATATTTATTTTTAAAGGTATCAAATGGAACAAATTGACCGCACGCTCTTAAAAGAAAAAAATATCGCGCTTGTTGCCCATGATCACTGCAAAAGCTCATTACTTGAATGGGTTCAAAATAATCGTGAACAATTGTCTTTGCATAAATTATTTGCAACAGGAACCACAGGAAATTTAATTAACCACCACACAGGCTTAAGTGTTACTCAAATGCTAAGTGGCCCAATGGGTGGTGACCAACAAATAGGTGCAATGATCGCTGAAAAGAAAATCGATATTATGATTTTCTTTTGGGATCCATTGAACGCTGTTCCTCACGATCCAGATGTTAAAGCCCTTCTACGCTTAGCAACGGTATGGAACATTCCGGTTGCCACCAATCGTGCAACTGCAAACTTTTTAATTTCATCGCCTCTGTTTTCACAAGAATCGACAATTAAAATTCCTGATTACGAAGGTTATTTAAAAGAAAGATTAAAATAATTCTAAGGTTTTCGCTGTATAGGGACACCTTGAGATTTTAGCTCTGAAACAAAACAAGATGGCTGTTGTTTATTAAATAATAGCCATACTTGTTTTTTTGCTCTTGTTAATGCGACATACATTAAACGTCGTTCTTCTGCATTAGGATAATCTTCAACTTTTGGTAATAACGCTAATTCAATAATTGATTCCCTTGCAGGTGCTGGGAAAGCATCTTTACCCTCTTGTAAACCTAAAATAATGACATAATCAGCTTGTTGACCCTTCGATGCATGGAAAGTCATAAATTCTAAATTTAATTTAGGCCAACGTGTCTTAGCTTTTTTTAATAGTTCAGGTTTTAAATAATGATAACGGGCGAGTAAAAGGATCGTTTCATTGTCACCAACGTAACCACTCATTTTATTTAATAGATTTTCAAGCTGATCATCTGATAATAAAACAACCGATTTTTTATTACCTTTAACTAGGCTATTTAAAGGCTTAGATAATTGCATTGGATTTTGTTGAATAAATGTATTAGCAACATCACCAATTATGTCATTAAAGCGGTAGGTCGTATCTAATGCACATTCGGCGCCTTCTCCAAATGAATGATGAAAAGAGGTCGTTAATAATAATTCTGCACCACTAAAACGGTAAATAGCCTGCCAATCATCACCCACAGCAAATAAAGACGTTTGTTTATTTTGCTGCTTTAATGCTGTTAATAATGATGCTCTAAGTGGCGAAATATCTTGAAATTCATCAACAAGTATATGTTTCCATGGGCTAATAAAACGCCCTTTTTCAATAAGATTGATAGCTTGATGTAATAAACCGGAAAAATCTATCGCATCTTCTTCTTTTAATGCCATCTTCCATGCTTTTAATAAAGGAGATAACAATTTTAAATATTTTTTAAATACATCTGTATATTCAGATTGTACACTTTCAATCAGTGATTTTTGGCTACCGCCTTGCGTTCTTAACAAGCCAATCCAACGTTCTAACCTTACAGCAACTTGGTTTTCTAATTTTTTATCATGCCAAAATTCACCTTCTGGAATATCCCAATCAAGCTCTTGAGATAACCATTCACGCCATCCCTTTGCTTGTGCTTTTTTCTGCTGGCATTGATTTCGCCATTCGCCTAATAATAATGCTCTTCTTTTTTCACTATTTATTTCAAGTTCACTAATTTTAGGTTGTTTCTTTGTCGCTTGTTGAATAATGGATAATGCTAATGCATGGAATGTTTTCGCCATAATATCGGCATTTAAACGCGCTGAGATACGTTCATTCATTTCTTGCGCCGCTTTACGCCCAAATGCCAATAACAAAATTTGCTCTGGCTGCGCTAAATTTCGACGTAATAACCATCCTACTCTTGCGACTAATACAGATGTTTTACCACTTCCTGCCCCTGCTAAGACTAAAATATTCTCTTCACCATTAATAACCGCGCGACATTGTGATCCATTGAGTGGAGATGATTCAATCGAATTAAAAAATTCCGCATGCTCATTTAGCATTTGTGTTATCCACGCAGAATTTTCTTTATTAATAAGTGATTCACCTTGTTTTAACCACTCTAAACATTGCTGATAAAGCACTTGGCAATTATCAAATTGGGTAAGGCGTTCAAGTGGAAGTGGAATAGCCGAGAAGCTTTCTTTTATAGATTGCTGAATTTCACTAAGGTTAGATTGTTTTATCCATTTATTAGATTGCATAATTTCAGTAATATTTTGGAGTTGCTTCTCAAGAACTTGAGCACTTATTTCACTCATTTCTTGACTCCAAATTTGCCATGTATGGAATAGATATCGATAGAACTGCTGAGTTTCCTCCCAGTCTGTTCCATGTAATCGAACCACTTTATCTTCAGGCAATAAAAATTCTAATTCTCCCCACACAATCCCTTTTTTACAGTGAATATCAATCAATTCATTAAAAGGAATTAAATACTGGTGTTTTTCACCACTGACTTCAATACCTGCATTTAACAATTTGACTCTATTATAAGGATGCTGTGCTAAACGTTGCCCCATTGGAGTGGATTTCAGTTCCATACGTAATTCCTGCAATAAATAACAATAGTCTGTTGCTAAGCTCTTTTTAATCGGTGATAAACCCTATATTCTAAGAGGTAATTATCTTCATCTTGTTTATTTAAGGGCTTTTTGTGTTCACTTTGCTAAATGGCGCCCGCCGATTTATCTATAATAGCCACTTTCTCTATTATATTCGCATAATAATCGCACTTACGGGAACGACTTTGTTTCCTTGGGTATTAGGTCAAGAGCCTAAATATACCATTCCGCTGACTTTAGGTGTGGTCGCAGCAGCATTAACGGACCTAGATGACAGACTTGTCGGGCGTTTAAAAAACCTGGTCATTACCTTATGCTGTTTTCTTCTTGCATCAGCATCAATAGGATTGCTTTACCCCTATCCTATTTTATTCTTTTGTGGTTTAGCGATTTCAACTTGGGGATTTATTTTATTAGGTGCGTTAGGACAACGCTACGCTACCATTGCTTTTGGAGCTTTATTAATTGCCATCTACACTATGCTCGGCATGCCTATTTTCCCTGTTTGGTATGAACAACCTATTTTGCTGCTGTTAGGTGCTATTTGGTACAATTCGCTAACCTTGGTTGGTCACTTATTGTTTCCTATTCGCCCTGTGCAAGATAATTTGACTCGCTGCTATCAGCAACTTGCAACGTATCTAGAGGCAAAAGCAACTTTATTTGATCCTGATATTGAAGATGACTATCAACACTCGCTTTATAGTTTGGCTATGGCAAACAGCCAGCTTATTGACACAATGAATCAAACTAAAGTCACATTATTAAGCCGACTCAAAGGTGATAGAGGTCAGCGCAGTAGTCGCTTTACACTTCATTACTATTTTGTAGCTCAAGATATTCATGAAAGAGCCAGTTCATCTCATGTCCAATATCAATTATTGAGTAATGAATTGCGCCACAGTGATGTACTTTTTCGTTTTCAACGTTTACTTTCTATGCAGGCTCGGGCTTGTGAGCAAGTTGCACAATCGATTCTTTGGCATAAAAAATATCAGCATAATCCCGCTCTTGAGCGTTCCATTAATTATTTAGAAAATGCCCTCAATCATTTAAAAAATACAACCTCAGAACCGCAATTAATGACTCCTTTGAATAATTTATTGCAAAACCTTCAAGGGATTGATGCTCTTTTACGCAGTATTAGCACAGAGCAGTACCAAATATCTCATGACCAAAAAGAAGAAACGCAACTCTCCGATGATGGTTTAACCGGATGGAGAGATATCGCATTAAGAATAAAAGAACATCTCACCCCTAAATCAGCGCTTTTCAGGCATGCGGTTAGAATGTCACTCGTGCTTTGTATTGGTTATGCAATTATTCAATTTTTCCAATTAGACAGAGGCTATTGGATATTATTAACCAGCTTGTTTGTGTGCCAACCTAACTACAATGCAACACGTAGACGCTTAACATTACGTGTAAGTGGCACCATTATTGGTATTTTAATCGGTTTCCCTATTTTGTATTTTGTTCCCTCTATTGAAGGACAGCTGGTCTTAATCGTAATAACCGGTACGCTCTTTTTTGCATTTAGAACGATACAATATGCACATGCCACACTATTTATTACATTATTAGTTTTGCTAAGTTTTAATTTACTTGGTGAAGGCTATGATGTCGCTCTTCCTCGAATTATTGATACCTTAATTGGTTGTGCTATTGCATGGTTTGCGGTCAGTTTTATTTGGCCTGATTGGAAGTTTCGCCAATTACCTTTTGTTATTCAAAAAACAATGACAAATAACTGCTATTACCTTGATGCTATCCTTATTCAGTATTATCAAGGAAAAGATAATAGTTTAGGTTATCGAATTGCTCGCCGTAATGCTCATAGTAGTGATGGTGAACTCGCTTCACTTATCTCGAATATGTCATCAGAGCCAAAAAGTTATCAAGCCTCCCAAGAGGTCGCTTTCCAGTTACTCTGCTTGAATCACACCTTGCTTAGTTATATTTCGGCACTTGGTGTTCATCGTTCTAAAATCGAAGATGAAACAGTACTTACGTTGCTTAATGATACTGTTTGTTATATCGACGCTGCTTTGCGTCGTAAAACAGCGCAAGATAAAGCATTTAAACAATCTCATATCGAGTTAATTGAACGGATCAATTCATTACCTAATGCTGATGATGGCCGAATTCAATTAGTCATTACTCAGATTCGATTATTACTAGATTTGCTCCCTCAAATCATTAACTGCATTCAAATGATTGAGCAAGGAGAAACAAACAAAGCACTTGAACCACAACATTAACATTAATACCTAATCGACGTTATTTTCTCTAATTTCATATGAAAATTAGAGAAAATAACTGTCCTTGGGTTCAGCTTATTGAAAAGACAATTCATTATACCAATCTAATAGTTCTGCTTTTAATTGGTTAGGTAACACTGAACGATGACAACCCATTATTGCCCCCGCTAATGAAAGTAAAAGCTCACTATTTTTTAAATTATGACTGCGCATTAATTTCAAATAACAGGCTTTGGCACCAATAAGTCGTAATTCTTCAACTTTATTAACCCCAATTTGGCTTAGTCTTTTCTCTAATATAACGCCTAAATTAGGTAAGTCTTTTATTCGACAAGGCCTTTTCCGTTGGCCTAAATACTCTTGCATGCTGTAGTGATATGACAAATCAATATATTGATCTAATTTTTGCTGATTTTCCCATAAAGAAGCTGTGATTTTATAATAACGTAACGTTATTGGTTTTCCTTTTTTCAGATATATATAGGCTTCCATTTTTGTTGCCTTATAAAGCGTCTCTAAAAAATCGCTTCCTTTTAAATAAAGTTGATTATCAGACGTGATAGCAAACATAACGTCATCAATCATTAAGCTAACACCACCAAATTGAGATTTTGTTGTTAACTCTCCATATTTCGCAATACGCGATAGCAAATGAGCCTTCCGTTGCTCAGGTAAAAATGACATTAAAACTCCAACATAAACATTGATGTTAATTTTTATCTTTGAATTCAAAAACATGCATATAAAACTTACCATAAAGACAATAAAGAATTTCCTTTTTATTGCCAATAGCTAACAGCTTGAAAATAGAGATTTACATAAAATTTGAGAGGAACTTTCAAAAAATTGAGCTTGATTTAAGCGAAATTTAGAGATACTGTATATTCATACAGTACATATAGGCAGGGGTAAATATGAAAATCTCAACATCATCTCCGATAAGACAAAACACCATTCTCCAAGAGATCTCGAATGAGGTATTACCTCTATCTATCCCTTCAGCAAGGGTTACTCTGGAGAGTGATAATAAACAAGGCATGGTAAGTGAACTTCTCTACCAAAATCCACTCGTTATTAATCACATCCTTTTGCCATTACTAAAACAGTATAGCCATGAATCACGTTGGTTATTGTGGTTAAGCCCACAACAAAGACTCAATCGCTCTTGGTTGAAAAACGCAGGATTACCTCTTGATAAAATAATTCAATTAAATCATGCAAATACAATCAATACGGTTGATTTGATGGAAAAAGCGTTAATGAGTGGAAATTACAGTGTCGTTCTAGCTTGGTTACCAGAAATATCGCCAGAAGAGATGAAAAGATTAGAATCTGCTGCAAGCAAAGGTAAAAGCTTGGGGTTTATCATGCGTCAACAAATTAATACAAATATCCATTTAGAAAGTACTAATACATCTAAACGACATTTGAATTCCGTAAAAATTCATTCAATTCACTACCATTAGTGAAATTTAAGAGTTTTCCTAATACTCAGAACACCTCAATATCATTTAAGATAAGTTAAAAGTATTTATAACATAAATCATACAGTTACAATAATTTTAACAAAAATACAGAATCTTACCCATTGTGGAATTAGGCAGATCTTTTTAAAATTTTAAGTCGAATTTTAAAGGATTACTTGTAACTTTTTAAGTTCATTGTAGACTTTATGTCGTTAAGGTTATGCTTTAAATCCCATTTTTTGGGATCATCATTTGATGAAAGCATTGGATTCCTAACAATAATTTAACCAAGGGCAAATAATAAGGCTTAAAGCCAAATGCCTAACTTGGATGATAACGAGGCGTAAAAATGAAAAAGACAGCTATCGCATTAGCAGTGGCAGTGGCAGCTTTCGCAACTGCAGCGCAAGCAGCTCCAAAAGACAATACCTGGTATACCGGTGGTAAATTAGGTTGGTCTCAATACCAAGGTACTAGCAACCATTTTGATGGTACTTCTATCGGTAATGGTAACACTCACCGTGATCAATTAGGTGCAGGTGCATTTGCTGGTTATCAGTACAACCAATACTTAGGTTTTGAACTGGGTTATGATTGGTTAGGTCGTATGACTTATAAAGGTTCATATGACAATGGCGCATTCCGTGCTCAAGGTATCCAATTAACCACTAAATTAAGTTATCCAGTAATGGAAGACTTAGACGTTTATACACGTTTAGGTGGTATGGTGTGGCGTGCAGATTCTTCTGCAACTAAAAACGCAACTTCACCATCTCCAACTCAGAAAAGCTTCTCTAATAACGACACTGGCGTTTCTCCAGTATTCGCATTAGGTACTGAATACGCGATCACTCCAAACATCGCTACTCGTGTTGAATATCAGTGGATCAACAACATTGGTGATAAAGGTACTCTGAATGCGCGTCCAGACAACGGCATGCTGAGTGTTGGTGTTGCTTACCGCTTCAACCAAGAAACTCCAGCACCAGTTGTAGCTCCAGCTCCAGTTGTAGCTCCAGCTCCAGTTGTTGAGAACAAAACCTTTACTCTGCGTTCAGACGTTCTGTTCAACTTCAACAAATCTACCCTGAAAGCTGAAGGTCAAGAAGCTCTGAATGGTCTGTACAATGAACTGGCTAACATCGACCCAACTCAAGGTCGTGTAGTAGTTATTGGTTACACTGACCGTATCGGTTCTCAAAACTACAACCTGCCTCTGTCAGAAAAACGTGCTCAATCTGTAGTTGATTACCTGGTATCTAAAGGTATCCCTGCAAACAGCATCTCTGCAGAAGGTCGTGGTAAAGAAAATCCAGTTACTGGCAACACATGTGACAACGTTAAAGCTCGTTCAGCTCTGATCGATTGCTTAGCGCCAGACCGTCGTGTTGAAATCGAAATCCAAGGTACAACTGAAGTTGTTGTTCAACCTGGTAAATAATTCAGATAGTAGAATAATCTACTGTTGATGAATTCAAAACCCTGCCTCTGGCAGGGTTTTTCTTTATGGGAAGAAAAAATATACAATTAAAAATAGAGAGGCAAAGATTGAATAAATAAAAAGGGATATGAAGTATCACAATAAAAAAGAGATGTCGTTAACACAGATAAAAAAATAATATCGATTACTTTTCTTTATCTCGTTCTAATAATTCAATTAACCCGTCTTTTAAACTATGTACTTTTAAAGCATATTGCTCTTTTCGTTCAGCATCTTCAATTAATTGTACTATTGTTTCTGATAATGTTATTCCACGGCGTTGCGATAAAGCCGATAAGCGCTGCCAAACTTTAAATGTTAAATCTATCGATTTTTTTCGTGTATGTTGGTGCTCTGCATTAAAATACCGCTTTCTACGAGCACGGATAGTTTGTTTCATCTTATTGGATAGATCAGGATTCATATGCAAGTCTATCCACTCTAAAACTTTTAATGGCTGTGATTCTATCAGCAATAATTGCTCGACAACTTCATCAGCCGCACTTTTTTCAATATAACGGGTAATTAACTCACCTTCACGATGCTTTTTGACGAGATACGCCCACTTCCAGCCACATTCTAGATTCTCTAACTGTTGATATTTCATACAAATCCCCGTGACAACGTAACTATATACTAGCATATCAACAATTTTACAAAAATACTGCCACTGAACCGAAATTTTTTGCCTATTTTATAAGCAAAGATATTTTGGATAATCTTTTTTTATCAATTAATAACAAGCCTTGATAAGGGATAGTTTTCTAGGCACGTTATGATAGAATCGAGCGTCGCTATAATAAAACTTAATGGCTGATTTGTTAGCTCATCACTATAAGGTCGTAGCGATACATATTCCCTGCCTATGCAGTTGATGACAGTTAAAGAACCGTCTTATTGCAGGATAGATACCCACTTATAGTGGCATCTAATAAATCTCTTTTCACTAACCAATAATAAAAACGGTAACCTTGAAAAACAACGAATTAGAATGGCAGGCGTTACGTCCTGATTACGCCTCCTACCAGACTTTCTTTCAAACAGCATCACAATTACCTGCATCACTACTACGTGAGGTTCAGCCTCGCCTGTATGAAAGCCTACAATGGCTAAATAATGCAGATTCAGGCCAGTTTATGCTGTTAAAAGCCGATGATTCTACCGCTTACTTTGATATGCTGACAGACACATTAACGCAATCAGAGATCAAAACCTATCCGGTTGTTGGTGCCTATCAAGCAGAATCAAATAAAATCTATTGGCAAGAAAATGTACAAGGTACATTTTCATCATCAGAATCTATTACTTGCTGCCAGTGGATAGAACCCGAACAACTCTTTGGCTCTTTCTATTGTCATAAAGATAATATCACTGTCAGCCCTGGTCTATTACATAAAGTGAATGGCGGAATTCTTGTTCTCTCCATTAAATCTTTATTAGCTCAACCATTAATGTGGTTTCGCCTGAAAAAAATGGTTGAAGAGCAACGCTTTGAATGGCTTGTTTGGAATGATAATCAATCATTGCCTTTACCCATTGAAAGTATGCCTCTCAATCTGCGAGTGATTTTAGTTGGCGATAGATTAAGCCTTGAAGAGCTCGAATTTATGGAGCCAGAATTAAGTAACGTGGCTTTATATGGCGAATATGAATACGATATGTATTTAGAAGACGAGGCCACACTTTCTCAATGGTGTGGTTTTGTAAATGCATTGTGCCAAAAATACCGCCTCCCTTCTTTATCAGCAGATGCTTGGGAAGTGTTATTAACACAAGCGGCAAGGCAACATGAAGATCAATTGATATTGAGCTTAGATTTAGAATGGATCTTACGTCAACTCCGTTACGCAATGCGTTTTAATCATGATGCTTATCTAAACGCAGACGCACTAAAAAAAGCAGAAGAAAATCGCTTATGGCGACATAGTTATCTGTTAGAACGTAGTCGTGATGAAATTTTGCAAGATCAGGTAATGATACAAACAGAAGGTGAAGCCGTTGGCCAAATCAATGGACTTTCTGTCTTAGATTATCCTGGTTATCCTGATTTAATTGGTGAACCTACTCGTATAACTTGTGTTGCCCATATTGGTGATGGCGAGTTTACTGATGTTGAACGTAAAGCTGAGCTTGGTGGTAATCTTCATGCTAAAGGAATGATGATCATGCAAGCTTACTTAAACTCAGAATTACGTTTAGACCAACCACAACCATTTAGCACTTCTATTGTTTTTGAGCAGTCTTATGGTGAGGTTGATGGTGATAGCGCTTCTCTCGCTGAACTGTGTGCATTAATTAGTACACTTGCACTGCAGCCGATAGATCAACAAATTGCGGTAACGGGTGCTGTTGATCAATTTGGTCAGGTTCAACCTATTGGTGGCGTAAACCAAAAAATCGAAGGTTTCTTTGATATTTGCCAGCAAAGAGGATTAACTGGATCACAAGGTGTAATTATTCCTCTCGCGAACATTCGTCATCTAGTACTAAATGAAAATGTTCAGCAAGCTGTCAAAGAAGAGAAATTTCATATTTGGCCTGTAACACATGTTGCTGAAGCCATAACATTACTAACTCGTCAGCCATATTATGAAGAGCAATGTGAGCCAGAACAATCTGATGCACACTTGTTAGCTGTGATCCATGACCGTATAACACTTGCAAATAATCAAGATAGACCTAAGTTACCTTGGTTCTTACGCCTATTCAGATAATTCTGTTTCAAGTGATCGGAGTTGTTCAGCGTACAAGTGTAAGCTATTCTGTTGTCTTACACTTGATAAAGGCTATATAGACAATGGTTGATAAACGCGAATCTTATTCTAAAGAAGACCTCATTGCTTCAGGCCGTGGTGAATTATTTGGCCAAGATGGCCCACCACTGCCGTCTGGTAATATGCTAATGATGGATCGCATCATTAAAATGACTGAAGATGGCGGCTCCCATAATAAAGGCTTTATCGAAGCAGAATTCGATATCAAGCCCGACTTATGGTTCTTTGATTGCCATTTCGTCAATGATCCTGTGATGCCGGGTTGCTTAGGCCTTGATGCCATGTGGCAACTTGTTGGCTTTTATCTTGGCTGGCTTGGCGGTGAAGGAAAAGGTCGTGCTCTTGGTGTAGGTGAAGTTAAATTCACTGGACAAATATTACCAACTGCAAAAAAAGTTACCTATAAAATTGATTTCAAACGTGTTATCAATCGTAGACTAATTATGGGTATCGCCGACGGTGAAGTGTATGTTGATGGTAAGCTGATTTATGAAGCAAAAGATTTAAAAGTTGGCTTATTTAAAGATACGACTGCATTCTAAGATCGGTAATTCCAAAAAATTATTATAGAAATACCGTGTAATATACAGTACACGGTATTTTTTTATCTGTACTAATAATGTATTTATTTTCTTTATAAAAAACAGATCATATTCATTTTAGTTTTTATCAATATATTTTTTCACCATTTATGGGTTTCGTTTACGTAAGAAAATAAGTACAGCTGAATATAAAAACAATGCCAGTATGATGTAAAAAGGCTCGCAAAATATGCAAGCCTTTTTATATTCAATTTATAACTACTGTTTGTTATTTATACTCAAATTGTCCTGTGTTCAATGTGAGCACAGAAATATATAAATAACCCTTATTCTGTTCGTCGGCAAAATTTAGTGATTATATTTAATATCACCATTGTTTATTTTACTACGACGGGTTATTTATTTTACCAGACTCGGGCGATCTTCCATGGCCTGTCGCCAACCTCCCAGCCAGTGTGAACGCGCATCAATCGCGAAATAAGGACAAAGCTCTTTTGAACGGCCTTGCATACCAGCTTGATAACCTTTCGATAATGCTCTTGCTAAACGATCTCGTTTCTGTCTTTTCATGTCTAGACAACCCTCACGTTCTAAGTTTAAGCGGAAAGATAATGATTGTTTTTTCAACAACCACTATAAATTGATACGCTTTATTGAGCATTTAAGCAAGTAAAGAAGTTAATACAAATGTCATATTTGTGAAGCCGAGCTAAATTTAATTTTAATAACACTTGTTATCATTAACTTTATTTAATTAATATTTGTAGGGTTAAATTTAAGATTTAAAATGGAGACTGATTTAACCTATTGATATAAATAAATTTAAAAATATTTAAGATAATAAGATCTATTTTTATCTTAGATAATCAACAAATTAAATAAACAAAAATAATCTTTATTTTTAAAGTAATGTCAATATAAGCTATTATTAGACGATATAACTTTTTGCTCTTTTTTTATTTATTTATAGAAAAGCCTATTAGAATTACCTTATTGTTATTAAGGAATTAGTCATCTTAGAAAGTAAAATAAGTTATTAATACCTCTTACATACTTCTATTAATTCAATCTCTTCAAATACCAACTCCATATCTTCTGAGAAATGGCCTTCTCGAGTAAAAAAAGTTTTATGTCCGTCTTGCCAATATGCCAAACTTAAATCCCCTTCCCCTTCTTTATTAGCTTGTTCTTCTGTGACTTCATTAAAACGGATTAACTGCATAGAACGTGTGCGAATAACGCAAACTGGCTCATTTTGACTATTTAAAATAATGCTAAAACCACCAATAACAGGAATAGTACTGTCACTAAAAAAACCGCTTAATGAACTACATGTTGCCGTTTTTTTTCCTTCTACCACCAGTACTGCAAGTTCATCCGCTAACTGAGCATTGTCACCAAATGACCAGCTGATTGCAGAGGGATATTTCTTTTTAAGCATTTCTAACATATTGTTCCTTTTTTATAAACAAAACCCAATATTCAACTTAAATGCAATTTAAGAGAATATTGGGTTTAAATAAATGTATGCTAAGCCAGTTAATATTGAGTTTGAATTGTTGCCGCAATATCAGAAACAACCTGCTCCCAGCCTTGCCCTAATGTACGGACTAAAGCAGGATAACCATCTTCTGTTTGTATCAATACAAGAGAGAATGGCTGACTAATCACTTTGCTATTTTCAGTATAAATCCAATCACCAGAAATGATCACTTTCCCATCATAACGACCTTGAAAGTAATTAACTGTAACTGTTAATTTTGCCAAATTATCTTCAATCGGTTGGTTCGCAACAACAGTTCCAGGTAATGCTTTTGTTAAACCTGAAATGAGGTTCTGTTGTAATTGCTGATCAAGTGGATTTATCCATAAATGCTGATTTGCTACGGTATAGTTAATATCTGTTGTTTGATAAACAATACCAGCATTAACCAGCATATTGGACAAACGGATCGGCTGAACCCAAATTTGAGGCTTTTTCGCTGACTGTGTTGTCGTGACTTGAGTTGATACCCCTGTTTGGTAAATATCAGGTAACTGATAATAGGTTTTCTCAGTTTGGCTTGAACATGCCGTTAGCATCAAAACAAATATTCCAATGATATATCTCATTATTTTTCAGCCCTCTTTGGTTCTGGATCTTTACCTTCCTTCGCCTCAAAAATTAATGCATTACTTTTATTGTTTAATGTTTTCAATAAAGGCTGCATTTCTCTTAAAACCTGATCAAGCTGCTGCATATTATCGATCATTTTTCCATATGCCGGAGAGCCTGGTTGGAATCCTTGCATACTACGATTGATCTCTTTCAATGACTGTTGAATATCATTAGGAAGATTTCTAAATTCATCACTGCCAATCATGGCATTTAATGCTTTCAGTGTTTCTTTTGCCTCAGTTACTGCTTTTTGGCTTTCAGATAAAGTCGCTGTCATCTCTTTAAGCATCGGTTCAACCGGAAGATTGTTGATCTTATCAAGCGATGTCATCACTTTTTGCTGAATTTGCGCTAAACCTGAGCTAACAGTAGGGATTTGTTGAAAACCAGCAACCTCTTGAGGTCCTTTCCATTTTGTTTCATCTGGATAAAAATCAAGGTCAATATACAGAGCACCCGTTAAAAGATTTCCTGATTTTAATGAAGCTCTTAGACCATTATTAGAAGCTGAAGAGATCTCTTTAACGAAATCAAAACTTTCACCAACATCATTGGCAAAACGTTCTGGTTCAACATGGATAAGCACTGGAATACGAAAATCTTTATCAAGCGATTGTTGCATTCCTTTCGTGTAATAAGGCACTTGCACAACAGTCCCCATTCGAATTCCTCGGAATTCAACCGGTGCTCCAGCTTGTAACCCTCTTACTGAATCAGAGAAAAACATGATGTAACTGCGATAATCTGTATATAAGGAGTTTTGAATACTCTTTTCATTATCGTAGAGTTTGAATTCTGTTTTAGGTGCAATTTGTTCACCAGGTAACCAACCAGCCGGCACATCAAAACTCACGCCACCACTAAAGAGTGTAGAAAGTGATGCCATTTCAACACGCACACCCGATGAAGACATATCAAAAGCAATTCCTGAATCTTTCCAGAAACGAACATTGGATGTCACCATTTTGTCGTAAGGCGCTTTAATGAAGAGTTGATAATGCATGTCTCGGCTATCAATATTAAACTCACTGGTTTCTACAGAGCCAACTTGATAACCTCTGAATAAAACAGGATCTCCCGCATTTAACTGCCCAGCTCTTTCACTCACCAAGTTTATGCGAATACCTTTTGCATCAGGTGAAGCAAGAGGAGGTGCATCAAGAAGATTAAATTCACCTTTCTCTTTACCAGTTAAACCTGGTTGTAATTCAATATAGGCACCAGAAAGCAAGGTACCTAAACCAGTCACCCCTTCTTTACCTATTTGGGGTCTTACAACCCAAAAAGCGGTATCTGACCGCAATAGCTCATTCATACCTGTATCTAGGCGCGCATTAATAATAACACGACTAAAATTGCTATCGAGTGTAACACTTTCGACTAAACCAATATCAACACTACGACTTTTGATTTTTGTTTTACCCGCTTCAATGCCCTCAGCATTATAAGTAATTAAGGTAACTTCTGGACCTTGATGGCTGAAATGATAATAAAGTATCCATGCACCAATCAATAAGGTGACAAGCGGTATGATCCAAACTGGAGACCAGCTTTTTAGTTTGTTAATTTTTGCTTCTGTTAAAGCAGTTTCATTCTGTTCAGTCACCCTTAGGCTCCTTAATCATCGGTTTATCATCATCGGCTGTACATTTATCCCACGTCAACCGAGGATCAAACATCATTGCAGAGAACATCGTTAATACAACAACTACTGCAAATAGCACTACACCAAAATCTGGATAGATGCTCATCAGACGTCCCATTCTGACTAATGAAGCTAAAACAGCGATAACAAAGACGTCAATCATTGACCAACGCCCTACATATTCAACAACTTCATAGAGAAAATGCATTCTAGCAGGATCTCTTTTACCATTGGATTTGTGTGCATCCCAACACAGCCAAGCTATTGCTATCATTTTCAAACTTGGCACCATAATACTGGCAATAAATATCACCATCGCAACAGGATAAGAGCCATCTTCCCATAACAAAATCACCCCAGCCATAATCGTAGAGTAAAGATTATTACCTAGCGATTCGGTCACCATAATAGGCAATAAATTTGCAGGGATATAAAGAATAAGTGATGTAATCAACAGTGAGACTGTCCATTGCAAGCTTTTCGGTCTTCTTGCATGTCCTTTAACTTCACAACGACTACATTCGTATTGCGTAGCAGGTAAAATCGCAGTGCATGAACGGCATAATCTTACGCCTTGTTTTAATCCTGATTTACCTGATTTAATACTAGGATAATCAGGGCGTGGCTCTAATTTTTCCCATAGTGTATGTCTATCAAGGCACTGAAAGGCGCGGATTTGAAATAAACAATACAAAACATAAGGTAAAAAGCTTAACCCTAAACCAATATCACCATAAGCCATTAATTTTACAAAACTAACTAAAATTCCCGCGAGAAAAATTTCAGCCATACACCATGATTTAAGTTGGAATAAAATGCGAGATAACCAGATTTGTAATTTTCTAGGTAGTTTGATTGGTGTACACAGTAATAGAATTGCCACCATACAAAAAGCAGGCACAATTTGAACAAATAGTAAGAAAAAAGCCCCCAATTCAATGTAGTTTTCACTAAACATCACTCTTGGGATCTGCATCAATGTTACGTTATTAGCAATACCTGCAACTTCCATACTGACAAACGTAAACTGACTCGCCATCAGTAACATAAATAATGCACTGATTGCCAATGCTACTGGTTGATAAAAAGGCTGGCGCCAACGTGCCGTTAGCACTGTGTGACAACGAGGACATGTTGCTTTGGTTCCTTGCACTAATTCAGGAACACTGACCACCAGATCGCACTGAGGACATAATATTTGCTCATGCTTATGTTCATGACGATGTTGTTGACCAGAACACACAGTGACACCTCTTATTTTTTAATGATCAATAAAAGAATATTTAATCCAGAAAGTGAAACGGGGCAAATGCCCCGTTTTCGGCTGGCGATTTATTCACCGCTTTGCATCAGTTCTAACTCTTGCCATCGATCAAAAGCGGTTTCAAGCTCTTGTTCTTTATCCGCAAGTGTTTTCAAGACTTTTTCAGTTTCCTCATGGGGACGAGTAAAGAAGTCTGGAGCACTTACTTCTTCTTGTAACGCACTTAACTGTGTTTCTAAACTTTCTAGTTTAGCGGGCAGTTGTTCAAGTTCACGCGCTAAATGATAACTTAACTTATTGCCACTACGGGTGTTCTTTTTAGCGCTATCTTTAGTTTTAGCTTCTTTTTCAGCTTTTTCTGGTGCATTACGTGATTTATTTTGTTCACTTCTCAGTGAAACTGTTTGTGCTCTTTGTTGCTGAGCGTCGTAATAACCACCTACATAACTGTTAATAACGCCATCACCTTCAAAGATCCAACATTCCGTGACACTATTATCAACGAATTCACGGTCATGGCTAACCAGTAAAACAGTGCCTTGATACGCATCCACGAGTTCTTCTAATAACTCTAATGTTTCAACATCAAGATCATTGGTTGGTTCATCCAGAATAAGTAGATTGCTTGGTTTTAAAAACAAACGAGCCAGTAATAAACGATTTCTTTCACCACCTGAAAGTGCCCGAACCGGTGTCATTGCGCGCTTAGGTGGAAATAAAAAGTCTTGTAAATAACCTAATACATGACGAGGGCGGCCATTGACCATTACTTCTTGCTTACCTTCAGCAAGGTTATCCATCACAGTTTTATCTGGATCAAGAGTGGCACGATGCTGATCGAAATAAGCCACTTCAAGTTTAGTACCACAATGCACTCGGCCACTGTCAGCTTTTAAATCACCTAACATCAGTTTTAATAATGTGGTTTTACCGCAACCATTTGGCCCCACCAGCGCAATTTTATCGCCACGTTGTACTTTGGCAGAAAAATCGCGAACTAACTTGCGGGTTCCAATGCTATAATTAACATCTTCTAACTCGAATACGATTTTACCAGAACGAGTTGCTTCTTCGACTTGCATACGCGCACTGCCTAACACCTCTCGGCGTTCACTACGCTCAACACGCAATGCTTTTAGAGCACGTACACGACCTTCGTTACGAGTACGTCGTGCTTTAATCCCTTGTCGTATCCACGCTTCTTCTTGCGCTAATTTGCGATCAAACTCTGCATTTTGTTGCTCTTCAACACGTAATGCTTCTTCTTTGCTCTCAAGATATTTATCGTAATTTCCCGGCCATGAAGAGAGTTTACCTCGATCAAGATCGATAATACGGGTTGCCATATTTCGAATAAATGAACGGTCATGGGAAATAAATACGATGCTTCCTTGGAAATCTTTTAAGAATTTCTCAAGCCAAAGGATCGTTTCAATATCAAGGTGGTTTGTTGGTTCATCTAAAAATAACACTCTTGGTGCGCTAACTAATGCACGCCCTAATGCCGCTTTTCTCAACCAACCACCTGATAAAGAAGAAAGCTCAGCTTCACCATCTAAACCAAGTTTCTCTAGCACTTCTGCAATTCGGCTATCAAGTAACCATAAGTTACGACTATCGAGTACTTCTTGCAGCTCTGCCATTTTATTGAGATTTTTATCAGAAGGATCTGTTTCAATCAATTTAGAAATATGATGATAATCCGTTAGATATTTAGCATCTTCTTCAACACCTTCAGCAACAAAATCAAAGATAGTGCCTTCAATATCTCTTGGGGGATCTTGCTGTAAGCGAGCAGTCACAAGATCTTGCTCATAAACAACTTGACCATCATCTAAAGGTTGTTCTTTTGATAACACTCTTAATAGTGTTGATTTTCCGGCACCATTACGACCAACTAAACAAACGCGTTCATTTTCTTCAATAAATAAATCGGTGCTATCTAATAAAGGAGCATCACTGAAAGATAAATAAGCCCCTGTCAAACTAATTAATGGCATTGTAAATTATTCCTCACCAGCATGAGTTAACAGCCAGCAATTGTGGATTTGGCGGTTACGCGCAAAGTCTTGTGATAATGTTTTCTGTGTTATCTCTTTTGCGGATAATCCTATTTTTGCTAACTCTTCATGTTCCATTTTGAACCCACGTTTGTTATTTGAGAACATGATCGTGCCACCTTTTCTCAACAAACGTTTTAGATGTTTCATCAATTCAATATGATCACGTTGAACATCAAAGGTATTTTCCATACGCTTTGAGTTAGAAAACGTAGGTGGATCGATAAAAATCACATCAAATTGTTCATTGCTTTGCATTAACCATTGTAAACAATCAGCCTGCATTAAACGATGTTGTCTACCTGATAGGCCATTTGCTTGGAAGTTTTTCTCCGCCCATTCAAGATAAGTGCGTGACATATCAACTGTCGTTGTACTTTTTGCACCACCAATTCCAGCGTGTACAGATGCAGTACCGGTATAAGCAAAGAGGTTTAAGAAATCTTTTCCTTTGCTCATTTCACCCAACATTTTTCGTGCAATACGGTGATCTAAAAACAGTCCTGTATCGAGGTAATCCGTAAGATTTACCCAAAATTTTGCACCAAACTCATTAACTAAAAAGAAATCACCCTTCTCTGCCATTTTTTCATACTGTAATTTACCTTTTTGGCGTTGACGGGTTTTTAAAATCAGTTGATCAGAACGTAATGCTAATACTTCCATCGTAGCGCTAATAACATCAAACAAACGTTGGCGTGCTTTATGTTCATTAATTGTTTTAGGTGGTGCATATTCTTGAATAACGACTTTTTCACCATAACGATCTACGGCAACATTATATTCAGGTAAATCAGCATCGTATAAGCGATAGCATTCAATTTGCTGTTGTTTTGCCCATTTCGTGAGTTTTTTCTCATTTTTACGCAAACGGTTTGCAAAATCTTCAGCAAGCCCAGTGTTAATTGTTGATGGGGTATCAGAAAGTAAATAGTTTTTCTGTACGCAATCAAGAGGGCCATTTTTTGCTTTGAACTCGCGTTCTGCACGTAATTGAATACAACTCAATAACTCAGGTGATGCACTAAATAATGATAATCGCCAACCTGGGAAGTGTGCCTTTATAGCTCTTCCTAATTGACTATGCAGTGCAATTAGTGCTGGCTCACTTTCTAAACGCTCACCATAAGGCGGGTTACTGATAATTGTTCCTTTTATTTCTGCTGATACAGGATTAGTCAGTTTTGCCGCATCACCATGAGCAAACGTAATTAAATCAGCAACATCCGCTCTGCGCGCATTAGCTCTTGCCATATCCAACACACGTTTATCAACATCAAAACCATAAAAACGGGCAGTTGTATTCTTTTTACCTTCACGAAAGCGAGCAAAAGCCTCATGAGTGACTTCTTTCCATAATGCTTCATCATGGCCTAACCAATGACGAAAGCCCCAATGAACTCGATTTAATGCTGGAGCGCAGTCTGTTGCCATCATGGCAGCTTCAATTAATAATGTTCCTGAGCCACACATTGGATCAATTAATGGTGTATCAGTTTTCCAACCAGAACGCATAATGATCGCAGCCGCTAAATTTTCTTTTAAAGGTGCTTGCCCGGTTAAATCACGATAACCTCGTTGATGTAAGCCATCACCACTTAAGTCTAAAGAGAGTGATGCTTTTTCTTTATGAAGATGGATCGTTAAGCGGATATCAGGAGATTGTTTAGCCACATCAGGACGTTGCCCTATTTTGCGTTGAAATGAGTCAACGATGGCATCTTTTGCTTTTAATGCACCATATTGGCTATTACGAATAATGTCATTAGTACCATTAAAATGGATAGCAAAGGTCTGATTAACAGTAAAAATCTCACTCCAATCAATTGCCTGCACACCAAGATATAAGTCTAGATCACTATACACATTGAATTCATTTAACGGCAACATAATACGTGACGCTAAACGACTCCAAAGCAAAGACTGATACATGGTTTTATCATCAGCACGAAAATAAACACCGCCTTGTGTTATCTGGCAAGCCTGAGCACCAAGGTGTTCAAGTTCAGATTTTAATAGTTCTTCCAGACCTCGGCCTGTGCTGGCAAACAGAGAGCGCATAGTATTGTTACCACCTAAAATAAAATTGTTGGGCATTATAGCTAATTGTATTACGTTGTCATAAAGTTACTGGCTATAAAAAATAATAATGTCTTTTGGGAGCACCGATGATCAACGTTTCACGCCTTTATATACACCCAGTTAAATCAATGAAGGGAATTCGCCTTTCTCATGCATTTGCTCGTGAGAGCGGATTCACGTTTGATCGCGATTTTATGATAACTACCCCTGAAGGGACTTTTATCACGGCACGAAAATTTCCCGTTTTGCTGTGTTTTATTCCCACTGTCATGGCAAATGGTATTTATATTCAAGCACCTGATGGTGAGGCTATAGCTATCACTTATCAAGATTTTGAGACCACATTGCAACCGACAGAAGTTTGGGGCAACCATTTTACCGCGTATGTGGCTCCAGATGAAATAAATCAGTGGTTCAGTCGTTATTTAAATATGGATGTTCAACTTCGTTGGACTGGCGAAAAATCGACGCGCCGAGTGAAGAAAAATCCGGAAACCTCTGTTTCTTTTGCTGATGGTTACCCTTACTTATTAATTAATGAAGCCTCATTTCAATACTTACAACAGCGTTGCCCCGCTTCAATTAATATTGAGCAATTTCGAGGTAATATCCTCATAACAGGTGCAAAGCCTTTTGAAGAAGATACTTGGCAGACTATTCGTGTTGGTTCTGTTGTGATGGATCTGATGAAACCTTGTAGCCGTTGCATTATGACTACAATTAGTATTGATAAAGGCGTTAAACATCCTAACACAGAACCACTTGCAACACTGCAAACATTCCGTAGTGATGAAACAGGTGATGTCGATTTTGGTCAAAATGTCATCATTCGCCAAACTGGCATTATTCGTGTGGGAGATACTGTTGAGGTATTAGCTTATAAAAAAGCAAAACAGTATCTTGTAACAGCTCCTATTGAAACACAATTAACACCTATTGTTGAAAACACACAAGAACAGGCTGTCAGTATTGAATTTAATGGTGAAGTTTTTGAAGGCAATAATCAAGAAGTGCTATTAGAGCAACTTGAGAATAATGGCTATACCATCCCTTATAGTTGTCGAGCTGGTCTTTGTGGCTCTTGTCTAATTCAATTAGATGAAGGTGATGTTAACGCATTAAAAGCAGGAGCCATTAAACGTGCAGGTAAAATTTTAGCGTGCAGTTGCATACCTAAAAGTAATGTAAAACTTTCATTTAACAAAAAATAACACTTATCTTTATCACAAATTAAAAGAAGGTAATTTGTCCTTATCTTCTTTTTTATTTTAAATAAAACAGTTTATTTAATAAGAATTATCTTATTAAGACCTGAGTAATAAATTATCAATGAACTCACTTTATTTGTTTCTAGACGTGTATTGTAAGAAAAGAAGAATAATAGAGATTTGGTTTTAGGAAGTGTTGTTTAAGGTAAATTTTTTTGGGATGTTAAATTAATGAGTAATAATAAAAAGAGTAAGTCCTTTTTACTCTTTTTGTTAAATAACTTTTTCGTACAAAAATGATCCTGACTCCGATTCTTTATGGTAATTGCTTAACCTGTCATTCATAATTTTTATTGGGTCACAAAAATTAAGTGTTCTATCGAATAACGTTAATTGAGGTTGCGCTAATAAGCATAAACAAGCTTGAGTACCTACTTCTGCCACTAAAAAAAGGGCTGTTTCATTACCTTCTTTTAATGAAGCCCCTACCACTTGCGATAAATAAGGGTTGGTTGGATTATTGTTAACTTCAAAATACCAACTCTTAGGCATCAGCGGTTTTAAAAAGCGATGGGCTATTAATGCATTTAAAGCTAATTCAGCTCTTGATTCTGACGGCATATCAATCTGGCGGATCTGCTCATCATATCCATAATAAAGAGCTGCGTCATCGACGGTAAAAGATGCTGATTGGCAAGCACTCTCACTTAGCATTTTGCTTGGAAAGCGAGAACGAAAAACCATGCCATTGGCTAAATCAAGCATTAATCTTTGTTGCTCAACATCAAAATACCAACGCCAGCGATCATCGGGTTTTATTATCACTAATTAATCCCCCTTCGATTCATTACCTGTTTTATACTCTGACAAATAATCAAAATTAAATGACATAAATAAAATATTTAATATCACCTAACAAAAACAGGATTCATTTTACTATTAATTAAGCACAATCAGTGCAATTTAATAAAAAATAACCAACTAGGGGCAATATAAACGAGTTAAGGGCAGAAGAAAAGCCCTTAACTCATTATTAAATGCATTTATATGTGATTAATTATGGATTTGATAAGTGCAGGACCTTGATAAATGAATCCTGAATAGACTTGAATAAGAGAAGCACCGGCATCCATTTTTTCTCTGGCTGCTGTTAATGAATCAATTCCACCTACACCAATAATAGGTAATGCGCCTTTTAATTCTTCATTTAATTGGCGAATTATTTGTGTGCTTTTTGATTGAACAGGACGACCACTTAATCCCCCAGCTTCATTACAATGATCTAATCCACTGACTAATGACTTATCTAATGTGGTATTTGTCGCAATAACACCATCAATATGATGACGCACTAAGCTATCTGCAACTTGAATTAATTCTTCATGTGTTAAATCAGGTGCAATTTTGACGGCAACAGGAACATATTTTTGATATTTTCCTTGCAACTCTAATTGTTTATTTTTAATTGCAGATAACAAATCGTCTAATGCTTCGCCATATTGCAGTGTACGCAAGCCTGGAGTATTTGGGGATGAAATATTAATCGCGATATAACCAGCATGTGCATAAACTTTTTCCATGCAAATCAGATAATCGTCTTTGCCTTGCTCTACAGGAGTATCTTTATTTTTACCAATATTAATACCTAGCACACCGCCATAACGAGATTGTTTTACATTTTCAATAAGATTATCAACACCGAGATTATTAAATCCCATACGGTTAATTAACCCTTCAGCTTCCACTAACCGAAACAAACGCGGTTTATCATTTCCCACTTGAGGGCGTGGTGTCACTGTGCCGACTTCAATAAAACCAAATCCCATAGCACCAAGGGCATCGATACAATCACCGTTCTTATCAAGACCAGCAGCAAGACCAAGTGGATTTTTAAATGAGAGTCCCATACAGGAAACAGGTTTTGAAGGAAGTGATTGCTGAATAAGAAATTGAAATGGGGAATGAGATAAACGTTTTAACTGACGGAAGGTAAAATCATGGGCACGTTCAGGATCTAGCCGAAACAATGCCTTCCTTACTAAGGAATAATACATACGATCTCCATTGAGAATATCGGGTATTAGGAATGATATGTCTACGACGATTTAAGCGTCGTGCATAATATAGATAAAAACATGAAAAGTAAACGCTCTTATTTCACAATTCACCATAAAAAATCCCCAGACTATGCTGGGGATCTGATTATCATGCTAATTTTTCGCTACTTATTCACTTATAAAGTGATATTAAGCGCGATATTAATCAGCTAACGCTTTGGTAATTTTCTCATAGAGATCACCTGATAAATTCTCAAGTGCTTTCAGTTTTAATAACTCTGCACGCATTTTTTCTTGACGTGTTGCATCATAGCGTTTTAAACGAATAAAAGGTTCAATAAGGCGTGAAGCGACTTGTGGGTTACGGCTATTTAAGTCAGTCAGAATTTCAGTCAATAATAAGTAACCGGAACCATCTTCAGCATGGAAAGCGACTGGGTTATTATTTACAAATGCGCCAATTAATGCACGAGTACGGTTAGGGTTTGCTAGTGTAAATGAGCGATGAGATAACAAACTACGTACTTTTTGTAACACATCTTTTGCTGGGCTCATAGCTTGCAAGCTAAACCATTTATCCATCACTAATCCATCTTGATGCCATTTATCATCGAACTCTTGTAATAGCGTATCTTTACAAGGTAACTGCGCCATTACAGCAGCATGAAGTGCTGCAAGAGCATCAGTCATGTTATCGCTGTTGTGATATTGTGCATCAACAAGTTTGTTACCTGTTTGCTCATTTTCAACCGCTAAATAACCTAAGCAAACATTACGTAAATCACGTTTTGCAATATCTTCATGATTAACACGATAAGCGTCAATATGCATAGAATGGTAAACAGCAGAGAATTCATCTGCCATTTCAGTTGCAAGTGTTTTACGAATAAAACCAAGCACCTCATGAATAGCTATTGGATCGATAATGCTAAATGACTCACCCGCTTCAACGTCCGTTGGTAATGTCAGAATAAGTGCTGCTAATGCAGGATCGATATCTTTATCCAGCAATACTGCACGGAAAGCATCAATTACCATTTCAGGAAGAATGCAGTTTTCACCCTTTTGAACTCGAGTAACATTTTCTTTTATATAGCGCCCCAACAATGATTGTGCCGCATCCCAACGAGAAAATGCATTACGAGCATATTTCATTAAAAAGGATAATTGTTCATCCGTAAATGGATAATCAAGTTTTACAGGTGCAGAAAACTCACGTAATAAAGAGGGGATTGGCTGTTCTGGAACGTCATCAAATACAAATTGTTGTTCTTCACGGACGACATTTAATACATTAGAAATCGCCTGGCCTTGTGAACGCAGAGGGATCACATTGCCTTTATGATCATACAATTCAATATCTAATGGAATATGTAGTGCTTGTTTTTCTGCTTGATCAGCTGTTGGTGGTGTCATTTGACTAACAGTTAAGGTGTATTGCTTTTTATTCACATCATAGCTGTCACGTACTGTCAGTTGTGGTGTACCTGATTGACTATACCAACGACGGAATAAAGTAAGATCAACATTAGAAGCATCTTCCATCGCTTGAATAAAATCGTCACAGGTTGCAGCACTACCATCGTGACGATGAATATACATTTGAATACCCGCTTGGAATTTCTCTTCACCTAATAAGGTATGGATCATTCTGATCACTTCTGAACCTTTTTCATATACTGTTAAAGTATAGAAGTTGTTCATTTCGATCACACTATCAGGACGAATTGGATGTGCCATTGGGCTTGCATCTTCTGCGAACTGAGCAGTACGCATTACTCGTACATTATTGATACGGTTAACGGAGCGAGAGCCTAAATCTGAACTGAATTCTTGGTCACGGAAAACCGTTAAGCCTTCTTTTAGGCTTAATTGGAACCAATCGCGACAAGTAATGCGGTTACCTGTCCAGTTATGGAAATATTCATGACCAATAACAGACTCAATGCCTAAGTAATCTTTGTCAGTTGCCGTTTCACTTTTCGCTAGTACATATTTAGAGTTAAAGACATTCAGCCCTTTATTCTCCATTGCACCCATATTAAAGAAATCAACAGCAACTATCATATAGATATCAAGATCGTATTCTAAATTAAAGCGAGATTGATCCCATGCCATCGCATTTTTTAATGATGTCATTGCCCAATCTGCACGATCTAAATTACCTTTATCAACAAAAAGCTCTAAAGCAACTTCACGACCGCTTTTGGTGATAAAAATATCTCGTAGTACATCAAAATCACCTGCAACAACCGCAAATAAATAACTTGGTTTTGGATGTGGATCTTCCCATGTTACCCAATGACGTCCATCTTCAAGTTCACCTTGTGCGATGCGGTTACCATTAGATAATAAATAAGGATACTGTTTTTTATCTGCGGTGATTGTCGTGGTGTAACGAGCTAGCACATCAGGTCTATCTAAATAATAAGTAATATGACGGAAACCTTCAGCTTCGCATTGTGTACACAATGCATCACCTGACACATACAGCCCTTCTAATGCTGTATTGGCTGATGGATTAATTTCATTGATAATTTTTAATGTAAATTGCTCTGGTAATTGTTCAATGATGAGTTTGCCGTTTTCTTCTTTATAGTGTGTCCAAGCAACATCATTAACTGAAATTGATTTTAATGTTAAATCTTCACCATCTAATACTAATGCTGTCGCATTTGAGTTTAGACGTTTACATTGGCTGATTGCTGTAACCTGAGTGTTTTCTTTATCTAAGATAAAATCAAGATGTAAATCGGTGATTGTGTAGTCAGGGGCACGATAATCTTTGCGAAATTTCGCGATTCTTTGTTGTGTCATAGAAAAAAACCTTTTAGTTAACACGACTATTTAACGGTTATATTGCCAAAGCTTACTCGTCAAAAATCTGTTTAGCCAGTCGAATATTCAATTGAAAACATTAAAAGTCAACAGAATGTTAATAGTTTATTAATACATGTAATCAATTTATTTGGTAAATGATGCTAATATACTCCCAAATTATGTTTAACGTGGTAAACTCATCTAAGTTTTACAGCTTGTTTTTATGTTGCAGAGAAATATTGTTGAATAGTGACGCTTTGTCGCCATATTCGGGTATACTCTCCAACCTTAACGATTTAGCAGACATAAAAACGCTCCGTGAGGATGCTTGACGCGCTATGATTTTAGACGCTACACCGATTATTACATCACTGTTGGATACCGATGCATACAAGCTCCACATGCAGCAAGCGGTTTACCATCATTATAGTGATATTCCTGTCGTTGCTGAGTTCCGTTGTCGGAGTGATGAACGTCTAGGTGAATATGCAACAACCTTACGCCATCAAGTTAATATGATGGCAGACTTGTCATTAACGAATGAAGAATTTGACTATCTTCAGAGTCTCCCTTTTTTCAAAAATGACTATCTGCAATGGTTTAAGCATTTTCGTTTTAAACCAGAACAAGTCCATATTTCAACCACACCTGAAAACCAACTTGCCATTAAAATCACAGGCCCTTGGCGTGAAGTTATTTTATGGGAAGTACCTTTGTTGGCTTTAGTGAGTGAAATTGTACATCGTGCTCGTTCACCTCAAATCACACCAGATGACGCAGTTAATCAATTACGTAAACTAATTGATATTTTCTACCGTGATGCCGCTGAACAGCAGATTGACTTAGCCGATTTTAAATTAATGGATTTTGGTACTCGTCGCCGTTTTTCTTATGATGTGCAGTGCGCCATTGTGGATGAGCTGAAAAATCATTTCCCTTATCTTATTGGTACAAGTAACTATCATTTTGCAGAACGCATGCAATTAGCCCCTGTGGGTACACAAGCTCATGAGTGGTTTCAGGCACATCAGCAAATTAGCCCAGAGCTGGCCAATAGTCAGCGCGCAGCTTTACAATCTTGGTTAGATGAATACCCCGATCAATTAGGTATTGCATTAACAGACTGTATTACGATGGATGCTTTTTTGCGTGATTTTGATAAGGCCTTTGCAGAGAGCTATCAAGGTTTACGTCACGACTCTGGTGATCCTATTGAATGGGGTGAAAAAGCGATTGCGCATTATGAGAAACTGGGTATCGACCCAATGAGTAAAGTATTAGTCTTTTCTGATAGCCTCGATTTTCAAAAGGCATTAGTACTTTATAAGCATTTCCATAAACGTATTCGTTTAATCTTTGGTATTGGTACTCGACTCACCTGTAACATTCCAGAGATAACACCACTTAATATTGTCATTAAGCTGGTGGAGTGTAATGGTAAGCCAGTTGCTAAATTATCAGATAGTCCAGGCAAAACGATTTGCGAAGACGACGATTTTGTTGACAAGCTACGCAAAGCCTTTGATGTTCCACTTGTCAAACAAGCCTGTTAATTAGCTAAAAATCTTCATTAATGAAAGAAAGGGTAATAATTACCCTTTCTTTTGTCATAACTCCTACTTTTATCAATATTTCTCCTATTTTTGCCAATTTATTTTATACAAAAGCTTTTCTCTTCTTTATTGACTCTTTAAACTAAAATTTCCTACTTGTTTCCTGCGCTATTGCAAGTAACATAGAAAAACTGTCCGACAGGGGCAGAGTGAATTAACCAAACAATTATTTTAATTAAACGAAGAGAGATTTATTTATGATCGTTGCGCCTGTAGTCGACGTACTGCAAGGCCGTATCGCGGTTGGCGAAGACGTCACCGTTCGCGGTTGGGTACGTACAAGAAGAGATTCAAAAGCTGGTATCTCATTTCTTACCGTCTATGACGGTTCCTGCTTTAATCCAGTACAGGCCATCATTAATAATAATTTACCGAATTATCAAGATGAAGTGCTGCACTTAACCACAGGTTGTTCTGTGGAAGTCACCGGTAAAATTGTTGAATCTCCGGGCCAGGGACAGAACTTTGAAATTCACGCCACCAATGTTGTTGTGGTAGGAATGGTCGATGATCCGGAAACTTATCCGATGGCCGCCAAACGTCATAGTATTGAGTACCTGCGTGAAGTTGCTCACCTTCGTCCTCGCACTAACTTAATTGGTGCAGTTGCTCGTGTTCGCCACACATTAGCACAAGCACTACATCGTTTCTTCGATGAACAAGGTTTCTTCTGGGTTTCGACGCCACTAATTACAGCGGCTGATACAGAAGGTGCTGGTGAAATGTTCCGTGTCTCTACACTTGATATGAACAATCTGCCACGTACAGATAAAGGCGAAGTTGATTTCAGTGAAGACTTTTTTGGCCGTGAAGCGTTTTTAACCGTATCAGGTCAATTAAATGGTGAGACTTATGCCTCTGCATTAAGCAAAGTGTATACTTTCGGCCCAACATTCCGTGCTGAAAACTCAAATACCAGTCGTCACCTTGCTGAATTCTGGATGGTTGAGCCTGAAGTGGCATTTGCTGATCTTAACGATATCGCAGCACTTGCTGAAAAAATGCTGAAATACACCTTTGCAGCCGTATTAGCAGAGCGTAAAGATGATATGGAATTCTTTGCACAACGTGTCGATAAAGACGCTATCACACGCTTAGAGAATTTTATCACCTCTGATTTTGCTCAAATTGATTATACCGATGCAGTTACTGTGCTTGAAAACTGTGGTGAGAAATTTGAAAACCCAGTTTATTGGGGTGTTGACCTCTCTTCTGAGCATGAGCGTTATCTTGCAGAGAAACACTTTAAAGCACCTGTTGTTGTGAAAAACTACCCGAAAGATATCAAAGCATTCTATATGCGTATGAACGAAGACGGTAAAACCGTTGCAGCAATGGATGTATTAGCACCAGGAATTGGTGAGATCATTGGTGGTTCTCAGCGTGAAGAGCGTTTAGATATGTTTGATAAACGTTTAGAAGAAATGGGAATGAATAAAGAAGACTACTGGTGGTATCGCGACCTACGTCGTTATGGCACAGTACCTCATTCAGGTTTCGGTTTAGGTTTTGAACGTTTAGTTGCTTATGTGACCGGTGTCGCAAACGTTCGTGAAGTTATTCCGTTCCCACGCACACCAAGAAATGCAGATTTTTAATTTAGTGATTAATTAGTATTCAGTTAAAATTTTGCAGTGCTGTTTTATTGTACAGATTTAGCTTAAGTAAAGAAGCCAACCGCAAGGTTGGCTTTTTTTATGCATGGCTGTTATTTGATTCAAAAGTTCCCCGAAATACATACTTTGAAATACATAGTTACAATTTGTTACACTTTTTTCGTTTTTGTAGCAAATTGGGGGTAGATAAAATTTTTTACCAATGGAACACTGTCACCCGACACAGACGACACTTAACTCTCATAAATAGTTCCATAAAAATTAAGAAACTATTTCTGGCAGTGGCAAAGGTGTCTGAATAACACCAATGAGGGTAATAATAATGATGAAGCGCAATCTTCTTGCAGTGGTAATCCCAGCTTTAATGTTTGCTGGTGCAGCAAACGCAGCTGAAATGTATAACAAAGACGGCAACAAAGTAGACATCTACGGTAAAGTTGACGTTCGTCATTACTTCGCAGATTCTGATTCTAAGAGTGATCACGAAAGCGGTGACGCTTCTCGTGCACGTATCGGTTTCAAAGGCGAAACTCAAATCAATAAAGATTTAGTTGGTTTCGGTCGTTTTGAGTATGAAATCAAAACTAACACTACTGAAAGCGAAAACTCATCTAAAACTCGTTTTGCTTACGCTGGTTTTAAATTTGCTGACTACGGTTCATTAGACTATGGTCGTAACTACGGTGTAATTTACGACACCAACGCATGGACAGACGTTCTGCCTTTATGGGGCGGTGACTCAATGTCTCAGTCTGACGTTTACATGACTGGCCGTACTACTGGTGTTTTAACTTATCGTAACACTGATATGTTCGGTTACGTTGATGGCCTGAACTTTGCTCTGCAATATCAAGGCAAAAACAACGAAAACACTAACAACAGCAGCAAACGTGTTGACACAGCTAAAGCGAATGGCGACGGTTTCGGTTTCTCTACAGCTTATAACTTAGGCTGGGGCGTAACACTGGGTGGTGGTTACTCTAACTCTGCTCGTACTAACTGGCAGGAACACCACAGTGCTGCTACTGGTAAAAATGCAGAAGCATGGAACTTCGGTGGTAAATTCGCAGCTAACAACGTTTACTTAGCAGCTATGTACGGTGAAAGCCGTAACATGAACTACTACGGTTCAGATGCTCTGATCGCTAACAAAACTCAAAACATCGAGTTAACTGCACAGTATGACTTCGTTGACTTAGGTCTGAAACCATCTTTAGGTTATGTTCAATCTAAAGGTAAAGACTTAGGTACTGCTCAAGGCAACGATCAAGATTTAGTTAAATATATCTCTGTAGGTTCTTTCTACAAATTTAACAAAAACATGACTGCAGTTGTTGATTATAAAATCAACCTGTTAGATGAAAATGACTTCACTAAAACTTACGGCGTTGCAACTGATAACGTAGTTGGTTTAGGTCTGACTTATCAGTTCTAATTACCCTTATAGGTAATTAAACAGTCAAGTTAATTGATTTGAAAAGCAACACTTCGGTGTTGCTTTTTTATTTATACAATTTAACCATCACTCTCCACCCTCCCTACTTACTTATTTTGTACCTAAACCAACCACACTCAACTGGCTTATTGAATACAATAACTTCCCTTACTTCTCTTTTTTTAAAATCATAAAAGTTTATCATACTAAACAATTATGACTTTTCAGTGATTATTTTTACATGTTAATGTAATCACAGGATATTCACTTATTTACATCTTGATTTGCTATTTATTCTCACTTAGTTCACAACTTCTTGTTAATTTCTCTACAAACAGTTGGCAAAAAGTCCTCATAGCGTTACTCTTGATACTCATATTTCGGCTTCGTTTTGAGCTTAGGGAACAATTACACTATGTTTGAGAAAATCATTGCTGCACCAGCCGATCCTATTCTGGGTTTAGCTGATAGTTTCCGTTCTGATCCTCGTGAAAACAAAATTAATTTAGGGATTGGTGTTTACAAGGATGAAACAGGCAAAACCCCTGTTTTAACCACTGTTAAAAAAGCAGAAAAATACCTGTTAGAAAACGAAACCACTAAAAATTACCTTCCTATTAGCGGTATTCCTGAATTTGGCAATGTGACCCAAGCACTTTTGTTTGGTGAACAACACCCTATCATCACTGAAAAACGCGCACGCACAGCACAAGCCCCCGGTGGTACAGGAGCTTTACGTATTGCTGCAGATTTTATTGCTCAGCAAACTACTGCAAAACGCGTCTGGATAAGTAATCCAACTTGGCCTAACCATAATAATATTTTCCAAACTGCAGGTCTTGAGATCTGTAATTATGATTATTATGATGCAGAAAATCGTGGGTTAGATTTTGACGGTATGCTGGCTAGTCTTGCAAATGCTCAAGCTGGTGATGTTGTCTTATTCCATGGTTGCTGCCATAACCCAAGTGGTATTGATCCAACAGAAGAACAATGGCGCCAACTAGCGACACTATCCGCAGAAAAAGGCTGGTTACCTGTTTTTGACTTTGCATACCAAGGTTTTGCTCGTGGTCTTGAAGAAGATGCACAAGGCTTACGCCTCTTTGCAGAAAAAAATCCTGAGCTTATTGTTGCAAGTTCATATTCTAAAAACTTCGGCCTTTACAATGAACGTGTAGGTGCATGCACCATTGTCACCAAAGACAGCGACACTGCTGAAAAAGCCTTTAGCCAAGCAAAAGCAATTATTCGTGCCAACTACTCAAACCCACCAGCACACGGTGCTTCAGTAGTAACAACTATTCTTTCTAACCCAGAGTTAAAAGAAGAATGGATTGAAGAGCTAACAACTATGCGCGAACGTATTCAGCGTATGCGCCAACTGTTAGTGACGACACTGCAAGAAAAAGGCGCTAAGCAAGACTTTAGCTTTATTATTGACCAAAATGGGATGTTCTCATTTAGTGGTTTAAATAAAGAACAAGTTGAGCGTTTACGCGCTGAATACGGTATTTATATTGTAGGATCAGGCCGTATTAATGTAGCTGGTTTAACCCTTGAAAATATGGTTCCACTATGTGAAGCCATTGTTGCTGTACTTTAATTGCCATCTAAAGTGTAATTAAGATAAATGCCACGTTATTTAATAATGTGGCATTTATATTTAGAATCAAAGAAATATAAATCTCATTTTTTACTGATAAAAAAGCGCTTTATAATAAAGCGCTTTCATATTTATTCACTTATATCAGCACACTATTACCAAATTGGCATTTCATCTTGTAAAAACGGATTGTATTGGCGCTCATGGCCTAAGTTAGACATAGGGCCATGTCCCGGAATAAACAGATAATCATCACCTAAAGGTAAGACTTTATTTTTGATTGATGCAATAAGATCAGCATGGTTTCCGCGTGGAAAATCGGTACGACCAATACTTTCTTTAAATAACACATCACCCATTGAAATAAGTTTATTCTGGTGATTAACAAAAATAATATGTCCTGGTGTATGACCAGGGCAATGTAAAACAGATAACGAAATTGTTTTACCTATTGTCACGGTATCACCCTCATTTAACCAACTATCTGGTGTAAATGATTTTCCACAAGGAAAATTAAACATACGACACTGTTGTTCTAATTCTTCAAGTAAAAAACTATCATCTTTATGAGGCCCATAAACAGGAACATTGAAATGTTCAACAATTTGAGAGGTGCCTGCAATATGATCAAAGTGTCCGTGAGTTAATAATACTTTGGTTAATGTTAATTGGCGGGCTTCGATTTCCGCAATAAGCGTTTCGACATCTCCACCAGGATCAACAATTGCCGCTTCCTTCGTTTCATCACACCAAATAAGGGTGCAATTTTGCATATAGTTTGTCACAGGTACAATGTGATACATCATGAATCACTCCACTCTCTATTAACTAATTTTCAATAGATTACCATGAGCGAACTGGTCCTGTATCAATATGCACAAAATTACTTCTTGGATAATATCCAACACCACCCGCTTTCATTCTTAATGCAACTTGGCGCACTTTAGAAAGATCAGTGCCAACCAAACGAAAGTCCATTGCTTGTCCACGCGTATGATAGCTCTTTTTTGCTACTCCACTACTACTATTACGTAGATTATTATTCGTCACTAAAGAGCGATAACCTGAAATAAGTTCAACAGGTTTATTGTTATTCAGCATCACTTGCAATAAGTAGATTTGATCAAACAGGGCGGGATCGATCGTTTTAATTTTATTTTGTCGGTAATCTCTAAATAGATGGTTTAGCTTAGCTAGCTCATGTTTATTATAACGTTTACCATCAAAAAACTCGGCTTTAATAGTTTCACCTGTATTTAAATTATTAAAGCGAAGGATTTTTGGACGAGGTGTAGCTAACGAAGCAAAAGCATGAGAAGGCAATAAACCTAACCCCACTGCCGCCATACCCAACCCCAGCCACTTACGGCGGTGTGAATCAATAATATCCATAGTATATGCACTCAAAAAATTATTTCAGGAGGAAGAACCTTTATTATGACAATATTTTTCCCGAATTGTTTCTTATGGTTTGTATAGTATTGTAAATAACACTTCATTTTTATTTATAAGAATTTCAAATATTATTAATTTAGTTATTTATACTAAAGACTCTTTTTATCATTCTATTTTTAATAGAAATTTTAAAAATATTTTGTAATTTATTATTCTTTTGATTTTCTTATTAAAAAAATACAACAAATAAAATATATTATTGATTTGTATATAAAAAAAGGGCAGTCTGTTTAACCACCCTTTATTCAATTTATGTTTTTTTATATTACAAGTATTTCTTAATATTCTCTAAATAAGGTTGTGCATTTGAAATGCTTTTGTCATAACCATAAATATCTACACGATATTGAGGCGCATTCTCCTGTGCTACCCATGCTGTTTGATAATATAAATAAACTGGGATACGTTCAGGAATTGGAGCATATTGTGTTGAACCACGTTTTAACGCCGCATCAATTCTATCTTGTTTCCATCCTGCATCACCCAATAAAATTGAAGCAAGCTCAGAGGCTTTATTTACACGAATACAACCGGAACTGATTGCTCTCATATTTTTTGAGAATAGTGAATGATTTGGAGTGTCATGTAAATAAATCGCTTCTGAATTTGGCATATTAAATTTATAGCGACCTAATGAATTGGTTGGACCCGGTGCCTGCCAAATACGATAAGGAAAGTTTGCTGCACTCATATTTTGCCAATCAATATCATAAGGATTAATTGGGTAAGCATCATTTCCCCATCCAGAGTAAATGGTATATCCCTTACGACTAAAGTAGCTAGGATCTGCTTTACCTCTAGGCACAATATCTTTACGTGTCATGCTTGTTGGCACATTCCAAGGTGGATTAACCACTACGTTGTTCAACGCACTGCTCATAATCGGTGTTTTTCTATCTGGTCTGCCTACAATCACTTTTGAATCAAGAATAAGTTCATTATTGGCATAAAAATAAAGCGAGAAATCAGGGATATTCACCCAAATTCCAGTATCACCTATGGCCGGAGTTAAGCGAAGACGTTGAATATTTAGTGCCATAATACTGGCACGTTGTTCAGGAGTTATATTCAACCACACTCGCGTTTGTCGCCCGATAATACCATCAGGCTCTAATCCGTGAGCTGTTTGAAACACTTTAACTGCGGAAATTAAAGGTGCATCATAAACGGTTGTTGCAATTTCTTGTTCATTTTCTGCTAATTCAGGGATCAATTTTAAATGGCGTAATATTTGTCTAAGTGCTAAGACTTCTTCAGAGGATTGATTTGGCTTTAATGATCCTGCTCCTTTCATTTCCGGCCAAACAACTGCACTATGTAATTGTTTGCGCACTTCTTCTTTCATTAAACTGTAATAAGGATGAGAAGGTGCATAAGAAATAACGAAACTACCTAAAGTGCCATTTTGAATGTTGTGTTGCAGGTCAACCACAAATTTATCTGATGGTGATGGTAAAGTTTGTGAGGCATTACGATACAGCAAAGACGCACCTGATTTATTCACTTGCTCAACAAAACTGATATAACCTAAAAATGCGTCTGATAAAATAATATCACGCCCTTCTTTTGTTAACTCCGGTGTTTCTAATTGTACTAACCATTGTCCAAATTGAGGCTGAATACCTGAAATAGCCACTTCTGCAATTTGTTCCTGTAATTGCTGTGCGATTTTCTCATCTTGCCAAATCAGTGCGAGGTTATTCGCTTGGTAGACTTTTACCAGTTGAGTTAAATATGACGGTTTATATCCTATTGGGAGCCACGACTGTAATTTTGCTTTTGTCTCTAACTCGGTCACTTGTGGGATATTCATTGCCACATTGGTGGGTGTTAGCATCGTTTCATTAATGACTGGCATTAATGTCGTAGTTTCTGTTTCGGGTGTAGATAATACAACTGATTTAGTTTCAGTCGCCATAGCATAATGCCCAGAAAGCAGTGTACCTACAACAACTGAATATGCGATTGCTCTTTTAATTGGTTGATGCGCCATAAATCCTCTACCCTCATCCCTTATTATTATTTTGGTATCCTAGAATATTAGATGAGCTTGGAAAAGAGTTTTATAGGAATAAACTAATATTTTTAAAGTTTTATAAACCTTTGACGGGAATTTGATTTTATTTAATCAAAAAATGACTACTTAGCCGATTTTATATTCAAAAATATAATTTAATAAAAATGTACAATAAATAAACAACAAATGCATAAGTTTAAAATAACTTTTCAATTAAGATTAAAAATAGCGACGAAATAAAAGAAATGATTGAATAGAAAGGAGTCAAAAATAGAAAAAGGCGTAGTTTCCTACGCCTTACAAATAAAGGTAAACAAAGGGTAAAGATTAGTATTCTGAATTGATAACGACTTCTTCACCAAACTGACCTGCTTTTGGCAGTGGTTGGTAAGAAGAGTTAGCCGCACGCAGAATACGAATACCACGGATATTCAGTTCATCTGCTGCTGCGATATCTGCATCCGCATCACCGTAGTAAATTTTCAGTTTATGATCACGCATCCAGCTTACTTTATTATTTGCGCCAGGTTGGTCACCTGCGAAAATAACAGGCTGCATTTTATCAGCAGGGATATTTAAACCCTCTTGAACATATTTGGTCACAGTCTCAGTTTTAGTTTGAGTACGACCAGTAATGAAATAAACAGTATCACCACGTTTTAAGTGCATTTGAACAAGATCGATACCGACTTGTTTAGGCATACTGAATTTATCCCACTCGTTATTCATTTTTTCCCAGAACTCTGGGTTTTTCAGATAACTGAAATCATTTGGAGAATATTCTAGTTTACCGCGATAAAAACCTGGGCTGGAGAATAAAACAGTATCATCAATATCAAAACCAACAGCCATCGGTGCTTGACCAGCTAAGCTTTTTTCGATTTCTGCAACAGAAACCCAATTAATTGGTTGTTGTTGTGCTAATTGAGCAACAGTAACACCTGGGCTTACAACTTCTGGCATATGAACTTTTGCCATTGCCGCGCCATTTAAACTTAACGCTAAAGCAATTGCACTAAAAGCTAACGTGACTTTACGCATTTTCTTTCCTTTAATTTTTATATTAATCACATACGGGAACAATCATAGACATCACGCTTACATTTAAATGAGATATAGCGCACGTTATATCATTTAAATTTTCATTTTCTTGTTAATTTACTTTCATTTTTTGATCTATCTAACACTTTGAAAAAAGAAGGCGCTATGAGTATATGCCCGTAGCGCCTTCTATTTGCCTATTTTTAGCTGATAACCAAATAAAATTATTCTGTTATTTCAGCAACATTTGATGATGCAATTTTATCTTTTTCTGCGTGTTGACCAAAACCTTTTAAACCCACAACGTGAACATGTTCTGTACCATTGAACACTTTACGGACGAGTTTATAAGTCGTACCTTTTTCTGGACTGATATTTTCTGGTGCCGCAATGATTAACTGCATATCTAAACGATCACAAAGTTCGAATAGCGTTGCAATAGATTTAGCATCCAAACGTGCAGCTTCATCGAGGAAAAGCAAACGACAAGGGGAAATATCTTTTCCTCTTAAGCGCCGAGATTCTTCTTCCCAACTTTGTACAACCATCACCAAAATTGACATACCAGTACCAATCGCTTCGCCCGTTGATAACGCGCCACTTTCCGCTTTTAACCACCCTTCTGGCCCACGATTAACCTCGACATCCATTTCTAGATAATTACGATAATCTAACAGCTCTTCTCCCACCGTTTGTGGCATACGTTGCCCAATATCTACTTGTGGATTTAAACGTTGATAGAGCTTCGCCATCGCTTCAGAGAAGGTAAGGTTTTGGTTTTTAAATAAGTCTTGGTATTGATTATCTTCTTCTGATAACACATCAAGAAGCACTTGATGGCTTTCACGAATATTGACGTTAAGTCGAACACCTCGCACTTGGCCAAATGAAACCGCTTGTAAACCTTGGTTTAGCATACGGATACGGTTTTGCTCTCGCTGGATAGTTTTGCGAATAATATTCGCTACACTTCGTGAGCTAATCGCTAATTTCTGTTCACGGCTTGTCAGTTCTTCCGTTAAGCGTGCAAGCTCAATTTCCATCTGTTCAATTGCATCAACTGGATCATCAGTTTTAATGATATCTTGGCGAATACGCTCTCTTAAATGCTGATATACCGCAATAAAGAACTGAACTTTACGATCAGGATATTTAGCATCTTCAGAACGACGTAATGCATCACGTAAGTATTCATTATCAGCAACAGCTTGACGTAATGCACCTAGCGCCTTATCCGACATTGAACGCAATTCATCAGCAGAAAGGTAAGCGAAGTCTCGGCGATGTAAACGACGTTCCATGCCATTTTCTTTCACTAATCGCATCACAGCACACCAACCCGCTTTTGCACTCACAACATGCTCACGAATTTGAGTGTAATCACGCTCAAGTTTACGAATTTTTTTGGTTAAATTATCACGTTCGGCTTCACTAAGTGCGATATCGCGCTCAAGTTGGCTAATACGAGTACGGTTAGCACTAACGGCAGAATAACGTTGATCACGCAGTTCTTTTGCTCTTACTTCTGCTCCAACATCAATATGTATCCCCGTATCACGCATCTCTTGCTCAAGCTCTCTAAGTAATTCAGATTTAGTATCAAAAGAACTTTTTAATGATGCGAGCACTTGATTAAATTGAGCACATTGCGCCTGTTGTTGGCGATAAAGCTCTCTTGCTGTAGACCGTTCTGTTTCTGCCATCTCTAAACGATGACGTAACTTCTCATTAAGATCGCTATTTTCGCTCACAATCTCAACTGCATCGCTATAACTAAAATGCGCACGACGTTGTACGACTTCCACCAACAAGAAAGCTTGTTGTTGATAACGCTGTTGTTCTTCCTTTGCTTGTTCATAGTCTTGCGCTAATTGCTCATGCTCTTGTGGATCACTTTGCAAAATTGACGCAATAGGTTCTAGCGTTGCTAGTGCTTTTTCATGACGCTGTAAGTGGCGCATAGACTCTTCAGCGACATATAGCTCTTCACGTAGCTCTTCAACACGGTCAATCAATGTTTCATCCATCAAGATATTCACTTGAGGGATCAGTTTATTAAGCAGATTCAGTGATTCTTTGGCACGAGCATAATGTTGGCGCTGCTGCTGAGTACTTTCTTCATATTGTGCTAACGCTCTTTCTAGCTCATTACGTCTTTGATTAAGCTGGCGGATATCCTCTTCAGGATCAGCTTCAAAAGCGACTGAAATATGTTGCCCAACAAATTGACTAAAGGCATGGTGTGCTCGTTGAATTTTTTGCACATCAAAAGCTTGCGTTGCATAAAGTTCAGAAAGCTCATCGCGTTGACGAGATAATATTTCTAATTGATTTTCACGCGCAGCACGACCAAAAAGTGGGATCTCAGGATAGCGAGAATAACGCCATTGTCTATCAGAGCTCTTGATAAGAACCGCTTTATCCATCTCTTGTGCATTAAATACACTGTCATCGAAAGATTGAGGATCGCCTTCGATAAAATAGAGATCTTCAGGGCAATCTTCTAATGTTTCTAATTGCGCCTGAACAAGAGAGAGATCTTGTACTACGATGGCATGGCGTGCAGGGCCATATAACGCTGAGAAATAAGGTGCATCATCTAATGTAATATCATCATAAATCTCTGATAATAAAACCCCATTAAAACGCTCTGCTAACGTAATTAACCGCCCATCTTCAGCACCACTTGGCTGACTTAAACGTTCAATTTGTGCTTCAATTTGTTGTTTGCGTGTTGCTGTTTCATCACGTAATACGGTGGCTTCGCGCTCTTTTTCAAGTAACTGTTGCATATATTCTGTTACTTGATGACCCGTTTCAAAAGATTGACGAGTTTGCTCACACAGTTGCGTTAATGCATCTTGTGCTGCAAGCCATGCTGGGGCTTGTTTTTTCAGCTTTTCAATTTGTTGCTTGAGTTGATCTAGCTCTTGGCGCATTTGCATGCGATGTTCGCCAGACTCATTAACATAGTCACTAAGCTCTTCAATTTTAGCTTCTAACTCATCTTGTAAAATTAAAAGATCATCTGGCTCCATTGATTTGCCATGATGTTTATTAAATTCTTCAAGTTGACGCTGAGCATTGTTTCGCTGATGCAAACGTTGCTCTAATTCTGCTAATTGCATACGAATAGGATGAACCCTATCCGCTTGGTGTCGATGCGAAGACCATTCACGTAATGCCGTTTTGGCGGCACTCCATGCATCTTTACGATCAACCTCACCAACAATAGCGTTAACCAATTTATAAGCTTGGTCAAACTGTGTTTTTGCTGCTTCAGAAACATTAAGTTTCTGTTCCATAGAAAGTAGTGAATGGGTAATGGTTTGAATTTTTGCTTGAATACGTTCAGCCCACTGATCAGCATTACTTTCATCTAAATCAGCAATATCACATTGTGCTTTAGCACGCTCTAAAGCCTGCACAGCTTGGCGATATTGAATAGCGCGTGTTTGTTGTACATCTAATGCTTGCTGATAGTCTGCTAACTGACTTTTCAGTTCATCGACTTCTTCTTCTGCCGATTCTACTCGTGCTTCAAGTTCTTCTTTCTTAGACGCGGCTTCTTCAACCACTTCACTTTGTTCTTCTAAGCGAAAAGTTATTTCTTCTACATCGGCAACATAACGGTCAATTTTTTCTTGTTGACGAACTGCATTTTGTACTAGGTTTAATCGGTCACTTGCTGCTTGATAATCCGCTTCAAGATCAGAAGAAAGTGCTTGTTGTTCTTCCAGCTCTTTACCCATTTCAACAAAGCGATATGCCTCGTTATTGATGGATTTTCTCTGGCTCCATAACTCACGGCGAACTTCTAAAGCTTCATCAAGATGAACGCGTCGTTCATTTGCATGACGCATATAGTCTGCCGCAACGTAAGATGTTGCTTCTGTGATCAGGTGTTTAAATAAATCACGATCCGATTGTGTGACACGAATAGCTTCAAGCGTCATACGGTTTTCCCGCAACGCACCTTCCATGTCTTGGAATGCTTTTCTGACTCCGCTATTTTCAGGTAGTAAGTAATCACGTAAAGAACGAGTGATCGCACTTGAAATACCACCATATAATGAGGCTTCAATTAAACGATAAAATTTGGCACGATCACTGGCTGACCGCAAGCGCTTAGGGATCACCCCTAAATCAAACATCACTGCATGGAAGTCAGTAATTGAATTAAACTGTCTGAAAACAACCCCATCAATGGCTTCAACTTTTTCTTTTAATTCATTGAGTGGTAAAACCCGTGCTTGGCGATCTGCAACAGCTTGAGTCAGAATTTCTGTCGGGTTTTCTGCCATTGGCAACCCTTGGATCATAAAGGGTTTGATATCAACTTTTTTATCACGGCCAGCAATCTGCTGTAAACGTACCCCTACCACAGCACGTAAATGACGTGAGTTGATCACATCTAATACGGCGTAACAAACACCTGGGCGTAACTTTCCATATAATCCTTTATCACGAGAGCCACTTGTTGATCCAGCTTCGGTGGTATTACGAAAATGCAGTAAAGTAAGATCAGGGATCATTGCTGTGATAAATGCAGCCATAGTGGTTGATTTACCTGCACCATTCCCGCCTGATAATGTCGTCACCAATTCATCTAAGTCAAAAGTGCGAGCAAAGAACCCATTCCAGTTGATCAGTGTTAATGAGCGAAATTTTCCACGTTCAATCATTTATTTTCTTCCTCCGCATCATTTTCACCTGATTGTAATTGCTCATCTTCATTTTCTTCATCATCGTTTGGTGCCTCTGATCCTGTATCAAGCGCCATCGCTTCACCATCACGGATCATTCGCATTTGAGCTTCAAGTGGAGAATCACCACTACGTACATCAGCACCAAAGCGGAACACTGATTCTGTTATTGAAAAACGCTGCAAGTCATTTAATAAGAATGAGATCATACCTAAACGACGTAAACGATTTAGAGAGGTTCTCATTTTTTCTTGCAGCTTTTGCAAATCAAGATCAGAACCGGTGGAACGCTGATTCACTAAACGTAATAATTTATTTTCATCTGCTAACGTTCTTAACTCATCGAATAGTTCTTGAACAGTAAATATACCCTGATTCGCTAATCGCTCTGGGCTAAGATAGAGATAACAAAGAATTTTCCCCACCAGCATATCCATTTCAGACAATACAGAACGGGGAATAAGCGTAGTTGAGCGAGGACGTAAATAGAAGAAGCCTTCTGGAGCTCGGATTAATTCAACATTATAACGCGCATAAAAATCTGACAATTCATCTTGAAAATCCATCAAGAAAGCATGATTATCCAGAGAATCTATACCAATATGTCGACCTGCACGTAACTGGCTATCCAGTTCAGGAAAAAGTGAGTTCACTAATGCCTGAGCTAGTTTTGCTGGCATAAATTGTTCAGTATGTATCGATGACATGCGCTTGTACCTTAGCTCCATATTCGTTAATTTCTGACCATTTTGCAGGTAATCCTGCGAGCTCAGCTTTTGCTACACCTAATCGTACCGCCTGATCAATAACAATACGGGCAACATCAAAATGTTTCTGTTGCGGGTAACGATCAAGATATTCAACTAATACTGAACTGAGATCTAATGCTCGTTGCTCTAATTTGTAAGAAGCAAGCTCTTGCTCTACCCATTGCGCTATTTGTTCATTCACTTCGCTGAACATTTGATATTCGAGTTCTTCAGGTAATTCACCTGTGACTTCTTCATCTCGTAAAGTCAGTTCTTCATCACGCATATCATACAACCTATCTGCATTAGCGTAAGTTAATGCCCATGGGCTGTCGAAATAGTTTTGTACTGATTGACGTAATCGACGAGAAAATATACGGTTTTTATCCATATCAATCGCAGTACGAATAAATTTATGGACGTGTCTATCATAGCCAATCCATAAATCAATAGATTGCTGACCCCAACTAATAATACGGTCTAGCTTACTTTGTAGCTCAAATACTAACGTATCTATTTGATCAACATGACCCGTATTCATGTTTGCTTCTTGAATGCGCAATAGATTAGCTTGAAGTTTATCACCTGCGGCTTCAAGCGTATCTTGTAGCTCTCTTAATGTGCCAGAGGTTTCAGATAACAGTTGTTCACAGCTTGATATAGCGGCTTGCCAGTCTTGATTTAATAGCGCTGCAATATCTTCTTTTACTGTATTTTGCTGTTCATCCATTATTCGCTGTGACAAATCAATGCTATCGAAAATTTCTGCAACTGAATATTTCAGTGGCGCAAAAACATTACGATGCCAATGATATTCATCACCACCATCTTCAGCAGAACTTGCAGCAGAATCGAGTTCTCCCGCTACAATGGATAACTGCATAGATAAACGTAACGATGAAAATTCACGTTGACGAATATAATAATCACTAATTCCAATGCCTAACGGTGTTAAACGGTATATTGCATTACCTTCTACCAACTCACTGGTAAAACGGTTAAAAAGCCGTTGCTTGACCATATCATTAATGGCGTTATTGGCACGAACTTGTATTGATTCTGCGGGTTGCTCAAAGCCTTTACAGACCTCTCTAAAGGCGTCAATTAACTCCCCTTCACTAATTTCGCCATCAAGGCGTTCACTGTTTAATACAGCGACTGCCATCAAAAAAGCTAATCTTTCAGGTGGCAGTGAGATTGAGAAATCATTTTTTCTCGCCCAAGACACTAACTCAGGAACGGTCTGGGTAAAATCACTCATAGTACATCCTTAATTTACACGCTTTTGTGCCATGACATGAATGTAACGCCCCAGACTGATATAGGGCTCTTGCCGACAATAACGTTGCTCTAACGCAAGCAACGATGGAAAATCTTTATTTTGCAACTGGCGACTTTGTAAATAATCATGAAAAACACGAACTCCCGTTTTTCCTAATATTATCATTGAGAATTCTGTCAGCCATTGATAAACATCTTCAGGTTGCAATGGGTTTTGAGGCGATAATGATTTTTTTCTTCTTCGAGGAATTCCGGGATTTGCCAGATGAAAATTCCCCAATATCGCATTTCTCATAACAATGCCATTCGCATTGTAAAACATCAGCGATAAGATACCATTAGGTAGTAGCATATCGGTAAGAACATTTACGGCGTCTTTCTGATCCGTGATCCACTCCAATACGGCATGAAATAGGATTAAGTCAACTCTTTCATCTATATGCTCTTTAATCTCTTGAGCTGCACAACAAATAAACGTCATGTTCTCAGCAACACCTTCATCAATCGCCGCTTCTTGTGCGCGATTAAGCATCTCTTGTGATAAATCACATAAGATAATTTGGTGTCCTAATTTAGCCAATTGGCGAGAAAAATACCCTTCTCCACCTCCGGCATCTAAAATACGCAAAGTGCGATTAGGCAGAAGGGTTAATAATTGTTGTAAATCTTCCCAAATCACTGCTTGGCGAATTTTACCCTTTGTTGTGCCATAGATATTGCGGGAGAATTTATCTGCAATATCGTCAAAATTACGATCTGACATTAAAACGCCTCATGATAACAACTTGCTACTTGCGCTCTTTGCATTCTGATAAATTCAAAAAATATGAGACACTGTACATAAAATTAAGACGGCAATTTTACCAGTGTTCTATGATACTGACTGTTTTCTCTAAAGAAATAAGCCATGAATCAGATTATTCGCAAAGCGCAGTATAAATATAACGCTTATTAATAAAAAATTAATGTTCGAACGTTTATCGTCTTATAAATAATTTAACGGTTCTTTATTTCTATTGATTAAAATTTAGTGAAACGTTGTTGTACCGACTATTTTGACACAATGCCTCTGTGATCCCCTAGTTTTCACTAAGCTTTCTCTATCAATTGCATGTATTTCACTCAATTTAGGATGATTTATGCTGTTTTTGCTCAAAAAGTATGTTGCAGGTTTTTTAATGCCCTTGCCTTTACTCTTATTAATCGCCTTTTTTGCCTTAGCTCTGCTTTGGTTTACTCGTTGGCAAAAAACAGGAAAAAGCCTACTTACTGTTGTTCTTATTTTATTGATGCTTTTAGGCATACAGCCTGTTGCTGATACATTATTAATGCCAAGTGAAAAAGAGTATCAAGCTCGTTATGAATTACGAGAAAATTCACAACAAGATGTGAACTACATTGTTGTTTTGGGTGGTGGATTTACTTATAACCCAGATTGGGCCCCCAGTTCTAATCTTCTTAATAATAGTTTATTTCGTGTTGCTGAAGGTGTAAGACTCTATTATCGCAATCCTAATTCAACACTGATTTTTACAGGTGGTGCAGGTGTTAATCAAATAAGTAGTGCAGAGGTGGCAGCTCAGGTAGCACAATCTTTAGGTGTACCTCCTGAAAGAACTATCGCATTATCAACACCGAAAGATACTGAAGAAGAAGCCTATGAAGTTGATAAATTAATTGGTAAGAAACCATTTTTACTTGTGACGTCCGCTAACCATTTAGCACGCGCCGAACGTTTCTTTTTAGCTAGAGGCATGAAACCTATCGTTGCACCAGCTAACCAATTGGCTATCACTTCGCCATTACATCCTTGGGAGAAATATTTCCCTTCAGCAACCTATTTTCAACATAGTGAACGTGCATGGTATGAGTTTTTAGGCTCAATGTGGCAATCAGTAAAACCAGCAGGACAACCAGTCACTATTCCTGAAAATGAAAGTCATCAATCAGATAAAAAAGAAAACCAATAATTAAAAAATATCATTACCGACTGATACAAAAACGGCACTTAATTTAAGTGCCGTTGAAATTTATTTGTGTCCGTTAAAAGATCAGAACTCTTGGTTAAGTGCTCGATATGCAGCTCTGGCTGCGACAAGATCATCTTGAGTATCAACACCCACGCCAGGAACTTCTAATGCTTTTGCAACATGGATTTTTTCGCCATACCACAATACTCGCAGTTGCTCTAACATTTCAATAGATTCTAATGGGCTCGGTTCCCAAGTAATATATCGACGTATAAAACCTGCGCGATAAGCATAAATCCCAATATGGCGTAAGTAATGCTCACCAATTTCATCGTGTGATAAGTTAAAACGGTCTCTTTCCCAAGGAATGGTTGCACGAGAAAAATAAAGTGCAAAACCTTTTGCATCCATCACCACTTTCACGGCGTTAGGATTAAAAGCTTCTTTTGAATCAACAATAGGCACTGCTAATGTTGCCATTCCAGCACCACAATTTGCCAAATTTTCAGCAACTTGAGTAATAATTGCGGGAGGAATAAGAGGCTCATCACCTTGTACGTTAACGATTATCTCGTCATCTGCAAATTGGTATTTTTCAATGACTTCAGCTAAACGTTCTGTACCCGAATGGTGATCTTCTCGGGTCATACATGCTTCCCCACCCGCTTTTTCCACAGCGGCAACAACATCTAAGTTGTCGGTTGCGACAATGACACGGTTTGCACCAGAACGCATAGCCTGTTCCATAACACGAACAATCATTGGCTTACCGTGAATATCCGCGAGGGGTTTACCCGGTAAGCGGGTCGATGCATATCGACCAGGGATTATGACCGTGAACATGAAGTTACTTTTCCTCTTCTAGTGATAATTCTCTTGCTTCATTCTCCAGAAGAACGGGGATATTGTCACGAACAGGATAAGCTAAATGATCAATTTTGCAGATAAGCTCTGAATTTTCTTTATCAAAGATAAGTTTGCCGTGGCAAACTGGACAAGCAATAATTTCAAGTAAGCGGTGATCCATTTTGTCCCTCTCAAGGGTTAATCATTTTATATAGCAAAAGGATATCATAAGGAAGGATCTGCGTTAATACTCAAAGCCTCTCGTTTAGTGATAATTCGAAAATTATTTTAGTTATTAATAAATTTATTATTTTCTTTTTTACTATAGGCAACAAAAAAGCCACATTAATGTGGCTTTTTATCGTTGAGTCTGCAACATCATTAATAAAGAATTACATTCCGCTTTTATTGATAATAATTTAACCTTTTTATTATCTTTATTGCATTCTAATTAACGTTATAACTCTTTTATATTACTTATTCGGCTTGGTAGTAAGCTATTTGACCTTACCTGCCCCAAAATAGGTATAAACGATAATTCAATCTCAGTGTTAAACTATCGTTTCAACTACATCATCAACAAGGTAAACCTTATTTAAAATCCGATAACATCAGCGGCTTCTAGGCCAGCGGCTGTTCTGATAACAGAAAATTCAACATCTTGACCTTCTGTTAATGCTTTGTTTTTTGTATTGGCAATCGCTTTTTTATTGACATAAACTTCTTGTTCAATGTCTCTTGCAACAATAAGACCATAACCTTTGTTATTGTCAAACCATTTTACGCGACCCATTCTTAATTGTAATGTCATGATAGATAAACTCCTTTTGTTCTTCGTATAGTTTTTATTTTTCTATACTAATGCATCCTACTTTTTATTATGTCTTCTTATATAAAACCCCAATTAAATTCTGAACACATTAATTTAAGTAGTGCATTTTATTATTTAATATAAATGTTCAAAACCGTGATAGCTAAGCTTAATGAATATTCTAAGGCTCAATATTTACAGTATCAACATGACAAAAAGATGACATGAGGAAGATATTTTATTGTGCACCTATAAATAAAATAATCATATATAAGGATTAATAATCACCATTCAAAATAGTTTCTACAATCCATTAGGCGCAAAGCCAATTGCATTCACAGCATAAAAATATTACGTCTACATTAAAGATCCACAAAATCTCCACACAAGGCTTTTGAGTAGATAGGGTATTGGCGAGTTAAATTGAACTACGACAAAAGCGATATGCAACTGTGGGTAGGTAATCTTTTATGTAACGCTATCCTGATTTCCACTATAAATATCATTGTTTCAGATCAGATACAAGTTTTTTTCGAGCCGTAAATTAAATTGCTGACTTGTTTTAGCACCGATTGACTATTTAATTCAGCACTGACTGGCAAATACCACCAATTATCTTGAGCAAAATGCTGACATTTAACAGCATCTTTTTCTGTCATAATAAGCGTTTCATTGAAAGGTGTTAAATCTTGTAATTCTTTGGCACTGTAATCACTATGATCACTAAATGCTTTAATTGAAATTAATTCAATTCCTTTTTCACGCAAAGAATTAAAAAAACGAGGGGGATGACCAATTCCGGCTATTGCTACCGCTTTAGCGATCTGTTGAACTGGCTTTTTCTCACCTGTTTTAAGGTTCACCACAATATCACCCGCTAAAACCATAGCTATCTCATTATCTTGGCTTAAACCACCATTAACGATAATTGTATCAACTGAATGTAAGCGACTCGCTCGTTCCCGCATAGGACCAGCAGGAAGCCACCAGCCATTACCAAATCGACGCTGCCCATCAATAACAACAATTTCATAATCACGCTGTAGTGCATAATGCTGTAAGCCATCATCAGTGATAATTACATCAAGTTCATGTTGCGCTAATAAGGCTTTTACTGCATCTCGTCGATTAGGTGCAACCGCAACGGGTGCACCTGTTCGATGATAAATTAACACAGGTTCATCACCTGCCATTGCAGGTGTGGTCTCTGATGTCAGCAGTAATGGATAATGATCTGATTTTCCGCCATAACCACGGGAAACAATGCCTGGTTTAAATCCTTGCTGTATTAATTGCTCAACGAGCCATATAACAACCGGTGTTTTGCCATTACCACCTGCTGTTAAGTTACCAACAACTACAACAGGAACAGAAGCTTTCCATGATGACAACCATCCTTTTTGATATGCAAAGCGCCTTAATAGAGTAATTGCACCGTACAACCATGAAAATGGAAGTAAGAGGAAATAAAACCAAGATTTACCAGACCAAATCCGTTCAATCATTTACCAAATTGCATCCTGTGAAGTTGGGCATAAACACCTTTTTGATCGATTAAATCAATGTGTGAGCCACGTTCAACAATTTCACCATCTTCAATAACTAAAATTTCATCTGCTTTTTCAATGGTTGATAGGCGGTGAGCAATTACTAAAGAGGTTCTATTTTTTTGCAGTTCATCAAGTGCAGATTGAATAGCTCGTTCTGATTCTGTATCAAGTGCCGATGTAGCTTCATCAAGGATAAGAATTGGTGAGTCACGTAGTAAAGCCCTTGCTATCGCGATACGTTGACGCTGTCCCCCCGAAAGCAGAACACCATTTTCACCAATTTCAGTATCTAGGCCTTTATCCATTTTATTAATAAAGTCCATTGCATGTGCCATTTTGGCTGCTTTTTCGATATCGTCACGACTGTATTGGTCTTCACACGCATAAACAATATTGTTTGCTACTGTTTCATTAAATAAGTGAACATTTTGAGAAACAAGAGCAACTTGATTACGTAAAGATTTCAATGTGTATTCACGAATATCATGACCATTAATCAATATTTGTCCTTCATTGATATCATAAAAACGTGTGATCAGATTAGCTATTGTTGACTTACCGGAACCAGAACGCCCCACTAATGCAACAGTTTTTCCTGCTGGAATAGTAAATGACATATTTTTCAAGGCAGGTGTATCTTTTGTCACATATTGGAAAGTCACATTACGGAATTCAATATCACCCGTTGGTTTTTTCAATTCTAGCTTACCAGTATCTTTCTCTTGTTCCATATCGAGAATAGCAAATAAGGTCTGACAAGCCGCCATACCTCTTTGGAACTGAGCATTTACATTCGTCAATGATTTCAATGGGCGCATTAATGCAACCATTGATGAGAAAACAACAGTGATTGTACCTGCGGTTAATGTATCCATAATGTCAGGGAAACTCGCCGCGTATAGAACAAATGCTAATGCGAAGGAAGCAATTAATTGAATAATAGGATCTGAAATTGACGATGCAACAACCATACGCATACCTTGACGACGAATATGGTTACTCACATGATTAAAGCGCTTATTCTCGACTTCTTGTCCATTAAAAATAAGCACTTCTTTATGCCCTTTCAGCATCTGTTCAGCACTAGTTGTTACTTGTCCCATACTATTTTGAATACGTTTACTGATCGTTCTAAAACGTGTTGATACCAAACGAATAACAATGGCAACAATAGGGGCAATAACAATGAGGATCATAGATAATTGCCAACTATAGTAAAACATCAAGCCAAAGAGCCCGATAATGTAAGCACCTTCACGAACAACTGTAATTAATGCACCTGATGAAGAAGAAGCAACTTGCTCTGAATCATATGTAATACGAGAAAGCAAAGTTCCTGTTGATTGCTGGTCAAAAAAGCTCACCGGCATTCCCATAATATGGGAAAATAGTCGGCGACGCATATTCATTACAACTTTCCCAGATACCCAAGAAAGGCAGTAACTTGAAATAAAGTTAGATATACCACGCAGAACTATCAGTCCAATAACAGCAATCGGCATCCATTTTAATACGTCATTACTTGCTTTACCAAAACCTTCATCAAGCAGTGGTTTTAATAAAGAAATCATAAATGCATCCACACCCGCATTGACGATTAATGCAATTGCTGCAGCGATCAAACCCGCTTTGAAAATCCGAATCATCGGCCATAAGCGTCGGAATGTTTGCCACGTTGATAGGTCTATATCATTCATATATATTACCAAACTTTTAATAATTAGCCGGTCATTCTACTCGGGAAACGTCAAAACACCAAACCACTGATGATACCAACGAGGTAAAATATCTCGTCTATAGGTAAATACATCAATATTGTCTTGATTAAACTCGATCGATATCTGCCCACTAATAGAGGTTGTTAGCCAATTAATAGCTTCTTTTTTATAACGAAGGTGTACTTTATCAGAAGGTAAACGCCAAAGGCTATAACGAGCGGCAGAAACGAGTGCAAATTTGGGCGACACTGTTTGAATAAACGCCAATGTGGACGATGTTTGGCTACCATGATGAGGAACCTGCAAAATATCAGCACTTAACTGGTGTTTTTTTGACCTTATTAATTGGATTTCTGCCTCTTTTTCAATGTCACCTGTCAACAGTATATTATGTTTACCATCACTTACATTGATCACACATGATTGATTATTTTTAGGTGAAAGAGCTTTATTGGGTGGCCATAATGCATCAAACTTAATCCCTTTCCATTGCCATGATCCCCCCTGTAAACAGGGTAAATGTGAAGAATTATCAAAACTACTACGAAGTGTTAAATTAGGATAAGCCATCATTAAATCATTAATACCACCTGTATGATCTAAATGATCATGGCTGATTATTAATGCCACTGGATTAAGTCGATGATATTTTAAATAAGGAATAATGACACTTTTTGCAATTGAACCACCACTTTTCCAACGTATTCCTGTGTCATAAATAATCGCTTCTCTGTCTTTTTCAAGAATAATAGCTAAACCATGACCAACATCTAGCATAGTCATACGCCATTGATATCGTGAGAAAGTAGTGAATTCGCAATATAAAAGAATACCACTAGCAATAAGCAAAATAAAATGATGGCGCCACCATGACATTTTTATAATTAAAATAATACCAACCCCGAGAAACCCTAATAAAAAAGGAATAGCACCACTATCTTGCCAATAAGGTAAAAATAAAGGAGCACACCAAAAAGCAAGATTAATAGAAAGATCAACCCAGTGCCAAATTATTGGTTGTAAAAATGAGAAAAAAGATGTCAATAATCCAAGTATTATTAACGGTACGGTAATAAATGAAATAATAGGAACTGCCCATAAATTAACGATAAAACTAAAAAAATTAGCACCACTGAATAAATAAAGTTGAAAAGGTAATAAAATAATCAACAATCCAAATTGTAAGTGCATTAGCCTTAAAATAAACCACCGTTTTTGATAATTATATTTAGCTTTTAATGGATACATCCAATACCAAAAAATAATGGCAAATACAGCTGAAAACGAAAGCCAAAAACTGACTGAAAGTATCGATAGTGGCTCAATAATCAAAATAAGAGCAGCGCTCCAGAGAGCCCATTGCCAAGGCAGAAATAACCGGCTTTGCCAATGTAAAATAACCCAAACACTTAATCCGATAACAGCTCTTGTTGCAGGTATTCCCCAGCCCGATAAAGTTGCATAAAATACACCACATCCCCAAGCCATTAACAATGGAAATTGTGTATTTATCCATTTAATAGGAAATAAGAACTGAATACCCCTTGCTATAACCCACCCTACAAGCGCGGCTAATCCAATATGTAATCCCGATATAACAATAAGATGTGCAACTCCCGTTTTCATATAAAGATCTTTTTTTTCATACTCTATATCGCGTTTATCACCTAAAACTAACGCAATAATCTCACCTTTATTTTTTGCTGTTTGCCAATAGGTTAAAAGTGAATGAATAAATTGAGTACGTAGCGAAATATCAGCATAAACGAATGTAGCTGACATCACTTTCCCCGCTAAGGTTTCTTTCTTAGAAACTGCATATTTTTGGCTATCAAATCCCCCATCATTTAAATAGCTGTGTACAGCTTTGAATTGGATTTTAAATTTCCAAATTTGCCCTACTTCAATATTTTTAGGTGGGTTTCTCCAATATACGTTAGCGTAAATAGAAGATGAAAAAAATGTCTCTTTGGGAACGGGAATTTTGATAATAAGATTACCATCTGATAATTGACGATATTCAACAATATTTGTTTCAAATGACACAATATTATCAACAAGTTGAACTGTTCTTACCATCAAAGAGTATGCTATAAGATTAGAATAACCCCAGAAAAATAAAAATAATGCTAAGAAACGAATTAATGAAAAAGGAATAAGTAATAAAAATACTGCAATAATAATTACAATATAATAAGTAGTTAAACTAAAAAGCGTATGCTGAAATAATAAAGGTAAACAACCTAATAATATTGCCAAAGCAATACTATCTAAACTCAGTGTTGTAAAGTAAAATTGTTTAAAATATTTTGAATAAAAGAAGTGTTGTTTTATTGATAATATTTTTGACCTCAAAACACTTATTATTCCTCTCAATAGAATCATTTTTGCATCCCTTCATAAGCATCTCTAAATATCATGAAGTTATATTTTTATTAAAGGTAGCTCTTTAGAACATTTTTTCGTACTTCGTTATAAAAAGAAAATTCTTTATTGTCGCATACATTATATTTTGAGAAGAAACTCGAAAAAAACAAAACAAGTCAACAATTGTGATAATTAAATCAAGAAATAACGAGCAAAGTACAATAAAGTAATACAAAGAAAAGTAAGAAAGAGAATAAAAAGGAGAACGAAAAGGACAATAAGCAGATATGGTAAATGAAGTAAAGGACTAACAATCAAAAACTAACGTATGGAAGTAATCAAAAATAATCAACACAAATAAAAGATAATAAAAAACGGCACCGAAGCACCGTTTTTGAGAAAGTTAACTAACATCGTGCCATTTCGACAGGAGTTATTATTCCGTATAAATATTTACACGGTCACGTAACTCTTTGCCTGGCTTAAAGTGTGGAACGTATTTACCTTCCAGATCTACTTTATCACCAGTTTTCGGGTTACGACCCGTACGCGGCGCACGGTAGTGTAGAGAAAAACTGCCGAATCCGCGGACTTCGATACGCTCACCATCAGCTAAAGTATCAGCCATATGATCAAGCATTTCTTTTACAGCTTCTTCAACCGTCTTAGCCGAAAGATGAGATTGTAGGCCTGCAAGTCTCTCGATTAACTCAGACTTGGTCATATTACCTCCCTAAACTACCGATATATAGGCAACGATTAACGTTGCCTCCGTTAATAACTTAAATTATTCGCCTTTAGCTGCTTTGAAAGCTTCAGCCATAGCGTTGTTTGAAAAACCAACTTCTTCTTTGTTGTTTACAGAAGCGATAGCGTCTTTCTCGTCTGCTTCGTCTTTAGCACGAACAGATAAGTTGATAACGCGGTTTTTACGGTCAACGCCAGTGTATTTAGCTTCAACAGCTTCGCCAACATTCAGAACCAGAGTTGCATCTTCAACGCGGTCACGTGAAGCTTCAGAAGCACGCAGGTAACCTTCAACACCGTCAGCTAATTCTACAGTTGCGCCTTTAGCGTCAACAGCAGTTACTTTACCAGAAACAATAGCACCTTTTTTGTGAGCAGACAGGTAATTATTGAATGGATCTTCTGATAATTGTTTAACGCCCAGTGAGATACGTTCACGTTCAGCATCAACTTGCAGAACTACAGCAGCGATTTCGTCGCCTTTTTTGTATTCACGAACTGCTTCTTCACCTGCAACATTCCAAGAAATGTCAGATAAGTGAACCAGACCGTCGATACCGCCGTCTAAACCGATGAAGATACCGAAGTCAGTGATAGACTTGATTTTACCTTCAACACGGTCGTTCTTGTTGTGAGTTTCTGCGAACTGCTGCCATGGGTTAGATTTGCACTGTTTCAGACCCAGTGAAATACGGCGACGTTCTTCATCGATGTCAAGAACCATAACTTCAACAACATCACCAACGTTAACAACTTTAGATGGGTGAATGTTTTTGTTAGTCCAATCCATTTCAGAAACGTGTACCAGACCTTCAACGCCTTCTTCGATTTCTACGAAGCAGCCGTAATCAGTCAGATTAGTTACACGACCAGTCAGTCTAGTACCTTCTGGATAACGTTTAGCGATAGCTACCCATGGATCTTCGCCCAGTTGTTTCAGACCTAATGATACGCGAGTACGTTCACGGTCGAATTTCAGGACTTTAACAGTGATTTCGTCGCCAACATTGACAATTTCGCTTGGGTGTTTAACACGTTTCCAAGCCATGTCAGTGATGTGCAGTAAGCCGTCAACACCGCCCAGATCAACGAATGCACCGTAGTCAGTAAGGTTCTTAACGATACCTTTAACTTCCATGCCTTCTTGCAGGTTTTCTAATAACTGATCGCGTTCTGCGCTGTTTTCAGATTCGATAACCGCACGACGAGACACAACAACGTTGTTACGTTTTTGGTCTAATTTGATGACTTTGAACTCAAGCTCTTTGTTTTCCAGATGAGTTGTATCGCGAACTGGGCGAACGTCTACCAGTGAACCTGGTAAGAATGCACGAATGCCGTTCAGTTCAACAGTGAAACCACCTTTAACTTTACCGTTGATGATACCAACAACAGTTTCGTTTTCTTCGTAAGCTTTTTCCAGCATCAGCCACGCTTCGTGACGTTTAGCTTTCTCACGAGACAGAACGGTTTCACCGAAGCCATCTTCAACCGCGTCCAGAGCAACATCAATTTCGTCGCCCACTTGGATTTCTAATTCGCCTTGAGCGTTTTTGAATTGTTCTACAGGAATAGCAGATTCTGATTTCAGACCTGCATCAACCAGAACAACGTCTTTATCGATAGCAACTACAACGCCGCGAACGATAGCGCCAGGACGAGTTTCGATTGTTTTTAGGGATTCTTCAAAGAGTTGAGCAAAAGATTCTGTCATGTTAATGATCTTCAAGTAAATTTAATTAACGTCCATTTAGCATCCGGCCGAATGGGGTTGTTTCACATACCTCGTTACATCCTTTGTGACAAGGTCATCGGGCATTATTGTGTTTTCATTAACACGTCAACCCGATTTTGATAATTGCCTAGTATAAACGAAATAAAAATTAATTACGCTGATAATTGCAGATTTTTTTTAGCATAAGTTAACGATTTTTCAATAACTTCGTCGATAGACAAACTTGTAGAATCGAGAATTAATGCATCTTTCGCTGCAACAAGTGGCGCAACAGCGCGATTCCGGTCACGGTGATCGCGTTCTTTTATCTCGGATAAAAGGCGCTCAAAGTTAACATTAAAGCCCTTTTCCTGCAACTGTAACATGCGACGACGCGCTCGTTCTTCTGCGCTGGCTTCAAGAAAAATTTTCACTTGAGCATCAGGGAAAACTATCGTTCCCATATCTCGCCCATCAGCAATAAGACCAGGTTCTGTACGGAATGCTCGCTGACGACGCAATAATGCTTCTCTTACACGAGGAAAAGTTGCTGCTTGTGAGGCCGTGTTCCCAACTGTTTCAGTACGAATTTCATTCGACACGTCTTCACCTTCGAGAATAACACTTAAGCCATTCTCATTAGGAACAAAACATACATCTAAATTTGCTGCTAGAGGTACTAATGCATCTTCAGAAGTAATATCAACATGGTGGTGTAAAGCAGCTAATGCCAACACACGGTAAATAGCGCCAGAGTCAAGTAAGTGCCAGCCAAACGCTTTCGCTAATGCTTGGCATAATGTTCCTTTACCTGCTCCGCTAGGCCCATCAACAGTTATAACAGGGACGATAACCGCCATGAGTTTCTCCTTTTCATGGGCACTGTGTTTCTGTATTTGATGCTTTATTACATTGATATAATAGACATTGAATTCAAACAGAGAAAAACAGTATTAATGTATGCGCGTCATTATACGCATACAATGTATAGGAAGAAACAAGCAGATAAAGGCCAAAGAGATTTATTTAATATAATTTTTTATAGATAGGTTATTTTTTAGAAAACTTTATCTGAACATAATAAAAAATCGGCAATATTGTGCTTTTAAAAGTCCAACACTGCCGATTTAACTGATTTAAATTTGACTGGTTTTTATTAAATACAATGGATATTAACCATGATGCTGAGAAAGCGTTTCTAACTTATCAAAATAATCTGGGAATGTTTTGGCTGTACAACCTGGATCAAGAATAGTAATAGGTGTGTCAGACAATGCCACCAGCGAAAAACACATAGCAATACGATGATCGTTATAAGTTTTGATATTTGCAGTTGTTAACTGCTGTGGTGGCGTTACTTTTAAATAATCATGCCCTTCTTCTACAATTGCACCCACTTTTTGCAACTCTGCAGCCATTGCAGCCAATCGGTCGGTCTCTTTTACTCGCCAGTTATAGATATTACGAATAACAGTATCACCTTTTGCAAACAGTGCTGTAGTAGCAATGGTCATTGCTGCATCAGGAATAGTATTCATATCCATATCGATGCCTTTTAACGAACCACGTTCACATTCAATATAATCATCGCCCCAACGTATTTTCGCTCCCATTTTTTCAAGTACAGAAGCAAAATGAATATCGCCTTGCAAACTATTTTTGCCAATACCTGTCACTCGGACTGTTCCACCTTTAATTGCCGCGGCTGCTAAGAAATAAGATGCTGATGATGCATCTCCTTCTACAAGGTATTTTTCAGGTGATTGATATTGTTGGCCGCCTTTCACAACAAATTGTTGATAATCTTGATTTTCAATCTTGCCACCAAAGGTATTAATCAATGCTAAGGTAATATCGATATACGGTTTTGATACTAGCTCACCTTTAATTGTAATAGTTGTATCTTGCTCAGCTAATGGAGCGGTCATTAATAAGGCGGTCAAAAATTGGCTTGAAACACTGCCATCGACTTCTACATTTCCCCCCTTAAAACCTCCACGTAAACGAATAGGTGGATAATCCGTTTGTTCGAGATAATCGATACTCGCTCCACCTTGGCGTAAAGCGTCAACTAAGTGCCCTATTGGACGCTCTTTCATTCGTGGCTCACCCGTCAATACAATATCATGCGAGCCTAAACTTAATGCGGCTGCCAATGGACGCATTGCTGTACCAGCATTACCTAAGAAGAGTTCTAATGGTGAATTAGTTTTAAATTCACCACCTAAACCCTCTATATCACAGACTGTATTGTTATTTGATAATTGATACTCCACACCTAATGCTTTTAATGCATTTAGCATATGACGAATATCATCACTATCTAATAGATTTGTTAAACGTGTTTTACCTTTAGCTAAAGCGGCTAATAATAACGCACGATTAGAGACACTTTTTGAACCTGGTAAGTTAATAGTGCCTTCAATATGAGCAATAGGCTGTAATGTCAACGATTCCATAAACAGGTAAGAACTCCGATAAACAAATAAAATAAGATGGGATACGGTTTAATCAAAAAAATAAGAAAACGACTTAGGTACTTATTATTTTTATTTATTTTTAGTACTGGGATAATTTGATTGTCATTATCAACATCTTTGGATAAAAGGAAACCCACTTTTACATAGGCTTCCTAAACATATAATGTATCAATTATGCGTGGCGACGCTCAAAATCAGCCATAAAATCAACTAATGCTTGAACACCAGCTAATGGCATTGCGTTATAAATCGATGCACGCATACCACCTGATACACGATGACCTTTTAATGCGACTAAGCCTTGTGCTTCTGCTTCTTTTAAGAAGACTGAATCTAATTCGGGAGAAGACATTTGGAAAGGTACATTCATTAATGAGCGATTTTCTGTTGCAATACGGTTGATATAAAAATCACTGTTATCAATAGCACTATAAAGAAGCGTCGCTTTTTCGTAGTTACGTTTTGCCATTTCTTGCAAACCACCCTGCTCTTTTAGCCATTTAAAGACCATACCTGATAAATACCAAGCAAAAGTAGGTGGTGTATTAAACATTGAGTCATTTTCAGCGAGCACAGTATAATCAAACACTGATGGTGTTTCTTTACGAGCTTTACCTAATAGATCTTCACGAATAATAACGATGGTTAAACCTGCAGGGCCAATATTCTTTTGTGCGCCAGCATAAATTACACCAAAGCGACTAACATCTAGTGGTTGGGATAAAATAGAAGATGAGTAGTCTGCAATAACAATTTTGTTGTCATCAAAATTGGGTTCTTCATGAATGGCGATACCATCAATAGTTTCATTTGGGCAATAATGTACATAAGCAGCATCATCACTTAATTGCCATTCTTTCATTGGTTTAACACCAATTTTACCATCAATTTCTGTTTTAATTTTAATGATATTTGGCGAACAATATTTTTCAGCTTCCTCAGCCGCGCTTTTCGCCCAATAGCCACCATCAATATAGTCAGCCGTTGTCTTCTCACCTAATAAGTTGAGAGGTAAAGCTGCAAAGTGGCCTCGCGCTCCACCATGGCAAAAAAGAATTTTGTAGTTTTCTGGCACATTGAGAAGATCACGAAGATCTTGCTCTGCCTGATGAGCAACTTCAAGAAACTCTTTACTGCGGTGGCTGATTTCCATGACCGAGCGCCCAAGTTCATGCCAATTGCATAATTCTAATTCTGCACGACGAAGGACTTCTGCCGGTAACATAGCCGGACCTGCACTAAAGTTATATACCTGACTCATTCAAATTCACCCTATCTGAATATGTTTTTACAAAATGACCTTTATCGGTTGTATCATTCTCGTTAAATTGGCGCAATGATTATTGTGAGCTAACGCATAATACGCAGTGCGTAAAAATAACGATTAGGAGTGTTTTATGTCGGGGAGTGTGAATAAAAAAGAAGAAGCAAGCTGGGGAATGCTTCTTCATGGACAAAATAGTCTAAAATCGCTAGCTTTAGCAGGAGGCGTTGCATTACATGCAATTAATGTTTATATCACGATAACAACACTACCTTCAGTTGTCCGAGATATAGGTGGGCTCAATTTATATGCATGGAATACGACTGTTTTTATTTTAGCCTCTATTCTTTTTTCCGCGTTGACGTCTCGTTTGTTGAGCAAATTTGCACCTCGTAATAGTTACATGATTGCTACGCTTTGTTTTTTAATCGGTTCCGTTATCTGTGCAACAGCACCTTCTATGCAGATATTGCTGTTAGGCCGATTTATTCAAGGGGCGGGTGGCGGCATGTTGCTTGCACTAGCTTATTCTCTAGTTAGAGTGATGTTTCCACAGCCACTTTGGTCTAGAGCTATGGCATTAATGTCAAGTATGTGGGGAATATCAACACTGTTAGGCCCTGCATTAGGTGGAGTATTTGCAGAATATGATATTTGGCGCGGTGCATTTTGGTCTATTTTATTCGTAGGCATTCCTTATGCTATTTTATTATTTACTATTCTTCCTACTGAAAATAATGCTGATAATATCATCGCCAAATCGCCTTTACCCTATCAGCAACTTTTTCTATTAATGGTTGCTGTGTTATCTATTTCAATCGGCAGTCTTTATAACATCACGTTGTATCACGTATTATCATTTTTCTTTGCTATTATCTTTATTTTACTTTTAATACACATAGATAAAAAATCAAATGATGGCTTATTTCCTAAAGGGACATTCTCTTTTTCTGCACCTTTAGCCCCTATTTATCTCACCATGGCATTATTAGGTATCAGTGTACAAACCGAAGTTTTTGTGCCCTATTTTTTACAGACTATTCATAATATTACCCCATTACTTTCTGGTTATTTAGCAGCATTAGTAGGCGCTGGCTGGTCTTTCTCTGCGATTATTTCTTCATCTAGCCAACAATATACTGCTCAACGCTTAATGCGCTTTGGCCCTATGATTAATTTTTCTGCCATAGTGATCCTTGGTTTATTTATATCCAATAACGTCACATTACCTTATGGGCAAATTGTCGTTATTTGTGTAGCACTCTTTTTTACTGGTGCAGGAATTGGTATGGCTTGGCCTCATTATTTAACCCGTGTACTACATGTCTCTCAGGGGCAAGAGGCTCAAAAAGCAGCGACATCAATTACGACGATTCAATTATTTTCAGCCGCAGTTGGTGCTTCGATTTCAGGTACTGTCGTTAATATGGCAGGTTTGACCGAGCCAGGGGGATTGGAGGGAGCACAAAATGCAGCACATTGGTTATTTATTATTTTTGCAGTAACTCCACTAATTGCTTTCTTTACAGCACAAATAGTCGTCTCTCGAACCAAAAAAAATTAGCCTGATTTTATTGCTAAAAATAACAAAGCCTCTTTAATGAGGCCTTGTTATTATTCAAGTTATTTTAAATTAATACTTTTCAAAATTTTCTTGGATCTTAGCAGGATCTTGAGTTTGTGTGAGTGATAATTGTAATAATACTCTTGCTTTTTGTGGGTTCAGGCGTTCTGATGCCACAAAACCATATTTTGCGTCATCGACTTCGCCATTTTGTGTCGTGAAACCAACAGGTACACGACTTGAACGAACAATTGCGACACCTTTTTTAGCGCCATCAGCTAAAGTATCAAAAATATCAGTATATAAGTTACCATTACCAACACCGGCGCTGACAATACCTTTGTAACCATCATCAATAAAGGCTTTTGCTGGTAAATTAGAGGCGTTTGAGTAGTTATAAACAATACCCACTTTTGGTAATTCAGTCAGTTTACTGATATCAAATGCAGGCTTATCAGCACGAGGTAATGCCGCAGTATAATAATGTACCTTGCCGTTGTGTACGTAACCTTGAGCACCTGCATTAACCGGCTGGAATGCTTGTACTTCAGTCGTATTCATTTTCACGACATCTTTACCGCCGATAACCGCATTATTCATAGTGACTAACACACCACGATTTTCAGAGGCTTTATCACTGGCAATCACAACTGCATTAAAAAGATTTAAAGGACCTTCAGCACCTAATGCAGTTGCAGGACGCATTGCACCAACCATAACAACTGGTTTTTTACAGGCTGTTGTTAAATCCAAAAAGTAAGCCGTCTCTTCCATGGTGTCAGTACCATGAGTGATAACAAATCCGTCCGTTTTATCACAATCTGCATTAATTTTATTAGCCAGCTTAAGCCATACTTGGTCATTCATATCTTGAGAACCAATGTTAACGACTTGCTCGCCTTTTAAATTAGCGATTTTTTTAGCCTCAGGTACGGCATTAATTAGCGTATCGATACCTAATTTACCCGCTGTATAGCTTGATGTTGTTGCTGAATCACCACCACCAGCGATGGTACCACCAGTCGCTAAAATGGTGACATTAGGTAAGGCAAAAACAGAACCACTAACTACGGCTAATAGACTGGCAAGCAATGTTTTTTTCATCATCGAACTGATCCCTTATGAGTTTATAAATAAATCTAATTATGATGATTTTAAATTATTAATTCCGTGATAAATCGAACGTATTTATTAAAAAAACTCATATATTAAACAATTTATTAGTGAAGAATATGGTTAGCCTGTTCGAAATGAGAGAAATTATTAGTGCTTAACAGGGGATTTCAGTATCATGTGCCCCTAACTATCATCCGCAAAATATTAATGAAACCTGCCATGTCACAAACATTCATTCCTGGTAAAGATGCCGCACTGGAAGATTCTATCGCTAGCTTTCAGAAAAAATTAACCGACTTAGGCTTTAACATTGAAGAAGCTTCATGGTTAAACCCAGTTCCTAATGTCTGGTCTGTTCATATTCGCGATAAAGATTGCCCTTTATGTTTTACTAACGGTAAAGGTGCCAGTAAAAAAGCAGCATTAGCTTCCGCATTAGGCGAGTACTTCGAGCGTCTTTCAACTAATTATTTCTTCTCTGATTTCTGGCTAGGTACTGATATTGCAGAAGGTGAATTTGTTCACTATCCAAGTGAAAGATGGTTCCCTCTCACTGAGGATGATTCTGTTCCTACTGGCTTATTAGATGCACGTTTACGTGAATTTTATGATCCTGAAGGTGAGTTATGTGGTAGTGAATTAGTTGATTTACAATCAAGTAATCATGATCGTGGAATTTGCGCACTACCATTTATACGTCAATCAGATGAAAAACCTGTTTATATTCCTGTAAATATTATCGCTAACTTGTATGCCTCTAATGGTATGTCTGCGGGTAACACTAAGAATGAAGCTCGTGTCCAAGGACTTTCAGAAGTTTTTGAACGCTATGTGAAAAACCGCATTATCACCGAAAGAATTAGCTTACCTGAAATTCCTAAAGAGGTTTTAGCTCGCTACCCTGCTGTTATTGAGGCGATTAATACCTTAGAGCAAGAAGGTTTCCCAATCTTTAGCTTTGATGCTTCTTTAGGGGGGAAATTCCCTGTTATTTGTGTCGTGTTATTTAACCCACAAAATGGAACTTGCTTCGCTTCTTTTGGAGCTCATCCTGATTTTGGTGTCGCTTTAGAGCGTACTGTCACTGAGTTATTACAAGGCCGTAGTCTTAAAGATCTTGATGTTTTCAACCCACCAAGCTTTGATGATGAAGAAGTAGGTGATCACACCAATCTTGAAACACATTTCATTGATTCAAGTGGTTTAATTAGTTGGGATCTATTTAAGAAAGATGCCGATTATACTTTTGCTGATTGGAATTTCAGTGGCACCACTGAAGAAGAGTTCCATACCTTAATGGCACTATGTCAACAGTGTGATGCTGAAGTCTATATTATGGATTACTCACACTTAGGCGTTTATGCATGCCGTATTTTAGTGCCTGGTTTATCGGATATTTACCCTGCAGAAGATCTACAGTTAGCCAATAACATTATGGGTGTACATTGGCGTGATACTGTTCTTTCGTTACCAACAAGCGAAGGCACAAAAGAAGAATATTTATCACTTATCGGTCAATTTGATGAAGATGGTTTAGACGACTTTACTCGTATCAGAGAAATGATTGGTATTGCACCGGGTAAAGATAATGGCTGGAGCCATTTGCGAGTGGGTGAATTAAAATCCATGCTTGCACTTGCTGGTGGTGATCTTGACCAAGCGCTTGTTTGGGTTGAATGGACTAAAGATTTCAACGCTTCTTTATTTACGCCAGAACGCCAAAATTATTATCGTTGCTTACACAATCTCTTATTATTACAACAAGAGACTGAACGTGAACCTGCGCAATACATGTATGCATTCTCTCGTATGTATGGAGAAGAAACATTACAAGCAGCCTTAAACGCAATACAAGGTAAACAAGCATTTTATGGTTTACAACCTATCGATGCTGACTTAACAAATTTACCTATTCATCAGTCGCTACTTGCTGCTTATGAAAAATTACAAAAAGCAAAACGTCAATCGAACAAATAAGCCTATTTTATTTAGGATGATTTATTAAATAATCACTAGATTTAACTGAATAATAAGCGCGTATTTAAATTGAAACACTCTATTGAAAAGTAGAGTGTTTTATTTTGCTAAAAATAAATTTTTGACAATTTTGTCAACTTGACAAATATGCCATCCGACAAAATTGCCAAAATATGGCAAAAGTGACGATTTAAGATATTTAATACGACACTATAAATATATTTTGAATTTTTGCACTAAGAATAGTGCTTAAATATAGTTTAAATTGCTATTTGTTTAACCAGATCTCAAAAATTTAAAAACCTTATTTTTATAATGGTTATATGTCTGGAGTAATCAATCATGATTAACCACAAATAAAGTAATGTTTATATTTATAGCAAAAGTAAATAAGGCGTTAAATTTGATTTTTAATTCTTAACATACGGAGTCTAAATAATACTTTATCTTTACTTTTTACTTTATTTATCCAGCTACTCTAAAATTTTTTGATAATTTTTAAAAAATTTTTTTATTTTATTAATCAAGTAGTTATAGCATAAATAGCGGGTTTTTACGCACTAAAAACGGGTTTCTAACAAGCGACCATGATCCATATCAATTTTAGAAGTAAGCCCCTTTGCTACTATTATTGCGTGCTATAATTATTCCAACATATAAGAGAGTGTTAGTATGAAAGCTGACAGCCCTTTTAATTTATTATCACCTGCTGATATGGCAAAAGTTGCCGATGATGCATGTTGTTATAAAGCAAATAAACATATTCCAACGACTTACTTATCTGCATTTACTGCGGGAATGTTTATATCAATTGCTTTTGTTTTTTATATTACTGCTACTACAGGCACCGCATCTGTTCCATTTGGGCTGGCTAAATTAGTTGGCGGGATCTGCTTCTCACTGGGGTTAATGCTCGTCGTCGTTTGTGGCGCAGACTTATTTACCTCAACTGTTCTAACTATTATTCCTAAAGCGACTGGACGTATATCTTGGGGCAAAATGTTTGCTAACTGGATAAATGTCTATCTTGGTAACTTCATTGGCGCACTCTTTTTTGTTGCCTTAATGTGGTTTGCTGGCCAACATATGGCCGCAAATGGGCTTTGGGGGCTAAACGTTTTACAAACTGCACAACATAAAGTTGAACACACCTTTATCGAAGCAGTCTGTTTAGGCATTCTAGCTAATTTAATGGTTTGTCTTGCAGTATGGATGAGCTATGCAGGTCGTACACTCATTGATAAGCTTTTTGCACTGATTTTACCTATCGGTATGTTCGTTGCTAGCGGTTTCGAGCACAGTATCGCTAACATGTTTCTTATTCCTTTAGGTATTGTTATTAAGAATTTTGCACCCGCAGAATTCTGGGCTAAAGTAGGTGCATCACCCGAACAATTTTCAAATTTAACGGTATCAAATTTTATCTCTGATAATTTATTGCCTGTCACTATTGGTAACATTATTGGCGGGGCAGTCCTAGTCGGTCTGGTATACTGGTTAATGCATCTGCGCGGTGACAAACATTAATCCGTGCAGGTATGACTGATTTCTTAAGTTCCATTGTAAAAAGGTAGAAGTATCATGTCTGATTTAAATGAAAAATTTGCTGAAGCATGGAAAGGTTTTTCTGAAGGTGAATGGCAGAACGGTGTTAACGTTCGTGATTTTATCCAAAAAAACTATACTCCATATGAAGGCGACGAATCTTTCCTAGCAGGTTCCACTAAAGCAACTGATACACTTTGGGAACAAGTTATGGAAGGCATCAAAATCGAAAACCGTACGCATGCGCCGGTTGATTTTGATACTTCTGTTGCTTCAACTATCACATCACACGATGCGGGTTACATCACTAAAGATTTAGAACAAATCGTAGGTTTACAGACTGATGCACCTCTGAAACGTGCGATCATCCCATTCGGTGGTATCCGTATGGTTGAAAGTTCTTGCCACGCTTACAACCGTGAGCTGGATCCAGAACTGAAAAAAATCTTTACTGATTATCGTAAAACTCACAACCAAGGCGTTTTCGATGTTTATACTCCAGACATCATGAAATGCCGTAAATCTGGTATCTTAACAGGTTTACCAGATGCTTATGGTCGTGGCCGTATCATCGGTGACTACCGTCGTGTTGCACTGTACGGTATCGACTTCCTGCGTAAAGACAAATTCGCTCAGTTCACTTCTTTACAAGAAAGAATGGAAAAAGGCGAAGATCTGGAAATGACTATCCAACTGCGTGAAGAAATCGCAGAGCAGCATGCTGCTTTAGGTCAAATCCAAGAAATGGCTGCGAAATACGGTTACGATATTTCTCGCCCTGCTCAAAACGCAAAAGAAGCAGTACAATGGACTTACTTCGGTTACTTAGCCGCTGTTAAATCTCAAAACGGTGCTGCAATGTCATTTGGTCGTGTATCTACTTTCTTAGATATCTACATCCAACGTGATATTGAAGCTGGTTTACTGACAGAAGAACAAGCTCAGGAATTAATTGACCACTTAGTCATGAAATTACGTATGGTTCGTTTCTTACGTACTCCTGAATATGATGAACTGTTCTCTGGTGACCCAATCTGGGCAACAGAATCTTTAGCTGGTATGGGTTTAGATGGCCGTACTCTGGTAACTAAGAATACTTTCCGTTTCTTAAATACCCTGTACACAATGGGTCCATCTCCAGAACCAAACATGACCATCCTGTGGTCAGAACAACTGCCTATCAACTTCAAAAAATACGCAGCGAAAGTCTCAATCGATACTTCTTCAATCCAGTACGAAAATGATGACTTAATGCGTCCTGACTTCGACAGCGATGACTATGCAATCGCATGTTGTGTTAGCCCAATGGTTGTTGGTAAACAAATGCAGTTCTTCGGTGCTCGTGCAAACTTAGCGAAAACCTTACTGTATACCATCAATGGTGGTGTTGACGAAAAACTGAAGATCCAAGTAGGTCCAAAACATGCGCCAATCATGGATGATGTCTTAGACTTCGATACTGTGATGAACCAAATGGACCACTTTATGGATTGGTTAGCAACTCAGTACGTAACTGCACTGAACGTTATCCATTACATGCACGATAAATACAGCTATGAAGCAGCTCTGATGGCACTTCATGACCGTGATGTATATCGTACAATGGCATGTGGTATCGCAGGTCTGTCTGTTGCTGCTGACTCATTGTCTGCTATCAAATATGCAAAAGTTTCTCCAATCCGTGATGAAAACGGCTTAGCAGTTGACTTCAAAATTGATGGCGAATACCCACAATTTGGTAACAACGATTCTCGTGTAGATGATATCGCTTGTGACTTAGTTGAACGTTTCATGAAGAAAATTCAGAAACTGCGTACTTACCGTAATGCGGTACCTACACAGTCTATCCTGACTATCACTTCAAACGTTGTTTACGGTAAGAAAACAGGTAACACTCCAGACGGTCGTCGTGCAGGCGCACCATTCGGACCAGGTGCTAACCCAATGCACGGTCGTGACCAAAAAGGTGCTGTTGCTTCACTGACTTCAGTTGCTAAACTGCCATTTGCTTATGCAAAAGACGGTATTTCTTACACCTTCTCAATCGTACCTAATGCATTAGGTAAAGATGATGATGTTCGTAAAGCGAACCTTGCGGGTCTGATGGATGGTTATTTCCACCATGAAGCCGGCATTGAAGGTGGTCAACATCTGAACGTTAACGTGATGAATCGTGAAATGCTGTTAGAAGCAATGGAAGATCCTGAGAAATATCCTCAGTTAACTATCCGTGTTTCTGGTTATGCAGTTCGCTTTAACTCACTGACTAAAGAGCAACAGCAAGACGTTATCACCCGTACATTTACACAAACAATGTAATAAAGATAACTATATGCATTTATTTACTGAGAAAGTAGATAAAATCGCTTAGAATAAAGGCCCCTACTTTGGGGCCTTTTTATCTAGACAGTTTTGGAGTAACCCTGTTATGTCCGTACTTGGTCGTATCCACTCATTTGAATCCTGCGGTACTGTTGACGGTCCCGGAATACGTTTCATTGTTTTCTTTCAAGGATGCTTAATGAGATGCCTCTATTGTCACAACCGTGACACATGGGATACTCATGGTGGGCAAATCGTCACAGTTGATGAATTAATGAAAGAGGCGGTAACCTATCGTCATTTTATGAATGCTTCTGGTGGCGGTGTTACTGCTTCTGGTGGCGAAGCGATTTTGCAAGCAGAGTTTGTGCGCGATTGGTTCCGAGCATGTCAAAAAGAAAATATCCATACTTGCTTAGATACTAACGGCTTTGTTCGTCGTTATGATCCCGTTATTGATGAATTAATGGATGCCACTGACTTGGTGATGCTCGACCTAAAACAAGTCAATGATGAAATTCACCAAAAATTAGTGGGCGTATCAAACCAACGCACACTTGAATTTGCGCGTTATTTAGCAAAACGAGGCCAAAAAACATGGGTTCGTTATGTGGTTGTTCCAGGTTGGTCTGACGATGATGATTCTGCTCATCGTTTAGGCGAATTTATTAAAGATATGAAAAACATTGAAAAAGTAGAACTACTACCTTACCACGAACTCGGCAAACATAAATGGGTCGCTTTAGGCGAAGAATACAAACTAGATGGTATTCATCCACCGTCAAAAGAGACGATGGAAAATGTAAAATCTATTCTTGAGTCTTACGGCCACAAAGTCATGTATTAAGTTTTTCTACTTAAAATTAATTTAAGAAGCGGCGTTTTTAAGCGCTGCTTTTTTGTTTTATTAAAATTAGCAAAAGCTTATATTAATCACCTTTTTATAATCATGAACTTTAAGATCAGGATGTTTCTTCTTACTTACAGGTGTTACTCTTCATCGCTTATCTATTTCACCTGTCATTTTGGCTGTAGGTTTAGGACCTGTTTTATTCCCCATGATATACTTCTTATTTAATTCACGTATATTTTAATATAAGAAAGATGGTATCAACTTAAAGTGAGCAATGTAGTACTTCATCATAATTGAACTGTAAATTTTCTATATACTTATAAATAAACTAATCCTTTATCAAAAAGACAATTAATTATCTTTATTCTGCTTTTATCAAACTCACATCGAATATTTTTATAGGAAAAATAAAATTAACCTCATAATAAGATTATCCTTAACCTATATTAAGTTTAATACAGTTGATTAATAACAAAACAAAAAGATATTATAGAAGGCTTATATTTATAAACAAAGATATTGGGATTAAGGTACAGGAAATGGAACAAGACAACAATTCATCGCAAACAGAACCACAAGAGATCTTTACACCTATCCCTCAAGCGCGAGGTGCCTCAGGCGGTGTTCGCTGGTTGGGGCTAGGATGGGATCTAATAAAAGAACGTTTTTGGATGTGGATAGGCGTTATTATTATCTACTTTATCGTTAGTCTTATTATCTCGACCATTCTTGGGTTTATTCCACTAATTGGTCCAATCATCTCACCTTTTATTACTACTGTATTAGCCGCAGGTGTCGTGGCAATTGCTCATCAACAATATGAAACACAACGTATTGATGTTGATAATTTATTTTTTGGATTTTATAACAAGCGCTACCTCAGTTTAATGGGCGCTTATGGGATCAGCTTTCTTATCTTACTCGTAGGGATTATTCTTGCAGTTGTCGTCAGCAGTGCCACTATGATGGATATTTTTTATGCTATCAATAGCGATTATCCTGACGAAATCATTGCTGAAATGATGATGGATAACTCATCTGGGTTTACATTATTTTTTGTTATTATCGCTATTTTTGGCGCGTTAAGCACTGCAGCCTATTGGTTTGTACCAGCTCTGGTATTAGTCAATGGCTATAAGGCATTCCCTGCAGTTAAAGCAAGCCTTGCAGCAGTAAAAATAAACTTATCTGGTGGTTTCTTCTTCTTTATTTTACTGTTTTTTATTATTGCTATTAGTATTATTCCATTTGGTTTAGGTCTACTTATTACCATCCCTCTTTCCTATACTGCAATGTATGGTTCTTATCGTGATATTTTTTATCACCATAATATAGGAAATCAAGGAAATAACGGTGGAGTTGGTGGAAATGGAACCATTTCCCTGAATAAAACTGCCGAGTCTAATATTGGTAAATTAGTAAGCTAATTTTAAATCTATTAGCTTAAACAAAAAAGCAGTAGTACTTTTTTCGTCTACTGCTTTTTATTATGAAACACAAATAGATTTATCATTAACCCGCAAACGGATTTTTATTATCATAAGATTTATTGTAAAGTACGTCAGATATTAAATAGTCATAAATTTCATCAACAATTTCAATACCTTCACTTTCACTTCTCTGTTCTTCTATTTGACTATTTTCACCAGGATAAAGGACTTTTTCAACATTAGGGGCCGGCTTAATGGCATTTAATTCCCCCATAACTTGTGAGATATGCTCTCTAAATAATGTCGCATCAGTAAAGAATGCTGGATTAATTACAATATGCAATTGACCTAGCTCTCGTCCTTGCGTTAAATCGTGATACATTGAGCTAACATGTTTACCAAAAGGAAGCCCAAGCAAAATACCTGACAGCACATCGACCATCATCATCAAGCCATAACCTTTAGGGCCAGCAATAGGCAATAAGCCTTTTACCGCAAAAGGATCTGTCGTAGGCTTTCCGCTTTCATCTACCGCCCAAGTATCAGGAATATCCGTATGTCTTGAACGTGCATCTAGTACCTTACCCCATGCCTGTACGGTTGTCGCCATATCAAATGTAATATGTTTATCACCTACGCCTGGGGCAGAAAACGCGATAGGGTTTGTACCGTAATACACCTCTGAGCCACCAAAAGGAACAACCATAGGATCAGATTGGCAAAGTGAGATGCCAATCATTCCTGCTTGTGATGCTTGCTCGACAAAATAAGATAGTGCTCCACTGTGACCTATGCGTCGAACACCGACAACAGCAACGCCCTTGTCTTGTGCCATTTTGATAGCACGTTCCATTGCATCTTTAGCTGCAACATGCCCAGCACCATTATCGCCATCAAATACAGCGCTACAAGGCCCAGTTTCAGTATAAGTAAAGTTAGGTGTGGTGTTTGTACCACCTTTGCTAATGCGCTCTGCATAATACTCTACACGCACAGCACCATGAGAGTGAATGCCTTTACCATCAGCATGGACTAAGACATCAGCCACCGTATCTGCATGCGCTTCATTTAGTCCTGCATGATGTAATTTATTTTTGATTAATTGATGTAACTGCGGTTTAGAAACTATCATAGAATATGCTCTTTTGTAGGGTTCTATGTAAATAGAAACGTCATAAAATAATTGAGGTAAATTCGAGCGATAGGTCTAATTTAACAGCATAAATAGGATCTGCCGTGATCGGTTTAACCAATGAAGGATTGCGTTATATTTTTGTTAAATAGTCATTTCTTTATTAAAAACCTTTTTATAATAGCCCTTGTTATAAACAAAAAAGTGGAACAATTTCTTGCTCCACTGACTATTTGATCACAACTTTTTGCTACAGATAATATTATGGAACAGGAACAGCTTCGCCCTTAAACGTTTCTAGAATAAATTGTTTTGTCTCTGGAGCTCGTAATTGCGTCATTAATTTAGCAATACGTGGATCATTTTTATCTTCTTCTCTAATCACAACCACGTTAGCAAACTTACTGTTTGCAGCAGGCTCGGTATAAATCACTTCTTTGGTTAAATCTAGCCCCGCATTAATAGCAAAGTGCCCATCAATAGAAGCGACATCTGCTTCACCATTTTTATAAATTTGTGGTAATAATGGGCCATCATAAGTAAATAGGAATTTAATATTACGAGGATTTTCTACAATATCGTCAATTGTAGAATCATCAGGATCGATGCCATCACGTAATTTAATTATTCCTTCGTCTTGGAATAGTTTTAATATATGACCATGCTGTGCCAGATTATTACTACTTATCATTTTTGCACCATTAGGCAAATCCTGTAAACTTTTATATTTTTGCGAGAAAAAACGATAAGGATGCATATGTACAGCGCCAGCGGAGACTAATTTCCAATCAGGATGATCTGCTAAGGTTTTATTTAAATAAGGCACATGTTGGAAGAAATTTGCATCTAATTCTTTTTCTGCTAATGCTTGGTTAGGAATAATATAATCATTAAAGATCCGAATATCTAACTCTAACCCTTCTTTTTCCAATTGGGGTTTTATAAACTCTAGGATTTCAGCATGAGGTGTACTTGATGCACCTATAATTAATTTATTTTCTGACTTTTCATTCGTTGGCTTACAAGCAGATAAAGCTAAGCTAACAAGTAGCAGTGAACCCAGTTTTTTTATTACTGTTAATTTCATTGTTATAACCTTATTTTTAAATTTGATTTTTAATTAAGTTTATTCTTTGATTAACGTTTATCTATATTTCTTACAACGCTATCTCCCAATAGCTGAATACATAACACAATTAATAAAATAACTAATGTAGCAACCCAAACCACATCAAGATGACTGCGCTGAAATCCTTCTAAATAAGCTAAGTTCCCTAATCCACCGGCACCAATCGCCCCGGCAACAGCTGTTCCTCCAACTAAAGAAATTAATGTTACGGTTAATCCAGAAACCAGCGCAGGGGATGATTCAGGCAGTAACACTTTAAATATTAATGTAGGTAAATTAGCCCCCATTGAAAGGCTTGCTTCTATTACGCCTTTATCAACTTCACGTAGTGCTAATTCAACCAATCGAGCATAAAAAGCAGCCGCAGAAATCACTAATGCAGGTAGTGCTGCATTAACACCTAATATAGTTCCCACAATCCATTTGGTAAAAGGAAACAATAAGATAATTAAAATAATAAAAGGAACGGCTCTAAAAATATTTACAATAAATGAGAGCGTTCTATAAATAGAAATCTGCTCTTTATAGCCTTCTTTTTCTGTTAAAAATAATGCAACACCAATTAATATACCTAATAAGCAAGATAATAGACCCGAAACTAATGTCATATATAGAGTATTTAATGTTTCTTCTCCTAAGACATTGAGTTTTAAATGAGGGAAATAATTATTAACTAAAATTTGTATTTCATCCATATCACACAACCGCTATATCAAAATTATTGCTCTCAAGATATTGGATTATTTCATAAGATTTATTATTTAACTGTAAATAAATAAATCCATTTTCTTGTGAAAAATTACCTTTTATTAAATTAACAGGCTCATTAAATTTAGAAATTAAATCATAAAGTAAATAGTCATATTTTTTACCCTCTTGCAGTAACAGCTTTATTACTGTGCTTTGCTGTTTTATATTATCAATATCATCATTATTATCTATTACCTGTATTGATTGAGATAAAAATTGTTGTGTCACATTATGTTTTGGCTGATTAAATATTTTTAGCACTTCACCTTGTTCTATTATTCTTCCTTGCTCAATAACTGCAACTTTATTGCATATTGCTTTTACAACTTGCATTTCATGTGTGATCAACACTATCGTAATATTCATTTTTTTATTAATTTCAGCAAGCAATGCTAAAATTGTTTGTGTTGTTTTTGGATCTAATGCAGATGTCGCTTCATCACATAATAAAACATCAGGATTGTTTGCTAGCGCTCTAGCAATGCCCACACGTTGCTTTTGCCCACCACTTAATGTTGATGGATATTCATCTGCTTTATCAGCAAGCCCAACCAACGTCATAAGTTCACTTGCTCGCTGAAAGCGTTGTTTTTTATCTAAACCAGAAATTTCGAGTGGAAATTCAATATTTTCTCTAACTGTGCGTGACCACAATAAATTAAAATGCTGAAAAATCATGCCTATCGAGTGACGAATTTTACGGATCTCACGCTCACTACTGGTAGTAATATTATATTTACCTACAATCACCTCACCTTTAGTAACTGGCTCTAAGCGATTTAATAGTCGGATCAAACTACTTTTCCCTGCGCCGCTATAACCAATAATGCCAAAGATATCCCCTTGTTCAATATTGAGATTAATATCATCAACAGCAACAGTTTGTTTTTTACCTCGCAGATAAATTTTGCTGACATTTTTTAGTGTTATCATTTTAAGTAACCTGCTCATCAAATGGAAATCTAGACGGCTAAACATCTAGAAACCCAAATTAATGTTAATGAGAGAAATTGTCAAGCAGGGAATGAAAATGCGATAAATAAAAATGGCATACCTTAGAATTAAACGGTTCCTAATTATCTTTTTAGAAAACATTTACTCGATTATATCTTTACACATTAGCTTTAATCTCTAAGTTAAATTAAATTAATAGAGATAAATATTTATTACAAACAATAAAAAACCCCCTGCCTAAGCAGAGGGTTAAATTATTAATATTCAATTAATTAGATAATAATTAACCGATATATTCTAAACCATTCATATAAGGACGTAGCACTTCTGGAATTTCAATACGACCATCAGCCATTTGATAATTTTCCATGATTGCGACTAAGGTACGACCTACTGCTAAACCAGAACCATTTAATGTATGAACCAGTTGTGTTTTCTTGTCACCTTTAGAACGGAAACGTGCTTGCATACGACGTGCTTGGAAATCCCACATATTTGAGCATGAAGAAATTTCACGGTAAGTATTTTGAGCCGGAACCCAAACTTCTAAGTCGTAAGTTTTACGTGAACCAAAACCGATATCACCTGTGCAAAGCACAACTTTACGATATGGCAGATTCAGTAATTGCAGTACTTTTTCAGCATGACCTGTTAGCTCTTCTAATGCTTCCATTGATTTTTCAGGATGAGCAATTTGAACCAGCTCAACTTTATCAAATTGGTGCATGCGAATAAGGCCACGAGTATCACGGCCATAAGAGCCCGCTTCTGAACGGAAACATGGCGTATGAGCTGTCATTTTCAATGGTAAATCGTCTTCTTCGAGAATAACGTCTCTTACCATGTTGGTAACTGGCACTTCTGCTGTTGGAATAAGCGCGTATTGGCTTTCTGCTTCTTCTTCTAACGGTTTAGTGTGGAATAAGTCTTCACTAAATTTAGGTAACTGACCTGTACCGTACAGAGTTGCGTGGTTAACCAAGTAAGGAACATACATTTCTTGGTAGCCGTGCTCTTCGGTATGCAGATTCAGCATAAATTGTGTGATAGCACGATGTAAACGTGCAATTTGACCTTTCATCACAACAAAACGTGAACCAGTAATTTTCACCGCAGAAGCGAAATCTAAACCATCAGTCAACTCACCTAAAGTCACATGATCTTTTAATTCGAAATCATAAGTCTTTGGTGTGCCCCAACGAGAAACTTCTACGTTTTCGCTATCATCTTTACCATTTGGCACAGCATCATCTGGCATATTCGGGATAGTTAAAACGTAATCGCGGATTTCTGCTTGAAGAACTTCAAGTTCTGCTTTTGCAGCTTCAAGTTTTTCACCTAACAGGTTAACTTCCTGACGAAGTGGCTCAATATCTTCACCACGCGCTTTTGCCGCACCGATGGACTTCGATCGAGAATTACGTTCTGCTTGCAGGGATTCGGTTTCAACTTGTAACACCTTACGGCGTTCTTCTTGTTGACGGATTTTTTCCACATCGAGGGTGAACCCCCTGCGAGCCAGTTTTTCGGCGACCGCGTCTAGCTCATTACGCAGTAGATTTGGATCGAGCATGCTTATCCTGTGCTTATTGATAGATTAATAAAAACCTTCTCTCCTATCTTATAAAAAGATATCTGAGACAAGGCATAGTTAAGAAATTAATGATAATTTAATAACCTTACCGCATCTTTACATTTTGCGATAGCGTTTTGTAGCACTATTTTGATCTTGTTGAGAAAGCCAGTCTAATTTCTCTGCAACCTTGATCTCTAACCCTCTTTTTACTGGGTAATAGTACTGCGTATTGGCCATTTCTTTAGGAAAATAAACCTCTCCAGCCGCATAAGCATTAGGCTCATCATGAGCATAACGATACTCAGCGCCAAGCCCCATATCTTTCATGAGTTTTGTCGGTGCATTACGCAAATGTTCAGGCACATCATAATCAGGTTTACTTTTGGCATCTGCAATAGCTGCTTTAAATGCAGTATAAACCGCATTACTTTTTGGTGCGCAAGACAAATATACAATGGCTTGCGCAATCGCGCGTTCACCTTCAGCAGGCCCTACACGCGTAAAGCAATCCCATGCAGCAATAGCAACTTGCATTGCACGAGGATCGGCATTACCTACATCTTCTGATGCGATTGCCAATAAACGGCGAGCAACATAAAGTGGATCGCCACCTGCTGTTATGATCCTTGCGTACCAATAAAGTGCTGCATCAGGTGCAGACCCTCTTACTGATTTATGCAATGCAGAGATAAGATCGTAAAAGCGATCACCTTTATTATCAAAACGCGCACTACGCTCACCACTGATTTCAGTGAGTAACGCGGGTGTCAATGTACGTTTTCCTTGGCTATCTACTTCAGCAATATCTGCCATCATTTCAAGTAAATTTAATGAACGACGTGCATCACCATTAACCAATTGTGCAATCATTTTACGGGTGTCAGTAGGTAAAATGATATTGCGACCACCTAAACCACGCTCAGTATCATCTAATGCTTGTTGAAGTACTAACTCAATATCAGCTTCACTCAATGAACGTAATAGATAAACTCTCGCCCTAGAGAGCAAGGCTGAATTAAGTTCAAAAGAAGGGTTTTCGGTCGTTGCGCCAATAAAAGTGATAGTTCCATCTTCAATATGAGGTAAAAAAGCATCTTGCTGGCTTTTATTAAAACGATGTACTTCATCAACAAACAGTATTGTTCTGCGCCCTGCATTACGATTTTGGCGCGCAATTTCAATAGACTCTCTGATTTCTTTAATACCCGATGTTACCGCAGATAAACGTTCTATATCAGCTTGTGCATAGCGACCAATAATCTCAGCAAGGGTTGTTTTCCCTGTTCCTGGTGGCCCCCATAAAATCATGGAATGCAATTGCCCTGCCTTAATAGCTCGAGGTAATGGCTTACCTTCGGCAAGCAAATGCGTTTGTCCGATATATTGCTCCAATGTTTCAGGCCGCATTCTTGCAGCCAGAGGTTGGAACTCATTGCGTGAAAAATCGAGTGATAAATTACTCAAAATATCCTCACTGACGTTGGTCATCCACAGTCACACCCGCAGGAGGTGTAAAGCGAAATGCGGATGCATCGATTGGCGTAACCGTTTGAGCCGTGAGTTGATAATTGCTCACCTGACCATCTTGTTCTGTGGCAGCAAATTGCTGGATTTGCCCATTAGGTAACACGGTGATCGTAAAATGTTTTAAGTTATTTTCTACTTTGGGTGTTAGCTCAAAACGGTCACCCGTTTGTTTAACTTCGTAATTTTGCCATTCTTTACTGTCGTTACGCGCGATCAACATAAACGGAGTATTGGTTGTCGCACTTTCAAGCCAACTCGCTGTGACTTGCTCTACAAAGGGATTATAAAACCATAATGTTTTGCCATCAGAAATCAATGTGCTCTCATCAGGCGCTGTCATTTGCCAATTAAACAAATCAGGACGTTGTACTTTTAAATTACCTTCCCCTTTTTGAATAAGGGTACCTTCATTACTAGTGACAGTTTGACTAAAGTTAGCTTGAAAACTATTTACTTTATTTAATCGTTGTTGCAAATCTTGGCGCGCATCAGCCCAAGCGGCTTGGCTACTTATTAATGTCATCGCGCACACTGCAAATAATACTTTTTTCATTCTACAAGCCTCGGCATGAGATTACGCCGACATAATGTCGGCGTATAATTTTTAATGATATTGTGCAGGTTATCATGCTATCTCATTAGCTGATAACTGAGTTTTCAAGATATTACATATCAGACGGCGGTGGTGAAAGTACATCACGCGTATTGTTGTGATTTGGCGTACTGACAATACCTTGCATCTCCATTTGCTCTACAATTCTTGCAGCACGGTTGTAGCCAATTCTAAATTGACGTTGTACACCAGAAATAGAAACACGTTGTTTTTCAACAACAAACTCTACCGCTTGGTCAAATAATGGATCAAGCTCTTCACCGTCATCGTAACCACCACCATTACCACTTTCGCCTTCTTCACCACACTTAGTAATAGCTTCAATATATTGTGGGCGACCTCGTGCCTTCCAATCAGTTGCAACAGCATGTACTTCATCATCGCTAACAAAAGCACCATGAACACGCTCAGGCACAAAACCATTCGGTGCATAAAGCATATCACCCATGCCTAATAATGATTCAGCACCACCTTGATCTAAAATAGTTCGAGAGTCGATTTTGCTTGAAACTGTAAAGGCAATACGGCTAGGTATATTGGCTTTAATTAAGCCAGTAATAATATCAACTGAAGGTCTTTGTGTTGCAAGTACAAGGTGAATACCCGCAGCACGTGCTTTTTGCGCTAAGCGAGCAATTAACTCTTCCACTTTTTTACCTGCGGTCATCATTAAATCAGCGAATTCATCGACGACAACCACGATATAAGGTTCTTTTTCCAACGTTGGCATTTCTGTCGCTATAGTGTCTGTTGGTTTCCAGAATGGATCTGGAATTGGGCGTCCCATTGCTTCAGCTTCTTTAATTTTTTCGTTATAACCCGCAAGGTTACGTACACCAAGTGCGGACATTAATTTATAACGACGCTCCATTTCCGCCACGCTCCATCGCAGCGCACTTGCGGCATCTTTCATATCTGTCACAACTTCTGTCAGAAGATGCGGAATACCTTCATATACAGATAACTCAAGCATTTTAGGGTCAATCATAATAAAACGAACATCTTCTGGTTTCGCTTTATAGAGAATGCTTATAATCATCGCATTCACACCGACAGATTTACCTGAACCTGTTGTACCAGCCACCAATAAGTGTGGCATCTTAGCAAGATTGGCAACAACAGGTTGTCCACCAATATCTTTACCTAAGACAACAGTCAATGGAGAGCGACTGTCACGAAATGCATCACTATCTAACAATTCACGCATATATACGGTTTGACGTTTTTTATTAGGTAATTCCAGTCCTACATACGGTTTTCCTGGAATAACCTCAACAATACGCACTGCAATAGCAGACAATGAACGTGCTAAGTCGCGTGATAAATTTGAAATACGAGCGGCTTTTACACCCGGCGCAAGTTCAAGTTCAAATCGCGTGATAACAGGCCCCGGCGAAATACCAACCACCTTGGCTTTAACACGGTAATCATTAAGACGCGCTTCAATAAGTTTACCAATACGCTCAAGCTCAAACATATCAACAGGTTCTTCTTCTACTGGCGGTGTTGTTAATAGATCCAGAGAAGGCATTGGTGTGGTTGGTTTTTGCAACGGTCTGTCATTACGCATCAAGAATGGGTGAATTAAAGATTCTTGCTGTTGCTGTTGCTGTTGCTGTTGCTGTTGCTGTTGCTGTTGCTGTTGCTGTTGCTGTTGCTGTTGCTGTTGCTGTTGCTGTGCAAAATGCTGAGCCATATTTGGCTGTGGTTCAATACGTGATTGCAATGCAGTTTGAGATACAGCACGTGGCGTAACAGGTTCAGAAACAATCGGCGTAAATACCGGCTCTATCGGCTCTTCATCCAATAAATCATCAATAGGTGAGAAAGCTTCTAATGCGGAGAGTTCTCTTTCTAACTCAATTTTTGGGGTGTACTCTTCCTCGTCATCATCACGAGGTGAGATTTGTAAAAATGCATTACTGGTTGGATACTCTACTTTTTTCTCCATTGTTTGCGTTGGCTTTGCTGATTGTGAGGCAAACGAATGTTGAATATGAGGTTGGTAACCCGTAGTTGCTTGTAATGAAGGTGCTGATGTTGATATTTGAGGCAAAACTTCATCATCTTCATCATCTAACGAAACATCATCACCATAACGATCCTGCAATTGTTGCTTAAATTGCGCAGCGAGTTGTTGCTGTTCATAAAGCTCGTTTTCGTCGATATCATGACTATTATCTTCTGCTGAAGAGAATGTATTTGCAGTAACAGTAGGTTCGTCTCGATAATTATCTTGTTGATAATCAAAGGAAGAAAGTGGTGTTTCAATATTCGGCTCATAATGAGAGGTGGATTGCTCAATCACCTCACCAGCTTCGTCACCATAGCGTTCACGCTGTTGCTCTAGAAATTGCTGACGTAATTCTTGTTCAAAATTCGCTTGGTCTTGAATATCAGCTAACTCATCTTCAGGCTCAGATTGAACCGCTTCTTCACGACGACGTAGCTCTGCTTCACGTTGCGAAGGGATGTGAATACCATAAAGCTCACGGCGAGTAGGCAAACGTACTGGATTTGGTCGTGGCAGTTCAGGTCCTAAGCCTTGTTTAACTTGTGCTCCGTGGCTGACTAAGGCACTTGTTGCGACTCCGGCAGTCACCGTTGCAGCTTGTGTTAAGGTATCATCGCTATCTGGCACCAGTGAAAATGTAGGTTCAGCTCGTCCTACAGGCATAAAACTCTCTGCAGGTTGTGCAATAGGGTTATTCTCAACTAATGGCTTCACAGAAGATGTGTTCTCTTCTGGAATTGAATAAACAGAATGTTGAGGAGCACTGGCTTCTGGCTGAATATCTTTTTTAAGGAAGGCTTCCGGAATATCAAAACGGTAATGTTCAGGTGCTTCTTCTGTTATTTCAGACGTATTTTCTACAACAGACTCGGCGATAACAGGCGCAGCTGGTGTTAATGATTGAACATGATCGTCGGTATCATTTGTTGCACTGAATGAAGGCAATTCATCTTCTTCTGTTTTAGAAGGCTGCGATGAATCAATATCTTGCTGACGAGCAAGTTCAAGCGCTGAAGGCGCAGAAAATAAGATGTCATCACTCTCTTCTGTTGTCAGTTCTGATGATTGTTTTTCTGTTTGATTTGAATGTTCAGTAACATCATCAACAAAATCTTGAGTGTTATCATCTTGTTCGTCTTCGTATTCAGCGTCGTGTTGGCCTCGATTAGTAATAAACCCCACCGTACCAAGGATAACTGCACCAATCTTTTCGGTGATAGTTAGCCACGACCATCCTGTAAATAATGTAAAACCAACAGCCCAAACAGATAACAATGCAAGTGTTGCGCCTAATACATTAAACCAAGGTAACAATGCCTTACTAAATAAGCTGCCAATAACACCACCTGAGCTAAAATTGTAGATATCATCAAAATTAAGATCAGCTAATGCACAAGAGGTGAAAACCAGAGCCAAGGCGCCAATCGTGCGAAGTGCAAGGGAGAAAAAATCAGTATATTCGCGATTTTTTTGGTAGCGCAGTGAATTCCAACAACCAAAAACAACCACAACAGGAATAGCATAGGCGAGTAAGCCAAATGCTGAAAATAGGATATCAGCTAACCATGCTCCGATACTGCCACCTAGGTTTTGAATAGGTTCATTCCATGTGGTTTGTGACCAGCTAGGATCAGAGGGATGAAAGCTAAATAAAGAAACCATCAAAAAGACAGCACCAATCCCGATTAAAATGAGAATAGCTTCCCAAACACGACGACGGTTACTTATCTTTGTTAAACGAATATTTTTGTCTTCTGTATATTCCTGGCTCAAAGAGGGCTCTCCAGGTTTAACTTAGGGTTAAATTAAAACGGAACAACGCTGAGATATCTCAGCGTTGAAACTGTATGCATAAACAGGAGTGTACCTAATTTTTTCCTGCTTTGCACCAACCTATTAAGTTGGCTTAGCGAGTTTTGATTACAAGGCGGTTGCTTTGTTTAACTTCTTCCATAACCACGTAAGTACGTGTGTCATTAACACCCGGAAGACGTAACAGAGTTTCACCCAGTAATTTACGGTAAGCAGACATATCAGGCACACGAGTTTTCAACAGATAGTCAAAATCACCAGAAACTAAATGACATTCTTGGATTTCTTCAAGTTTTTGAACAGCCATATTAAATTGTTCAAAAACATCTGGCGCGCCACGGTTTAGTGTGATTTCCACAAATACCAGTAATGATGCATCGAGGTAATGAGGGTTTAACAGCGCAGTATAACCAGAAATAAATCCTTGGCGCTCTAAACGACGTACACGCTCTAAACAAGGTGTTGGTGATAAACCAACACGTTTAGATAACTCAACGTTTGAAATACGACCATCTTTTTGGAGCTCATTTAGAATATTCCGGTCTATTCTATCAAGATCTTTACCCGGACGTTTTTTATTATCAATCATCTCTATACTCTCTTTCTCTTTTTCTCTTACTTTATTTTCCTATACCCATACCTGTACACCTTCAGCATCAATGTCGAAACTTCGGTATCAAACGGTCAGAGCAAACTACCAATCTATTTTCTTTTAATGCCAGATAAAACATCTATTTTATCTAAATACTCATTAGCAAATATCGCAAAGTAATTATCCTACACCCTGTCTGTCGGAAAATTGTACCTATAACATCCGAAGATAATTATCTTTAACAATCATGTTTTCGCAAATGTACAGCGGATTGTCAAAGCAAATGAGTAAAAATCAGAACAAGGCGCTATGTTATTCTCTATATACGCAAGATAGTCATCAATTGTAAAGCAAAATGTTTCATGTTGATTCGATGATGTTAGCCCAATATAACTCTATAATTATTAAACTATATTAGTATTAACTATTGCTAAAATAGCTAAAATATTATGTCTATTTCTCGTCATTGGCTTTTTTTAACGTCTTATTTCTCCTACAATCCCCCAATTCGCATCACGCCTAATCAGAGATGAGGTACACATGAGCACCATCAAACATAGCAAACTTATTATTTTAGGTTCAGGCCCTGCGGGTTATACCGCTGCCGTTTATGCTGCAAGAGCAAACTTAGAACCAGTACTGATTACGGGTGTTGAAAAAGGCGGTCAGCTGACAACAACAACAGAAGTCGAAAACTGGCCCGGCGACCCAGAAGGTTTAACAGGCCCTGGTTTAATGGATCGCATGTTTCAGCACGCTGAAAAATTTAATACAGAGATTATCTCTGACCATATTAATAAAGTCGATCTGAAAAACCGTCCTTTCCGTCTATTTGGTGATGAACAAGAATACACTTGTGACGCATTAATTATCGCTACAGGTGCTTCTGCACGTTATATCGGCTTACCTTCAGAAGAATCTTTTAAAGGCCGAGGTGTCTCTGCTTGTGCAACCTGCGACGGTTTTTTCTATCGTAACCAAAAAGTCGCTGTCGTTGGTGGCGGTAATACTGCAGTAGAAGAAGCACTGTATTTAGCCAATATTGCATCCGAAGTTCACCTGATACACCGCCGTGATTCATTCCGTTCTGAAAAAATCTTAATTAATCGTTTAATGGACAAAGTAAACAGTGGCAATATTATTTTGCATACTGATCGTACTTTAGACGAAGTTCTTGGCGACGATATGGGAGTGACCAAAGTTCGTTTAAAAGATACTAAGAGCGATAAAACCGAAGAATTGGATGTAATGGGTGTATTTATTGCCATTGGGCATAGCCCAAATACCGCTATTTTTGATGGACAATTGGAATTAGATAACGGTTACATCAAGGTACAATCAGGCACACAAGGTAATGCAACTCAAACCTCAATTGAGGGTGTTTTTGCAGCAGGTGACGTAATGGATCACATTTATCGTCAAGCAATTACCTCTGCGGGAACAGGTTGTATGGCCGCTTTAGATGCAGAACGTTACTTAGACGCACAAAAATCCAACTAAAATCATCACTTCCTTTCAAGGCGCTATTTCAGTAGCGCCTTTTACCATGTAACATACTAACCTGGTTGCCAAAGAGTATAACTACTTACCTTGGCCTTTCTGATACTTTGTATCTCACCTGCAGATTTGAATCTTTTCTTATGGATAAAACTAAACAAAATGAATTGGTTCGATGGCTGAAACAGCAAAGTGCTCCAGCCCGTCGATGGCTACGGCTATCAATGATTCTAGGTGTTGTAAGCGGTTTATTAATTATTGCTCAAGCATGGTTATTAGCTGTTTTACTTCAAGCATTTATCATGGACAGTATTAACCGTGATACGCATATACCTACCTTTCTCACCCTTATTGGTATTTTTATCTTACGTGCAGCAGTAATGGCAATACGGGAGCGTGTTGGTTATCGCTGTGGTATGGCTGTTAGGCAACAAATTCGTAAAATTGTCCTTGATAGACTTGAAGAATTAGGTCCTGTTTGGGTTAAAGGCAAACCAGCAGGAAGCTGGGCAACGATTATCTTAGAACAAATTGAAGATATGCAAGATTATTATGCTCGTTATCTTCCACAGATGTATCTTTCCGCTATTGTTCCTATTCTTATCCTTATCACCCTATTTCCTGTTAACTGGGTTGCGGGGTTAATTTTATTCTTTACTGCTCCGCTTATTCCGCTATTTATGGCTTTGGTTGGCTTAGGTGCGGCTGATGCAAACCGTAGAAACTTTCTCGCGTTAGGCCGTTTAAGTGGTAATTTCCTCGATAGATTAAGAGGACTAGACACATTACGGCTATTTAATCGTGGTAATGCTGAAGTCAAACAAATTACAGAAGCAACAGAAGACTTCCGTAAACGTACGATGGAAGTGCTAAGAATGGCTTTCCTTTCTTCTGGTGTATTGGAGTTTTTTACAGCTGTTTCTATTGCTGTTGTTGCTGTTTATTTCGGTTTTTCTTATTTAGGTGAACTTAATTTTGGTAGTTATGGTTTGGGTGTTACCCTCTTTTCAGGTTTCTTAGCGCTGATCCTTGCTCCTGAATTTTTTCAACCTTTACGAGATTTAGGCACTTATTATCATGCAAAAGCGCAAGCAGTGGGCGCAGCGGAGTCTCTGGTTGAGTTTTTAGAGACTGATGGTGAAAAACCTCAATTAGCAGGTAATGAGCGTATCAATACAAACGAAAGTATTGAAATAACGGCACATAAACTAGAGATTTTATCGCATCAAGGCGTAAAATTGGCTGGCCCATTAAGTTTTACAATTAATCCTCAACAACGTATTGCGATTGTAGGCCAAAGTGGTGCAGGAAAAAGCTCATTATTAAATGCTCTTTTAGGTTTCTTACCTTATCACGGTTCATTAAAAGTTAATGGTATTGAATTAACTCAGCTTTCACCTGAAGCATGGCGTCAATGTTTAAGTTGGGTGGGACAAAATCCAAATTTACCTGAACAAACTTTACTTGATAATGTACGTTTAAGCGCTCCAAATGCCAGTTCAGAACAAATTAATCTGGCTATTGAAAACGCCTATGTCAGCGATTTTATTAACGATTTACCTGATGGGTTAAATACAGTCATTGGCGATAGTGCTGCACGTCTTTCTGTTGGTCAAGCACAACGAATTGCCGTAGCCCGTGCTCTATTATCTCCTTGCCAATTATTATTACTAGATGAACCAGCGGCAAGCCTTGATTCTCATAGCGAACAACGTGTGATGCATGCACTCAATAATGCATCATTAAATCAAACTACGTTGCTTGTTACCCATTTATTGGAAGAAACATTAGGTTATGATCAGATTTGGGTAATGGAAAAAGGTCAAATTATTGAAACGGGCACTTATGCATCATTAAGCCAGCAACAAGGGGCTTTTGCTCGTCTTCTTGCTCATCGTAAAGAGGAACTTTAATTATGAAAGTATTGCTTCCTTTTCTCGCACTCTATCGTCGCCATTGGTTTATGTTATTGCTAGGTATTATTCTTGCTATCTTAACTTTATTGGCGAGTATTGGCCTTTTAACACTATCAGGTTGGTTTTTAGCAGGTACTTCTCTAGCCGGTTTTGCGGGGATTTATAGCTTTAACTATATGCTACCTGCGGCAGGTGTTCGTGGTGCAGCGATATTTCGTACTGCGGGTCGTTATTTTGAAAGACTCGTTAGTCATGATGCAACATTTCGCGTGTTATCACACTTACGGGTATTCACCTTTGAAAAGATCTTACCTCTTTCTCCCGGTGGAATTGCACGTTTTCGTCAAGGTGAGCTACTTAACCGCTTAGTGGCTGATGTTGAAACATTAGATCACCTCTACATTCGTGTTATATCACCTATTATTGCCGCTTTTGTCGTCATTATGATGATTATGTTTGGCCTTGGGTTAATTGATGCTCGCTTAGCCAATACATTAGGTGGCATTATGCTCACCTTGCTGATTGTTTTACCTTTTGTGTTCTATTATGCGGGTAAGCCTATCGGCCGAGATCTGACTGATTTACGTGGGCAATATCGCACTGTGCTAACTAGCATGTTACAAGGGCAAGCAGAACTAACTGTTTTTGGTGCGTTACCTCGTTTTAGAGCAAATTTAGCCCAACTTGAAGCCAAGTGGTTACACCGACAAGCACAACAAGCAAACTTAACAGGATTATCGCAATCATTGATGATCCTCGCCTCAGGGCTGACTGCAACCTTAATTTTATGGCTAGCAGCAGATGGAATAGAGCATAGCTTTATGCCTGAAGCTCTAATTGCTTTATTCACATTCTGTGCATTGGCAGCATTTGAGTCTTTAGCCCCTGTTACGGTTGCTTTCCAACATTTGGGGCAAGTCATGACATCTGCAACACGTATTTCTCATTTAATTGAGCAAAAACCAGATGTCACTTTCCCTGAAAAAGGAGAAGAAAGAAAAAAGAGTGCTTCACTTACCCTACATAATGTGTGCTTTACTTATCCAGCTCAGCCGATGCAAGTTATTAATCATGTAGATTTAACTATTGAAGCAGGGCAACATATTGCATTGTTAGGAAAAACAGGTTGTGGTAAATCAACACTCTTACAATTAATCAACCGTGCTTTTGATCCAACTCACGGCACGATCCGCTTAAATAATTCATCTATTGCCAATTATGATGAAGCGACTTTGCGTTCAATGATGTCTGTTGTTCCTCAACGTGTTCATGTCTTTAGTCATACCCTAAGAGAAAACTTAATTATGGCAAAAGAAGAGGCTACGGATGAAGAGCTAATCTATGCACTTCAACAAGTTGGCCTTGGACACCTTTTGGAAAATGATGAAGGCTTAAACGCATGGATGGGTGATGGTGGTAGACAGCTCTCAGGTGGCGAACAGCGACGTTTAGGACTGGCAAGAGCCCTACTCCACAATGCACCTCTTGTATTGCTTGATGAGCCAACAGAGGGCCTTGACGCCGACACAGAACAGCAGATCCTTGCTCTCTTACACCAACATTGTCAGGGTAAAGCTGTATTAATGATCACTCACCGACTTCACGGTTTAGATAAAATGGATAAAATTTGCGTTATGGATGGCGGAAAAATCGTTGAAACAGGCACTCATGCTTCGTTGTTAAAACAACAAGGACATTATGCTAAATTTCACCAGAGACAGGCACTATTAACTCCGGCTCACGAGGCATAATATGCCGTTGTTTCAATTAGACGATAGTGATTTGGATTTTCCAGAGCCTCATTTAGCATTAAAAGAGCCTAATGGATTATTAGCGATAGGAGGAGAAATCTCCTCTTCTCGATTACGTGTTGCATATCAATCAGGGATCTTTCCTTGGTACTTCCCCTACGAAGAACCATTATGGTGGTCACCTGATCCAAGAGCTGTCTTGCCTGCTGGTGATTTACATATTGGGCGTAGTTTACGTAAATTTATTCGTCATCATCCGTATAAAATAACGTTAAATCACGCCTTTGCTTCAGTGATAGAGGCCTGTTCTATTCGTGATGAAGGTACATGGATAGGCCCTGATATTAAAGAAGGTTATGAAGCGCTGTATCATCAAGGTGAAGCACATTCTGTTGAAGTATGGGAAGGCGATGAACTCGTAGGTGGCTTATATGGAGTCAATATTGGTGCGGTTTTTTGTGGTGAATCGATGTTTAGTCGCAGAGATAACGCTTCTAAATGTGCCTTTATTGCTTTTTATAACCATTTTCTTCGTTATGGGGGTCAACTATTTGATTGTCAGGTGCTAAACTCTCATACTGCCTCGTTAGGCGCCAGTGAGATCTCGCGTGACCATTATTTAGATGCATTATCTCGCTGGAAAAAAGTGATTATTGATAAAAAGTGTTGGTATCAGCAATCGTTGGAATTATAATCACTGCTTGTTTTTGTAAAGCCCTTCTTATTTAAGACAGAATTGAGAATGCCATTCTGTTATTTATACAAAAAGGTTTATACAAAAATTTTATCTTACACACCAATTATGTGGTTAAGGTGTGTTGCTATTTTATTGTTATAAATACCACAAAATAAAGAATTACGACTTCTGTTATTACTTTTGCTTTAGCTTAGTAAAACGCAAGTCACGGTAAGGATGTTAAGTGCAATAGCAAGGTGAACACCATTGCTATCCGATAACATTCCTTTACATAGGACAATATTTTCGGCATTATCTTGCCGTTTAAAAAATATGGTTATTAAAACTTAGAGGATTAGATGGCCAAAGAAGACAACATTGAAATGCAAGGCACTGTACTGGATACTCTGCCAAACACGATGTTCCGCGTAGAATTAGAAAACGGACACGTCGTTACCGCTCATATCTCAGGAAAAATGCGTAAAAACTATATTCGTATCCTGACAGGCGACAAGGTTACCGTTGAGCTGACCCCATATGACCTGAGCAAAGGCCGTATCATCTTCCGTAGCCGTTGATCCCAATCTGTTCTCTCCCGTTATTGTTATATAACGGGTGAAAAAAACACCACAGGCAAGGCATTTATTGATGCTCACCTGTGGTGTATGCGTTTATGGCTTAGTAAGTTAACCGCTATTCTTAGATAACGGTATCTTCGTTCTTAGCTAGCTTTTCTTGACTGACAAACTCGTAGTTTAACTTACCTGCTAGTTTATCTAATGTGACAGAAACTGAACCGCCATTAACAAGAGAGCCAAATAAAATCTCGTTAGCTAATGGTTTTTTCAGATTTTCTTGGATTACACGCGCCATAGGTCTTGCGCCCATCGCTTTATCATAGCCTTTATCACACAACCATTGACGTGCTTCTTGACTAACTTCTAACGATACCCCTTTATCATCTAGTTGTACTTGTAGCTCGACAATAAATTTATCCACTACCATAGAGATAATTTCAGGTGATAATGCATTAAACCAAATAATGTTATCTAAACGGTTACGGAATTCAGGTGAGAACGCTTTTTTAATTTCCGCCATAGCATCGGTGCTATTGTCTTGCTCTGTAAATCCAATCGACTTACGATGCGTTTCACGCACACCCGCATTAGTTGTCATTACTAAAATAACATTACGGAAATCTGCTTTGCGGCCATTGTTGTCTGTTAATGTACCATTATCCATGACTTGTAGAAGAATATTGAACACATCGGGATGTGCTTTTTCAATTTCATCAAGCAACACAACAGAATAAGGGTTTTTGATTACTGCATCGGTTAATAATCCGCCTTGATCAAAACCAACATAGCCAGGAGGCGCACCAATTAAACGGCTAACAGTATGTCGTTCCATATATTCAGACATATCAAAGCGCAGTAATTTAACATTCAACGCTTTCGCTAATTGCACAGTAACTTCTGTTTTACCTACCCCAGTTGGGCCAGCAAATAAGAATGAACCTACTGGTTTGTTATCTTGGCCTAAGCCTGCTCGACTCATTTTAATGGCTTCAGATAATGCATGAATTGCAGGATCTTGACCAAATACCAACATTTTTAATTGGTTATCGAGATTTTTCAGTATCGATTTATCGCTACTAGAAACTGTTTTCTCAGGGATACGCGCGATTTTAGCAACTACAGATTCAATATCAGAAACATTGATCGTTTTTTTGCGTTTACTCGGCGCAATTAAACGTGTTTTTGCACCCGCTTCATCAATAACATCAATGGCTTTATCTGGTAGATGTCTATCTGTAATGTATTTAACAGATAAATCCACCGCAGCCTGAATCGCTTTATTGGTATAACGTACATCGTGGTGCGCTTCATATTTCTGACGCAATCCTTTGATGATTAAAACAGTTTCATCAGGTGAAGGTTCTGTTACATCAATTTTTTGGAAACGACGCGCAAGCGCTCTGTCTTTTTCAAAAATATTACTAAATTCTTGATAAGTCGTAGAGCCTATAACTCGAATTCGCCCACCTGATAACAGTGGTTTAATTAAGTTTGCCGCGTCTACCTGCCCACCTGATGCGGCTCCTGCACCAATAATAGTGTGGATCTCATCAATAAATAAGATGCTTTTCTCATCTTTTTCAAGGGTTTTCAGTAACGCTTTAAAGCGTTTTTCGAAATCGCCACGATATTTAGTTCCCGCTAATAGCGAGCCAATATCTAATGAGTAAATGGTGTAGCCTTTCATAACGTCAGGAACATCATTTTGCTCAATACGCCATGCAAGCCCTTCTGCAATTGCGGTTTTACCGACGCCTGATTCCCCCACTAATAGCGGATTATTTTTGCGACGACGACATAATACTTGAATGGTTCGTTCTAATTCAGCTTGACGCCCAATCAGAGGATCTATTTTACCTTGCCGCGCTAACTGATTAAGGTTAGTTGTAAAATTATCCATATGATCGTCACCTTGAGGTATCTCTTGCTGAGATTGCGCGTTCATATCATTCATGTCAGAAAGATCTTCGTTTTGTTGATCTTCTTTTGAAATACCATGAGAAATAAAATTCACGACATCAAGGCGACTAACGTCATGCTTACGTAATAAGTAAGCTGCGTGAGATTCTTGTTCACTAAAAATAGCCACCAGCACATTAGCGCCAGAGACTTCATTTTTACCTGATGATTGAACATGAAAAACAGCACGCTGTAAGACACGCTGAAAACTCAGCGTTGGCTGTGTTTCTCTGTCTACATTTTCAGGCAAAATAGGGGTTGTTTTACGAATAAAAACTTCAAGTTCTTCGCGTAAGACTGCCAGATCGACTTTACAAGCTTCCAATGCTTCGCGTGCCGATTTATTACTTAATAGCGCCAACAACAGGTGCTCTACAGTCATAAATTCGTGTCTGTTATCACGGGCTTTCGCGAATGCAACATTAAGACTCAGCTCTAATTCGTGATTAAGCATAAGCACCTCCTCCTTAAAAGACTAACCGGATCATGCTTGTTCAAGAGTACATAAAAGTGGGTATTCGTTTTCTCTTGCATACAGATTAACTTGTGCCACTTTTGTTTCAGCAATATCCGCACTATAAACCCCACAAACTCCTTTTCCTTTATGATGAACGTCCAGCATAATTTGTGTTGCTTTTTCCTCACTGAGAAAAAAATACATCGTAAGCACTTCTACAACAAAATCCATAGGGGTGTAATCATCATTATTCAAGATCACCTTATACATTGCTGGTGGCTCATTTACCTGATGAACATCATCCCTTAACGTGGTTTCTGTTAAAAAATCAAACTGACCCATTGTTTTGTATTACTCATAGTTTTGTTAAACGTCACTTTCAATTATGACATTTAGTTTACCATCTCACAGGAAAGTCTGCCTATCAACGCTTTTTTATTCCCTCTTTTTACATCTAAAAAATAACAAAGCGTTAGCTACATCAAAATTTCGCCTTATCGGAACACTTTCTGTCCCTTCCACCTCTTGACGACTGAAACAATAAAATAGAGTATGTTTTATGAACAGCTCAGTAAATATACTGAAAGTGATGTTAAACAAATAAATACAAGTATATGAGAGAAGCTAAGTATGGAGACAGGTACAGTAAAGTGGTTCAATAATGCTAAGGGCTTTGGTTTTATTACCCCAGAAAAAGGTGGCGAGGATATTTTTGCCCACTATTCAACAATTAGAATGGAAGGCTACCGCACACTTAAAGCGGGGCAGAAAGTTAATTATAGCACGATAAAAGGGCCTAAAGGTGACCATGCTGACCTTATCATTCCTATCATTGAATAGAAGATACGCACAGTATAGATAAACCTGATAATACATTTTGCCCAATGAAGCCGGGTATTTTCAGTCAAGAATGATACCTAATTCATTCAAATAAAAGCCCTTTATATACTTAAGGGCTTTTATCTTATTGTTTGAATTATTCTCTTGCTAATGCATCAATAGGATTCATTTTTGCGGCACTTCTTGCAGGTAAAAATCCGAAAATAACCCCAATAGCAGTTGAACAAATAAAAGCACTGATTAATGCAATAGGTTGGAAGACAAAATGCCAATCCGGTAACATTACGCTTGCAATCATCGCGATACTAAACGAAAGAGCAATTCCTAACACACCCCCAACTAAACAAACCAGCACAGACTCAATGAGAAACTGTTGCATCACATCACTTGCTCTCGCACCAACCGCCATTCTAATACCAATTTCTCGCGTTCTTTCAGTCACAGAAACTAGCATAATATTCATAACACCAATACCACCAACTACTAATGAAATAACGGCAACAAGTGTAAGAAATAATTGCATTGTTTGCGTAGTGCTCTCAGCCGCTTTAATAAAACTATCAAGGTTATAAGTAAAAATATCTTTTTTACCATGTCTGATCGTGAGCAAACGGATCATTTGTTGCTCTGCTACACTGGCATCATAACCTTCTATTGCTCTTACCGTAATGCTATCAAGATATGAGCGATTTAAAATACGACTATTTAACGTACTATAAGGCACCCAAACACGTAATGACTGCCCATTACCAAAAGCTGATTTTTTATCTGCAATAACCCCAACAATCGTAGAAGGAATATTGCGAATAATAATTTGCTCACCAATCACATCTTTCTTAACCGGGAAAAATCGATGGCGAGTATTTTCGTCAATCACAACAACCTGCGCTTGTCGCTGGATCATATCTTGAGTAAATGAGCGGCCTTGTGAAAACTTCATAGCATATACAATAAAATAATCTTCACTCACACCTGCAACAGAGGCTGGAGAGTCTTGGTTTCCACGGCGTAATCGCGTGCTAAATTGCACTTGTGGTGTGACCGCTTGCACATAAGATTGCTGCTTTAAAGCGAAGACATCTTGTAGTGTTAATGATTGCCTGTCTTCAGGGGAATCACTACCAAAATCTTTCCCTGGATAAATATCAATAGTATTCGAACCAATGGCTTTTATATCAGAAAGCACCATACTTTTTGCAGCATCGCCAATGACAATAATCGTTACGACAGAAGCGATCCCTATAATAATGCCGAGCATTGTCAATAATGTGCGTACTTTATTAACAACCATGGCACGCCAAGCCATTTCTAGTGCTTGAGTAAAGCGCCCTACAATTTGGCCAAAATAGGAGGAAGTTAAAACCGTTGTCGTTTCTTTTTTAACTTTATGTATCGTTGTTTGATGACGGTTATCACTAATAATCTTACCGTCTTTTATTTCGATAATTCGTTCAGCTTGTTCTGCAATTAAAGGATCATGCGTTACGATAATAACTGTATGTCCTTGTTCATTTAATTGCTTCAAAATAGCCATTACTTCTTTACCAGAATGACTATCTAATGCGCCAGTAGGCTCATCAGCAAGAATGACCTCGCCTCCATTCATCAACGCTCTCGCAATACTTACACGTTGTTGCTGACCGCCAGAAAGCTGATTAGGTCGATAATCAACTCGCTCACCTAATCCTAAACGAGTTAATAATTCACGTGCTCTTTCTTTACGTTGAGTGGCATTTTTATCTGCATAAATGGCTGGAATTTCAACATTCTGCTCTGCACTTAAGTGCGCCATTAAATGATAGCGTTGAAAAATAAATCCAAAGTGTTCACGACGTAATGCTGCAAGTTGATCACCTTCCATTTGTGCAACACTTTGACCTGCAACTTTATATTTACCACTACTTGGTTTATCCAAACATCCTAAGATATTCATTAAGGTCGATTTACCAGAGCCGGATGCCCCCATAATAGCGACCATTTCACCCGCATTAATCGTTAATGAGACTTTATTGAGAACAACAGTTTCTTCTTCACCATTGCTATATGCGCGACTAACCTCATTGAGTTCTAATAATGCCGGCATTATGCATCTCCTGAAGTTTCACCCAGAATAACCTCATCGTTCTCTTTTAATCCGCTGAGAACTTCAGCATAAACATCAGTACGCATACCTATTTTTACCGTGCGTTTTTCTGGCTGACCATTAACTAAAACATCAACGTAATATTCATTAATACCAGCATCATCGCCTAAAACAGAAAGTGGTATGAGGAGTACATCTTTCTTATTTTCGATAAGTATTTTAACTTGCGCGGTCATTTGTAAACGTAGTAAATGTTGTTCATTAGGCACTTCAAAACGGGCATAGTAGAAAATAGCGTCATTAATTTTTTCAGGCGTTGGCAGAATATCTTTTAACTTGCCACTAAAGGCTTTATCAGGCGCACCTAACACTGTAAAAGAAGCATTAAGATCAGGTTTTAAATAAATAACATCTGCTTCAGATACTTCCGCCTTTACCAACATCGTATCTAAATCGGCTAAAGTTAAAATCGTTGGTGCTTCTTGCGCCGCAATGACGGTTTGACCTTCTAGGGTTTTAATAAACGTCACTATACCATCCATAGGAGCTGTGATACGTGTATATTGAAGGTTAGTTTTCGCTGTATCTAAGGTCGCTTGATTCTTTTTAATTTGCGCTTCATAGGTAATAATGCGCGCTTTTTTAACATCAACATCCGTTTTAGTACGATCAAGCTCATCTTGTGCAATTGCATGTGTACCAATCAACTTTAACTGACGTTGATATGTAAGTTGCGCTAAACGTAATTCGGCCTGTGCTTGTTGAAGATTTGCTCTAAGCTCATTGTTAGTTTCCTGCGATTCAGTGACTTCATTTTGCGCTTTTTTTGGATCAATAATCGCTAATAAATCACCTTTTTTAACCGCATCGCCCTCTTTCACAAACAAAGTTTGTAATTGGCCACTGACTTGCGCGCCCACATCAACTTTACGCACGGCATCAAGTTTACCTGTTGCTGTCACTTCTTTTGACAGATCACCTCTCGTAATGATTTGTGTTTGATATGACGGTACATTTTCTTTCGGCCAAAAAAAATAGGCGATAATAGCAAACGCAATTAAAATAAGGGTGAGCACTCTCCCGCGCTTTTTTAAAGGTAAAAAAGCCATACAATATCCTTCCTAAACATAACAATTTAATCAGCCATAAAAAACTTTAGCGATGATATTCACCTTCATCGCTAAATAGAATCAACATTGATCTCGTGCGTTTATCTTTCTTGCTATAACGGCCTAATTTGCTTTGCCTCTAGCAAGCCATGCAACACGAGAAAACATACTTTTCAGTATGGAGGGGATGGAGTCTACTCCTCGTTGAGCAGCATTGTTAGCTACCGTTAGTGCGAGATCAGGTTTTGATGAGCGTTGGATAGCTTTAATAATCACACGTCGGGTTGGCCATTTTTCATTATCAGGCACACCTGCAACATCATGATACACATTACGAAAGCCTTCTTTATATAAGAAATGTTCCATATCTAAGGCGGGAAGTTTTGTTAATCTATCACGCTCAGCATCATTGCTTTTTGATGCAAAATCTTTAACTGTTGCGGCATATTTCTTACCCGCTTCATCACCATCCACTAAGGTATGCCATTCTATTCCCATATATGTTGCATACTTTAATAATGGCTTAAGTCCACATTGCGCAAATTCAATAACTTTTATTCCTTCGGCTTCAAAAAAATAATTACATTGTCTTGCCAGCTCGTTCATTAGCCAAATTTCCGTTTCACCTTCAACTAATAGCCAGCAACGAGCAAAAAGTGCAGACGGCCTGTTATAACGAATATGAAATGAAATGCGTCGTTCTTCATCTGAATGTAATTGTTGATTACCAACGCGATAAGCAGCTACTTTGTCAGTATCACGTACTAAACGACACACACTTTCTAATGGTGCTAATGACAGTAACTCACCTGAATTAGTCGTTGTTATCCGTTGTAGTGAAAAAAGATTAAGTAATCCCCAAGCCACTGAAAGCATAATAGGATGCAAACGTGTTTCAGGGTTTTCTACAATGACAATAGGCCTTGCATAAGGATCTAATGCAACGCTACCTCGAGACTGTAATATAGAGGAGAACATGCCTAAGATAATTAATCGAATACTTCGTTGATTTGGTTTTGCCAACACCTTATTAATATTTTCTAACGCATGCCAGCCACGCACATGAGGCTCATTGACTTTGCGATGACGAGCATGTGATTTAAACAACAACGAACCATGATCGGCAAAATAGTGCCCTAATAGCTGTTGCATGGCATCTAGCCCTTCTCGTAAATCCTCATCTGACAACTCGTCTGGATTTTTGACTAATGCCTTGGTTAACTCACTCATTTTATTATTAAACGCTTCTCGATGAGGATCCTTATGAGGATCGATAACGTCAGAGGTAAGATCACGAACAAAACGCGCATCTTGCAAGCGAAGAACAGGATAAAGTCTAACAATCTCTGCAATGATTTCTTGAGTTTGCCCATTAGGTAAGCGAATTTGCTTTCCTTCTTTATCAAGAAAATAGCGGAATGTTTTTACATTCTTTTGTTCATCTAATTCTGCACTGATACGGTAATAGATATGTTTTAGTTCATCACCATTTGCAACCCATGCAGGTGCTATTTTATGGAAACGATAAGAACGATGTCGCCCAGGGCGTGATTCAGTAAATGTCAGAATAATTTGTAGGCTTTTTTTACTATTTTCTTCCGACTCATTCGGCAGACGATGGAAATCATCAGGTGTAAATGCATATTGATAGGTTTCAATACCCAAGCTGAGTGTTAACGCATCAAGTAATGAGCTTTTACCCCACGCATTTTCACCCACTAAAACTGTATTCATATCAAGAGGTAATGAAAGACGATTAAGGCCACGGAATCCAACTATTTCCACTCTTTCTAAATACATAAATCCCCTCGTTAGTTACGACTAAGCTATGTTTTTTATTCTTCCTATCTTAATTTTATGCTTAATCTGCCAATAATTTCACTTAATGAATATTTTCATTAAATCACAGTTAAAGAGTGTCGTAATAAAATTTACTCAACTATTCGATATATACCCAAATCGTTCACTTTTCAAACAATTAAAGCCACTTATCGATAAACATGTTAGGCTCATGGCTTCAATAAAAATTTTAAATTTATCTCAGCTTCTGTATCCACAACAACATAAGTAAATGTTATAATACAAGTCACGTTATTAGTTTATTTTATAATTTGAGTGCACTCAGTAAGGAATAGAAATGTTATCAGGGTTATTGATTATCCTACTTCCACTTTTTGTAGGGTATTTGATTAAGTTAAACAATCGCCCATTACTTCATCTGGCAAATCGCCTACTTAGTGCGATGGTTTACGTTATCCTATTTCTAATGGGCGTCAGTTTAGCCATGCTAGATAATATTGGTGAAAATTTAGTCTCTATTCTTGCTTATGCCAGCGTTTTCTTTTTATGTACCTTTGGTGCAAATTTACTATTTTTATGGCTATTGGATAAAAAAGATCCTTGGCATGTCCCTGCACATAAGCAATCTAAGCCACCATCACGCATAAAAATGGTTCTTGAATCGTTACAATTATGCGGTGTTGTTGTTGTCGGTTTTTTTGTTGGCTTAACAGGCTGGTCAATTTTTCATTATGCATCTCATGCCAGCCAAGGTGCGCTTATCTTCTTGCTGTGGTTAGTCGGATTACAATTGCGTAATAGCGGAATGAGCCCAAAACAAATTTTAATTAACCGCCGAGGAACAACCGTTGCTGTCGTCATGGGGGTAAGTGCACTTGCAGGTGGTGCTTTAGCTGCTTATTTACTAGGATTACCCATGAAAATGGGATTAGCCATTGCATCTGGATATGGTTGGTACTCTTTATCTGGGATTGTACTTACCGATGCATTTGGCCCTGTTATTGGTAGTACTGCGTTTTTCAATGATTTAATGCGTGAATTAGCGGCAATTATGCTTATACCTATCATTGTTAATCGTTATAGAAATACGGCATTAGGGATTTGTGGTTCAACTTCCATGGACTTTACGTTACCTGTTTTACAAAGAAGTGGTGGTGTTGCCATTGTGCCTGCGGCCATTGTGCACGGATTTGTGTTAAGTTTAATCACCCCAATATTAATGGCTTTCTTTACTTCATAGAAAAATCAGTAACAATAGAACAATAACGTTCTCTTTTTACAGTGGATTAACAATGAATCAACAGCGTGTATTAGTACTTGGTGCAAGTGGTCATATTGGTCAAAATCTTATTCCAGCTCTGATAAAACAAGGTCATCAAGTCACTGCGGGAGCGCGCAGAGTTGACTGGATGATGTCTCAAGGTTGGGAAAATACACGCTGTATTTTTGTGGACTTGCACAATCCAGAAACTTTAAACAAAGTCATGCATGATACTGATATCGTGTACTACCTTGTTCATAGCATGGGCGATGCACATAATTTAGTTGAACAGGAACGTAAAGCGGCAATTAATGTTGTGGACGCATTAGAAGGTACAGAAGTTAAACAAATTATCTTTTTAAGTGCCTTACAACATGAAGATCAGCAATATTCCCCCCATCTCATTGCCCGAAAACTCACAGGGGAGGTATTAAGAACAAGCGCGATCCCTGTGACTGAAATTCGTACCTCAATGATTGTCGGCCCTGGCTCTGCCGCCTTTGAAATTATGCGTGATATGGTTTATAACCTCCCTATTCTTACGCCCCCGCGCTGGGTTCGTTCAAAATCTTCCCCTATTGCCTTAAAAAACTTAATTCACTATTTAACAGAAATTATCCATCATCCCACACATCAACATCGTATTTTTGATGCTGGTGGTCCCGAATATATTAGCTATCAAACTCTTTTTGAGCGCTTTATTAAAATTTCAGGTAAAAAGCGTGTCTTGATCCCCTTACCTATGCCGGGAAGTCTTATTTCTGCGGGCTTTATCAGTATGATAACGTCCGTACCAACTTCCATTGCTAAAGAGCTTATTCAAGGGTTAAAACATGATCTTCCAGCCAATGATGCTCCTTTACGCGAACTTATTCCTCAATCCCTAATTAAATTTGATGATGCAGTAAAAGAAACATTGGCTGATGAAGAAGCAGCTTTAGATAATCAGGATTGGGGATATTCTCCAGCGGTTCGTAATCGCTGGAAACCGGGTTATGGTTATTACCCTAAAAATGCAGGTTGTACTGTCTCAACACCCGCTAGTGCTGCATCTCTTTGGCATACAGTACAACAGATTGGCGGTGAACAAGGCTACTTTTATGGTAACGCGCTATGGAAAACCCGCGCCATCATGGATGATATGGTCGGAAATAAAGTGACTTATGGCCGACCGCCCAGAGACACATTAGAGCTTGGTGATATGATTGATGGCTGGCGAGTGATCAAACTCGAGCCAGAAAAACAACTTACCTTATTATTTGGGATGAAAGCACCCGGTTTAGGTCGTCTTTCTTTTACTATCCATGATAGTGGCAACCTTCGTTCAATCGATGTTCGTGCTTGGTGGCATCCTGCCGGTTTTAGTGGATTACTTTATTGGTTTGCGATGATGCCTGCACACTTATTTATTTTCAAAGGTATGGCTAAAACGATAAGTACTAACGCTTACAAGCTGGATAAAAATTCACCTAACAGTGAAAAGAAATAGCTTTATTACCCATTTTTACGTAAAAAAACCACTTTATTATGCAGTTTTAGTTGCATAATTATTCTTACCGTTTTATTATTTGAACCAGTTAATGACTATTCAGAAAAAACGCATGAGTATTCAATTAAAAAACATAAATTGTTTCTACGGTTCGCACCAAGCACTCTATGATATTAATCTGGAATGCTCTGCTGGTGAAACAATGGTTCTATTAGGGCCAAGCGGTGCAGGTAAGAGCTCACTAATGAGAGTTCTTAATTTATTAGAAATGCCACGTTCAGGTGAATTAGAAATTGCGGGTCTACATTTTGACTTTAGCCAACAGCCTAACGCAAAGGCAATTCGTTCATTACGCCAAAATGTAGGCATGGTATTTCAACAATATAATTTATGGCCACATTTGACAGTTATTGATAATTTAATTGAAGCACCTTGTCGTGTATTAGGTTTATCAAAACCACAGGCTAAAGAAAAAGCGATGAAGTTACTTGAGCGTTTACGTTTAAGTGATTATGCAGGACGCTTCCCACTACATTTATCGGGTGGACAGCAACAACGTGTTGCCATTGCAAGAGCATTAATGATGGAGCCTCAAGTTCTCTTATTTGATGAACCGACAGCGGCATTAGATCCTGAAATTACAGCTCAAGTTGTTGATATTATTAAAGAGCTTTCTGAAACGGGTATTACACAAGTGATTGTGACCCATGAAGTTGAAATTGCACGCAAAGCCGCGAGCAAAGTTGTATATATGGAAAACGGCCGTATTATAGAGCAAGGTGATAACTATCGTTTCGCAGCTCCACAAACGGAAGCTTTTGCTAATTACTTGTCACACTAAATCGGGATCAGACAATGAAAAAAATATTATTTGCAGCACTTCTGACCAGTATTACACTTTCTGCAACTGCGGCTGAGAAAGAGACAATCCGTTTTGCCACTGAAGCAACATATCCGCCCTTTGAAATGATTGATGCCAATAACCAAATTGTAGGATTTGATGTTGATCTCGCTAATGCAATGTGTGCAAAAATTAATGCAGATTGTACCTTTACCAATCAGTCTTTTGATAGCTTAATTCCTAGTCTGAAATTCCGTCGTTTTGAAGCATTAATGGCGGGTATTGATATTACGCCTGAGCGTCAAAAACAAGTTGATTTCACGGATTCTTACTATGATAACTCCGCTGTATTTATTACAGTAACAGGTAAAATCTCTGATGTTGCTAGCTTAAAAGGCAAACAAATTGGTGTTCAGAATGGGACAACCCATCAGAAATTCATCAATGAGCAACACAAAGAAATGAAAACTGTTCCTTATGACAGTTACCAAAATGCAGTATTAGATCTTAAAAATGGTCGTATTGAAGCTATCTTTGGTGACACTGCAGTTGTAAATGAATGGCTGAAAAAAAATCCTGAATTAGGTATTGTAGGCGATAAAGTTGCAGATCCTAACTATTTTGGTACAGGCCTTGCGATCGCAGTAAGAAAAGGCAATGCTGATTTACAAGATAAATTGAACAAAGCATTAGCTGAAGTAAAAGCTGATGGCACTTATGATGTCATTTATAAAAAATGGTTTGAATAACAATAATAGCTTAATAAATGAATGAAATAACAACTCTAGCAGGTGCGGCCGTTACTACGGTCTCACTTGCTATTTCTGCTCTTATCATCGGATTAGTTCTCGCCATGTTGTTTACAGCATGGGAATCCGCGAGATGGAAAGCCTTTGCTTTCTTAGGAACATGCTGGGTAACACTAATCAGAGGACTACCAGAAATGCTGGTGGTTCTTTTTGTCTATTATGGCACCTTACAAGGTGTCATGATCTTAATGGATGGCATTGAATTAGGTTCTTTCACCTTACAAATAGATTTTGGTGATACTGAATCTCTACCTTTCTATTGTGGTGTTATCGCCCTTTCACTTCTTTATGCTTCTTATGCCTCACAAACATTACGTGGCGCCTTAAAAGCGGTACCAACAGGACAATGGGAAGCCGGCCAAGCATTAGGTATGGGTCGTATTACTATTTTCTTCCGCTTTATTATGCCTCAAATGTGGCGTCATGCTTTACCCGGTTTAGGTAATCAGTGGTTAGTTTTATTAAAAGATACGGCTTTAGTCTCATTAATCAGTGTTAATGATTTAATGTTACAAACACAAAGTATAGCTAATAGAACCCAAGAACCTTTTACTTGGTATAGTATTGTTGCACTGATTTATTTAGCCATTACGCTAGTCAGTCAATATATCCTGAAATGGTTAGAAATGAGAACAACTCGATTTGAACGGAGTGCCTCATAATGTGGGATTATATTGTTGATATTTTACCGGGATTACCAACCAGCTTGTCATTAACATTAGTGGCTTTATTGGTAGCATTTACACTTTCAGTTTTAATGACCTTTATTTTGGCATTAAAAACGCCTGTTATTACTCAAATTGTAAAAGCATATATCACCTTATTTACCGGTACACCGTTATTAGTACAGTTTTTCTTAATCTATTATGGCCCTGGACAATTTCCTGTGTTGCAAAAATTCCCTATGATTTGGGATTTATTATCAACACCTTGGTTTTGTGCCATGGTCACATTAGCATTAAATAGTGCCGCTTATTCAACCTTACTTTTCTATGGTGCAGTAAGAGCTATTCCTTCAGGACAATGGCAATCTTGCCAAGCATTAGGTATGTCACCAGTGCAAACGGCAAGAGTAATATTGCCTTATGCATTTAAACGTGCGCTTTCATCCTATTCAAACGAAGTTGTATTAATATTTAAAAGTACCTCACTCGCCAGTACGATCACTTTGCTTGAATTAACTGGTTATAGCCGGCAAGTATTTGGTCAAAGTTATGATGTGATGGTCTTTGTTGCTGCAGGTATTATTTATTTAGGCATCAACGGAATACTGACTCTTCTAATGAGATTGATTGAGAAAAAAGCCTTAGAGTTTGAACATCGTAATTAAAAATACGTAAACCAAGCTACCGATAAAAAAATACCCCAGAATTTTTTCACTCTGGGGTATTTTTTATTGCTGAATAAATAATAGCAAATAATGGCTCTATTCTTGTGTCGCCAGCTTTTCTATTGATGCTTCTTTATGGCTTACTCGATATGCATTCCATGCCAACAAGCTCCCAATTAACATGACAACGGCTAACGCTAATTTAGGTTGTACTGGTGATGCCAGTGCCGTTAAACCAAAAGCAGCACCGCCTGCCATTTGAATAAAACCAACTAAAGCAGAGGCAATACCTGCCGTTTGCGAATATGGCTCAAGTGCATAACTTGTCGCAGGCCCCATAATAAAGGCTAATCCGGCACAAGCACTTGCTACAGGGAGCATATAAATCAGCCAATGGTTTTGTATTCCAGCAGGAATAAACATTAAGCTTAATAACAAGCTCACACAGCCTAATCCCATTAATCCGCCTCCTAAGATCAAACAAATTGGTCTTCCAACACGGTGGATCACACGGTTTACATAAAAACTAACAAACATTATCCAAAAACCATTTACACCAAAAACAATGGAAAAAATCAGCGGTGATAGTTTCGCATCATTCATCAAAACAATAGGGGCAAATGAAACATAAGTTAATGCCATTCCCATTGTGCCTGCATTCACTAGGGCAAAAGTTAAAAAACGTTTACTGCACAAAATCTCAAGGTATGTTTTACTTAATTTCTGTTTTGATTGAGTTGTATTTTCAGGCTTAGTTTCAGGTAAGAAGCGAGTGATCAAAACTAGCACAAATACTGAATAGAAAATTAAAAATCCAAAAGGTGCGCGCCACCCCCAATATTCAGCCAATAATCCACCTAATAAGGGTGCGAGTGCGGGAATAATATTTAAAGTACCATTTAAAAAGCCGAAAACACGAGCAGCATCATTACCATTAAAGCAGTCACGAACACAGGTAAAAGCCACAACGGAAGTACAACACACCGCAGACGCTTGTAATAATCGCGAAATAATAAAAAGTGTTGAGTCTGTTGAGATCGTAGCAATGATAGAACCTACAATATAGATAAAGATCCCAACAATAGCGATAGGTTTACGACCAAACTTATCCACCAAAGGCCCTGATATAAGTTGCCCTATCCCCAGCACTAAAATAAATAAAGCGATAGTCGATTGAATAAGGGATTCACTACTTTCTAAGTCTTGAGCAATAGCAGGTATGGTCGGTAAATAGAGATCGATCCCTAATGGCCCTAATAGCACCATCACTAATAACAACGCTTTTAAATTCTGCATAAAATAGAATGCCTATCTAATCAAAAAAGAAAACGCCCGATGTTATCCATCGAGCGTTAAATACTTATTTATACTAACACCCATTACCTATTTTGTAATGAATATCTTAACTGTCTTGTAATACCAATAATGTAAGCACTTCATAGTGAGCAGTATGAGGAAACATATCAAACAACTGCACTCTATCAATACGATAATGAGAAAGTTGCTGGATATCTTTTGCCATGGTTTGAGCATTGCAACTAGAGTACAGAATAAAGCGCGGTTTCATTTTATTTAAATAGCCACACAGTGCCTCACCGATCCCCCGTCTGGGCGGATTAACAAGCACTAATTCAGGTACTGACTCTTTAGCTAATGCATATCCTGTTGAATCTAAGGCTTGAAACTCAACATGCTCTAATCCTAATTCATGAGCAGATAAACGCGCACATTCTATTGCTTCAGGACTAATCTCAATTCCTGTCAATTGGGTTGATTTATCTGCGCAATGCAATCCAAAACCCCCTGATCCACAAAACATATCCCACAAATGTGAGATATTTAATTCTCTTACCCAACAACCTGCCGTTGCATAAAGTGATGAAGCGACCTCTGGATTAGTTTGAAAAAAACCTCTAGGGCGAATATGTAATGGAATTTGATTAAAAGATTCATCTAAAAATGTTTTTTCAGTCAGAATAATCTCTTTTTCACCTTCAAGAATAGCCATATGAATAGGTTGAATATTCACAGAGATAACAGCTAATTGAGGCAATTGTTCTTGTAACCACGGAAGTGCTTTATAAAGTTGTTCTAATTTTTTTTCTGAACGCAAAACAAAACGCAACATCATCGAGCCATTGCTTCTGCTTTCGGTTAATAAAATAAACTTAAGTTCGCCACGACGACGCTCAATATCGTAAGGTACTAACCCTGCTCTCGCTATAAATGTTTTTAAAATCGGGAATATAGGTATAAATGAGTCAGGATAAAGAGGGCATTCACATAAATCGACGGCCACACCCTCTCGTGTTTTTAGGCCTAATACTGGTTTTTCAACACTGCCACTAACTACCATTTTAGCTTTGTTACGAAATTGCGCTTGTCGGCTTTCAACGGGCGCTAATTTATCAAAAGCATAATTTTCAGGTAGTAATGCTAATAAGCTGTGCTGTTTTTTCTTGATTTGTTCAGAATAAGCAAGAGAAAGCCATTCACAAGAATGACAATCACCCGCACTAAATCGTGCGCATTGCATAAGATTTTGAGACCGTTATGGAGATTAATATTAATGTACAGTATAGGAGGAGTCCGTTGATGAACTACTTATTTCAACTTCTTCTTCATCTTCTTCATTTTCGCTTTCTTGTTTTTCACCATACAAGAAACCATTATTAAAAATTTCACTGACAACTTCAGCCGATTGTTCTTCTGCTTTTTGTAAGAACAGATCAAACTGATTCAGTGAGATCCCCGCAGCAACAGGGAATGATTGGCAGAATACTAATTTAGGTAAGTTTTCATCACTAATTTCTAAAAATGTTTTAATAAACAATGAACTTGCATTAATTTGGCTAAGATTGGCCATTAAAGGCACTATTGCTGAGGGTTTTAATTCAGCGATAGCGGTAAATACAAGCACATCTTCAAGAATATCAATTTTAGCGTCAAATATGCCGCTGATATATTGAAGATGTGGTAAATGTAACGCCTGACAAGAGTCACATTCATAATAAGCAATCTGTAGTTCATCAAGCCAAGATTTTAGCTGATCCAGATCGGGGGTAACAACAGCGTTCATTCAAATAACCTTTACGCGCTAAAGAAAAGAGTGCCTTTTGGCATTGAGGCTATTTTGCCACTTTTTCTATCTTGAAGGCACTAATAAATAGAAAAACTAAGAAAATTAAGCCAATTTACAAATTGGGTTTTCTTAGTCTTTCATGCTTTGTTGAGAAAAAACAGTACGCTATTCTTTGTTATTCTCTTTTTTCTTTTTATTATTCGCAAGATTGTTATCAATACCTAAAAACGTTAAACGATAAATCGCCCGCCATACAATATGAATAGAAGGTGGGATCATACAGATAACCCCTAGAACAATCAGAGTTAATTGCCCTGTGTAGGTGCCTAACCACTGCGGAGAGGTGATATATTGATTGATATATAAGTAAGCAACTACTAATAAAATAATCCCCACGATCTCTATGATTATGATGGGTTTTGGCATATCAGACAGTGATTTCATATCCCGTTTAGAAGGCTTTTCCATATTTTCTCCGCTAAATGCTGTATCGCAGTCCTATCTCATTATTCGGCAAATTGGTATAATTTATTACACTAAAAGGCAATAACTGTTTTTGTTTAGTCTAATAAAAGGGCATAGTATCAAACAATAAAGACTATTATGCCTGAATTTTATTTCCTCAATAAGGAGTGTCGTATGTTTGTTGTTATTTTTGGTCGTCCGGGTTGCCCATATTGTGTACGTGCTAAACAACTGGCTGAAACTCTGGCTGAAAAACGTGACGATTTTGATTTCCGCTATGTAGATATCCAAGCTGAAGGAATTACAAAAGCTGATTTATCTAAAACCGTCGGTAAAGAAGTTGAAACTGTGCCACAAATTTTCATTGATGAGAAACACATTGGTGGTTGCACAGATTTTGAAGCATATGCTAAAGAAAATTTAGGCATCTACAACTAATTAAAAAAGCGCTAAAACAGCTTAATATTCAATATGTTTTAGCGCTTTTCCTTTTTTATTTCATTCATTATCTCTTTATAATCCCCTCTTTCCAAAAAATAATTCTATTTTTTTTCATTAGTCAGCGAACTTTCTGTCTAACCCGGAGTCTGAATTAGTGCCACTGCTTTTCTTTGATGTCCCAAAATATTGAGGAGCCCGATAGTTTCAACCCCTTTGGTGAAATAACTGTCGGGTTTTTTATTGCCTGCAATCTAATAACACTCACCTTGCAATGTCACTATAATACGACGACGCCCACCACGCTCACGGTGCTCCCCAAGATAAATCCCCTGCCAAGTTCCTAAATTAAGTTCACCTTGGCTAATAGGAATAGTGACGCTTTGCCCAAGTAAGCTACTTTTTATATGGGCTGGCATATCATCACTACCTTCATAAGTGTGAAGATAGTAATCTTCATTCTCTTTTACACTTTGATTAAAGAAGCTTTCAAAGTCACTTCGTACTGTCGGGTCGGCATTTTCATTTATCGTCAATGAAGCTGAAGTATGTTGAATAAAAAAGTGAGCAATTCCGATTTTGTATTGTCTTAGTTCGGGTAATTCTTGGATCAATGTTTGTGTAATTAAATGAAACCCTCTTGGCTTGGCATTAAGTACAATATTTTTTTGGAGCCACATTTATTTATTCCTCATTGAAGATAAGAAAAAGAGCAATGTGAGAGCAATACAGTAAGCGTAATACTCTTTTTAAGCGTGTTTTTGGTCAATTTGAGCTAAAACTGACAAATCTTTTAAAAAAAGCACAATTAAATAAGAAAAAAACACTTTACCCCTATTACTCCCTCATTTACCCTTGAAAACTTGCGTATTATGTATCATAAACATCGCTTATCAGCACGACATGTATGGAGCTTACTTTGCTGGAACAACTTAATTTAGCCGTATTTTCAATGATGAATGCAACACCTGCAGCATCACCTTTCGAAATTGGCATGGCGGTTATTATTGCTAAGTATCTTGTCTATCTTTTTCCGCTCTCTTTAGCGTTCTATTGGCTATGGGGTAATGAAAAATATCTTAGCCAGCAAAGAACATTAGCATGTAAAGCAGCTGTATCTTTGGGTATTGCGCTCTCTATTTCTTGGCTGATTGGTGCAATCGCCCCTCATGAACGCCCGTTTGCCGCTAATATTGGCCATAACTTCCTTGACCATGATGCAACACCTTCATTCCCTAGCAACCACGGTACATTTGTTTTTACCATTGCCTTAGCTTATCTGTTTTGGCATAACAGTAAACGTATTGGTTATATTATGCTGGGTTTAGGACTAGCGATTGCTTGGGCTCGTATTTACCTTGGTGTGCATTGGCCAATCGATATGGTAGGCGCATTTATCGTTGCACTACTGTCTTGTGGTTTAAGCCAGATCTTTTGGTCTAAAGGCGGCGATATACTCCAAAAATGGGTACAACAGCTTTATCAGCTCTGTTTTGCTTATCCTATTCGTAAAGGTTGGACAAAAGCCTAACCTTTCTTACATTAAAAAAGACCACATTTATTGTGGTCTTTTTATATTTAACTTAAGTAAACTTCCACTTCGATATATTAATATATAAATAAAAATATCCTCTATTATTATATTATTTGTCCAAAAATAAATGTGTTGTTATTTTAATCAAAATGAAGTTTTTATATTCGCTATATAGTAATGTATCAAACTCATTTATTAACAAATTTATTGCCGTAATAATAAACAATATTCTACTTATGATTGAATTATTGTTATATTTATTTCATAGAATAAAGTAAAATCATTAATAAATAATCGTATTCCCTTATTTTTATATTCTTTTGTCTAGTTTTATACACAAATAAAATAAAATAATTAATTCTTATATATCAATAATGTATGAGGTTAATATAATGTTTTAATTGTGAACAAAAATAACTCAATTGATTTAAATCATTTATTTCATAAGAAATAAAAAAGCCTGAATTTAATCATTAACATATAAACATTTAGGTATTTAGATTTATTTTTAATACCAATAAAAAATGGAAAAGTATTTCAAAATGTTTTAAAAACCCCCTCTGAAAACACAAAATATAAAAAATGTTACATTTTTAGGTTTTTCAGTTATATTTAGCATTTGAGATGGTGATCACGGTAGTTTATCCTGAAAAACACTATATTCTGCACCTCTTAAGTCTGGATATAAACTTATCGAATATTTTTTCAAATTTTAGAAGAGTCTAATTCTTTTGAAATTTAAAGATTTTAGTATGTGGTAATTGAAGATATTGAGATAACACCAGGTACTCAATGCACTCATTTATTCATAATTAAATTTATGTCGTGATTGTTTCTGATAAGAAATAAAATCGCACACTTATTTTTATTCATTATTTTTTTACCGCGTTATTTCGGAGAGTATTATGGATACAACCAAAGCTGGTTCTATCGCATCGGGTAACACCCAAGGTGATTACAAAGCATGGCGTAAGTCAGATACAGTATGGATGTTAGGTTTATACGGTACGGCTATCGGTGCTGGTGTTCTATTTTTACCTATCAACGCAGGGATTGGTGGATTAATTCCTCTGTTGATTATGTTAGTTCTTGCATTCCCAATGACCTTCTTTGCACACCGCGGTATGGCTCGCTTTGTGTTATCAGGTAAAAATCCAGGTGAAGATATCACTGAAGTTGTTGAAGAACACTTTGGTAAAACAGCAGGTAAACTGATTACTCTGCTCTATTTCTTTGCTATTTATCCTATTTTATTGGTTTATAGTGTTGCTATCACCAATACAGTAGAAAGCTTTATTGTGAACCAAATGCACATGTCTGCACCACCTCGTGCAATTTTATCACTGGTACTTATCCTTGGTATCATGTCGATTATTCGTTTTGGTGAACAAGCTATCGTTAAAGCAATGAGCGTACTAGTGTTCCCATTTGTTGCAGTATTGATGGTTTTAGCGCTGTATCTTATTCCTGAGTGGAATAGTGCTATCCTTGATACACTCTCTTTTGATCACGCAACAACATCAGGTATGGGTCAAGGTCTGTTAGTCACACTATGGTTAGCTATCCCAGTTATGGTGTTCTCTTTCAACCACTCGCCTATTATCTCTGCATTTGCTGTTGCAAAACGAGAAGAATACGGTGAAAACGCTGAGAAAAAATGTTCACGCATTTTAGCTTATGCTCACATTATGATGGTTATCACTGTTATGTTCTTCGTGTTTAGCTGTGTATTTAGCTTAACACCAGAAAACTTAGCAGAAGCAAAAGCACAGAACATTAGTATCCTGTCTTACCTAGCTAACCATTTTGAAGCACCCGTTATTGCTTATATTGCTCCATTTATTGCTTTCGTTGCGATCACTAAATCTTTCTTAGGTCACTACTTAGGTGCTCGTGAAGGTTTCAACGGTTTAATCATCAAATCACTGCGTGAAAAAGGTAAAACAATCGAAAAAGATCGTTTAAACAAAATCACTGCACTGTTTATGTTGGTTACAACGTGGATCGTTGCAACATTAAACCCAAGCATTTTAGGTATGATTGAAACATTAGGTGGTCCAATTATCGCAATGTTACTGTTCCTGATGCCTATGTATGCAATCCGTAAAGTACCAGCGATGAAGAAATACGAAGGCCATATCAGCAACGTATTCGTTGTAATCATGGGTCTTATCGCAATCTCAGCAGTTTTCTATAGCTTAATTAACTCTTTCATGGGCTAATAAGGCATCTAATGGCTACTTTCGTAAAAGGAAGTAGCCATTACAGATTTAGACTTCAAAACTGACACTTATCACTCTAATAATCACACAGTTGCGCCTTTAATTAATTAGGGAGGCGAATATTATGGTTAGCGTCTTTGATATTTTTAAAATTGGTATCGGTCCTTCAAGCTCACACACCGTAGGCCCAATGAAAGCTGGGAAAGAATTCGTTGATATTCTTGCTGAAAAAAACCTTCTCTCTTCCGTTTCCCGCGTTATCGTTGATGTTTATGGCTCTTTATCTTTAACCGGTAAAGGTCACGCCACTGATACGGCAATTATTATGGGATTAGCAGGAAACTTACCCGATACTGTAGATATAGATTCTATTACGCCATTCATTAAACAAGTGGAAACAACCGGTCGCTTAATGCTAGCAAATGGCATTAAAGAAGTAGATTTCCCTGTTGATGGTGGTATGAATTTTCATAAAAGCAATTTACCCCTCCATGAGAATGGTATGTCCATCACCGCTTATAATGGTGAACAGGTTCTATTGAAAAAAACCTATTATTCTATTGGCGGTGGTTTTATTGTTGATGAAGAGCATTTTGGTCAACCTGAAGAAAATACGGTTCAAGTCCCTTATCCTTATCAATATGCGGCTGATTTACGTCGCCACTGTAAAGAAACAGGCCTCTCTTTATCTGCATTAGTGATGCAAAACGAATTAGCATTGCGCAGTAAAGAAGAAATTTCTGCTCATCTCGGTGCCGTATGGGAAGTGATGAAGTCCGGTATTGAGCGTGGTGTTAATACCGAAGGCTTATTACCAGGGCCATTACGTGTACCGCGCCGTGCCTCTGCATTACGCCGTATGTTAGTAACAGAAGATAAAACCACAACCGATCCTATGACTGTTGTTGACTGGATCAATATGTTTGCCCTTGCCGTCAATGAAGAAAATGCGGCTGGTGGACGTGTTGTAACAGCACCGACAAACGGAGCATGTGGCATTATCCCTGCCGTACTTTCTTACTACGATAAATTCATTCGTCCTGTAAATGAAAATTCTTACACTCGCTTTTTCTTAGTCGCAGGTGTTATTGGTTCTCTTTACAAAATGAATGCATCTATCTCTGGCGCTGAAGTAGGTTGCCAAGGCGAAGTGGGTGTTGCTTGTTCAATGGCAGCGGGTGCATTAACTGAGCTTTTAGGCGGTAGCCCAGAGCAAGTTTGTATTGCTGCGGAAATTGCGATGGAGCATAACTTAGGGCTTACCTGCGACCCAGTTGCAGGACAAGTACAAGTACCTTGTATTGAACGTAATGCTATCGCAGCCGTACAAGCAGTAAACTCATCTCGTATGGCTTTACGTCGTGTCAGCGACCCTCGTATTTGTTTAGATAAAGTCATTGAAACAATGTACGAAACTGGTAAAGACATTAATGCTAAGTATCGTGAAACCTCTCAAGGTGGATTAGCTATTAAAATTTCATGTGACTAAACTTAAGAGTCCGAAATATAGATATTTATAATGGATAAGGCGCTGATATCAGCGCCTTTTTTATTCTTATCTAAAATCAAGGATGATGCTCTTCTTTTTGAATATCTTTTTGGGATGAGATTAAATTATCATCCTTAGTTAAAATACGTGTAGAAGAAAACTCAATATTGAAAACAGAAATATCACTCAATATAAGTAGCAAAATGTCAAAGACAGGAGTCTGTTACAAAAATTATTTAAAGGGTGTGACGATAAACACGTTATCGAATAGAAAATAATTACAACTTAATCAATCCATTGGCCTTATTTAGATCCTTGGCTACAGTTGATGAGTAGAGATCACTAGAGACATCAGAAACGGGATAAAAAAGAGAACTAAAATGAAATCAGATATTCAAATCTCCCAAGAAGCACACCTCTTACCAATTCAAGATATTGCTAAAAATTTAAATATTGATCAAGATGATATCGAGTTTTATGGCAAATACAAAGCTAAATTTAGCCACAGCATTTGGTCTAAAGTTGCTACAAAAAAAACAGGAAAACTCGTTTTAGTCACAGCAATTAATCCTACCCCCGCAGGCGAAGGTAAAACAACAGTCACCGTTGGATTAGGTCAAGCCCTTAACCATATTGGAAAAAGTGCCATTATCGCGTTACGCGAACCCTCATTAGGCCCTTGTTTTGGTATTAAAGGGGGAGCTGCAGGGGGGGGTTATTCTCAAGTTGTACCAATGGAAGATCTTAATCTTCATTTTACTGGCGATTTTCATGCGATTACGTCAGCAAACAATTTACTGGCCGCCATGCTTGATAACTCCATCTATCAGGGTAATCCTTTAAATATCGATCCCAAGCAAATCGTGTTTAAACGTTGTATGGATATGAACGATCGCGCTTTACGAAATATTGTTGTGGGATTGGGTGGCGAAAAAGACGGTATTACAAGAGAAGATAACTTTGTTATTACTGTTGCTTCTGAAATTATGTCAATTCTATGTTTAGCTGAGGATATTCAAGATTTAAAGCAAAGGCTTTCTCAGATCATTGTTGCTTATTCTTACAATGGCAACCCTGTCACTGCCAACGATTTACAAGCTGTTGGCGCAATGGCCAGTTTGTTAAAAGATGCTATTAACCCTAATCTAGTGCAAACACTCGAAAATACGCCTGCAATTATTCATGGTGGTCCATTCGCTAATATTGCTCATGGTTGCAATAGTGTGAGAGCAACAAAATTAGCCCTTCAACTTGCTGATATCACTATTACGGAAGCTGGTTTTGGTGCTGATTTAGGTGCTGAAAAATTCTTTGATATAAAATGCCGAATGAGTGGGTTACGTCCAGATTGTGCAGTGATTGTTGTGACGACAAAAGCACTAAAATATAACGGTGGTTTAGGTAAAGGCGAATGGAATAATGAAGATTTAGTTGCGCTTGAAAAAGGAATTGTCAATCTAGAAAAACATATTGAAAACCTAAAAAAATATGGCTTACCTGTGATTATCTCACTTAATGCCTATGTTACTGATAGTATTGCAGAACATCAGTTTATAGAGCAATTTTGTCTAGATAGAGATTGTCGATTTGCAATTACAAAAGTGTGGGAAAAAGGAGGCGCAGGCGGTATTGAATTAGCAAATCAAATCATTGATACACTTGAAAATGAGCATAGCCAATTTCAATTAATTTATCCTGATAATGCCTCGCTTAATGAAAAAATTAATACTGTCGCAAAAGAGATCTATGGAGCAAATAGTGTGACCTATAGCCAACATGCTCGCAATATGTTGGAAAAAATAGAAAATATGGGGTTCGGCCATTTCCCTGTATGTATGGCAAAAACACAATATTCACTCTCAGATAATCCCGCGTTATTAGGTCGCCCTACTGATTTTACGATAAATGTGCGTGAAGTGTATGTTTCAGCAGGTGCCGGTTTTGTTGTTGTGTTGACAGGCTCTATTACCACTATGCCTGGATTACCGAAAACACCAGCGGCCATTGCCGTAAATGTTGATAATCAAGGGAAGATTGATGGACTTATATAAACGCTAAAGTGTGCAATCTCTTTATTTCATTAAATACAAAAAAATCCGTAATCGTATTTCAATTACGGATTTTTTGTAAAAAAACAACAACGAGTCTTTCTTTATGGGTGAAATCTCAGTAACGCGTTGATAAAACTATTATTGATAAATTAACCAAAAATAGCGTTAAACCAGCCAGATACTGTTTTAACCACAAAATCCCAGATACGACTAAAGAAACCACCTTCTTCAACCGCTTCTTTTACCACTAAAGGACGTTGTTCAATGACTTCATCGTTTAATAAAAAGTTAACTGTACCCACAACCTGATTTTGCGTTAAAGGTGCTTCTAATACTGGATTGGTTAAAGTAAACGAGGCTTTTAAATTTTTCAGTTCACCTTTAGGAATAGTGATTGAAGCATCATTAGCTACACCTAAAGCCACTTCACCTTTATCGCCATACCATACTTTTTGTGTTGTTAGTGGTGTATTTTCTTTAACTGGTGTTACCGTTTCAAAAAAGCGGAAACCCCAACCTAATAATTTTTCACTTTCAGCAAAACGGACTTTATCTGATGGAGTTCCTAAAACAACCGCAATTAAGCGCATATCACCTTCAGTTGCTGAAGATACAAGGTTATATCCAGCACCATTCGTGTGACCAGTTTTCACGCCATCAACATTCATATTCTTATTCCACAATAAACGATTGCGGTTTGGCTGGCGAATATTGTTGAATGTGAATTCTTTTTCTTTATGTATTTCGTATTCTGATGGTACATCACGGATCATAGCCGCTGTTAACAGTGCCATATCTTGCGCTGTTGTATATTGCCCGTCAGAATCTAATCCATGGACTGTTTTAAAATGTGTATTGGTTAAACCTAGATTTTTGGCATAGGAGTTCATTAAATCCACAAAGGTTTCCTGACTACCCGCAACATGTTCAGCTAATGCGATACTAGCATCATTACCTGATTGAATGACCATACCTCGATTTAAATCAATAACTTTGACCTGATCACCCGGTTTCAAGAACATCAATGATGAACCTTTTAATACCGGATTACCTGTTGCCCATGCATTGCGCCCTACAATCACCATATCGTCTGGCGACATCCGCCCTTCTTTGATGGCTTGTCCAACCACATAGCTACTCATGATTTTTGTCAGACTTGCAGGATCTAAACGCTCATCAGGTTTCTCCGATGCCAGAATTTTTCCGCTATTGTAATCCATTAATACATAAGATTTTGCCTCTATTTGAGGAGGTACAGGATTATTTACCGCAAATGAAGGACTAGAAATAATTAGCAGTAAACCCATTCCCGCGGTAACCTTACCCAGAACAGATGGAATATTTTTTTTCATTACCGATCACCCTTTTATATCAATTTGTTAAAGCTTTCCTACTATATGGCTTTCTGGAATAAGACGCCAACATTGATATATAGAGATTTATCTTATATTCATGTTTAACGCCCTATAGAGGGAAATTTTATTACTTATCGTGGTTTAGGAGACCTTTATGTTAAAAGTCTGGGGTAGAAAAAACTCATCTAACGTTAAAAAAGTTCTTTGGTGCTTAAAGGAGTTAAACGTACCTTATGAGCAAATTGATGTTGGTGGTCCATTTGGTGGACTCAATGAAGCAAATTATTTAGCAATGAATCCCAACGCTTCTATCCCAACATTACAAGATGATGACTTTGTTTTATGGGAGTCTAATACCATTATTCGTTATTTATGCTCAAAACATGAGAATAACGCACTCTATCCAATTGATCCTAAACAACGAGTAAATGTAGAAAAATGGATGGATTGGTCAAATGGCAGCCTATTTTCACCTATTCAACAAATGATGATAATGATTGTTCGCACACCTAAAGAGCAACAGAACCCCGAGCTTGTTGAAGCATTAAAAGAAAAGCTTAACAAACTGATCAAAATTGCAGATAACCAACTGGCAAAAACAACTTATTTTGCTGGAGATGAAATCTCTCTTGCTGATATCGCTATCGCGCCACTGGTTTATCCATGGCTCGAGGTTTGTAAAGATAGACCTCACTTCCCACATATTGAGCGCTGGTTTGCACAATTAAGTGAAAGATCTATTTTCCGTGATGTCGTGTTACTACCTATAAGTTAATTCATTGGCATTTTGTCGGGATCTGGATAATGATAATGGAATCCAAGATCTCGACAGATCTCCTGACCGTCAATTTCCCGTATTAACGGCTTCTCTTCATCTGCAAATTCAGGGGGAATAAGATCAAGTTGAGAGGATACTCTTGAGTAAAAATCTTTCTTTTTAGGATGAATTGGGGCACATAAATTATATAAATGGCCGCCTTCATTTTGTGCAAGCAGTTGTTCAACCGCAAAAATCACATCATCTAAATGAACTAAATTGACACACTGATGCGCGCCTTTTACTTGTTTTTTACCCGATAAAAAACGTCCGGCATGACGACCGGGGCCAACTAACCCAGCTAATCGAAGAATATCAACAGTGGTTAACGGTAAACGATGTAACCAGTTTTCAACTTCAGCTAACATTTTTGCCGATTGTGTTTCTGGTCGAATATCCATTTCTTCTGTGATATTACCTGTTTGATTGCCATATACAGAAGTAGAGCTAATGTAAATCACTCTTGTAACATGGCGAGACATTGCACTATCCACTAACGTTTGAATAGCTTCAACATAATCATAACCGCCACCAGCGGCACTTGGTGGCAACGTGATGATCAGTACGTCAGTTTCCATTAAGTAATCAAAATCATCTCTATCACATTCAATTGCGGGTGTTAAATTCACTAAACAGCAATCAACGCCACTCATTCTTGCTGCTTCTACGCCATCTTCGGTGGTTTTAGTCCCTTTAACTTGATAACCTGCATCACGCAACGCAGCGGCAAGTGGTAAACCTAACCAACCTAATCCAACGATGGTTATTCGTTTCATTTTGCTCCCCTACTTAAATGGCTTAGTTAAAGTATGCTATAAAATTTTCATTTCGCCATTACATATAAATACTACTTATATTTCGTTAATTTTTAGCATACCCCTATATACTCGCTCACTTGCGACATTAAGTAAATAAGAGAAATATTAAAATAGCATTAAAAACAAAAGGTTACAAAATAATTAAATTATTATTAAAAAATAGGTTGCTTTTCACTTTGCAAATCATGTAGGTTGAAAGGCAGACAAATTCTGAATGTTGGTTACTATATACATACAAATTAATAGTAACGAGCACATCAAATAACAAATAGTGTAATTAGCTAGGAAAATAATTATGTATAGCATTCAACTAAACCACCATCATCACCATCATCCTGACTAGTCTTTCAGGCGATGAGTGCTGGAAGACGTTTAAGAAACGCTTCCGGTGGTCTGAATGCAGACAAACAATAAAAACCCCGGAAGGCAACTTCCGGGGTTTTTTTATAGCTAATTTTCAAACAAAAAATTAAGACAAGGACAGGGTAATATTATGTTAGACAAAACAAGATTAAGAATAGCAATGCAAAAATCAGGTCGTTTAAGTGATGAGTCTCGTGCCCTTTTAGCACGTTGTGGCATCAAAATTAACTTAAACCAACAACGTCTGATCGCTTATGCGGAAAATATGCCAATCGATATTTTACGTGTAAGAGATGACGATATTCCAGGTCTGGTGATGGACGGTGTGGTTGATTTAGGAATTATTGGAGAAAACGTATTAGAAGAAGAGCTATTAAAACGCCGAGCACAAGGCGAAAACCCAAGTTATCTCACACTACGACGTCTTGATTTTGGTGGTTGCCGTTTATCTCTTGCAACCCCTGTCGATTTTAACTATCAAGGTGCTGAATGCCTAGATAATACACGCATTGCCACCTCTTACCCCAATCTACTAAAACGTTATTTAGACCAAAAAGGTATCAAGTTTAAATCATGCCTATTAAATGGTTCTGTTGAAGTCGCTCCTCGTGCAGGTCTTGCTGACTCTATCTGTGACTTAGTTTCTACTGGTGCAACATTAGAAGCTAACGGTTTAAAAGAAGTTGAAGTTATTTATCGTTCAAAAGCGTGTTTGATCCAACGCGACGGGGAAATGGAAACCGACAAACAAGCCCTTATCGACCGTTTACTGACGCGTATTCAAGGCGTTATCCAAGCTCGAGAATCAAAATACATTATGTTACACGCACCAAGTGATTGCCTCGAAGATGTCATTGCGTTACTTCCTGGTGCTGAAAGACCAACTATTCTGCCTCTTGCGGGTGACCAGAATCGCGTTGCAATGCACATGGTCAGCAGTGAAACCCTATTCTGGGAAACAATGGAAAAACTAAAAGCATTAGGTGCAAGTTCAATTCTTGTTTTACCAATTGAAAAAATGATGGAATAAGGTGAAATGATGAAAACGGGTTTTAATACATTAACTTACTGGAATGAATGCACGCAAGAACAGCAACAAGTGCTATTAACTCGCCCTGCTATTTCAGCATCCGGTTCAATTACAGAACAAGTTGCTAGCATCATTTCACAGGTACGCAATGATGGGGATAAAGCGCTTAAAGCACTTAGCCAAAAATTCGATAAGGCAGCGCCGGAAAGTGTTTTGGTGCCAAAAACGCAAATTGATGAAGCCACAACAAGACTTAATAACGAAATAAAACAAGCAATAGCACAGGCGATGAATAATATTCGCCGTTTTCATGAAGCTCAAATTCCTAACACTATTGAAGTAGAAACTCAGCCTGGCGTATTTTGTCAACAAGTAAGCAGACCCATTGATGCAGTAGGACTTTATATTCCTGGTGGTTCGGCTCCATTACTTTCAACCGTAATGATGTTAGGTATCCCAGCGCGTATTGCAGGTTGTCGCAAAGTTATTCTTTGCTCTCCCCCTCCTATTGCTGATGAAATTTTATATATTGCTCAACAAATTGGTATTGATGAAATTTTCCAAGTCGGTGGTGCGCAGGCGATTGCGGCAATGGCGTTTGGTACAGAGTCTATCCCTAAAGTAGATAAAATCTTTGGCCCCGGTAATGCTTATGTTACCGAAGCCAAACGCCAAGTCAGCCAATCACTACAAGGTGCAGCTATTGATATGCCAGCAGGCCCTTCAGAAGTATTGGTGATTGCTGATGCCAATGCAAATCCTGCATTTATTGCTGCTGACTTACTGTCGCAAGCAGAGCACGGCCCTGATTCACAAGTTGTGTTATTAACCCCAGATGAAACATTAGCCAAAGCAGTTATTGCTGAAACTGAAACACAACTTACTCAATTAAGCCGAGCTGAAATTGCCAAACAAGCTTTAGCTGAAAGTAGAGTCATTATTACTCGCGATCTTAACCAATGTATTGAAATCAGCAATAGTTATGGTCCTGAGCACTTGATTATTCAAACTAATGATGCTGATACACGTGTTGATAGCATTACCAGTGCCGGTTCTGTTTTTCTTGGTGCTTGGTCTCCTGAATCAGCGGGAGATTATGCTTCAGGCACTAATCATGTTCTACCGACTTATGGCTATACCTCAACCTACTCAAGTTTAGGTTTAGCTGACTTTATGAAACGTATGACTGTACAAAAACTCACGGCACAAGGTTTATCTGATTTAGCACAAACTATTGAAATATTAGCGCAAGCTGAACAATTAACCGCTCACAAAAATGCGGTCACACTTCGTATTAATGCTTTGGCTCAGGGGAAAAATAACGATGAAAAATGAATTTGATATCACCTCACTTGCCCGAAAAAATGTACGTGAGTTAACGCCTTATCAGTCTGCAAGACGTTTAGGCGGGAATGGTTCGGTTTGGTTAAATGCAAACGAATACCCTGTTGCACCCGAATTTACTTTTAATGAAAAAAATTTAAACCGTTACCCTGAGTGTCAGCCTGTTAATGTCATTAATCGTTATGCCACATATGCGGGTGTTAATCCAAATCAAGTCTTAGTCAGCCGTGGTGCAGATGAAGCCATTGAACTGCTTATTCGTGCTTTTTGCGAACCGGGTAAAGATGCAGTGCTTTATTGTCCTCCTACTTACGGCATGTATAGCGTAAGTGCAGAAACATTTGGTATAGAACAACGTGTTATTCCTGCACTCGCTGATTGGAGTCCCGATGTTAAAACGATGGCATCACAGCTTGATAATGTAAAACTGATCTATCTTTGTAGCCCTAATAACCCAACTGGAAACATTGTTAACCCTTCACTTATTCGTGATGTATTAGAACTTGCTAAAGGCAAAGCTATAGTTGCAGTTGATGAAGCTTATATAGAATTCTGTCCACAAGCATCCATTGTTTCATGGCTTGAAGATTATCCGAATTTAGTCATTTTGCGCACCTTATCGAAAGCATTTGCATTAGCAGGATTACGCTGTGGATTTACGCTTGCCAATCCACCTGTCATTGAATTATTACTAAAAGTGATCGCACCATATCCACTGTCAACACCTGTTACCGACATTGCAGCACAAGCATTAACTGAAGCGGGTATTGACGTGATGAAAAATCGTGTTACTGAAATATCACGTAACAGAACGGTTTTATCTGATGCATTAAAAAAATTACCGAATGTCGAACAGGTTTATAACAGTGAAACCAACTATATTTTAGTGAAATTCACTGATGCTAATCTGGTTTTCCGTACTTTATGGGAGCAAGGGATCATTTTACGCGATCAACAACGCCAATATGGGCTTAATGGTTGCTTGCGTATTTCTATCGGTACAACCGAAGAATGTGATAGCGTGATTAATGCCATAAAAAACATTCAAACTGCAAACGTATAAAATATAAAACGATAACAATAAAAATCGCAACTGAGGGAACTTACCATGAGCCAAAAAATTCTTTTTATTGACCGTGATGGCACTTTAATCACCGAGCCACCTACAGATTATCAAGTTGATAGACTCGATAAACTCGCCTTTGAAAATGGCGTGATCCCCGCACTGACCGCGCTACAAAAGGCCGGTTACAAGCTTATTATGATCACTAATCAAGATGGATTAGGCACAGAAAGTTTTCCTCAGGCGGATTTTGACCCTCCACATAATTTGATGATGCAAATTTTCTCATCACAAGGAATAACCTTTGATGATGTTTTAATTTGTCCTCATAAACCTGAAGATAACTGCCCTTGTCGCAAACCTGAAACAGGGCTTGTAACACAATACTTAGTTGATGGCGCACTCGATAAAGATAACAGCTACGTTATTGGTGATAGACAAACAGATATTCAGTTAGCTGAAAATATGGGTATTAAAGGCTTACTTTATAATACAAATGAGCTTAATTGGACGGTCATCACAGAACAACTCACCAAAAAAGATCGCTACGCTCACGTTGAACGTAAAACAAAAGAGACGCAAATTGCTATTGATATCTGGCTTGATCGTGAAGGTGACAGCCAAATCAGCACTGGTGTTGGTTTCTTTGACCATATGCTTGATCAAATTGCCACTCACGGTGGTTTTCGTATGAATATCGACGTACAAGGCGACTTAGTGATTGACGATCACCACACCGTTGAAGACACGGGTCTTGCTTTAGGTGAAGCCCTGCGTGAAGCATTGGGTGATAAACGCGGCATTGCTCGCTTTGGTTTTACATTACCGATGGATGAATGCCTTGCAAGCTGTGCATTAGATATTTCAGGTCGCCCACACCTTGAATACAAAGCAGAATTTAAATATCAACGTGTCGGTGATCTAAGTACGGAAATGATAGAACACTTTTTCCGTTCACTCTCTTACACCATGGGTTGCACATTACACCTAAAATCGAAAGGCAAAAACGATCACCACAAAGCGGAAAGCTTATTTAAAGTCTTTGGTCGTACATTACGCCAAGCCATTCGTGTTGAAGGTAATACTTTACCAAGCTCAAAAGGTGTTCTGTGATGAAAGTGGTTATTCTCGATACAGGTTGTGCCAATTTAGCCTCTGTCGCTTATGCCGTTAAGCGACTCGGTTATGATCCTATTATTTCCTATGAAAAAAACGTTGTGCTATCTGCGGATAAACTCTTTTTACCTGGAGTGGGAACAGCTCGTGCAGCAATGGAACAACTGGAAGCACGCGAATTAATTCCTTTAATTAAAGCGTTAACACAGCCTGTTTTAGGGATTTGTTTAGGTATGCAAATATTGGCTTCACTAAGCGAAGAAGGAAAAGGTATCCCTTTATTAGGGCTAGTTGATGGCACAATTGATAAGTTAGATACAGCAGGTTTACCGTTACCTCATATGGGTTGGAATCAAGTATTAGCGAAACCTGCTCATCCCCTTTTTCGTTCTCTTGATAACGATGCTTGGTTCTATTTTGTTCACAGTTATGGTTTAGCATTAAATGGATCAACCATTGCTGAAACTGAATATGGCTCTCGTTTTAGTAGCGCAATTCAAAAAGATAATTTTTATGGTGTGCAATTTCACCCAGAGCGCTCTGGAAAATCTGGAGCTCAACTTATCAAGAATTTTTTGGAGATGTAACGCGTTATGATCATTCCAGCATTAGATTTAATTGACGGAAAAGTCGTTCGCCTTCATCAAGGTGATTACGCCAAACAACGCGATTACGATGATAATCCGCTGACTCGTTATCAACAATATGAAAAAGACGGTGCAAAACTGCTTCATTTAGTAGATCTAACGGGTGCAAAAGATCCTTCTGCTCGCCAAATTTCACTATTAAAAGCGCTTGTTGCTTGTGTGAATATACCAGTACAAGTAGGTGGAGGTATTCGCACTGAAGCTGATGTGAAATCATTACTCGATGCAGGAGCAAGTAGAGTTGTTATTGGCTCTACCGCGGTCAGTCAGCCCGAAATGGTAAAAACTTGGTTTAAACGCTATGGTGCAGATAGCATTGTATTAGCCCTTGATGTTCGTATTGATAAACAAGGCAAAAAATGGGTAGCGGTGAGCGGCTGGCAAGAGAATTCCCTTTATACCCTAGAAGAGATCATCGAACTTTATCAAAGTGTCGGATTAAAACATGTGTTGTGTACCGATATTTCTCGTGACGGCACATTAACAGGCTCTAACGTTGAATTATATACAGAAATTAGCCAACGTTTTCCTGACATTCTATTTCAAGCTTCTGGTGGTATTGGTAATTTACAAGATATCGCAGCACTTCCGGCATCTGGCGTCGCTGGTATTATTGTTGGTAGAGCATTATTAGAAGGCAAATTTACATTAAAAGAGGCGATATCATGTTGGCAAAACGCATAATTCCTTGTCTTGATGTTCGTGATGGACAAGTTGTTAAAGGTGTTCAATTTCGAAATCATGAAATTATTGGTGATATTGTTCCTCTTGCTGAACGCTATGCCAAAGAAGGCGCTGATGAGCTTGTATTTTATGATATTACCGCCTCTTCTGATGGTCGAGTTGTTGATAAAAGCTGGGTATCACGTGTAGCTGAAGTCATTGATATCCCCTTTTGTGTTGCTGGTGGCATTCGTTCCGTTGAGGATGCAGGAAAAATTCTCTCTTTTGGGGCTGATAAGATTTCGATCAACTCCCCTGCGCTTTCTGATCCAACATTGATTTCACGCTTAGCAGAACGTTACGGTGTGCAATGTGTTGTTGTAGGCATTGATACTTGGTTTGATGAAAAAACAGGTGAATACCTAGTTTATCAATTCACTGGGGATGAAAAACGCACTCAACAAACACATTGGAAAACACTTGATTGGGTACGAGAAGTTCAGAAGCTAGGCGCAGGTGAAATTGTCCTAAATATGATGAATCAAGATGGTGTCAGACAAGGTTATGACTTAAAACAATTAGCTCATGTGCGCCAAGTTGCCGATGTACCTCTTATTGCTTCTGGTGGTGCTGGCGAGATGTCACACTTTCTTGATGCCTTTAAATTAGCCAATGTTGATGGCGCACTTGCAGCGTCTGTTTTTCACAAACAAATTATTAACATTAACGAATTAAAACAATATCTTGCAGAAAATGACGTTAAGGTAAGAATATAATGAATAGTGAAACATTAGCGCAATTAGATTGGGAAAAAGTGGATAATCTCATGCCTGTTATTATCCAAAATGCCATTTCAGGTGATGTATTAATGCTAGGCTACATGAATAGAGAAGCGCTAGATGTGACACTAAAAAGTAGAAATGTCACTTTCTATTCTCGCACTAAGCAACGTTTATGGACAAAAGGTGAAACATCAGGCAATTTTCTCAAGTTAGTCAATATTTATCCTGACTGTGATAATGATACTTTACTTATTTTAGCGAATCCGATTGGACCAACTTGCCATAATGGCACTGAGAGTTGCTTTGCTCCTGCACAAAGCCAATGGGGATTTCTCTATGAGCTGGAAAATATATTACGTGAGCGTAAAAATGCCTCACCAGATAGCTCTTACACTGCCCGTCTTTACGCCAGTGGTACAAAACGAATAGCTCAAAAAGTCGGAGAAGAAGGTGTAGAAACCGCATTAGCTGCCACAGTTAATGACAGAGAAGAGCTAAGAAATGAAGCCTCTGATTTGCTCTATCACTTAATGGTATTGTTACAAGACCAATCATTATCACTCTCTGATGTCATTGGTTGCTTGCAAGAGCGCCATAAAAAAGCTGAATAATTTCTAGCTAATTAACCCTGTCTAGAGCTATCAAACGAGAAAATAACACATAAACAAAAAAGCACCTCATGAAAAATTTGAGGTGCTTTTATTACTCAGTTAAGACATAAAATAACAAATATTAGTTGTTATTTATTTCTTGAGTATTACATTGCTTGGCGGAATAACTCGATAACATCACTTTCAGTGCCCTGAACAGGGTTAGTGATTGCACAGGCATCTTTCAGCGCATTTTCAGCTAATGTTTTGAAGTCTTCTTCTTTTACGCCTAATTCTTTCAGACCTGCTGGAATACCCACATCTTTAGCCATTTTACGAATTTCTTCGATACACGCTTTAGCACCTTGCTCATCGCTCATTGCAGAAACATCAACACCCATTGCTTGTGCGATATCTTTTAAACGACCCGCGGCAGCTTGGATATTATAAGCTTGAACATGAGGTAATAACACTGCATTACACACGCCATGAGGTAAATTATAGAAGCCACCTAATTGGTGAGCCATAGCATGCACATAACCTAAAGAAGCGTTATTAAATGCCATACCCGCTAAGAATTGTGCATAAGCCATATTTTCGCGTGCTTGCTCATCACCGCCGTTATCAACAACTTTACGTAAAGACTCGCTGATCATAGTGACTGCTTTTAATGCACACGCATCAGTGATTGGGTTTGCAGCAATTGAAACATACGCTTCCACTGCATGGGTTAATGCATCCATACCTGTTGCAGCGGTTAAACCTTTTGGCATACCAATCATTAATTCTGAATCATTTACAGACAAGATTGGAGTAACGTTTTTATCAACGATAGCCATTTTAATATGACGAGCAGTATCAGTGATGATACAAAAACGCGTCATTTCAGAAGCCGTACCTGCGGTAGTATTAATAGAAATTAAAGGTAATTGAGGTTTTGCAGAACGATCAACACCTTCATAATCAGCGATTTTTCCGCCATTAGAAGCCACTAACGCGATACCTTTAGCGCAATCATGTGGAGAACCACCGCCTAAAGAAATCACACAGTCACATTGATTTTCTTTCAGCAGAGCTAAACCCGCTTCTACGTTTTCAACCGTAGGGTTTGGTGCAGTACCGTCATAAGTTACGCTAGAAATACCAGCTTCTGTCAGTAACTTACTGACTTTATCAACAACACCCAGTTGATTTAAAATACTATCAGTGACGATAAGTGCTTTATGAAAGCCAAAGTCTTTCATTGAGCTTACCGCTTCAGCCAGACAACCCGAACCAATTTTATTTACAGAAGGGATATAGAATGTTGAAACTGCCATTATTGACTTCCTTTTTAGTAATTAAATCTATGTTTTAATATGTTCTATTCTTTTTGTTCTTAAATTGATCATCATCAAGATAATGAATAAATGTTAATTCATTTATCATATTAGTATGCTTAATTAATTTAGGTAATATAATTACTCTATTAATTCAATAGGATAATACTATTAACATATTATCATTTGTAACAAAATAATTTGAAAAGCTTATCAAAATAATCAAAACCAACCATAAACATCACAGCAGAATATTTTTTTTAAAGTCGTATAATGACCTTAAATAAATAACTTATTAATCAGGAGTCATTGATGTCTTTGACTATTTTTGAGCAATTGACTGCTTTATTAGATCAAAATCATGCTACTTACCGTGTAATGGAACACCCTACCGCAGGTCGTTCTGAAGAAGTTGCAAAAATAAGAGGAACACAATTAGGACAGGGAGCAAAAGGACTTGTTTGCCATATAAAAGGTAACGGTATTAAACAACATGTTCTTGCAATATTACCCGCTGATAAACAAGCCGATCTATCAAAACTTGCGCATCAAATTGGTGGAACTAGAGCGTCTCTGGCAAGCCCTAAGGAAGTTGATGATCTTACCCAATGTGTATTTGGTGCTATCCCTCCCTTTAGTTTTCACCCAGCGTTAAAGCTTGTGGCTGACCCGCTACTTTTTGAACGCTTTGATGAACTCGCTTTTAATGCGGGTACATTGGAACGCTCAATTATTCTTAATACGCAAGATTACAAACGTATTGCACAACCTGAATTAATTTCTTTTATTCGTGAAGAAGAAAGTGAGTAATAAAAAGAGCTAATTTATTTTTAACAATTACCCTAGTCATCATTCAGCTAAGGGTAATTGTTATCATGATATCAATTCTTACTGTATATATAGATTTACACGCCAAAAGCAATATTTAAATTATCTGCTCAAAAACCTCGCCAAGATTTAATACTAACAATCATTTAAAAGGTAGATTTTATCTCTTAAATTCCATATTCGGTTACATTTAACACTAAAAAATGTACGGGATAGAATTTTTTTACTATTTTTTTCGATTCAGCACTCAATAATTAACTAAATAGATTTTATGTTATTGACCTGATTTACTCGTACATTTAAGTTAGCATCAATAAAATTACAATGATGTAAAACTTTATTTACAACTCTGTCTTTTTCTAACTTATAAATATATAAATAATGTACCAATAGGTGCAGGGACACTTTCATGCAAACTTCAACTAAAAAACAACCGCTTTATAAAGTATTATACGTGCAAGTGATTGTTGCTATTTTACTCGGCATCTTACTTGGTCACTTCTATCCTGACGTTGGTGAATCATTTAAACCACTTGGTGATGCTTTTATTAAAATCGTAAAAATGATCATCGCACCGGTTATCTTCTTAACTGTCGTAACGGGTATTGCTGGTATGAATAATATGAAAGCGGTAGGTACAGTCGCGGGTAAATCCATGGCTTACTTCCTTACTTTCTCTACCATTGCATTAATTATCGGTTTAATTGTTGCAAATATTATTCGCCCTGGTGATGGTCTCAATATTTCTCCAGCCTCATTAGATGCGAGCAAAGTAGAAAGTTATGTAGCAAAAGCGCATGACTCTTCAATTGTTGGCTTCTTAATGAATATTATTCCTGATACGGTTATTAGCCCATTGGTTAATGGGAATATTTTACAAGTACTATTTGTTTCTGTGATCTTTGGTATTGCCTTAGCGTCTATCGGTGCTCGTGGTGAACCGGTTCTTAAATTTTTACAAAACTTCTCTGAACCTGTATTCAAAATGGTCGGTATGCTAATGAAATTAGCCCCTATCGGTGCTTTTGGTGCAATGGCCTTTACCATTGGTAAATATGGTATTTCATCAATCAGTAACTTGGTATTACTTGTTCTGACTTTCTATATAACTTCATTATTATTCGTTCTTGTCGTGTTAGGTGCTGTTGCAAAATATAATGGATTCTCTATTCTCTCTTTAATTAAATATATAAAAGATGAGCTTTGGTTAGTATTAGGGACATCTTCTTCAGAAGCGGCTTTACCTAGCTTAATGCGTAAAATGGAAAATGTAGGTTGTAAAAAATCAGTTGTCGGTTTAGTTATTCCGACAGGTTATTCCTTTAACTTAGACGGCACTAACATCTATATGACCATGGCAGCTTTATTTATTGCACAAGCTACTGGTATCGACCTTTCATTAACAGAACAAATTACACTGCTTTTAGTCGCAATGATAAGTTCAAAAGGTGCTGCTGGTGTTACTGGTGCAGGCTTTATTACTTTAGCTGCAACTTTATCCGTTGTACCAAGTGTTCCTGTTGCAGGTATGGCATTAATTCTAGGCATTGACCGCTTTATGTCAGAGTGTCGTGCATTAACCAATCTTGTGGGCAATGCTTGCGCCTGCATCGTGGTTGCTCGTTGGGAAAATGCCTTAGATAAAGAAAGAATGAATGATGTCTTTAGTGGTAGAACATCAAGTGAATTTATTGAAGATGCTCCATTAGATGCTATTGAAATTGAATCTGATAATGCAATTAAAATTCCAGTGAAATAAAAAGTATTTTTTATAATCAATAGAAGAGCACTTATGTGCTCTTCTATTTTTCATATCTATTACCTTCACAAATAAATACTTATTTTTTTATAATTTATAAATAAGAAATAATATTATTAACAAACTAAAAGAACTAATAAAATAGATATTCACTAAAATTTCTATTTTCTGCAATCATAATACCTCTCTGTTTATTTTAATACGAGATATCTCAGAATTCCGCTCAATATTCGCCTTTATTATTCTTTCTGAATTTTTCTTTGTTTGTTGGTTAGAATTTATTTTTATTACGGATTTTGTGAATGGTACATACTTTCCATAATAAACCTAAGAATAAAAATAATTTGCTTATTACCTCTTAAACTAATTTTTCCTCGTCCACTTTTATTTACATTTCTCTTTTTTTATTCACTTTAAAATCGATTTAAATATACATATCATTAAATAAGCACAATAAAAATAAACAAAAAAATAATTTTATTAACCTAATGTTTAGGTTAAATAAATTTCAAAAAAAATACAAAAATAGGAATTAAAATCTAATTTTTTAGATGAGGAGCACAATATTTGATAAAATCAACTTTATTTTATTGACCTAGTTTACTCATACCTTTAAGTTACCTGTCACAACAAAATAAATGTAAATAATAATTTACATCATAATTTCTTTTTTATTTAGTCAATATCTTTCAGTTACAGGGAATTTTTATGCAGACTTCATCCCGCAAGCTCCCCTTTTATCGTGTGTTATATATCCAAGTCATTATAGCTATCATTTTCGGTATTTTATTAGGCCATTTTTATCCTGATATTGGTGAATCTTTCAAACCGTTAGGTGATGGATTTATCAAAATAGTAAAAATGATCATTGCTCCTGTTATTTTTCTAACCGTAGTAACCGGCATTGCTGGTATGAACAATATGAAAGCCGTTGGAAAAGTAGCGGGTAAATCGATGATTTACTTTCTTACATTTTCTACAATTGCACTTGTTATTGGATTAATCACTGCCAATATTATTCGCCCTGGTGATGGTTTAAATATCTCTCCTGAGTCATTAGACAGTAGCCGAGTAGAAATGTATGTCACTCAGGCACACAGCTCTTCTCTTGTTGATTTTTTCATGAATATCATCCCTGATACTATCGTTAGCCCATTAGTTAACGGCAATATCTTACAAGTGCTGTTTGTTTCTGTGATTTTTGGTTTGGCATTAGCATCAATAGGCTCACGAGGTGAACCTGTATTAAAATTCTTACAGCATCTTTGCGATCCGGTTTTTAAGATGGTTGGTATGCTAATGAAGTTAGCGCCTATTGGTGCTTTTGGTGCAATGGCTTTTACTATAGGCAAATACGGCATTTCTTCCATTGGTAATTTAATGTTGTTGGTGATTACTTTTTATCTAACTGCATTACTTTTTGTGTTGGTAGTTTTAGGTGCTGTTGCTAAATATAATGGTTTTTCTATCCTCTCTTTAATTAAATACATAAAAGATGAGCTTTGGTTGGTATTAGGCACCTCTTCATCTGAAGCTGCGTTGCCCACATTAATGAGTAAAATGGAACAACTTGGCTGTAAAAAATCAGTCGTTGGTTTAGTTATTCCTACTGGTTATTCCTTTAATTTAGATGGTACTAATATCTATATGACCATGGCGGCATTATTTATCGCTCAAGCAACAGGCGTTGATTTGTCGTTAACAGAGCAAATTACATTACTGTTTGTTGCCATGATCAGCTCAAAAGGTGCAGCAGGTGTTACAGGAGCTGGTTTCATTACTCTTGCCGCAACATTATCGGTTGTTCCTAGCGTTCCCGTTGCCGGTATGGCTTTGATCCTAGGTATTGATCGTTTTATGTCAGAATGTCGCGCATTAACTAATCTTGTGGGTAATGCTTGCGCTTGTATTGTTGTCGCTCGCTGGGAAAATGCATTAGACAAAGAGAAAATGAATGATGTTTTTAGTGGAAATGTATCAATAGAAACCAAGCTAGATTCTGATTTAGTATCAGATAAAATAAATGAAAAAACACACTATATAAAAGCATCTGAACAATAGTTTTTATATTTCTTAATAAAATACAAAATATCACGAGAAAACCTCACTTTATTAAGTGAGGTTTAAATCAAAAACTTAAAATTTAAATATCTGTGATAATTTCACTCTGTGGCAATCTTGATTTTGGCAAATTGTAGTTGAAATCATCTTCTTCTCTATAGCCTAATGCAACAATTGCCACGGCATGGAGGCCTTTATCATTTAAAGAAAATGTTGAATCTATTTTTGATAGGTCAAAGCCTTCCATTGGTAAAGCATCAATTCCTAACGTTGCAGCTCCTAATAACAAAGAGCCCATATTTAAATAAACTTGTTTCTCTATCCAATGAGATAAATCATCAAGTTGCTTTTCATGTAAATTAACAAAAAATGATCGGGCAAGTTTATTCTGCTCTTTAAATTCTGCTGTAGAATATCGTCCAGCTTTATCTTCTAATTCAAGTAGATGAGAGAGATATTCTTCAGATAAAGTATTTTTTGTACACATAACCACAACATGTGAAGCGCTTAATATTTTCTCTTTATTAAATTCATATCCGCCTTCTGTTGATCCCGCAATTTTCTGCTTCGCATCATCACTTTTTGCTATAAAAAAATGCCATGGCTGAGTATTCACACTTGATGGGCTTAGTTGTAATAATGCTTTTATTTGTTCTAACTCTTGCTCAGGGATCACTTTATTTTTATCAAAATGTTTTGTCGCATAACGTGTTTTCAATATCTTTAATAAATTCATTTATTACACCTATTCCAAATAAGACACTTGTATCTGTGCTATTTTAATAATAATTTACCATCTAGCAAGTACGCACAATTTATGTATATAGGATACAAATGGATACTGTCAAAAAGAACAGATATAACAACTATACCTATGATGGATGCCCGGTTGAAGCCTCTTTAGAGCTAATGGGAGGTAAAGGAAAAGGCATGATCCTTTACCATTTACAGGGGAAAATACTGCGATTTAATGAACTAAAAAGAAAACTTATTTCAATAACACCTAGAATGCTAACTAAACAATTACGTGAACTTGAGTCTGATGGGCTTATTGAGCGCAAAGTATATGCCGAAATTCCACCCAAAGTTGAATATAAATTAAGTGAAGACGGAGAATCACTCTCTCACGTTTTAGCTGCACTACAAAGCTGGGGAGAAGAAAGAGCAATACCTCTATTAGAAAAATCTGCCCATAGGAAATAAAGATAATTAGAATAGACGAATTTCAGTTAATTAACATGCATATTAAGCTTAGTTTTAAAGTAAGTTTAAACAGGTATTTATTGAGATCATATTTAATATTTAGATAATAAAAAGGTGCTCATTAATAAGCACCTTTTATTTGTTATATTAATCGAGATATAACTTAATATTTAATCTTACTTATTCCATCCACTCTGTGTGGAATACGCCATCTTTATCAGTGCGTTTATACGTATGTGCACCAAAGTAGTCACGTTGTGCTTGGATTAAGTTTGCTGGCAATACTTCTGCACGATAGCTATCGTAGTAAGAAATAGCTGCAGAGAATGTTGGTGTAGGAATACCAGCTTGTACACCGTAACAAACAACATCACGTAGCGCTTGTTGGTAATCATCCGCGATTTGTTTGAAGTAAGGCGCTAACAGCAGATTTGCAATACTTGCATCTTCATTATAAGCATCTGTAATTTTTTGCAGGAATTGCGCACGAATGATACAACCCGCACGGAAAATCTTCGCGATTTCACCGTAGTTTAAATCCCAGTTATATTCATCTGATGCCGCTTTCAGTTGTTGGAAACCCTGCGCATAAGAAACAATTTTACCTAAATACAGCGCACGACGAACATTTTCAATAAAGGCTTTTTTGTCGCCAGAGAATGCTTTAGGGGTTGGGCCTGATAATACTTTAGATGCCGCAACACGTTGATCTTTTAATGAAGAGATATAACGAGCAAACACAGATTCAGTGATAAGAGTAACAGGTACACCTAAGTCTAAAGAGCTTTGGCTAGTCCATTTACCGGTACCTTTGTTTGCAGCTTCATCAAGGATAACATCAACAAGGTATTTACCTTCATCATCTTTTTTACGGAAAATATCAGCGGTAATCTCAATCAAGTAGCTACTTAATTCACCTTTATTCCACTCAGTGAAGGTTTCTGCTAATTCTTCATTAGTCAGACCTAAAGAGTGTTTTAATACGGAATAGGCTTCTGCGATCAATTGCATATCGCCATATTCAATGCCATTGTGAACCATTTTCACATAGTGACCCGCGCCATCAGCACCGATATAAGTCACACAAGGTTCGCCTTCAGCAACAGCTGCAATTTTTTCAAGGATTGGCGCGACTAATTCGTAAGCTTCTTTTTGTCCGCCAGGCATGATTGAAGGGCCTTTTAATGCACCTTCTTCACCGCCAGAAACACCTGTACCGATGAAATTAAAGCCTTGCGCTGATAACTCACGGTTACGACGAATAGTGTCTTTAAAGAATGTATTTCCGCCATCGATAAGGATATCGCCTTTATCTAAATGCGGTGTCAATGCAGCAATTGTTTTATCCGTTGCTTCACCCGCTTTTACCATTAATAAGATACGGCGCGGTTTTTCTAACGAATCAACAAACTCTTCAATAGAATAATTCGGAACCAGTTTTTTACCTGGATTTTCAGCGATAACTTCATTAGTTTTATCGCTTGAGCGGTTGTAGATAGAGACAGAATAACCGCGGCTTTCAATATTTAGCGCTAGGTTACGTCCCATTACTGCCATACCAACCACGCCGATTTGCTGTTTTGACATGAAAATAACTCCCGTCTGAAAATAAACCTGCCAGTATCAATGTACTGACAATTTGTTAACCTGATCACATAGTAACTCACTCTCTCACTTGGTGGTAGTTATTGATGTAATTGGTATCACAATCTTTTATACAAAATGAAATTATTACCCTTCTATTGATAATAAATTATTGAAAAATTCCTCCAAATTGCTCATTATTCCCAAGTCGGCATATGCCGTCTTTATAGAAGGTAAAACAAACTGTATGGAATGGATCTTGGATCCGACGATCTGGGTAGGACTTTCCACCCTAATTGTTCTCGAAATCGTACTTGGTATTGATAACCTTGTTTTTATTGCTATTCTGGCAGATAAACTCCCAGCAAAACTAAGAGATAAAGCGCGTATAACAGGGCTATTATGTGCCTTAATAATGCGTGTTGTGTTGTTATTTAGTCTCTCTTGGCTTATCACTCTGACAAAACCTCTTATTACACTGTTTGATCATCCTTTCAGTGCAAGAGATTTAATTATGCTTCTCGGAGGGATATTCTTGCTGTTCAAAGCCACTATGGAGCTTAATGAACGGCTAGAAGGTAAAGACCACAATGAGGGAAAACAACGTAAAACAACCAGCTTTTGGTCTGTTGTTGCCCAAATTATCGTGCTGGATGCGGTATTCTCGCTTGACTCAGTAATAACTGCAGTGGGTATGGTTGATCATTTAGGTGTTATGATTGCGGCTGTTACTATCGCAATGTTCTTAATGATCCTGGCAAGTAAGCCTTTAACGAACTTCGTTAATAACCACCCAACCATTGTGATTTTGTGTTTAAGTTTCTTACTGATGATTGGTTTTGCATTAGTTGCCGAAGGCTTTGGCTACGCCATTCCAAAAGGTTACCTATATGCAGCGATCGGCTTCTCTATCATGATAGAAGTCTTTAATCAGCTAGCACAATTTAATCGTCGCCGTTTCTTATCAGCCTCTCGTTCTTTACGTGAACGAACAGCTGAAGCCGTGTTACGTATTATTAATGGTAAGCCTGAATCATCCGAATTAGATCATCACACATCCGATTTAGTCTCTAATGCTGAAGAGGTATTTGATCCTCAAGAACGTCAAATGATTGTGCGTGTGCTTGGTTTAAGTCAACGTAATGTCAACAGTATCATGACTTCTCGCCATGATGTTGAATATGTAGACTTAAATTCAACGCAAGATGATATCCGCCAATTATTGGAAAAAGATCCTCACTCTCGCCTAGTGATTACTGATGAACAACACAGTGATGAACCTGTTGGAGTTGTGAATGTTATTCAGCTGTTGAATCAACAATTACGTAATGAGCCGTTAAACTTACGATTGTTAGTAACACAGCCACTGATCTTCCCTGAAGGTTTATCCTTATTACAAGCATTAGAACAATTCCGAAGTGCTCATACTCACTTCGCTTTTGTTGTAGATGAATTTGGTTCAGTTGAGGGTATCGTCACGTTAACTGACGTAATGGAAACCATAGCAGGTAACTTGCCAGTCAGTTCTGAAGAAAACGATTCACGCCACGACTTGGTTCAAAATGAAGACGGTTCATGGACTGTTAATGGCTTTACACCACTTGAAGACTTAGTACTTTATATTCCAATAAAATTGGATGAAAAACGTGAGTATGAAACTTTAGCAGGCTTATTAATGGAGCATTTACAACGTGTTCCAACTGTTGGTGAGAAGATCCTTATTGATGGTATTGAATTTGAGCCATTAGAAGTGAATAACCATCGAATTAATAAAGTTCGAATTGTGGAACCTACACCTGAAGACGAAGAAAACGTTGACGAAGCGTAATCCCTGTCAAATAGCAAAATATCCGCCTTTAAGGCGGATATTTTTTATCTGAAGATAGTATCTACTGGAAAGTCATATGCATACCAATGTCTGCGTTAAAATCGTCTGGTTAACCTCGGTTGAAGGAGGAAGACAATCGCCACCTCCTTTAGCTGGTTTTTATTATCCAACCACTCAACTACCTTATGAACCAAATAGCTGGAGTCTTGCCATTGAAATCACTCACACAAAACAAGAGCCTGAACATTGGATAAGTGAGGGAAATATGCAGTTTTTAGTTGAACATGCCCCTCATCATTTATTAGAAAAATTAGAAAAAATTGAAATTTATGAAGGCCCTAAAAAAGTCGCAGATGCTTTTATTCTATAAATACAGTAAACCCTCTTTACTTAACCAGCAATTAAACTTGAATTTTTGTCCCGAACCATAAGAACCCGTTTTATTTAATTACCTTATTTTGTATTTAATCCAAAAAGATCTTTTCAGGTAAAACAAAATTGCGTAGTTGCAAGAGTGCGATGGGACCATCGCCCATTTCTGTCCTTAAAGTGTAATTGAGGGATTGTCCATTTAAGGTTTTCCAATTAACAGAATAACTGCTGGTGCTACCGGCATAAGGGGCTATGTTGGCATCTTCCAATAAACGAATAATGCCCCAGACGCCACGATAATCGCCATAAATACGTGTACCGGTATTGGTGGTGATCCAACTGAGTGATGCACCAGAGGCGACAGTATCCGCTGGCCAAACAAAGCGTTGCCATTGCGGTTGTTGGTTTTCATAGATAAGGGACTGTTTATCTATCATTAAGTGGGTTTGCATAATGTTGGGTGATGTACCCGGACGTAATTCAAAATAAAGGCGTGCTTCACCATTCGCAAAAACCACATCCCCTAAGTAGCTTAATTTATCTAAGGCTTTTAAGAACTCAGGGTTAAAGGTTAAGCCTTGGGCATTGGTGGTATCGGGTACCCAGTGTGTACCTTCTTTATGTAAAACACCATTAAGGTGGGTTTCAAGGAAGCGTTGGATACGGCCATTATCAGGGCGTAGATATTGCGCCATTAAAGGTAATGAGATTTCACTTTGTGTATTTTTGAGGGGATAACGCCCCCCAAATGCCCTATTCCAATCATTCACAACGGCATTTCGCCATTGGGTATTGATACCTTGTGAGGTCGGCGCTAATAACTGTTGCCATGCTTGAGACATCGGCTGCACAAGCAGTGTTTGTCCAAAGCCACTCCATTCTTGCCCAAAGCTTGCTGCGATTAAGCTGCCATAATCTTGTGTTTCGGATAAATCGACCGTTTTCCCTTCAAAAACACTTCGGGCTAAGGCTTGAGACATCGCTTGGGGATCGGGCGCATTCACTACTTGCTGGAGTTTTAAGCGCACTCGCGTTACACGTGTGAGATAAGCTTGTAAGCTCAATGTATCGCTGTTTTGTGCGGAAGATTGCGGATCAGTAAAAGCCAGTATTGGTGCAAAAACAGGCTCAAGTGGTCCTGTGAATTCCGCCTTTTGACTAATAACCGGTTGCTGTTCTTTGTTTAATAGATCTTTGGCAGAATTCACAAAAGAGTCTGCTAGCTTTTCTTGCTGACGACCAGTTTTACCTTGATAAGAGAGTGTATTCATCAATGCAATAATGGGGGATTGTCTGACATCACTCATTAATGTGAGTTGATCAATCGTATCAGAGAGGCTTTGTGTTTCTCGCCACTGTAAGCCATTGAGGAAGCTTAACCAACTGCCTGAAAAATCATTAAAATAGCGTTCAGTCAGGTTTTGTTGCAATTTTTCCGGTGAGATATCAATATCAGCCTCTTTTTGTGTGTCACTTAATACCCAATCTATCTCTTCTCGTCTTTCATAAACGGCTTTTTTAATCGCCGGCTCAATAGAATCTTCCCAGGCTTTACGAGTAAAAATACCGGGTATCGTTTCTGTTGAGCTTAATAAGAAACTGACATCCGTATCCCCCGTCATATCATCCAAGGTCATATCCGCAAAGTTGTGCTGTGCTTGTTGTAAGATTTTTTGGTAAAGCGCAGACTCGCCATTACGTTGACCAATTTGACGAATAAGAATAGTACGGCTTCCGGCAACTAAAGTGCGATTAGGCTTGATAGTCCATTCATTATGATACGGTAATTGAGAGGCATAGAAAGTGAATAGTTCTGTGCCTAATGTTTGCCATTCACCATCTTTTAATCCGTGATATTCAGGCCAGATATTCAATGCCCTTTCAGTGAAGAAAGCCGGATCAATACGGGACGGATCACTCATCATCAAATAGGCTTTCAGTGTTTGATAAGCAGATTGAGCGCCTTCAATTCGTTCAGCACTTTCAGGGGGATACTGTATAAATGCGTGAAGATGATTTTCGAGACGTTGTTGGGTCGAATCACGTAATAATGGCAACATCGCTTGGCTATAAACCGGCCATAAATGACTGAGCAATTGAGTGTTGCTACTTAAGCCAAAGCGTAACCAAAATGGCACCGCAGTCTGTTCTCGATAACTCAATAACCCCAAGGTTTGTTGTAAGCCATATTGTGCCTGCAAACGGGCAAATTCAGATTGATGATTGTCTGTTGCCAACTGCGCTTGTTGTTGGCTTTGGGTAATTAATTGGCGATTCATAAAGTAAGAGACCACCATACCAATGCCCCACAGCGTCATGGCGGTTGCAACCGTATATTGCAAAATACGTTTTGAATTTAAACCTAACGGTGAGGCTTTTAATGGATAGGGTAGCTGTGAATTTGCCGTGAGGAGTGCTTTCCAATGGTGATTTAAAATCCATTGATTATTTTGTGATGAAGTTGCAGACACGTTATTGTAAGTGGGTGTACTAAAGAGCATGCCAGCAAACGGTAGCGGGCGATAACCCGATAGAAGTGGTGCTAAGTTATTGGCGAGTTTTTCACCGCCTTCATGCTGTAAAAAGCGGGCTAAAGCCAATAAATAAGTGTGTGCTTGATTGTGTAATACAGCGTGTGTGCCTTGCTCAATAAGAGCAGGTAACAGCTTATTCATATCGTTTGAGAGTATTTCTGAAGTGGCATTTAATGGTGCAGAGTAAAGTACTGTTGGTGCCTCTTCCGTGGTCATATCTCCATTATTACTGATATTCCAAAGCCAAATAGGCGCTTGCCAGCGTAATTGACGAAAGAGCTGGTGGAAATAACGGCTTGCGGTGTCTGTATTGGTTGGCGTTAGGTGATTAAAAGTTGATTGGCCCAGCGGTTGTTGCGATAAGGTATTTTCAGAGACCCAAACTACCGCATCTAGTGGGCGACGGCGACGCAGCTGTTTTAAGTCTTGAATTAATTTTTCATCCATACTTTGATTGATATCGCCCCCATAGATAAGTAACGTGCCGTTGTTTTCTTGCCAGATGTCCGTTGTTAGATTGGGAGTGAGTTTTTCGATAGATGTTGAGGTGCCGATGAGGAGTTGGATATTTATTTTTCTACGCCAGAAAGTGCCGTAATGATTTTTACTATATTCAAAAATATCATTAATAAAGCTAGTATTATTATGATCTATCTGAATACGTGATTTTATACTCTTATTTATTCTTCGAACATTATTATAATTAAACATCCCTATATATCGAGAAATTATAAATAAGAATGTAATACTAAAAAATAAAATAATTACTGTAATCAGGGTTGTTTTTAACCATGTCTTTTTTTGAGGAAAATACGCTCCAATAGTATTGTGGGAATATTGGAAAATAAATAAAAGACCAATTAAAAAAACAAGTAATAAGAGTAAAATTAACCATGGTTTTTTTAAAAAACTTAATAATTGAAAAAACAACCCTCTCATATTCACACCTTTACTCTAATAAAAAATTAATAAGCTTTAAGGAAATTAAAAATTAAGAATTAACAATTAAAATAGTTTTCTTATCAATTAATAGCTGTGGAGATTTATCTTTAATTAATTGAGTTGCACTGATATAAATATTCACCCAAGTAGATGCATTATGTGTATATCCAATACTACTATTAATATTGTATAATCTAGTGTGACTACTAATATCTGATGATGAAATTTTAATTTTTATTTCATCCTCATGATTATCTTGCAACATAGTTAGCCAGATATCCTTTAATTTATTCTTACCAATATTGCTCCATATCGCTACAGTTTCAATTTTTTCATTAAATAGATCAAAAGAATTTTTATCTTCAACTAATTCTGGGCGATGAATTTTTGCCATTCCCTTAATGGGAGAATCATTAGAAAAAGAAAATAATTGTGCAGTGGCTACTTCACTATGAAGATTAACAGGAACATCAAAAGAATAAATATTAATTAAAAGTAAAAAATCAAATAACTTAGGATTATCTAGCCAATTATCAATTAAATCTATTTCTATTTCTTCTGTATAAATAACATGATAGACTCTTTCTATTCTCTGAGACAATATCGCATCAATTTCTAATTTTTCATCATCTGACAAATAAGAACAGTTAGATGATATTATAATATCAAGTTTAACATCATCAGAAAGCTGATGTATTTTAGATATTAATGATGATTCTATTAATAATTTATTTAATCTATTTATTATTCTATCAATATTATTCTCCTTAACATCTGAGAATTGAGAGCAATGAATAATATTGTTACCTAATTGATATGAAGGTAATAACGATAATTTACTAACAACTATTTGAGTCGATAAATCTTTACAACTTTCTAGATAAGGTAATATCATTGCTTGACTTAATAAGGTTATATACCTTTGTCCAATGATAATCATATTATCTCTATCTTCTTCTCTTTTTTTATCCCACCCATCAGCTATAGATTGATGCAATATATAAAATAAATACCTAAAAAAACAGAGCCCCCCCCATACTACAAAGGTTAAAAAAGATATCTGTAAAATAGATACCTTTTTTATATTAAGAAAAGGAAAGATAAAGTAATTAATAACATTAATAATACATAATAAAAAAACAAAAAACTTTACCCATATTTTTATTGATGGCAATGAATAACGCTTTGCTTTTGGCGGTAAAGATGATAAATCAACAGGCATGAGTTTATTGACTCGCTTTAGCTTTAGAAAGAGAAGAAATCAATGTACAACCACAACTACATTTATATCCATCAAAAGCAACGGGAATATTATTATCTAAAAATGTGGGATTTCCTTGAGCAATCACAACATTATCATGTCCTTTTTTAGGGCAGTAAACAGCATCACCTAAACGTGCAACCCCAATACCATTAAATAGCATTCCAGAAGATCCTGATAATACACACCCTCCGCTACTATTTTTATCACCAATACGAATAATTCCTTTCATTATTTATTACCTTAAAATAATTTTTAATAAAATCCTTTCCAGAGATCTTTAGGGTTGGTTTTTTCATTTAAGATATAAGGATCATTAGGATCTATCTTACATTGTTCTTCTATTTCCTCTGGCCAAATAGGTCGGCGACTGGTTAATATTGCAATATAACGGGGAATACTAATAATAAAAATAATTGGGGACATCAATGGCATTAAAATTTTCAACATACCTTTAAATAACGTGCTGACATAAAAGAACGTGAATCCATAACTTTCTTTTTTATTAGCTATAGGTAAACAAAACTCAACTTGTTGAATAATATTCTCAGGCCCTTCTTCCATATAACGTCGAATAAACTCCCAATGATATTTTAGTAATTCAAAATTACCCGTGGAGGCAGGAAGGCAAAAAGTATCAATAATGGTTTTATTATCATCAGCAATAACATGCCCACTAATATAATAGTCGTTTTTCATACTTTTAGCGTAATCAAGTCCTGTAGTAAAAAACACCTTTGCCCAAGGCACGGTAATAATAGAGCCATCCGTACGAAAGGCATAAACCGTCTGATTTTTACGATCAAAACGTATAGGATAATGTGTCCATGCAAACCATTCTGTTTTCAGTAAATAAAACATAAATAGTCCCATAGCAAGAAGTAGAGATCCTGTAATAATAGTGGATGCTATATTTTCTTTAGTAAATTGCTTAAAGAATATAAAATATAAAATAACCCATAATGCACTACCTAAAAATGCCACAGTACCTAAGGAAGAAAAAAGACTCACAAATCCTTTTGAGGAATAATATTTATCCACCATTTCTAGATAATGAGAATTTATTGCAATCACTTTTACATCAGGAATTAACTCTTTATTATCTAAATCAATACGGCTATTTTGATCCAGTTTACCGGCTATTTCATCGTTATTTAATGGGCGGTTAAGCTTAAATTTTTGCAGTAATCCGTAACTATCCATCTTAGTCTTGTCCTTCAATAACAATATTCTTATTACCAATACGAATAATTCCTTTTATTATTTATCACCTTAAAATACATTTAATAAAATGCTTTCCAGAGATCTTTAGGATTCGTTTTTTCGTTTAAGATATAAGGATCATTAGGGTCTATTTTGCACTGCTCTTCTACTTCCTGTGGCCAAATAGGACGGCGACTGGTTAAGATTGCAATATAGCGAGGAATACTAATAATAAAAATAATTGGAGACATCAATGGCATTAAAATTTTCAACATACCTTTAAATAACGTGCTGACATAAAAGAACGTAAATCCATAACTTTCTTTTTTATTGGCTATCGGTAAACAAAATTCAACTTGTTGAATAATATTCTCAGGCCCTTCTTCCATATAACGTCGAATAAACTCCCAATGATATTTCAGTAATTCAAAATTACCGGTGGAGGCAGGAAGGCAAAAGGTATCAATAATGGTTTTATTATCATCAGCAAGAACATGCCCACTAATATAATAGTCGTTTTTCATGCTTTTAGCGTAATCAAGTCCCGTGGTAAAAAATACTTTCTTCCAAGGTACTGAAATAATAGAACCATCAGTGCGAAAGGCGTAAACCATTTGATTTTTACGATCAAAACGTAATGGGTAGTGTGTCCATGCAAACCACTCTGTTTTCAGTAAAGAGAACATAAAAAGCCCCATAGCAAGAAATAGAGATCCCATAGTAATAATATATAATATGATTCCTTTAGATAGTGGGCTAAAAAAAATAAAGTGTATAATGATCCATATTACACCTCCCAAGAATGCAATAGTACCTAAGGAAGAAAAAAGACTCACAAACCCTTTTGAAGAATAATATTTATCCACCATTTCTAGATAATAAGAATTTATTGCGATCACTTTTATATCAGGAATTAACTCTTCATTGGTTATATCAATACGGTCATTTTGATCAAGTCTACCAGCTATTTCTTCGTTATTTAATGGGCGATGAAGTTTAAACTTTTGTAGTAATCCATAAGAGTCCATTTTATTCTTGCCCTATTGCTTGTTTAAATTCATTCATTTCCATCTCCATAGTTGGGAAAATAGGAGGTAATTGATAATTTAGATTATCGTTAGGTATTTTTTGCCATAAGCATTGTTCCAGCCATTTTTGAATATTATCTTGTCCTTCAATGGCGATATAAATAGCTGTCCCTAACATGATAATAACGGCGACTAGAGTAATAACCAACCCGATAGGGGTTAAACTTGAGGCAAAAATAAGAAAGATAAACCATGCTCCAGCAGCTACTGAAGCGCCGTATGCCCATGAAAGTCCTATATTGCCTTTCCCTCCTTCTTCAACCATATGATAAAAATCAAAAGCAACAGTTACAACGCCCGCCGCTAATCCTAAAAATCGTCCCATAATTTTGGATGCTGTTTCTAAAGATTTTAATCCATTGAAAGTTCGAGTAGTTAACAGACTATGAACTCGAACATATTCTTTAATTCCAGTTTCAATCACACCGAATCCAGTGCCAAGAACAGCTGCCGCTCCGGCATAAAATCGACTATTTTCTTCTAATTGATCTTTAGTTAATATTTTTTTATTTCCAAAATCGGCGGAGGAAAGCACAGCTACGGTTTGTAATATTCCAGATAATACACCTGCCCCCATTAAAGTCAGTGCTTTCCCTGAGCCTGTTGTTAGCTGAGTTTTCCACTGAATATGCAGTTTTTCCTTTGATTCTGAAGTGGTAAATAACATTCCAGCCATTGCTTCTTCTTTTGCTTTTTTAGGAAGATTTTTAATATTCTCCCATTCAGTAATATCTATATCTATTAAATAATTTTGGTTTTTTATATTATAAACATCAAGACCTAAACACTGTTTACGTTTTATTTCTGCTCTGACATGAAATTCTAATAAATCTTTACTAGGCGTTACCCCGCCATTATTAATCGTCATCAATTCGGATACAACATACTTGATAAAATGTTTATACTCACCTGATTTGCTAAGTGGAATAATTGCTTTTTTTTGAATAACACCAAGAGTGACTAAAAATGGAAATACTTTTTTTGACTCTAAAATAGTATTTGTACTTTTTATAATAGCAGATGAAAAATTTGCTAAATATAGCCCCATTACACTATCAGCATTAAAACCAGGATTGTTAACTTTATCCACAGTTTGTTGCATCGCATCAATTAAACCATTCCATGGTACAGATGTAAGATTAGGAGATTTAAACACTGCCTTGTTAATTTTTTGTATCAATGTTTCATGATTAAAAGCAAGCGCTCTAGCGACAATATTGCTTTTATCTGTCAGATCTTTTAATAAAGCCTTACTAAAAAAATCTCTAACCCTTTCTTTATTCGCCATATTTGCGACAGCATAACAAACGGTCGCAGTATATTCCATACCACTTGTAATATCATTTTCATCAAAATTATATAAAAAATAATCTGTTAATTCCTGAGATTCAAACCAATCAAGATAGAGTTCTATCCTAGGATTTAATATCCTTTGAGTATAATCAGATAGTCTATCTTTAAATTCTTTTTCGAAAGTATCAAATTTTTCAGTATCATAATATTTTTCATATTTAGCCCAATGAACTTTTGTTTTTTGTTCTATAACTGATTTAGCTAGAAGTTGCTTTATAATATCACTATCAGGTGCATCTATCGGTACTTTATATGTAATATCACCTTCGGGGTTTTTGTGAACTATACCATTAATATCTACACGTTTAATATCGACACTTTCACTAAGATCATTATCTTGAATAGTTTTTATTATATAATCAGACTGATACTTATTTTTTATCCCTTCTTTTAAACTAGAAATAGTAGTATAAAGCATAGTTTCACGCTCAATATCTTTTTTCTTATAAACATCTTTATCTAGTTCATATTGAGTAAGTGCCGATAAATCTTTTAAAATTCCAATAGGGTCTTGTAATACTAATATTGCGCCATTTGAATTAAAATTATTACTAATTGTTTTTTCAATCTCTTTCCCTGATGCTTTAGGTGATACAAGAAAATTTTGCTGTAGAGCTATCGCACCATAAATAGCATTAGTTAAAATTGAGGCTGTAAATAAAAAAGAAGGTGACCATTGTCTTAATTGACTTTCTCTTGATTTAAGAAAATATTCAGAGATATATTCATCAGGTTTATTTAGTGGTAACGATTGTTTTTCTTTATTAGTCTCAAGCCATTTTTCTAGATTAAATAATTGCATATTTTCTTGATAAAAACTTGGCTCTTCATGTTTTTTTCTTACAGTATCCGTCCATTTGACTTCAGACCAAGAAAACCAAAAATTTCCATTTTTTAATGGTGCAGGAAAAATAGGGAGAGTAATAAAAGAAGCTCTTGCTAATTCTTCTGGTTTATTAATACAAGGGGTTACTTCTCCAGAAAGAATATTATCTGGCGCCTCTCCATTTTCTGGAAGTGGATAATAGAAACCATCTTTTGTGGCATAATAATTTATCCAAGTTTGACCCAACTCATCCCAAATATTTAAATAACCAGATCGTAATAAACGCAGAGTATATGCCGTTTCGCCCTGATTATTAATCGGTACTTTAATATCATTAGGTATAACAGGAAGTATATCATTTTGAGACATAATTGCGGGTCTAACGGGTAATATTGGGAATCCATATCGTGTACAAAATTTACAGCCTTCTTTTTTATTAGAAGAACTCATACTTATTCTCCATAAATATCAATTAAAGTGGGCGTTTCACTTTTGGTTTTATTCCATTTTGAATTATCTATTTGAAGTATCATTCTCGAAAAATATTTAGGATTTTTAGAGGATAAATATAATAACTCTTTAAAATCACTTTGGAGCCAAAATGCACATTGATATGTTATTCCATAAAGAACAAAGGCAATAATATCATCCTGTTCTATCAACTCTAAATTATGTGCTTGAGTAATTAACTTATTAATTAATTGACTGATTTTTATTCTTTCAGATAATATGTTTACGCTTGGTAATTTATTTAATATTTGATTAATCAAACCTATTTGGCAAATTTGTGTTAATGGTAAATCAGTCGGTGAGTTTTTTTGATAAGCAATATGTTCTGGAAAGTATAATGTATTCCATTGATTTTCTAATAAGTAAGTCCATGATTGAATTAAATGAGTTTTTAATAAAATCTGTAATTGCCAAGGTGTTAAGATCCAAGATAAATGAAATAAAACTCTAGGATCATAATAACGTAGTACGTAATTTTGTTGTTCATCGCTAATTAGCAACATATTTGCCAATTCATTTTTTATTTCATTTGCCGATAAATGACTTTCTAATAGTAAACAAATTTTTGCAGAAGATGATATTTCTGACGACTGTTGTATTATTTCAGATATTATAGATTGCCATTCAGATGATGATAACTCATGCAATGATATCAATGCGGGATAGAGATGTGATTGCGGTTTGAGATGTGATGAAACGATATCTAACGTCGGATAACGTTCAACTAACTCATTTGCAAATGCTTTATCTATAACAGCGAATTGATGTTCACTGAAGTTTTTAGCTTGTGATAAATAATATTCCATATTTACTCCTTAGCTTAAAGGGATAATTCCGTCGCCATTTTGAGCCGCTTCACTCGCCATTGATTCACAAGCAGTAAATTTAGGATAAGGTGTATTTAATGTTGCAACATCAGAATATTGGAGACTAGCACTTTTGATATTAAAATCCCCACCTGTTCCATGTTCAATCTGAGTTGCTTCTATCGTGATATAAGATCCTCCAGATTGAAGGGTTATTTTCTTATTAGCACTAATAATAATTTCATCATTTGTACTTGTGATATTAATCGCTTTTTGGGCAATTAAATCAAGGGCATCTGTTTGTGCTTGTATTTCAATTTTTCCTGCCGCACTTACTAGTTTTATTCCTAACTCATGAGCAAAGAGTGCAATTTTTTTCTTCGCCACTAAAAACAGACGCTTAAGAGATGATATTTCGGTATTTCCTGCCGCTGAATATATTTGATTACCGTTACTACTATGCTGAATATGTTTAGGTGTAGAAACAGCAATTCCCCCTGGGGCCCCAGCAATTATTACAGGCTCTTTTAATTCCGTAATACTATTATCTAAAAAGATTTCTTGTGTCTCGTTATCTAAAGCATCAATTTCTGCTTTTTCTAATAGTACAGACAGTGATTCTGCTGTTGATAATGCATCAGAAAGTTGGCGTTTTATTTCAACAATATTGAGTTGTTGCTCACTTGCTTTAGTTTGTTCTTCTGTCGTAAGAAGTAATCCTTTACCCGCTCTTATTGCTCCCCAACTATCAGTGCGTAACTCAAAACCTTCGCCACGTTTATCACGATTGGCATCGACAATATGACCTAAGCTTAATTGAGATTTACCTCCGTATTCGGTACTGAGTTTGATATGTTCTTGCCCGCGTTTATCCTCCATACGTAGCTTATTATTAGCCGGAGTACGAATAACATTACGAGTGTTGTTTCTATCCGTTACATGGTCGGGATGGCGTGAATCATGCAATGCATGGGCGATATAAGGTCGGTCAGGATCGCCTTCATGAAAGGCGATAGCCACTTCTGTGCCTTGAATTAACGGGAAATGCAGTCCATAGGTGTCACCTGCATAAGGTTTTGCCAAACGTACTGGCATACTTTCATAGCCCATCGGTTTTTCATCACGATCGGCATCAAATTTTACCCAATAAAAGCCGTGTTCATTTTGGTGTGCGTAAATATCGTTATCTTTTGCACTAGTAATGCGTGCAGTCAGTGTGCCTGTAATAATGGGGCGAGGCTTAACAATAGGGCGCCAACAAAGTGTTTCACTATAAGGAGTTGCATTAAATCGTACTTGTAGTGCTTTTTCTCGGCCACCACTAAAGCGTACGCGGGTAATTAAAATGGGTGACTGAAACACTGAGGGTAATGATGAAGGTATTGTGCTGTCAGTGATGGAAAGCACTTGTAGCGGTGATAAAAAATCTGCATTACTTTCGCCTTTTAAGCGAGTTTGTCGAGTTAGAAAACGTTCATGATCAAGCCTTGCCCAAAAGTTTGCGGTTTCGGCTTCTGGTGTGATTTTATCACCACGAGTAAGGTGTCTTGCTTGGTAATGATAAACTTCACCATAATGAATATCATCCCCTTCACCACGGGTCATATCCGTTACTGCTGAAATCAAGGTGTCTTGTGATTGGCGGTGGTTATAGTCTTTGGTGAATACATTTTGTTCAACCACTTGATGATGTAATGATAACCCCCATACGCTTTCTTGGTGATTATCATTCATACCTGATGGGCTGTTTAAAGGCAGCGTTTTATCAAAGGTATAAGCACTTTGGCGATCAGCAAAGCGGATCACTTCGGTTTGTGTTTGGTCTTGCAAATAGAACGAATAAAAAATACCGACTTCGCTTAATAATCGTTCAATAAATTGGCGATCACTTTCATGATATTGGTTGATTTGCTCACGTTTGGGATATTCATTTTTCAGTGTAAATTCAAACTCCCAATCTTTAAAATTATGCTCACGTAAAATTTGGCTGACAACATCGGGCACCGACTGGTTGAGGAAGAAACGATGTGTACGGATTTGATGGCGTAATAATGCAAAAACAGGCTCAATCACGAGTTGATAACGCGCTTCATCAACCGAACCTGATAGACGCCGAAATTGGGTGACAACACCATGAACTTGCTTGGTGATGGGTTCTTGTGTGGCTAAATCAGTCAGGCTATTTAGCGGTGGTGTAAAAGATAGCGTTGCACTACGACGCAACAGTTGTTGCGGTTGTAAATCCTGAGCTTGGCAAGTAAATGTTATTTGATAATGATAGGTATCACTTATTGCTTCGCGTCCGGTGAAGTGTTCTACATCAAATAAAACATCACAACCCTGTACATTAAGGTGATAGCGATTTTGTCCGTTAAACCTGGCTATATTCTCCATTTTTGTATTCTCTTTATTATGTATTTAATTGATCAATAGTATATTTTTTCAGTGGTTATCTACTGTTGAATTACCCCTATTAATCACCATAAAACACGCTACCGCCCTTTGCTGTAAACCAAAGCATATAAGGTGTGATTGTCAATTCATTACCCATAGCATCATTTTTAGCCAATAAAACAGCGTATTTAAACAATACTTACCAATAATTTAAGCCAAACATACCACAATGCATAAATTAAATTAAACATGTTTATTTTTAAACGTGATTTAATAGTAAAAAAATAGTAATAAATAAGTAGTTATTCTTATTTATATTGATAATAAATTTACAGTTCATTTTTACAGACACTAGCCGAAAAATAATATTTTCTTTGGATACAATTTGTTACATAAGAATAATCCAACTTTAATGCAACGTGAGATATTAATAGAATATTTAAAGTGAAATTTAATTATATATAGAGAACTCTTAACATAAATATATCTAATCACTCTAAATGAGAGTAGAGTAATATTTATTATATTTATTTATCTATTTACAGATGTTATGAGAAAGTATAAGGCAAGATTTTTTAATCTTTTCCAATAAAAAACGGGCTTTGTTTAATGACAAAGCCCGTCAATAAAATTTAAAACAATAATTTTCTATTAATTCAATTAGTTAATAGTTAACCTAGTGTACTGGGTACCAGAATTTCTGTCGCAACAATAACAATAATCAACCCTACTAATACTGGTACAGAAACACGTTTCATCACTTCAAACGGTGAAATTTTTGCCATACCAGATACCGCAACCACAACACCAGAAACAGGCGATAATGTACGGCCTAAGTTTGAAGCTTGTAACATAGGAATAGTTAAATAAGCTGGGTTAACACCCATATTGCTTGCTAAGCGAGGAATTAATTCAACAAAAGCATAGAATGGTGCATTCCCAGAGCCCGTTGTCATTGCAGCTAACATCGTAATTAATACCAGTGCAATCATCATCACAATGGCACCTGAGCCTAATGACTGAGCTCCTTCAATTAAGGCATTAATAAAACCAACAGTTGTTAAGCCTTGAGCAAATACTCCCGCAGCAACTAATAACATAACAACTTGAGCAAATGCATCTGCCATGCCGCGGTAAGCAACTTCTAAACCTTCAAAAACTTGTTTTGCACTGAAGCTACGAATAAATTCGATAATAGCGGCTAAAATCATACAGATGATAATAATGGCAACGATATGAAGCTCTGGTAACCATTTACCATCAAAAACTAAAACACCAATGATTGGCGTAAAAGGTAAAATAGCATAGAAACTTGGTGCGTGAGTTTTGATTTCATTCACGTCTAACATTTCAGTTTCAATGTGCTCTTTGCGGTCAAGGTAACGTTGCCAGAAGAAGTGTGCAATACACATACCAATAATTGCAGCAATAGAGATAGGTAATGTGGTTTTAAATGCAAAATCAATCAGTGGCATTTGAGATGCTTCAGCAGCTAAAATAACATCGCCTGATGTTGGCGCTAAAATGATAGAGGCTGGAGACGCACAAATTGCAGCTGCCGCACCGCGACTAATTCCCATATTCACCATAACAGGGAACAGTGTTGCCATTAACAACACCCCTAAACCTGTTGCTGATGAAACGGCCAGTGACATTAGGCATGCAACAATATAAGCAGCAACCATCAGCAGATAAGGTGAGTTGATCATTTTCAGCGGGCGTGATGCTAATTTAACAACAACATCATTAGCACCAATGTGTGTCATATAAGAAGCAAAACCACAAAGTATCATGATCATCATACCTAAATCGCCACCACGGCTCATTAGTAGATTTTTCACATACTCAACAATATCGATTAAGCCGTAGCCTGTCGCAGTTGCACTTGCAGGTAAAACAGCCCTTCCCATAATAACGCTGATGATCAGTAATAACAGACCACCTGTCATTAAAACGCCGGTTGGTGAATAGCCTTTTACAATATAGCGTCCAACGCCTACAGCAACTAAGGCGCCGATAAGAATTTCAATCATTTATTTATCCTGTCTAAAGTAATCATTTATAAAATGAAGTTTTTTATTTTTATCATCATTTTTGCGTTTAGTGCGATTGACACACTCTGCCCAAAGGCAACGTTGCAGTGTATGACATATATCAAAAAAAACGACTATTTTTTTGTATAGATATAGCACGAATGCTTACTTTTCATTCAAAACGTAAATTAAATGATAGATATAAAGCAAAAAGCACACAATTATCAAAATTGTGTGCTTTTATTAAGAGTGTGATGAAGTTAAAAGTCGTGAAATTAAATTTTCTTCAATAGCTGATTAAGTGCTTTTACTTCTGGGCTTTCAGCATCTTGCTTATTCAGCCAATTATCGATAGCTTGTTTCGCTTTTTGCTGTAATTGATCGCGCAATAATTTTTCAACATTGAGCTCATATTGCACCGCATTCCAATCCCCATAAAGTCTTAATGGAATATCAATTTTAGCCAGTTGGCGGATAAATTCATTTTCTTTACCCCACCCTTTTTTAATATTAACCAATAATGTTACATCAAGATCATGACGTTGAAGGTTAACTTTACCCTGCCCTTTAATTTGATAAGCATCAGCTTGAGCATCAAGGGAATTAACCGCCAATTGTCCTTTGGGTGTTAATTTAAATTGGGCAATGACATTATCTGCTTGAGTGTAACTTTCGATATCTTCAGGATAAATCACTTTATCTGTCGCTTGAGCAATAGATTGCTGGATCACCTGAGGGACATTTAAGCCCTGCATCTTAAATTGAGTTAATGAGGTATTCAGGGTGCCCTGCCAGTAATGATAAAAGGCTTTTCGGTTATATCCCGCACCTTCGACATTTCCTTTAGCTGAAATTAATCCACTGAAATTTTCAGGCTGATTGAACGCATGCAATAGAGGTTGTAACGGAATATTATTCATTGTGATATCCATACTAATATGTGCTGGCACAATACTTGTAGAAATCACGGTAGGAAGTGAAAAATCACCCTGAAGAATTTTTCCTGTTAAAGTTTGAATATTTAGCGAATTAGGGTTATTTAGCGCATCAAGTTTAAAATGATTAATCTCTAAATCTTTATAAAGGAGCTTATTTAGTGCTAATTTCAGCGTAAATTCAATATCGCCCCAATGGCTTAAATCATATTCTTTATTTTCAATAGTCACTGAAGTAATAACCGGCTTGGCCATAATCGTGGCATTTGGTGCTGGGGCCGCATGCGCAGTATTAAATAATGAAAATGATGATGGTATTTTATTATCTTTAGGAACCAATAATGCGGTTTCAGTTGTTTTAGTCGCTGCTAACTCTGGTAACAACGTATTTAAATTTAATTGTTCACCTTTTAAATCAACCTGATAACGTGTTTTATTTGCAAACTCTGCACTAACACTGCCTTGTAATTGACTATCATTAGCAGTGAGATTTAGGTTATCAAATGAAATTTTTCTCACACCCTCATTTTGGATCATAAAATCCGAAGTCAAACTTCCTGTTATGCCATTTTCAGGGATTTCCACTCCGGATAATGCATAATCTAACTGCGTGATCGTACCATTGATTTGGTAAGGATAGCTGTTCATATTAGCATTAGCAGCAACATTTAGCGTTATCTCACGACGATCACGATTTACTTTCGTACTCATCTCTAGATTAATTTGTTTTTTATCATCTGTTTTCAGCGATAAATTAATATCACGCAAATTAAGCTGCTCGCCATCTTTCATTTGCCAAATAATTAAGCTGTCTGAAATTTTAACTTTGGCAATATTTAACTGCCAATTATTCGCTCTTGTTTCAATCACTGGGTGAGAAACATCTTTAGGTGTAGAAGGAGAAACTATTTTCGGAATAGCCTTACTTTCGGGTGTTTGACGTACTACGGCACCTTTAAGCATGACTTCTTTTACTTCAAGTTGATGAGAAAGAAGCGGTAATAACTCAACATCCAGACGCATATTATCCGCTGTAATTAAAGGCATTTCAGCACCAGGTGCTGTCAATGACATTTTACCACTGATAATGCTCAGTTTTGGCCAAACATGCCAACGCATATCATCTTGTAATGTAAGTTTATAACCGCTTTGTTTTTCAACTCTTTCAACAAGATATCCACGGAAATCATTAGGGTTAATGAGTAAAACTAATGCTGTTAAGCCTGCCAAAATAACCACAAGCAAAATAGCCAGTGTTGTCAAAAACCTTTTCATATAATTACCCGTTTAGTGAAATCTGATAATGATGATTATAAAGATAGTTAATCTTCACTAATTCGACTACCTACCGCACCTTGTTGATTTTTATACTTAGCATCTTGACGACGATTATAAGGTCTATCCGCAGGGCCTGACATAGGTTCAAAGCTTAATGCGCCAATCACCATGCCCGGTCTTAATGCAAGAGGCAGTTTACCTGAATTAAAGAATTCTAATACGATTTGTCCATGCCAACCAGGATCAATACGATGTGCAGTAACGTGCACCATCAAACCTAAGCGTGCTAATGATGAGCGTCCATCTAACCATCCCACCACATTATCAGGTAATGTGACTGACTCAAGTGTCACAGCTAATGCTAATTCACCAGGATGTAAGTAAAACGCTTCACCTTCAGGTAAAACAATTTCATCACTCATCACACGTTCTAATGCAGCATTCACTTCAGCTTTTGGGCCACTCAGATCAATATAAGCGGCAGTATGTCCTTGGAAAACACGAAACTGGTTTCCTAAGCGAACATCTGCTGTTGCGCCGTTAATTCGCTCGACAGGCGGGCGAGGCTCAATGACTAATTTACCTTCATCCAGCCACTGAATAATATCACGGTCGCATAATCGCATTTTATTTCCTTCTTCAAGTTAATTAGGCAGTTTCATCATGCATGAAAGCTGCCCATAAATGAACCTATTATTCGCAGAACTGCCCTATTTTTGCTTTCAGAATATCAATCGCAACGCGGTTTTTACCCCCTCTTGGCACAATAATATCGGCATATTGTTTAGAAGGTTCAATAAACTGGAAAAACATCGGACGAACAGTTTTATTATATTGTTCAATGACTGAGTCTAAGCTACGCCCACGTTCATTTACATCACGTTTAATTCTACGCATTAAACAGATATCTAATGGCGTATCAACAAAAATAGAAAAATCCATCTCTTCACGTAGGCGTTTGTCTGTTAATAACAAAATGCCTTCAATGATGATAACTTTTTTTGGTCTAAAAGGAATGGATTCTGCTTTGCGTGTGTGAGCGACGTAATCATATTGGGGGAGTTCGATGGCTTTTCCTGCTTTTAATTCACACAAATGTTGGTATAAAAGTGAGTGATCCATCGAATTTGGGTGGTCATAATTGACCTTATATCGTTCTTCCATCGTTAAATCACTTTGGTCACGATAATAACAATCTTCTGGTATCACACCGATATTATGATCACCTACTTGCGCTCTTAATTCACGGTAAAGCGTACTTGCAATAAGACTTTTACCCGAAGCAGAAGCTCCAGCGATACCTACAATTGTGCACTGATGTGCTGTGTCAGCCATAATCAAAAACCTGGTTTGAAATAAAAAGAGGGATAACGTAATAATATGTAAATATTACGCTAGCGCAGATTATAGTTTTGAAATCACTCTGGTTCCAGCGTAAAACCAGAAATCTATTTGTTTTTTATCAAAAACAGCCGGAAATCACATGTAAAAAATGGAAAGCCAAATGACTCTCCATTTAAATCAGCAAATAATTTCAGGCATTATTCTACTGCGATTACACTGCGCGGAAAGAAATTTCCGTTGGAATTGCATCACCATCCCAATACATTTGAGCAGAAACGGTTGACGCTATTTCGCGATAAATATCAGCAAATTCACCTTCTGGATCACGCATCACTGTTGGCTGTCCACGGTCTAAGTCTTCACGTAAAGAGATATGAAGAGGAACTTGACCTAATAATTGGCAATGATATTTCTCTGCCAATTTCGCCGCGCCACCGGTACCAAAGATAGGCTCAAGGTGACCACAGTTACTACAAATATGCGCACTCATGTTTTCAATGATACCTAATACAGGCACATTGACTTTCTTAAACATGACAATCCCTTTCATTGCATCCACCAGCGCAATATCTTGAGGTGTTGTTACCACAACCGCTGCGGTTACAGGGATATTTTGGGATAAGGTTAATTGAATATCACCTGTTCCTGGTGGCATATCGATAACGAGATAATCTAAGTCAGGCCACAACGTATCTTGGAGCATTTGCATTAACGCCTTGCTTGCCATAGGACCACGCCATACCATCGCATTATCATCAGTCACTAAATAACCGATAGAGTTAGACGCTAATCCATAAGCCATAATTGGCGCCATATGTTGTCCATCAGGAGACGTTGGACGCTCCATTGTGGTACCTAACATATTAGGAATAGACGGCCCATAAATATCCGCATCAAGGATACCCACTTTAGCACCTTCTTGTGCAAGAGCTAATGCAAGGTTAACGGCTGTACTTGATTTACCTACACCACCTTTACCAGAGCTCACAGCAAGAATATTACGCACACCATTAACGCCAGGCAGATCATTTGCACGACGTAAGGTTGAAATATTATGCTTGAGTTTCCATTCAATCGCTTTTGCGCCTGTGATGTCACGAAGTTCAGCTGTCTTTTCTTCGATTAGCGCTTGGAAAGGTTTTTTCCAAACAAATGGCATCACTAATTCGATATGAAGAACATCGTCAATCATCGCACATTGATGTAATGCTTTTAGAGAAAGCAGATTACGTTTCAATGTCGGGTGTTCAAAAGTAGACAAGACACCTGAAACTTTTTCGTTCAGAATCTCAGGGGTGGTCTGCTCGGGGGATTTATCACTCATCCCGGCTCCTCTCGTTTTCATTATTTATTAACTATATGAGTGTATCTATCATATCAGATAGTAGATGACTACGATAATGCCTTACCTCAATTTGCCAACTGAAATTTCTCTTGCAAAAACTCCATTATTGCCCTAGCGACATCATGACGGATCGGTTACCATCAAAGTCCCTTTTATTAATTTTATGGAAGTAAGATCCTTACTATGTCTCACGTCGCGAATAAATTATTGGTAACCTGCGCGTTACCTTATGCTAACGGTTCAATTCATCTCGGTCATATCCTTGAGCACATTCAGGCAGATATCTGGGTCCGTTATCAACGAATGCGCGGCAAAGAAGTTCATTTCATCTGCGCTGACGATGCCCACGGCACTCCAATTATGTTGAAAGCTCAACAATTGGGTATAACCCCAGAAGCCATGATTGAAGAAATGAGCAAAGAGCATCAGCAGGATTTTGCTGGCTTCAATATCAGCTATGATAATTATCACTCTACACACAGTGAAGAAAGTCGTGAATTATCGACGAAAATTTATCTAGCACTGAAGAAAAATGGTCACATCAAAAGCAAAACAATTTCTCAGCTGTATGATGAAGAAAAAGGCATGTTTCTTCCTGACCGTTTTGTAAAAGGCACGTGCCCTAAATGTAAAGCACAAGACCAATACGGTGATAACTGTGAAGTATGTGGCTCAACATACAGCCCTACAGAATTAATTAATCCACGTTCTGTCGTTTCAGGATCAACACCTGTAATGCGCGAAACAGAACACTACTTCTTTGACTTACCTGCATTCAGCAACATGCTACAAGCATGGATCCGTTCAGGCGCACTGCAAGAACAAGTTGCGAATAAAATGCAAGAATGGTTCGACAGTGGTTTACAACAATGGGATATCACTCGTGATGCGCCTTATTTCGGTTTCGAAATTCCAGATGCACCGGGTAAATATTTCTATGTATGGCTAGATGCACCGATTGGCTACATGAGTTCATTCTTAAACTTATGTGAAAAACGCGGTGATTTAAATTTTGATGAGTTTTGGAATAAAGACAGCAAAGCTGACCTTTATCACTTTATTGGCAAAGATATCGTCTATTTCCACAGCTTATTCTGGCCTGCTATGTTAGAAGGCAGTGAATATCGCAAGCCAACAAACCTATTTGTTCATGGTTATGTCACTGTAAATGGCGCCAAGATGTCTAAGTCTCGTGGCACATTTATTACTGCTCGTGCCTATCTTGATCATTTTGATGCTGATTGCCTACGTTATTATTATGCAGCAAAACTTTCATCACGCATTGACGATATTGACCTAAACTTAGAAGACTTTGTTCAGCGCGTAAATAGCGACATCGTAAATAAAGTCGTTAACCTAGCATCACGTACCGCTGGTTTTATCAGCAAGCGTTTTGATGGCAAATTAGCAGATTCTTTAGATGATGCTAAGCTTTATCAGCACTTTGTTGATATGCAAGAAACCATTGCACAATCATTCGAAAATCGTGAATTTAGTAAAGCCGTTCGTGAAATTATGGCATTAGCTGATGAAGCTAACCGTTATATTGACGAAAAAGCACCTTGGGTAGTGGCAAAACAAGAAGGTCAAGACGCTCAGTTACAAGCAATCTGCACCATGGGAATTAACTTGTTCCGCGTGTTGATGACGTATCTGAAACCAGTATTACCTTCACTAACAGAACGTTCAGAAGCATTTTTGCAAACTCAATTAACATGGGATGCACTTGCACAACCGCTGTTAGGCCAAGAAATCACTAAATTCAAAGCGCTGTTTAACCGTATTGAAATGGATAAAGCCAATGCAATGGTTGAAGCATCTAAAAGTACCATTGCACCCGTAAAAGAAGTCACTGGTCCATTAGCTGATTCACCGATCCAAGAAACCATCAAGTTTGATGATTTTGCAAAAATTGATATGCGTATCGCTGAAATTAAACAAGCAGATTTTGTTGAAGGCTCAGACAAACTGTTGAAATTAATTTTGGACTTAGGTGGAGAAACTCGCCAAGTATTTTCCGGTATTCGTACAGCATACCCAGATCCTAAAGTGTTAGAAGGTCGCTTAACAGTAATGGTGGCAAACTTAGCACCTCGTAAAATGCGTTTTGGTATTTCAGAAGGCATGGTAATGGCTGCCGGCCCAGGTGATAAAGATATCTTCTTACTCAGCCCAGATACTGGTGCAAAACCGGGCCAACAAGTGAAATAACAACCAAAATTCATTTGCCAAGTAAATAAATGGCGGGGTTCTATTAGAGCCCCGCTCTTTTTTTATTGTGATCCATAGCACACTTTCAAAATCGGTGTATGATAATTCTGTTAGTTGATTTGGGACACTTACTTATGAAATCTAAACGGGCACGATTGCAGATTACACTTTGGCATTATCTACGATCTTTTTTGGTACTTTATCTTTGTCTCTTTGCTGGTAATCTTATTTCAGCCCTTCTACCCTTCGCGGTTCCAGGCAGTATTGTTGGCTTACTGATCCTTTTTGGTCTACTTGCTTTCCAGCTTATCCCTTTACGTTGGGTTAAACCCGGTGCCAATATCCTATTAAAAAACATGTCATTACTCTTTATCCCTATCGGTGTTGGTGTAATGAACTATTATGATTTGTTAAGTCAGCAACTTTTTCCCATCGTTTTAGCCTGCGTCGTGAGTACCTTTGGTGTTATGGCACTCGTTGCATATTGCTCACACTACGTTCATCGTGAACGCATTATCGTGGGTTCAAAACCAGACCAAGTTAAAGATATTGTTGAAACAAAAAAGAAAGACGACGATAACGCGTTAAGCGAGAAGAAAAAATGTTAGCCATATTGATGAATATTTGGTGGTCACTACCTTTAAGTATTTTTATTTTTTACTTAGCTCGTAAGCTTGCAGCCCGATTTAAATTGCCTATTTTAAATCCGCTTTTAATTGCTATTGTGGTGATTATTCCTATTTTATTAATAACTAAAATACCTTATGAAAATTATTTTGCAGGCAGCCGTATTTTAAATGACTTACTACAACCTGCTGTTGTTGCTTTAGCTATCCCGCTTTATCAGCAATTACACCAAATTCGCGCACAGTGGAAATCATTAATTAGTATTTGCTTTATTGGTAGTGTTGCTGCCATGGCTAGTGGTACTGCGATTGCCTTATGGGCTGGTGCAACACCTGAAATCGCAGCATCAATCTTACCGAAATCCGTCACAACACCTATCGCGATGGCAGTCGCAGACTCCATAGGTGGTATTCCTGCAATCAGTGCTGCATGTGTTATTGCAGTAGGTATTTTAGGTGCCATTTTTGGTCACACTCTATTCAAGATATTGCGAATTCCGACTCACGCCTCTCGAGGTTTAGCTATGGGAACCGTTTCGCATGCAGTGGGAACAGCAAGAGCTGCAGAAGTGGATTATATCGAAGGTGCTTATAGCTCATTAGCATTAATGACCTGTGGGATTATTACTTCTTTACTTGCTCCGTTTATATTCCCTATTATTTTGCATCTTTATAGTTGATCTCTTTCTTACTCTCCATTCTTAAATCCCCGATTTAATTAAATTTATTTCGGGGATTTTTACTATAAATTTGAGATACATCTCTCAATTAATGAATTTGTTGCAATTGTTTCATTGAAAATATGATTTTCATCACATATAAGAATGGGTAAAGATGCCTAGAATCTTATAATACAGAAAGATTAATGGGAGACTCATGTATGCATACTCGTTTTCAGGCAATTTGGTCAGATTTATCTCCGCAGTTACAACACGCACTTGCTCCTTATCTTGAGCAGGATGCATTCCCTGCAATGTTCACGGCAGAACAGGTCAACGCCATAAAAACACAGTTACAATGTAATGATGATGCCTTAGCCCTTGCACTTTTGCCTGTTGCTGCGGCTTGTGCTGTTGCGCCTATCTCTAACTTCAAAGTAGGTGCGGTTGCTCGTGGTGAAAGTGGTAATCTTTACTTCGGTGCCAATATGGAGTTCGCTGGCGCACCATTACAACAAACAGTCCATGCTGAACAAAGTGCGGTAACTCACGCATGGCTACGTGATGAATCTCGCTTAATTTCAATCACCGTTAACTATACACCTTGTGGTCATTGTCGCCAGTTTATGAACGAACTCAACAGCGGCACCCATATTCAGATCCAATTACCTGGTAGAAAAGTAGCGACATTAGGGGATTATTTACCTGATAGCTTTGGCCCGAAGGATCTCAATATCACCTCTTTATTAATGGATAAGGTTAATCACGGTTACAAAATTGATAACCCTAGTGAATTAGCACAACAGGCGCTACAAGCTACCAATCGTAGCCATGCACCTTATAGTGAGTCCCACAGTGGTATTGCTGTTCAAATGAAAAATGGCAAAATTTTCCAAGGTAGCTACGCAGAAAATGCCGCATTTAACCCAAGCTTACCGCCATTACAAGCCGCATTAATTTTATTAAATATGGCAGGTGAGAGTGTGATGGAAATTGAATCTGCGGTCTTAATTGAAAAAGCAGAAACAATCTTAACACAATGGGATGCAACTCAAGCCACATTAACAGCTTTAGGTTGTCGCCAGATGCAACGCATCACTTTGTAAAAAGTTTTAACTTATTCCTCTAAAAATCTCTCCTAAAAAAGCATCAGCATGTAAATTTTGCTGATGCTTACCAGAAAAAGTTGTAACAACTGTATCTATCTCTCATTTCTAAGCATTAAAATCATAAAAAAATAACATAAGCTGTACATATTTTTATTATTTTGTAGGATCTACAATTGTCATGTGACTAACTGCCTTACAAGAGTATTTTTCATGGAACTGGAACACGAAAGTAAACGCCCTCTCTACATCCCGTATGCAGGTCCAATCCTGCTTGAATTTCCCCTGTTAAATAAAGGTAGTGCTTTCAGCGAAGAAGAACGCAGCACCTTTAACTTACATGGTTTACTGCCTGAAGCAGTTGAAACTATTGAAGAACAGGTTGAACGCGCTTATCGCCAATATCTTGATTTCAAAAACGATAACGACAAACACATTTACCTAAGAAACATCCAAGACACCAATGAAACTCTGTTTTACCGTTTATTGGAATCTCACCTTACTGAAATGATGCCAATCATTTACACACCAACAGTGGGTGAAGCTTGCGAACATTTCTCTGATATTTATCGTCGTGCTCGCGGTTTGTTTATCTCTTACCCTAACCGCGCCAATATCGACGATATGCTACAAAACGCCACTAAACAAAACGTAAAAGTGATTGTTGTCACTGATGGCGAACGTATTCTTGGTCTAGGTGACCAAGGTATCGGCGGTATGGGTATTCCTATTGGTAAACTCTCTTTATATACCGCGTGTGGGGGTATCAGCCCAGCGTACACATTGCCTGTTGTACTTGATGTTGGTACTAACAATCCACAACGCTTAAACGATCCACTATATATGGGATGGCGCCATCCTCGTATTACTGGTGATGAATATAACGAGTTCGTTGATGAATTTATTCAAGCTGTTAAACGTCGCTGGCCAAATGTTTTACTGCAATTTGAAGACTTCGCGCAAAAAAATGCGATGCCTTTACTAAACCGTTATCGTGATGAATTATGTTGCTTTAACGATGATATTCAAGGTACTGCGTCTGTTACCTTAGGTAGTCTTATCGCGGCTAGCCGTGCTGCGGGGCGCCAATTAAAAGACCAAACAGTCACTTTCTTAGGTGCAGGCTCTGCGGGTTGTGGTATTGCTGAGCAAATCATTGCCCAAATGAAATCTGAAGGCTTAAGCGATGAGCAAGCGCGTGAGCGTATCTTCATGGTTGACCGTTTTGGCTTATTAACTGATAAACTACCAAATTTACTTGATTTCCAAAGCAAGCTTATCCAAAAAAGTGAAGCCATTGCTGATTGGAAAACAGAAAGCGATGCGATTTCGCTGTTAGAAGTGGTTAAGAATGCAAAACCAACAATCTTAATTGGTGTTTCAGGACAAGCTGGGTTATTCACTGAAGAAATTATTCGTGAAATGCACAAACACTGTGAACGCCCTATCGTGATGCCATTATCTAATCCAACTTCACGTGTTGAAGCGCGCCCTGAAGATATTATTAATTGGACAGATGGCCAAGCTTTAGTTGCAACTGGTAGCCCATTTGCACCTGTAAAATACAAAGATAAAGAGTATCCAATTGCACAATGTAATAACTCTTATATCTTCCCTGGCATTGGGTTAGGTGTTATTGCCTGTGGTGCTAAACGTGTGACTGATGCCATGTTAATGGTTGCAAGTCGTGCATTAGCTGATTGCTCACCAATGGCAAAAGAGGGTGACGGCTCACTATTACCTTTACTGGCTGATATTCAACAAGTTTCGCGTTATATTGCAAAACAAGTTGCAAAAGAAGCACAAGTACAAGGTGTTGCTACTGTCACATCAGATTCGGCCTTAGAAGAAGCAATTGAACGCAACTATTGGCAGCCTGAATACCGTATTTACAAAAGAACATCGTTCTAAATCGTTTTAAATACTAAGTACCATTCTGAAAAGCGCATCATTACTTAATATGAGGCGCTTTTTTCTTGCTTCCCTATCTCTGCTCAAGTAGCCTTAACCATTATGAAAGTCATTTGTTATTTGCGTCATTAAGGCAAGGACATGCTAAAACGCCTCATTTATCTTTTTCTCACACTTTTTATTCTACTTGCAGTCACCTTGATTGCCTGCGATCGCTGGATCGGGTGGAAAACAAATCCTTATATTTTTGAAGATATTGATAGGTTACCCGCTAAAAAAGTGGGCATGGTGTTAGGTACATCAAAATATTACACCAGTGGTTACATTAACCAATTTTATCAATATCGCATCCAAGGTGCTGTTAATGCCTATAATAGTGGTAAAATCCAGTATTTATTATTAAGCGGAGATAATGCAAAACATAGCTATAATGAGCCTAATACAATGCGTAAAGATCTCATTAAAGCGGGTATTCCGGCTTCTCGTATCGTAATGGATTTTGCAGGATTCAGAACGCTTGATTCTGTTGTGCGGACAAAAGAAGTTTTTGGGACTGATGGCTTTACTATTATTACACAACGTTTTCACTGTGAACGAGCCGTTTTTATCGCATTAGAAAAAGGAATTGATGCGCAATGTTTTGCAGTTGCATCCCCTAAAAGCATGTTTAAAGTACGTATACGTGAGGTATTTGCCAGAGCAGGTGCAATAATTGATGTATATATTCTAAATCGAGAGCCGCGCTTTTTAGGGCCGCCAGAAACAATTCCCGCGATACAATCTATTCCTGATGGCATTAAAGGATATCCCGCGGTTTCACCAGAGGAAGTTGAATCACTTCCTCTAAGTGACAATAATCACGAGAAAATCTAAAAGAATTGCGCTAATTTTGAGGCTGATTTACGCCAAATCCACTCTATTGGGCCTTGTGGAAAATAGCGTAGCCAAATTACGGCAAAAGCAATATTGATTGCCCAAATAACCACAACAAAAGGCATCAGTTCAGGTAAGGTAAATTGGTTAAATAATCCCATCCGCTGAAATAGGATAATGCCGATAAGACTTTGCATTAAATAGGTCGTCAGCGCCATTTTTCCTACGCAACGTAAAGCATAGGCAAAATAAGAGTGACTAATTGTATTCCAACTCCAATAAAATAACGCAATATACCCCAAGCTTTGTATAACTTGGATCAACATCGTCAAAGGCTGTGCCCAAACCGCAGCCCAGCGATAATCCCAATCAAGAAAATAATCCACCAGCACAATAATCGTTTGTAAGCTTAAACTGATTGAGAGAAAACAAAGTGCCACATAACCATAGTGTGTACGGCTAAATTTCTGCTGTAACCAACCTGATGCCATTAGCGCAGCACCCATCAACATTGCGCCAAATAAAAACCAACTATATTGACGTACCAAATTAAAAACAAAAATACTTAATTCATTCAAACGATAATAAACACTATTTAAATAAGACCCTGTTTTCCAATCGGATTCAACCATTTGGGAATATGGCGTGCTGTACCAAACGGTATCAATAAAATCACGATAATAATAAAACAACACACCTAAAATAAGTGCGCCACAAAAATAGAGTATCGCTCCCAATATAAATTGGTTCTTTGTCGTTATTGATTTGATAAAGACAAAAACAAATAAACCACACACACTATATGGAAATAAGATATCACCTTCCCAAAGAAATAGTGTGTGAATAACACCAATCAACGCTAACACAACTAATCGCGATAAATTAAAACGTGTTCCTTTGCGTAATAGCAAGTAAAGCGTACCACCAAATAATAACGCAAAAATAAAGAGGAACTTGCCTTGGGCAAAAAGGTTTAATGCCATCCATGTTATACGATCACCAAAAGAGGCTTCCCCCGAATGTAACGGGTTAAATGAAGCCACTCTTAATAAGGCAAAACCTGAAATATTGAGCAATAAAATGCCAAGGATCGCCATTCCTCTCAACGCATCAAGTGCTTCGATACGTTGATGAGACGATTCATTCATTTATTTGAAATCTCAAAGGTGACGAACAGCGCGTAAAAATTCCTGACGCGTATTTTGACTCGATTTAAATAACCCACCTAACGAGGTTGTCGTGGTTGCACTCGTTGCATCACGAATACCACGAGCTTTAACACAGTAATGAACCGCATCAATAGAAACAGCCACATTTTTTGTGCCTAGTAACGTTTGTAATGCGATAAGAATTTGCTGGGTTAAACGTTCTTGAACTTGAGGACGTTGAGCAAAAAATTGCACAATACGATTAATTTTTGATAAACCAATCACTTTATCTTTTGGAATATAAGCCACAATCGCCTTACCATCAATGGTAACAAAGTGATGTTCGCAAGTACTGGTTAATGTGATATCTCGTACTGTCACCATTTCATCAACTTGCATTTTATTTTCAATTAGTGTGATTTTTGGGAAGTTGTGATAATCCAGTCCTGAGAAAATTTCATCAACATACATTTTAGCAATACGACGAGGCGTTTCAGCTAAACTATCGTCAGTTAAATCCAGATTTAACAGCTTCATCACTTCTGTCATATGATGTTCAATTTGCTGTTTACTCTCACTTGGAGATAGCTTTGATTCACGAAGAGGCGTTTCCAAACCGCGTTCAACTAACGCAGCGTGCACCCATTGCGCCTCTTTACTTAATGATGACATTGGACTCTCCGATAAACACATTAATGAAGTATCTGTTTCGCTGTCAGCGACAACAGCCTACACTTTAGATGACATGAATCACATTATCCAGCGATACCGCATTTTTCGTTATGAAATTATTGCATTTTTGTATGAACTATTTTTAGATTAAGCCTTTTTTTTCTCTTTTAAACACACCAGAAAACCACCGATTATCAACACAATAAAGGCAACATAAAGTGCAGGTTCTAATTTCCCGGTTAATGCCGTTGAAAGCGAAGAAACAATAGGACCAACTAATTGTCCAATAGCATAAAAAGTCGTGAGTAAACCCGCCATATAACGCCCATGATCAGGTGCTAACTCTCTACCTCGTAAAAAAGCAAGTTGTACCGCACACATCAAACCGCCACCAATTAAAAAAGCACCTATCGCAAGCCCTGTTATTGTCGGTATCCACTCTGCGATCAAAATACCTAATGCTTGTAACCAAAGCGTAATGGCTAAGCGTAACTGCGTGTTTAATACATTACGCGTTAAAATGGCAATTCCGATACATAATGCAGCAGAAGCACCAAATATGGGCCAAACAAATTGTGCGATTAAGCTCCCTGGGAAGCGCTCTGCTGCCATTTGAGAAAGAAATGTAGCTGGTAAAATATAACCAAAACCCGCAAAGGTATAACCCAAAGTCAAATTTTTCATTGCTGGTGTCAGTGTTAAAGGTGCAATTTTTACCTCTTCCCGACTCATCGCCCAAGGTTTAGGAAGGTGGTAACTCACATATATTGCACAAATAAAAGCAAGCGAACCATAAATAAGCCACCCAGTCATCGCATTCATTTGCCATTTCATAATTAATACAGCGAGCATACCGCTAATAAATATACCTGCCCCTGTTCCTGCATAAACAGCAACGCTTAATGCGGGGCGATTAAGGCGAGCCAATAATTCATTGGCCCATGACGCCACCAGTACCAACGTCCAACCACTTGCCCAACCGATAAAAAAACGAGCAATACTGTGTGTAAATGCGTCATTTAAAAAAGCGGATAACAGAGTAATTATCACCGCCCCCCAAAGCCCCGCCCACAAACGATACCCCACACCTTTAACTGCTTTCATTGCATCATAGGAGCCTGCAAGATAACCAAGATAATTAAATGCAGCGACAATACCAGCACTTGTTAGCGTCAATTGATATTCTGCAATCATCAATGGCACTTGTGGTGTAAAGGTAAAGCGCCCTATCCCCATTGCAACGACTAAAGCAAGAAAACCACTAAACGCGATATGAAAAGCTTGCGCTGAATGACTTTGGTGATTTGAAGTATTCATTGATATCCATTATTTTGTTTTATCGTTTTATACATTTTAAATGTGCTGTTCATTAATAACAGAATGAGCAACACATTAACCCCAAACAGTTAACATTTTTGTAATAATACGTTTCGTTTCTTTCTAGTCACAAGATGATCTCTGACATGATGATGTCCATCGTGATAGATTAGTATCATGAAATAAAACAGAACATTTCGATAGATCTTGGAGTATATGATGAGTCAATGTCACGTTAGCGGTTTATTATCTCTTGATGAAGCGCTAGAAAAACTACTTGAAAAACCGCTGGCAATTACCGATACCCTTAACATCCCATTAAATAATGCAGCCGATTATATTCTAAGTGCAGATATTACATCTCCACTCAATGTTCCACCTTTTGATAATTCTGCAATGGATGGTTACGGACTTCGTTACGCTGACTTAGACACCCAAACTCCTCTTCCGGTGGCAGGAAAATCGTTTGCGGGTATTCCTTTTGAGGGAGAACTTCCTGCTGGTCAATGTGTCCGCATTATGACAGGAGCAATGGTTCCTACGGGCGTTGATACTGTCATTATGCAAGAAGAAGCTGAAGTCACTGAACATGGTGTTCATTTTTCACAGCCTGCTAAGAAAGGCCAAAATATTCGCCGTATTGGTGAAGATATTAAAGAAAACGATATTGTATTATCTGCTGGCACTAAGCTTTCAACAGCACAATTGCCATTAATCGCCTCTTTAGGGATCGCCACTGTACAAGTTTATCGACGCTTAAAAGTTGCCGTTTTCTCAACAGGTGATGAATTACAAACTATCGGTCAGCCATTAAAAACGGGGCAAATATATGATACTAACCGTTTTGCTGTACGCTTAATGCTTGAAAAATTAGGTTGTGAAGTTTTAGATTTAGGCGTTATTCCTGACTCACCTGAAAAACTCCGTGAAACCTTTAAAAAAGCAGATCAAGAAGCAGATTTAGTGATCAGCAGTGGCGGTGTTTCTGTAGGTGAAGCAGATTACACCAAACAAATTCTTGATGAAATTGGAGAGATTGGTTTTTGGAAATTAGCCATTAAACCGGGAAAACCATTTGCATTTGGTCGATTGCACAATGCATGGTTCTGCGGTTTACCGGGTAACCCTGTCTCAGCAACCGTCACATTCTATCAATTAGTTCAGCCTTTGATCGCTCGGTTATCAGGCTTTAGTCATTGGAAAGCGCCACAACGTTTCCAAGCCATAGCACAATCACCATTGAAAAAATCAGTGGGTCGTCTTGATTTTCAACGTGGTATCGCAAGTATTAATGCAGAAGGTGTGTGGCAAGTAGACACTTCAGGTCACCAAGGCTCACACGTTTATAGCTCCTTTAGTGTCGCTAACTGCTTTATCGTCTTAGAACGTGAGCGTGGTAAAGTGGCTGCGGGTGAAACCGTCACAATCGAGTTATTTAATTCTCTGTTAAAAAGCGAATAGTTTTTATGAGTATCGAATTAACCGATGAAGAAACACTGCGCTACAATCGCCAGATTGTATTAAGGGGCTTTGATTTTGATGGTCAAGAGGCACTGAAAAGTGCCTCTGTATTGATTGTTGGCGCAGGTGGCTTAGGATGTAGTGCTTCGCAATATCTTACAGCCGCAGGTGTAGGAAAACTCACATTATTAGATTTTGATACAGTTTCCCTTTCTAATCTTCAGCGCCAAATTCTTCATCGTGACGCTACGATTGGCCAACCCAAAGTACTATCTGCAAAAGTAACATTAGAAGCAATTAATCCTCATGTCACAATAGACACCGTTGATGCATTACTTGAAGATGAGGCTTTAGATAAACTTATTAGCCAACATAATATCGTAATGGACTGTACGGATAATGTGGCAGTACGCGAGCAGCTTAATCGCCTCTGCTTTCATCAAAAAAAACCACTAGTATCTGGTGCAGCGATTAGAATGGAAGGTCAAATCAGTGTATTCACTTACCAAGATGAAGAGCCTTGCTATCGTTGTCTGAGCCATCTTTTTGGCGACAACGCTTTAAGTTGTGTTGAAGCGGGCATAATGGCACCTGTTGTGGGTACTATTGGCACATTACAAGCTGTTGAAGCAATAAAGTTACTCACTGGCTACGGTGAAAACTTGCATGGCAAAGTATTAATGTTTGACGCAATGCGAATGCAATTTCGTGAGTTTAAGCTACCTAAAAACCCACATTGCGAAGTATGCTCTGCCGATTTACCAGATAACTAACTACTTTTTATTCTAGATAAGGTAAGTCTAACCTATTTAAACTTACCTTATCGCTTCCCAAAAATAGAGGTATCAATCTATTTTCTTAGCAATTTAATCATCCTCTAAGTCGTATTTCTCGCTAAATCGACGTAACAAGCTTGTAGTATTCACTCTGATTTAATTCTACTATGACCGCCCGCGTCAAAACGCAACAGGATGCCCTATAAGCAAAACTATCATTTAAGCACAAGCTCAACGTGCTAAAAAAGCAATACAAGGTAGAAGAATGACATTTAAAACTGCAGACACTCTCTATTACAACGGGCTTATTTATACCGCTGATCATAATAACAATATTGTTGATGCTATCGCGATCAGCCAAGGTGTAATTATTGCTTCAGGTAAACGAGAGGAGTTACTTTCTTTCTGTAATGAAAATACTGAGCAGATTGATTTACAAGGAAGAATGGTCATGCCGGGCATTATTGATGCACATATGCACCCATTCTGGGGAGGTGCAACATTAGCGGGTTGCCATCTTGATTATCAATCACTCTCTATCGATGACATTTTATTGCGTATTCAGAAATACCTTGATGAAAACTTTATTGATAATGATACCGAATGGCTAAAAGTTTCTGCATGGTATCGTGAAGGTATGCAACCAGAAGGCGTACAAATGACACGTTATCACCTTGATACCTTAAATACAGCTCGCCCTATTTTGCTCTTTTCTAGTGATTGCCATAGCGTATTGGCTAATTCACGCGCTTTAGCGCTGTTAAATATCACTGCGGAAACACCTGATCCTCCTGATGGAAACATTGAACGTGATGGTGATAGAACACCAATAGGTATTCTTGAAGACGCACCTGCAATGCAAGCTATTGATAGCTTGCCACCACTCACTGAAGCACAAAACCTACAAATCGCCCGTCATGTTCAAAAACGATTAAATGAACAAGGTGTAACCACTATTATGGATGCGCGTGTGGGTGAGCCTCAATTACGCGCCTTTAATACATTAAGAAAAGCTGGCGAACTGACTCTTCGTGTTGAAAATGCCGTTGAAATTACGCCTGATGATGTGCCATCTATTGATGCTATTCCAAACGCTGTACGCCATGCTGCAACTCGTTTTTCACAATGGCATCAGCGCAGTGAAGGAGCTCAACCCAGTGTTGCAATCCGTCATATCAAACTTTTTCTTGATGGTGTATTACAAGCGCCGATTATGACAGCCCGTTTACACTCACCTTATCGTATCAATGTTGGCACCGATGACACGCCACACTGGCAAGACTCTGAACATATTGGCGATCTCTATTTTTCACCGGAAATTTTAACACCATTAGTGACTGAGATTGCGCGTGCGGGTTATCATCCTCATATTCATACTGTTGCTGAAGGTGCAATTAGTACGGCTCTAGATGCTATCAGTGAAATGCGTAAAGTGTTACCTGAAAAAGACATTAGACCGGGGCTTGCACATAATGAATTGATGTGTGAAAAAGATTACGCTCGTTTTACACAATTAAAAACTTACCCTTTTCTCTCTTTCCAATGGGCTGCTGCAGATCAGAACAATATCGAGAAAGATATTGAAATGCTTGGTAAATCTCGCTGTGAATATTTGGAAACGGCAGGGAAATTTATTGATGCGGGTGTCACCGTAGCTTTTGGTAGCGACTGGCCGATTGATCCACTTAATGAATGGTACGATTTTAAAGTTGCGATGACTCGCCAAAAAGATGCAACAAGTCCACGTCTTGATAACGATCGTAATCTGACATTAGTGGAAGTCTTACGTGCAGCCACCATTAATGCGGCAGAAGCTTTGGATATGGATACTCAAATTGGATCATTAGAAGTCGGAAAATTTGCCGATTTTATAGTATTAGATAGAAACCTGTTTGAAATATCGGCAGAAGATGTTGAAAATGTCAGGGTATTGTGTACGATCATTGCGGGGAAACCCACAATTTAGCTGAATAATATAAGTAATAAACCCGCGTTAAGCGGGTTTATTTTTATCAATGCGCTTAATCCTATGAGAATTAATATAAATTTAGTCTGTTATAAAGCAATCCCCATCACTGTGCTCACTTCTTTTAACCCTTCACGTTCGTAAAAACGTTTTGCTGCGCCATTTTCAGCTAATACAGATAACTCAAGATGTGTCATTTTTTCTGATATCGCCCACTCTTTCATTGCAGTTAGCAATAAACGGCCGACACCTTGGTTACGTATTGTAGGATCAGTAACAATATCGTAAATATAGGCATATTTACGTTGAACTAAACAGTTAAACATAGGCGTTTCTTGAATTTGTGCAATGCTAAATCCAATTACTTTGCCATCTAAATCTGCGACCAAAAGATGAAATTTATTATTTTTTATTCCATTAATAATAAAAGCTTCGTCTTGCTTACCCGGCTTTAATCGATCGGGTTGTAAATTAGCCATTTCATTAAATAAATGGGTATAAAGGTCATTAATTTCTTCTACATCAGACAAAATTGCTTTTCTTATTATTATCATTTTTTACCTTTATTTGTTGTAGGTTTTTACTGGAGGTGCAATATATGTTTCAAATTTATCTAATAATTGAATAGGACATTGTTCTACAATTGCCATATTGCGGTACTTTTCATGTAAGAATTGTTCGTCTGCCATTTTATCAATCATCATTAATAATGGTGAATAAAACTGATTGATATTAAGTATGCCCAATGGTTTTTGATGCAAACCAATTTGGCTCCATGTAAAGACTTCACTAAACTCTTCTAATGTACCAAAACCACCTGGTAAAGCGACAAAACCTTCAGCCAGTTCTATCATTTTACTTTTACGCTGATGCATGGTCTCAACAATATGCAGTTCAGTCAGATTATTATGAGATATTTCACGCCCTTCTAATAGCGTAGGAATAACGCCTATCACCTTTCCGCCTTCAGCTAATACTGTATCGGCGAGTGTCCCCATAATTCCTACACTTGCACCACCATAAATTAAGGTGATATTACGTTTAACCAGCTCTTTGGCAAAAATAATGGCCTGTTCTTTATAAATAGATGATGCGCCTAAACTAGAGCCACAATACACTGCGATAGATTTTATTTTATTCATTTGTTATTCTCATTTTGCTAGTTAAAACGAATTTTGAATTATACTTAAGCCTACTTTGATAAAAAAGGTTAAAAAAAGTATTTTTTCACTTTTTATCGTACATATATTGTTAATTATTATTAAATCTAATATTTAAATTATCCTAATTTTTATTTTAATAAATATTAATTAATTTATATTTTAGCTAAGTTTATTCAACTAAATTTAACTAAAAATATTTATTAATAAATAACTATATTAAAGCACGTAAATTTATTCTATATTATGCGATCATTTGTTATCTCGCTAACAGAGCACACATACGATTGATTATTGACGAGGTTTTATAGGATGTTGTCAGCCAGACACTCAGCTAAATTACAGGTGTTTTACCCTGTGCTTCTTTTGCTCCTTTCTATGCTTTCGATACAAAGTGGCGCATCCCTTGCTAAAAGCCTATTTCCAGTTATTGGTGCCCCTGCGGTAACAGCGTTACGCTTATTATTGGGGACTTTGATCCTATTTTTTATCTTTAAACCATGGCGACTCAAATTTAATCGCGAGTCAATTATGCCACTGTTTTTATATGGCTTATCTTTAGGTGCCATGAATTATCTTTTCTACCTTGCACTTGAAACTATCCCGCTAGGTATTGCTGTAGCTCTTGAATTTACAGGCCCTTTAGCCGTTGCAATGTTTTCATCGCGCAGAGCTATCGACTTTTTATGGATAATTTTAGTCATCGCCGGCTTAGGATTATTGCTGCCTATTGGTGATAACATTCATGGCCTTGACCCACTAGGTATTCTTTATGCCTTAGGCGCAGGTGTGGGGTGGGCATTATATATCGTATTCGGACAACGTGCTGGAAAAGGCTATGGTGCAGCAACCGTATCAATTGGTTCATTAGTAGCCGCTTTTATTTTTGTGCCTATCGGCATATTACAAAGTAGCCCTGATATTATGTTTAGCTGGTCTATCTTACCTATTGCCTTAGCGATTGCGATTTTATCAACCGCGTTTCCTTATACCTTGGAAATGATCGCACTTACGCGCTTGCCCGCCAAAACATTTGGTACTTTAATGAGCTTAGAGCCTTGTATGGGTGCCTTTATTGGTATTATTTTCTTACATGAACATTTGACGTTAATACAATGGGTTGCCTTAGCCTTTATTGTTTTAGCTTCTATTGGCTCAACAACAACAATGAAAAGTAAAACCAAAATTGAGGAAGTAAAATAGATATTTAACTCATTTTACTCAGTAAGAAATAAATATTAATTTAAAAAGGATCTTATGATCCTTTTTACTTATTAAATAATAACTTTACTGACCTATCATTGCTATTTTGCGCTCATTGTCTTACCCTAAATAGACTATTTCGATAGATTAGATTTTTTTAATAGATGACCTATCAATTTAATAGTATCAATCGATAAGACTAACCATTAATAATTCACTATCATGATTTACAGAAATTAAGATATTGATTTATTAATTATTTAGGGAGAACGATTATGAGTACTGCTAAATTAGTCAAATCCACACCTTCAACTCTGCTTTATACCCGTAATAATCTCGATGACAGCGTAAAACTGCACGCTATCGAGTTACTGCAACAAATGGTGACGCAGTTTATCGACCTATCTCTCATCACAAAACAAGCGCATTGGAATATGCGTGGTAGAAACTTTATTTCTGTTCATGAAATGGTTGACGGCTTCCGTGACACCATAAATGAGCATACCGATGAATTTGCAGAGCGTATTGTTCAATTAGGTGGCACTGTATTAGGCACCGCACAAGTTGTCAGCAAGAAAACCCCATTGAAAGCTTATCCTCTGGATATTCATGATGTACAAGACCATTTAAAAGCACTGGCTGATCGTTACGCTATCGTTGCAAATGATATCCGTAAAGCCATTGATGAAGTTGAAGACGAAGACACCGCCGATATGTTTACCGCAGCATCGCGTGATCTTGATAAATTCTTATGGTTTATTGAAGCCAATATTGAGAATTAATTCGTAATAACAAATTGCTATTATGACTTAGAAAGGCTACCTCTCTTGATATAGGTGGCCTTTCTCTTTATTTCTCTTTAGGCATATCAGGTTGATAAATAGGGAAAACAGGTAGTGCTGTTAATAAGCGTGGGCCATAGTTTTTGGTTAGTAAACGTCTGTCATAAATAATAATTTCACCGTGGCAATGATGGCTGCGGATAAGTCGCCCAACTTGCTGAATTAAATTAAACGATGCACTTGGCAAGCTCTGCACTTCAAAAGGATAACGTTTCAGCGATTTTAACCACTCGCCTTCTGTCACAATCACTGGATCGGTCACAGGTGGAAAAGCAATTTTATGAATATGCACCTGCGTTAAATAATCGCCTTTTAAATCGAGTCCTTCGGCAAATGATTGCAAACCTATCAATACACTATTATCTCCTGCATCAATACGCTTACAATGTGTTTCTACCAAGCGATAACGAGGCTGATCTCCTTGCACCAATAAACATAACCGTAAGTCTTTCACTTCTTCTAAAAAGCCATCCATTGCCCGTTGGCTACTAAATAAAACTAATTGTCCTCTGTGGTTATTCTCTTCCATGCTTTGTCGAAAATAACGTGCCATTTCTTTTAAATGTTCGCGTTCATGAGTCATCGTCGGTTCATAGCGCATTTTAGGAATAACTAATCTACCCTGATCTTTATGTTCAAAAGGTGAAGACAACGTAATAAAGCGATCATCAAAATGCTCACTTAATCCTGTTAATTCTTGAATACGAGAATAGCTATTTAATGATCGTAACGTTGCAGATGTAATAACCACATGTGGGATATTTTTCCATAACAATTGTGTCAGTTGTTCGCTGACTCGAATACCTGCGCAATGGAAATAGAGATGAGATTGCTTTTTATCGTAACGCCGAGTGAGCCATTTCGATACAGGTGCTTTTGAGGTTTGCTCTAATGTGGCTAAGCGCCACAATTTGGCCATATTCTCTAAATAACCGACCATTCTACTGGTAGTTAAAATGGCACGATGTAAACGCACAATATCTTCTTTTGCTGTACGCTCTGTTAAATCATTTAAAATAGCTTCACCCAACATTTTTAAACTATCTGTTAGCTTAAATAATGTCTGGCAACTTAACAGAAGCTGTTCAGGTAATTCGCCTAATGGAAAGAGATATTCATCTTGTTCACTACGTTCTGGTAATAATGCTCGCGTAAAGGTATCAACCTCTTGATAAGCTTCACGTAACTTAGCAATATGAGCATCAAAACGAATAGGATCAGCCAACTTAGGTGGTCTTACAGGAATAAATTGCGCTAAATACTGACTAACATGGCGAGTAATATTATCCAGCTGATTATTAAGGGCAACTAAGGTAATTTCCCCTTCGACTTCAAGTGCATCTCGCGCAACATCAGGAATATGATGGCCTTCATCCAACACTAACAGCAGGTTCTTGGCATCGGGTAATACCGATTCGCTTTCCATTGCTGCCATCACTAAAGCGTGATTGGTAATAACAACATCCACTTCATCAATTTCACGGCGTGCAATAAAAAAAGGGCAACGATGATAATATTGGCAATTACGTCCTAAACAGTTCATTTTATCGGTACTAATTTTACGCCATAAACTGTCTGTTAATGCCCGTTTATGATGATCACGCAAACCATCCCAACCGAAACTGGTAAAATCATTTTTTAGCTCTTGGCAAATTTCTCTTTCTGCGCTGGTCGCCACATCCACTTTGTCTTCAAGCAAAAACATTAAGTCGATTTGTTCACCTTCTGTTACACAAATCGCGTCTAAATTACGTGGACATAAATAGCGCCCACGGCCAAAAGCACCCGTAAAAGTAAGATCTGGAATGATTTTTTTAAGTAATGGGAGATCTTTGCTAAAAATCTGATCTTGCAGTGCCACATTGGCTGTACTGATAATCAGCGGTTTTTTTTCATCACGACTGATAGCAATACCCGGAATAAGATAAGAAAGTGTTTTACCTACCCCAGTTGGAGCTTCAATCACTAAGTGTCGTCCCATTTCATCAGAAAAAGTCTTGGCCACTTCAGCTATCATTTCACGCTGTGGCGCACGCGGAATAAACCCTTCAATATGTTCTGGTAGGGCTTTATACCACTGACTTATTTGATTTTTAACTGATTGAGAAAGAGACATAACTACTCTGTGACTGATTTTAAGAAGGGTGCTATTGTCTCATAACACTGTATAAAAATCAGTAGTTACCTTCATTTGCTCTCTTCTTTCATCAAAGAATGGATAACGCCTCGAAATTATTGAGCTTTGTTATAGATTATTAATCCAACTCTTCATAGTATGAGTATTGATGACATAACTTCTAAAAATAGCCTTATAAAAAAATAATACTTTTTGTTTGATTAAATACAACAACACCAGTTAAGAGACACCATAATGACCCCTACAAAACGCCCTATTTTTAACTTAGAACTTGATTTACTCCGAACCTTTGTTGCTGTTGTCGATGGAAATACCTTTGCCGCGGCCGCAGAATCTGTTTGCCGTACTCAATCTGCGGTAAGCCAGCAAATGCAACGCCTTGAATCGTTGATAGGCAAAGAGCTGTTTGCTCGCCAAGGTCGAAATAAAACACTGACAGAAGCGGGTACACAACTGCTTAACTATGCTCGCCGTATTTTGCGCCTAAATGATGAAGCTTGTCTTTCATTAATGCATGAAGAAATTGATGGGATCTTAAAAATTGGCTCCCCTGATGATACGGCAAACACAATTTTACCTGATCTACTTGCACGTTTTTCAGGGGCGTATCCTCGTCTTATTATGGAAATCATTGTTAAACGTAGTCCGTTTTTAATGTCGATGCTAGAAAACAACGAGCTTGATTTAGCCATTTCTACTGAAGAACATGTGGGTTACCCCAAAATAGTGCTACGTGTTTCTCCTTCCTTATGGTATTGCGGAAAACATTTCAGGTTTGATCTTGATGAACCCTTGCCATTAGTTGTATTAGATGAACCCAGTACATACCGCGATATGATGATAAATCACCTTGATCAACAAGGTATTCGTTGGCGAATCGCTTATATTGCTACAACGCTTTCAGGTGCAAGAGCTGCTGTACGTGCGGGCTTAGGTATTATGGCACGTTCAATTGAGCTTTCAGGTGACGATTTGCGTATTTTAGGCGAAAAAGAAGGCTTACCCCCTTTACCAGCAATTAGTTATAACCTATATCTCAATGCCAATAGCCCAGGAAAAGCCGCACAAATACTGTTTGATTCGTTAAAGAATGAGCAAAATGAAGTGATTAATCATGCTGATATTACACTTCAATAAGAATAAAGATTTCAAAGCTCTTAAATAATGTTGATAACCAAAACAATAAAATATTAAAACCATAAAACAGGACACCGATTATGACCCAATTCCATGGTATTTTTCCTTACCTTGTTTCCCCTGTTGATCAAACTAAAGGCACCATTCTTGAATCTTCATTACGTCGATTGGTCGAACATTTGATCTCATGTGGCGTTCATGGTTTAAGCCCGTTAGGTAGCACCGGTGAATACGCTTATCTCTCCCAAGCACAGCGTAATGAAATTGTGCGTATCACGGTTGATCAAACTGCGGGGCGTATCCCTGTTATCGCAGGGGTTGCCGGTTTTTCAACCGCAGATGCTTGTCATCAAGCCGAACAATACGCCCAATTAGGTGTAGATGGCATGGTGCTGATTTCACAAAAAATGTACCCGTTAAGTGAAACCGCACAAGCAGGTTATTTCCAAACTATTGCTGAAGCATTTCCTGAAAAATCCATGACAATTTATACCAATCCGGGGCTTTTGGGTGATGTTCTTCCTATCTCTTTATTTAATGAACTTAGTTATATCCCCAATATTGAATATATTAAAGATGCTTCAAGCAATACAGGTCGATTGCTTACTATGATCAATACCTTTGGTGAACGCGTGAAGATCTTTAGTGCTTCGGCACATATTCCATTACTTGTATTAAAACTTGGTGGTGTCGGTTGGATGGCCGGCCCTGCTTGTGTATTACCAAAGCAATGTGTTGAACTGTACGAACTTGCAACAAAAGGTGACTTTGATACGGCATTAGCAAAACAAAAAGAGATGTGGCAAATCAACGAAGCCTTTACCAAATATTCGTTAGCATCATGTATTAAAGCCTCTCTAAATATTCAAGGTTTTGATGTAGGCTTGCCTATTTTACCGCAAGAGCCTCTAAACGATGTCGCAATGGCGGATCTACGCCAAATTATTGCTCGCCTTGATTAATAAGCTATTCTTATTGAGTCATACCAAGGGCTAGATTTTATACTTTTCTAGCCATTGTTATTATTTTTATGACTATTTCCTGTCTAAAATCATTAGGTTGTACTGTACGACATTGAATAAGAATGAAATAATAGCCGCCATTATTGCAAAATCGTGTTTATTCTATCACCATAACGAGGAGAAAATGTATGCCCATTTCCGTCAGTGAAATAATGGAAATATTACCTCATCGTTATCCATTCTTATTAATTGATGGTGTTATTTCTGAGCCAGCTGAACTTGCTAGTGGCAAATTAATCGCAATTAAAAATATCACCACCAATGACACTGTTGTTTTTGGCGGGTTTTACCCTCCCTTACTACTCCTTGAAAGTATGGCTCAAGCCGCTGGAGTTCTTGCACATTACTATCTTTCTCCCATGGAAGAAGGCCAGCAATGTTATTTTGCCAGTATAAAAAAAGCACGTTTTCATGATGCAGTAAAAGCAGGTGATCAACTACTTATTGAGATCGAATTTCGTCGGCAGCGCCGTACTATTGTTAGTTTTTCTGGTGTTGTTCGTATTGGTGAAAAGATTATTTGCACATCTGAATTTATGTGTGCAAGGCAATAAAAAAGGATTGGTAGCTCAAACCAATCCTTCATATCATCATCTTATTGACATTATGTTTAACTTAATGGGCCGCTTCTTCAATACGCAATAATTGTGTTACCTCAGAAAGAGTAACATTTTCAAAATTTAATACTTTTTCAACGAGTTGAGCCGATTGTTTATCCTCTATTACTAATGAGGCGTTATCGTAAAACTTACTGATCACATCTTTATCTGTCATTGGATTTTGTGGATTACCGTATTGAATATCTAATCTCTCTGTGATCTTCTCACCATTTTTTAATGTCACGAAAATTAATCCTGGAAAATACGTAGGAAATGGTATTTCGCCTTTTTCGGGATAACGATAACTCACTTTTTTCGCTAACTTTTGAATATCTTCACGCTGTAAATTTTCTGGAGATAATGACGATAATGTTAGTGCATTGTCTAAAAAACCGGCTGCAAATAGCCACGGCAAACTAAATTTTGCCCCATAAGCTGTTTTAGGCGCCCATTTTGTTTCAAGTGGTTCGCAAATTAAGGCAGCTGCTACTGGATCGACCACGCACTCCACACTACCGATATCATCAGCCGTGATCCCTTTTTTCAGCAAATTACGCCCACAATCCACAGTCGCATGAGCAAAATGGCACACCGGATAAGGCTTAATCGAAACATTTAAAAATTCCCATACATCACCTAATCCTAATGCCACTTGTTCTGGTTGTGCTTGCTCTTTAATACCATGGGTTTGATAAAGGCTATAACGACCTTCAAATATCGTTTCGGGGCCAGTCATTCCACCTTTTGCCAATGATGCGGCAATAATACCTGATTGCGCAGCCCATCCCGCATGAAAGCATTTAGAAGAAGAACTATTGGTAAGATATTCAGCCACCCCTCCTGCTTGACTTCCTGTGAGCCCTAATGCATTCACTGTCTGTTCTGGTGTTAATTTTAATAACGAGGCCGCACAAGCTGTTGCACCAAAAATACCTGCAATCGCAGTGGCATGAAAGCCTCGCTGATGAAATCCACTATGGCTTGCTAATCCCACTCTTGCCGCTACTTCCCAGCCAATCACCCAGGCAGTTAAAATATCTTTTGATGACGCACTGATTGACTCACCCAATGCAAAAGCAATCGGCGTTAATACCGCGCTACCATGTGCAATCGAATCAGTGTGTGTATCATCAAAATCTAATGCATGTGATGCAATACCATTTGTAAGTGCAGCTACAGTTGTACTTGTTGTGAGTGAACTACCCCAAATCGGAATATTGCCTTGGCTATCAGGTAAAAAAGTAATGCTCTGACGACTTTGAATAGCACTTTGTTGCACACTTCCAGCAAGTGCGACACCTAATGTATCTAATAAATGAATTTTAGCTCGGCTAACAACTTGAGCAGGTAAATCAGAGAAAGTGGTTGTCGTAATAAATTGGGCTAACTGCTGACTCAATGTCATAAACACCTCGAAATAGATAAGAAAAAGCCAGTAATATCACCGGCTTTTAGATAATAAGAAGGTTGGATGTAATTAAGTCACTTAGTCATTTAACCAGCCAGAGGCTTTGGTTTGTGCGACAACACGATCAACTTGGGCCGGTGCATTTCCTACATAAGTTGTTGGATCTAAAAGTGCATCAAGCTCTTCTTGAGTAATGTGATCGCGAATACGAGTATCACGATTAATCGCTTCAACAAAAGTGATGCCTTCTTCTTGCCCTGACATTGATGCTTCATACACAATTTCATGTGCAGTTTGTTTACCCGCTTTATCAGATAACGCAAACATCACTCTCTCTGCCAACATAAAGCCACCCAAAATATCCATATTTTCACGCATTTTTTCTACATGCACATTTAATCCACCTAATACTGTTTTCATATTATCGAAGATAACAGACAGCATCAGGCACATTTCTGGCATGATTTTCCATTCCATTTTCCAAATCGCACCATCGCGCTCATGCTGATGTTTCATCATATCCGTTAATACAGATAGATTTGCTTTTAGGGTATTACTCACACAGGCCGCATTTTCCACAATGGCAGGATTACGTTTATGTGGCATAGTCGAAGAGCCCACTTGGCCTTTACTAAACGGCTCAGATAACTCATCAATTTCGTTATGCGCTAATAGTAGGATTTCATTGGCAATTTTACCTAGCGTACCGCTAATTAAACCAATTAACATGCCATATTCACTGAATCTATCACGCGCAGGTTGCCATGAAATTTCAGGTACACCTAAGCCTAAGCGTTTTAATACGCGCGCTTCTAATTCATCAGCTTTATCGCTTAAAGAAGCTTTTGTACCTACCGCACCAACAACACTGCCAACAAATAAGCGAGGTTCTATCTCTTTAAGACGTTGATAATGACGCGCTAATTCAGTTAGCCAGATCGCTGTTTTATGCCCAAATGTAATTGGCAGAGCTTGTAATGCTAACGTACGTCCAACCATTGGCGTGTTGCGATGTTGTTCACTTAATGAAAGCAACGCACGACCTAATACTTTGATATCACGCAAAAAAGTATGATGAGCATCTTTTAGTTGTAATACAAGGCCAGTATCAATTACATCTTGTGTTGTTGGGCCAAAATGAACATATTCCCCATAATGTTCTGGGCAAGCATGCTCTAAACCACGAATTGTTGGCACTAATGGATGGCGAGTAAGACGCACTTGTTCTAATACATAATCCATATCGAGCTTTTCAAGTTTCGCGGTGTCTGCAATAACTTTTGCCGCCTCTTTCGGGATCAAATCTAATTCGGCTTGTTCAATAGCTAATGCCGCTTCATAATCAAGCCAATTTTGCATTCTTGTTTTATCAGAAAAAATAGTTCTCATCTCTTCTGTTGACCATAAATTCTTTAATAAAACCGAATCAAAAACGCTGGTTCCCATAATTATTTCCCCTGTTAAAAAAATAATAAAAAAATCGTTTTTTTAATCAAACGACTTGTTAGATTGTTATTTTATTTATGCAATATAATCTCAAAAAAAACACTTTGATAATTTTAATCTAATTTCAAATATTTCTTATCAATTAAAAAATAACATTAATTCAATATGTTATAAATAACCCTTTATTTATTAGTTATAACTTTTGATTCTTAAATAACATTTAAGATTTAATTAGAATAATTAATGCTAAAAAGTTAGAGGAAGATCATCATTTTTAGAAAATAGCTATTTTAAAAATAAATAAGTTTGTTATAAATAATAGAAACAAAATAAGCACAAACAGTAATTAATCATTTTATTTAATTACCGGGGAACTCTATTTCTATATTTGGAGATATTAATAATGAAACAAAATAAACAAACAAAATTGATACACTGTGGACGTCAAGAAATTAAAACTTCAGGCCCCATTAATCCCCCCGTTATGAGAGCCAGTACTATTGTTTTTGACTCAATAAAAAGCTGGCGTGATGTGCGTGATCGTCGTGCAACAGAACGTGTATTGAGTTATGGCGCTCGTGGTACCGAAACCGCTTTTGCATTAGAAGCATTAGTGACTGAGTTAGAAGGCGGTCATCGTGCACAGTTATTCCCGACTGGATTGGCGGCTATCGCAGTGACCATCATGGGATATGCGCGTAGTGGTGGACATGTTTTATTTGCAGATTCTGTTTATGAACCTGTGCGTAAAATCGCATCTGCTTTCCTTGAACCCAATAACATTGCTTATAGCTTCTTTAAAACAGATGGTTCAGATTTTGAGCAAAAAATTCAACAAAATACACAGCTAATTTTTGTCGAATCACCAGGTTCACTCCTTTATGAAATGCTTGATTTACCTGAAATCTGTCGTATTGCTCATGAAAGAAATATTCCTGTCGGTGTTGATAATACATGGGGTTCTGCATGGCTTTATAACCCGCTTGAATTAGGTGCTGATGTCTCTGTTATTGCGGCAACTAAATATTTGTGCGGTCACTCTGATGTCATGATGGGCATTATGGTTGCGAATGAAAAGGCATGGGAAAAAATTGGTGCATTACCTGAAGCATTAGGTCAAGCCAGTAGCCCTGATGATGCAGCTCTCGTACTTCGCGGAATGAGAACATTAGGTCAACGTATTGCTGCTCATGGTAAATCAGCTTTGGCTATCGCACAGTGGTTAGAGACACGTCCTGAAGTTGAAAAAGTATGGTTCCCTGAATTACCTAATCACCCTCGTCATGATTTGTGGAAACGTGACTGCAAAGGCAGCAATGGCCTGTTAACCATTGAATTTAAACAAGAATTCACCACAAAACAATCAGAACAATTTATTGATGCGCTTGAACTATTTGGTATTGGTGCATCTTGGGGTGGGTTTGAAAGCCTTGCATTACCTGCCAATGTCGTTGGCGCAAGAACAGCGTCTAATTGGCGTGAAGGTCATGGCCCTTTTGTACGTTTACACATCGGCCTTGAAGCAACAGATGATCTCATTGCAGATATTACACAAGCTTTTTCAGCATTAAACCAATAACAAAAAATATTGCATCATTACCGGGGAATTCACTATGACAGGTTTAATCATTGCCGCGCTGGTAACAGCGTTGGTGGTTTATTTACTGGCGCGGGGTTATAAACCTCAGCCAGTATTATTACTCGGGGGCTTGTTACTATTGCTCCTAACGGCTTCTCTCGATCTTAATCCGTTATTACCTGAAAATAAGACAACTCAATTTAAGTATTTTGATGTCTTCCAAATTTTCACGGATATTATGAGTTCTCGTCTTGCAGGTCTTGGTTTAACGTTAATGGCTATTGCGGGCTTTTCTCGTTATATGGAACATGTTGGCGCAAGTCGTGCTTTATTCGCAATTTTTGAAAAGCCATTAAAAGCCATAAAATCACCTTACTTATTATTAGTGATTTCATTTCTAGTCACCCAAATCTTGGTTATTTTTATTCCTAGCCATGCTGGTTTAGGTATGCTGTTAATGGTCACTATGTATCCGATATTAATTCGTTCTGGTATTAGTCCACTTTCTGCTTTAGCCGTTATTGGATGTTGCCAGTTTATCGACCATGGTCCTGGCTCTGGTAATGTGATTATGGCTGCAAAAACAGCGGATATTGAACCTGCCGTCTATTTTGTTCAACACCAATTACCCGTTACTATTCCTATTATTATTGCTGTTGCTATCACTCACTTCTTTATTCAACGCTGGTGGGATAAACGTGAAGGTTTTGTTTTTGACCCAACAACCATTGATGTTGTAAAAGAAGAAGGCAATAAAATTCCACTGTCTTATGCTCTATTACCTGTGATCCCTTTAATTCTAATTATCGGTTTCAGTCCTTTGCTACACCCTTACATTAAATTAGAAGTCACCACGGCAATGATTATTAGTACCGTAATTGCACTTCTTTTCGAATATGTTCGCTTACGTGATGCAAAAGCGGTGATGAATAGCTTTATGCTGTTCTTTGAAGGAATGGGTAAGCAATTTGTCTTAGTGGTCTCGTTAATTGTGTCTGGTGAGTTCTTTGCTAATGGTCTACTTAAAAGTGGTGCCGTCGATACGCTAATTAGCTCTGCTCAAGATGCAGGCTTCGGCATTGCCGCGATGATCATTGTAATGAGTGCCATTCTTGCATTAGCGGCCTTTTTAATGGGATCAGGTAATGCGGCATTCTTCTCATTTGCAGCCTTAACACCAAAAATTGCCGCTTTCTTAAAAGTAGATGTCATTACTTTAATTTTACCAATGCAAATAATGACAAGCTTTGGTCGTACTGTTTCACCCATTACAGCCGCCATTGTTGCCATTGCTGGTATTGCGAATGTCTCACCTTTCCAAATAGTTAAACGTACTGCCATTCCTATGGCTGTCGCAGCTATTGTGAACTTAGCAATGACATTCTGGTTTTTATATTCCTAATTAAGTTGCGTTACCCCTTGCCCTTAAACTCATTTACTCCTGAGTTTAAGGGGTTTTTTCTTATCATTGACTGTAACCTTTGATTGAAATAATTAACGTCAACACTAACTTTACTCAGGCTATTTATAAAAAATAAATAGCCTTTTTATTTATCTATTTATCTCTTTTCTAGCCAATCTCATTTGTCGATTAAACTGACTTAGCACTTGTTTCAACTTCATATCTAGATATACTTTTGCGCAACATTCATCTGCAAATGAACATTATGAAAAAAATAATTATTGTTATTATCGCACTGCTTGCCTTCGGTTCTATTGGTGGTGTTTTCCTTGCGGGCTTAAATATCTATACACGCTCCACCACACCAATAGAAACAGAGAAAACGCAACCTGAAACATCACCTACACAGCAATTTCCAGCTATCCCAGACAGCCCACCTTCTGCTAAATAAATGAGGTCGCACCGTGGAATACGATTACTTTGTTACACCCAAATGGCTATTTGAACATCAACATAATACTAATGTTGTGATCCTTGATGTCAGCGCACCAATGCCAACCCAACAGATTGATTATCAAGCGCTTTACCTTGAACGTCATATTCCACATGCACATTTTTTTAATCTCGATGAAGTCGCAGATAAAACAACAACATTGCCACATATGTTGCCATCTGATGCACTATTTTCAGAAACGCTGACGCAATTAGATATCTCTAATACCACAACTGTTATTCTTTACGATCAAGGTAACTTATTTTCCGCACCTAGAGGTTGGTGGACATTAACCACACTAGGTTGCCGTAATGTGCGCATTCTTGCTGGCGGTCTACAAGCATGGATTGATGCTGGGTTTCCTATAGAACAAGGTGAAGCTGTCAAGACACCAGCGCAATCTCCATTTATAGTTGAACGTCACCCTCAACGTTATGCCAACAAACAACAACTTATTGATAATCTGGCGACAAAGCAAAAACAGATGGTTGATGCGCGTTCTGCTGATCGCTTTTATGGTAGAGCACCTGAACCCCGCCCAGGCTTGCGCAGTGGACATATCCCCGGCAGTAAAAATGTGCCTTGGAATGAATTAGTTATAGATGGGAAATTAAAAGATAAAACTGAATTAAAACAAATATTTGAACAGGCTGGTGTTGATTTATCACAACCCATTATTGTTACCTGTGGCTCTGGTATGACTGCGGCAATTTTATTTTTAGCATTAACTGTATTAGGTTGCCAATCTATCGCACTTTATGACGGCTCTTGGGCGCAATGGGGTGCTGAAAGTACCCTTCCCTGTGAATGCTGATTTAATCAGTCCACGCTTTAAAAAGTAAACCCGCATTAACGCGGGTTTATTATCAATATCTATTTGATGTGAAGACATTAACTTGCAAATATTTTTGCAAGATAGAGCACAACAATGGCACCAATTACAGCGACAACAAAGCTACCAAAATTAAAGCCGTCCACTTTACCTTTGCCAAAGAAGCTACTAATTGCGCCACCGACAACCGCACCTACAATACCAAGAATACAAGTCCATATCAGACCAATATCATAAGAGCCTGGCATTAAGAATTTCGCCAAAATACCTGCGATTAAACCAAAGATAATCCAAGCAAGAATTCCCATATTTCCCCCTAAAATAGTCATGATATAAACAACATACCTAAAAAATTCACTTATTGAGTGTAAGTCGAAAAAGTAATTTTTTCCAATTATTAGAAATAAATTATATAATATTTAGGATAAATAGATGGATTATTTCTCAATAAATAAAAAAATAGCGCTGATTAATTAGCGCTATTTTTTTATTGGATAAGATTATTTTTAAACTACAGAGCCTCTATTGCCACTGCAATTTCTGGCGACGTTTTTAATGTTCTAATTTGTCTAAATAATTCATCAGCTTCTGGATACTCTTTGCGTAAATAACTAAACCACTGTTTAATCCGTGATGCATGATAAATTGTCGTATCACCGCGCTTTTCTAAGCGAATATAGCGCTTTAATAATTCAATAACCTCAGACCAAGGCATCCTTGTTTCTATACCTTTTACAACACGACTTAAGTTAGGCGTATTCATAGCACCACGACCTATCATTATCGCATCACAACCTGTTGTGGCTAAACAGGCCAATGCATCTTCGCGGTTCCAAATCTCACCATTGGCAATTACAGGTATTGAGAGTCTTTGACGAATATCACCAATGGCCTGCCAATTGATTTTTTCAGCATTATAACCATCTTCTTTTGTTCTGCCATGTACTGTAATTTCTGTTGCGCCACCTTGTGCTACGGCATCAGCAATTTCATGGCTATATTCAGAAGAATCCCAACCAAGTCTGACTTTTACTGATACAGGTAATTCTAAAGGTACAGCATTACGCATTGCTTTAGTTGCTTGATAAATAGTTTCAGGCTGTTTTAAAAGTGAAGCACCGCCACCACTACCATTAACCGTTTTTGAAGGGCAACCACAGTTTAAATCAACGCCCCAAGAGCCTAACGATACGGCTCTAAACGCATTTTCAGCCAACCATTGAGGGTGTTGTCCTAGTAATTGCACCCGTACAAGCGTGCCACTTTTTGTGCGACTTTCTGTATGTAATTCAGGACATAAGCGATAAAAGGCTTTTGTTGGTAATAATGAATCAACAATACGCACAAATTCTGTAATACAGAGATCGTAATCGTTAATCGAAGTGAGTAATTCTCTCACAAGGGGGTCTAAAACCCCCTCCATTGGTGCTAATAGAACTCGCACTTTTTAACCTCAAAACTCTTTTCTAGCTTTTGACCAAGGGCTTTGATTATCACTACCTTCATCACTTTTACGTGAACGACGAGGCCCTAATTTACCAGTACGTGAGCCATCTTTATTACGGTAGTTTTCTTTGCTTTTATTACGACCGCCTTCTTTACTACCTTCACTATCATTCTCTTTACGAGCATTATTACGATTATCTTTGCCACGAATATCTGCACGTCCATGACCACCGCCACTTCTACGTGGGGTATTATTTTTTGGCTTTTTATGCAATGGAGCCGCTTTAATCGAAGGATCAGGATCGTAACCATCTAATGCTAAACGTGGAATTTCACGTTTTAATAGACGCTCGATATCAGCTAATAATCCATGTTCATCAACACAAACCAATGAAATAGCTTTACCTGTTGCAGCTGCTCGACCCGTTCTACCAATACGGTGAACATAATCTTCTGCAACTTGCGGTAATTCAAAATTGACAACATAAGGCAGTTGGTCAATATCAAGGCCACGAGCTGCAATATCAGTTGCCACCAGTGCTTTTAATTTACCATCTTTAAAGTCAGCTAAAGCACGAGTTCTTGCACCTTGGCTTTTATTACCATGAATAGCGGCTGATTTGATACCATCAGCATTTAAATGTTCAGCAAGCTTATTAGCACCGTGCTTAGTACGCGTAAAAATAAGCACTTGTGACCAGTTTTCTAAGCCAATTAAATGTGATAACAACTCTGTTTTACGTTTTTTATCCACTAAATGGACATATTGATCTACAGATTCAGCTGCTGAATTTTTTGGTGCAACGGAAATACTCACAGGATTGTTTAACAACGAGTTGGCAAGTCCTGTGATCTCTTTAGAGAATGTCGCAGAGAACAATAAATTTTGACGTTTTTTAGGTAATTTATTGATCACACGGCGAATATCATGAATAAAGCCCATATCTAACATACGATCAGCTTCATCAAGCACTAAGACTTCAACACGAGAAAGATCGACTGCATTTTGATGTTCAAGGTCGAGTAAACGTCCAGGTGTTGCTATCAATACATCAACGCCACCGCGTAATTTCATCATTTGAGGGTTAATACTCACACCACCAAAAACGACCAGTGAACGGATTGGTAAATAGCGACTATAAGCTTTCACATTCTCAGCAATTTGCGCAGCGAGTTCACGGGTTGGTGTTAAAATTAGTGCTTTAACTGGTTGACGACCTTTAGTTTTTTCTGCTGATTGAGCTAACTTTTCCAAGATAGGCAATGTAAAAGCCGCCGTTTTCCCTGTCCCTGTTTGCGCACTGGCTAATACGTCTTTACCCGCCAAAATCGGCTCAATCGCCTGCTGTTGAATAGGGGTTGGGGTTTTATACCCTTGTTCATCAATAGCGCGGAGAAGCGCCTCACTTAAACCAAGCGATGTAAAATCGGTCAAAACAGTAGTCTCCTACAACCAGAACGTATAACACGGTGATTGAAATTAAAAATGACGGGCTTTCATACTGTCAATCTATAGGTATTATTACTCTATAGGTACTATCATTTAGTCAGTAAGACAGTGATGAAAGAGAATGAACCTTGCTAGATTAACCTAATAACCCCTATTTTAACAGTTTTTGCTGTATTCATAATACAAAAATAATTTTCAATAATAGATAGCGTTTTTTATTACAAAATACCTTTATTGGATTATTTATTACAAAATTTCCCTATTGTTCAATATCATCTAATATAATACACCTTGTTATCGCTGTTTTTAATATCATTGGTTTTGTTACATTTTACTTAAGTAAGGTATCTTCTATTATGTCAGAAACCCATCAGAAGACGACTCGTGGTGAACTAGCAAAACGACAATTATTGGAAGCGGCATGTGAGATCTTTGGTAAAAATGGCCCTGATGCCGCCACCACACGCCAAATTGCACAAGCTGCTCAACAAAATATTGCCGCTATCGCTTATTATTTTGGTTCTAAAGAAGGATTGTATCTCGCCGTTGCGCAACATATTGCCGATCTTATCCGTCTTGATTTTGAACCTACTGTTACCATCCTTGACGAATTTCTTGAGCGGCCCAATCCCACAGAGCATCTACCATTGCTACAAACGCTGATCATAGATAGCTTTTTACAATATGCTCAACTAGTACTTGATAAAGCCAATATTCATCTTAGTCGTATCATGGCAAGAGAACAGCTTGTTCCTACCGAAGCGTATTCCCTTATCCACCAGCAAGCGTTATCACCACTTTTAACGCGTGTGAATAAATTATTAGCTATCTATATTGGTTTAGATCCCACTCTTCCGACGACAATGCTACACACTCACGCTATTTTAGGAGAAGTGCTATCATTTCGCTTAGTGAGAGAAACCATTCTAAGACAAACAGGATGGGATAGAATTGGTAAGAATGAGTATCAAATTATCTCTAATACTTTAAAAACACATATTACTTTATTACTCAATGGATTAAGAGAAATTTACACTCACCCACATCATGCATAAATAGAGTTATTATGAAAACTAAAAAAATCAGTTTCTTTATCATCTTAATGATTATTATCGGTATTATTGCAGGTATCTATTATTACGAAGAAAACAAAGAGTCTGAATTAGTACTCTATGGTAATGTCGATATACGTACTGTTAACCTGAGTTTTCGTGTTGCAGGGAAATTAGATTCCCTACTCGTTGATGAAGGTGCCCCCGTCAAACAAGGGCAATTGTTAGGAAAGCTTGATGATGCCCCCTATCGTAATGCACTAAATAAAGCTTATGGTGAGCGTGATAGCGCTATTGCTGCATTAGCATTAATGGAAGCTGGTTATCGCAGTGAAGAAATTGCACAAGCCCAATCTGACGTGTCATTAAAACAAGCTGCTTGGCAATATGCCGACAACTTTTATAAACGCCAGCAAGATTTGGCTAACCGAAAAGTAATTTCAGCCAATGATTTAGATAGCGCAAGAAATAATCGCAATCAAGCAGCTGCAGCCTTAAAAGCAGCCCAAGATAAATTAAATCAATATCAAAATGGTTATCGAAAAGAAGATATTGATGCGGCTAAAGGGCAGGTTATGCAGGCAAAAGCTGCCGTTGCTCAAGCAGAGTTAAACCTTCAAGACACACAGTTAGTCTCACCTTCACAAGGTACAATATTAACAAGGGCCGTTGAACCTGGCACTATTTTATCTGCTGGCAATCCCGTATTTACGGTGTCTTTAACTACTCCTGTTTGGGTTAGAGCGTATATTAGTGAAACCCACTTAAGTGAAGCAATCCCTAATCGAGAAGTCTATCTCTACACTGATGGACGTAAAGATAAGCCTTATCATGGCACGATTGGTTTTGTTTCACCGACAGCAGAATTTACGCCAAAGAGTGTCGAAACACCGGAATTAAGAACTGATTTAGTTTATCGACTCCGCGTTGTTGTGACGGATGCTGACGATGCATTACGTCAAGGAATGCCCGTGACTTTAAAATTTGCACCCACTCATTAAGTGGGAGGCGAAAATGGAACACACTGATTACACTATCGAGCTACAAGACGTTGAAAAACGCTTTACCGGACTAGAAAGCCCAGCGGTTTCTGCATTAACAGCCACCATAACGGGTGGCTCTGTCACAGGCTTAGTCGGCCCAGATGGTGCAGGTAAAACCACATTAATCCGTATGCTTGCAGGGCTATTAAAACCAGATGCTGGTGATATTCGTATTTTAGGAATGGAGCCACAAAAACAAAGTGTAGATGTCCGAGCTATTCTTGGCTATATGCCTCAAAAATTTGGTCTCTATGAAGATTTAACGGTATTAGAAAACCTTAATCTTTATGCTGATTTAAAAAATGTCATCGGTGAAGAGCGCAAAAAAGTTTACCAACAGTTGCTCTCTTTTACCGATCTCACACGCTTTACCTCTCGCCTTGCAGGTAATCTTTCAGGGGGCATGAAACAAAAACTAGGACTAGCTTGTACTTTATTAGGTAGCCCTAAAGTCTTGCTACTTGATGAGCCTGGCGTCGGCGTTGATCCCATTGCACGCCGTGAACTTTGGCAAATGGTACATACCTTAGCCAGCGATGGTATGTTGATACTGTGGAGTACCTCTTATCTTGATGAAGCAGAGCAATGTAAAAACATTCTCTTACTTAATAAAGGAGAGTTACTTTATAGTGGTATTCCACAAGATTTAACAGCGAAAATGGCAGGTCGTTCTTTTTTGCTTGATGTTGAAGGCCATCAGCGAAGAAAAATATTACAACAAGCTATCATTCAACCTCAAGTGACAGATGGAGTTATTCAAGGACAATCTGTTCGTTTGATATTGAAAAAACAAAGTAATCAATCCGAATTACTCAATGCCTTGGGTAAACCTGATGTTAAACTTATTCCAGCTACACCACGCTTTGAGGATGCCTTTATTGATTTATTAGGAGGTGGCCCTTCTCATAAATCTGAATTAGCTGAAATTATGCCTCAAATTCCTCCAGCCCCCAATGAAACCGTTATTGAAGCACAGCAACTAACTAAAATGTTTGGTCAATTTGCAGCAACCGATCACGTTGATTTTCAAGTTAAACGAGGTGAGATTTTTGGGTTATTGGGGCCTAATGGTGCAGGTAAATCGACAACCTTTAAAATGATGTGTGGTTTATTAGTTCCCACCAGCGGTAAAGCGCTGGTATTAGGTATGGACTTAAAAGAGAGCTCAGGTAAAGCTCGTCAGCATTTAGGTTATATGGCACAAAAATTCTCACTTTATGGCAATCTTAAAGTGGGACAGAACTTGAAATTCTTCTCTGGTGTTTATGGCTTACACGGCAAACAACAACGCGATAAAATTAACGATATGATAACTGCCTTTAGCTTACAGCCGATGGTGAATCAAATCACTGAAACCTTGCCTTTAGGTTATAAGCAGCGCCTTGCCCTTGCATGCTCATTAATGCACGAGCCTGATATTCTTTTTTTAGATGAACCCACATCAGGCGTTGATCCATTAACGCGAAGAGAATTTTGGTTACATATTAATGGTATGGTTGATAAGGGAGTAACCGTAATGGTGACCACTCACTTTATGGACGAAGCAGAATATTGTGATCGTATTGGTTTGGTTTATCGCGGAAAAATTATTGCTGCAGGAGAGCCAGATTCTCTCAAAAAAATGGTTGCTAACAACGATAATCCAACGCCTTCAATGGAAGATGCTTTTATAGGTTTAGTGTTGGATTACGATAAAAAACTTGAACGTGAAAATGATAAAGGGAGCGAAAAACATGCGTAATTCAGCTCAATCCTCTCATGCCCATTTTTCTTGGCGACGTTTGTTCGCATTATGTTTAAAAGAAACAAAACAGATCACTCGTGATCCCAGTAGTGCCCTCATCGCTTTTGTTATCCCTCTCACTCTGTTGTTTATTTTTGGCTACGGTATTAACTTAGATTCAAGTAAGTTAAATATTGGTATTTTGACTAATCAACAAAGCCAACCTGCACAAGAACTCGTTTACACTTTTACCAATTCACCATATATCAACGCAACTATTAGCGATAATCGCCAATTATTGATTGATAAAATGCAAGCAGGACAAATTCGGGGCATTGTGGTTATTCCTGTGAACTTTGCTGAATTACTGACCCGACAAGATACTCATGCGCCCATTCAGGTGATCACCGATGGCAGTGAACCTAATACTGCAAACTTTGTACAAGCCTATACCAAAGGGGTTTGGCAAATCTGGCTACAACAACAAGCCATCAGCAAGGGTATTGATACTACACCACTAATTGAAATAGAACCGCGCTATTGGTTTAACCCAGCGGCAATTAGTCAGCACTATATTATTCCGGGTGCCGTTACTATTATTATTACCGTTGTGGGTGCAATTCTCACTTCGTTAGTCATAGCTCGTGAATGGGAACGTGGCACAATGGAAGCTCTGCTTTCAACCCAAATCACACGTACCGAGCTCTTGCTTTCAAAACTTATTCCTTACCAAGTTTTAGGTAGTTTTGTCATGGTACTGTGCATGGTGGTAACCGTCTTTTTGCTAGGAGTGCCTTATCGAGGATCACTTTGGATTTTAGGGGGGATCACTTCGCTTTTTTTAGCCACTGCCTTAGGAATGGGATTACTCATTTCAACACTGACTCGCAATCAATTTAATGCCGCCATGATTGCCCTAAATGCAGCTTTTTTACCTGCGATTATGCTGTCCGGTTTTGTGTTTGAAATTGATAGCATGCCATTTTTTATTCAGGTAGTGACTTATTTCATTCCCGCACGTTATTTTGTCAGTAGCTTGCAAACGCTATTTTTAGCAGGTGATATTCCATTGATATTAATATTAGATATGTGGTTGCTGATCGTTTCTGCCCTATTTTTTATTGGCTTAACAGCATTAGCAACACGACGTCGATTAGATTAAAGGGAGAGTATTTATGTTGTATCGTCTTCTCACCCTAATAATGAAAGAGCTACAGTCATTATTACAAGAGCCTCAGACTCGTATGATTTTGATAATGCCTGTTATCTTTCAAATGATCTTATTTCCTTTTGCCGCAACATTAGATGTTACCAATGCCTCTATCGCAATTTTTGATGAGGATAATGGTAAACAATCTATTGAGTTAACCCAACGTATCGCCAAAGCTAGTGCATTTTCTCAAACATTATTACTGAAAAATGAACATGAAATAAAAGAGACCATTGATAATCGTAAAGCACTTTTATTGGTTCGATTTCCACAAAACTTTAGTGCTAATTTAGAAAGCCAAATCCCTGTTAAATTGCAATTAATCTTAGATGGACGAAATTCTAATAGTGCGCAAATTGCTGCTAATTATGTACAACAAATCGTACAAAATTACCAAACTGAATTAACAGGACATACACCGTCTTTACTGAATAAAACAGAACTTGTTGTTCGTAATTGGTATAACCCAAATTTAAATTATAAATGGTTTATTGTGCCCTCATTAGTAGCATTGATTATCACCATTGGCGTGATGATAGTCACTTCACTTTCAGTTGCTAGAGAGCGAGAGCAAGGTACCTTGGATCAACTATTAGTTTCCCCTCTATCAACATGGCAAATTTTTGTGGGTAAAGCAGTTCCGGCAATGGTTGTTGCCGCCATTCAAGGTACTATTGTATTGATTATAGGGATATTTGGTTATCAAATACCCTTTTCAGGTTCATTATTATTGTTTTATTTTACCATGCTAATTTATGGTTTATCGCTGGTGGGTTTTGGCTTATTAATATCAGCATTAAGTTCAACACAACAACAGGCTTTTATTGGTGTCTTCGTATTTATGATGCCTGCCGTTTTATTATCAGGCTATATTTCTCCCGTAGAAAACATGCCAGTTTGGCTACAACATGCCACATGGATAAACCCAATTCGTCATTTCACCGATATTACAAAGCAGATTTACCTTAAAAATGCTGATATCACAGTAATATGGCACAGTTTATGGCCTTTATTAGTGATTGCAGCAGGTACAGGCTCTTTTGCGTATTATCTTTTCCAGCGAAAGATTGCTTAAAATAATAGCAATTAAAGCACAAAAAAATCCCACAACTTATTAAAGTTATGGGATTTACTTTTTATGCTGTTTTTAAACTACGTTTATCCGCAGATATCGTTAAAATTAACGACGATCACCTAAAATACGCAGTAACATTAAGAACAGGTTGATGAAATCTAAATAAAGCGTTAATGCACCCATAATTGAGTAACGGCGCATATTTTCTTTATCTTCTTGGTTAATTTCATTACCCATATCTTTTAGTTTTTGTGTGTCATAAGCCGTTAAGCCTGCAAAAATTAACACACCCGCATAAGAGATAACCATGCTCATCATTGAGCTTTGCATAAAGATATTAACGATAGAAGCAATAATGATACCGATAAGCCCCATAAACAGGAAGCTACCCATACCCGTTAAGCTACGCTTAGTGGTGTAACCGTAAATGCTTAATGCACCAAACATAGCAGCACAGATAAAGAATGTGCTAGCAATTGAAGATGCGGTATAAAGCAGTAATACGCTTGAGATAGTCACACCCGTTAACACGGAATAGAGCATAAATAATGAGGTTGCCATTGCACCACTCATTTTATGAACCATCCCTGATAACACGAAAACTAATCCTAATTGAGCAATGATCAGACCAAAGAAGACAATCTTGCTTGAGAAAATCATTGATAATAATGCTTCGCTTGATGCAACGTAGAATGCAACAAACGCAGTTAATAACAGACCTACAGTCATCCAACCATAAACCTGAGCCATAAAGGTTTGTAGGCCAGAACCTGTGCGTTGTACGATTGAATCATTTGAACGTGAAAATCGATCCATGATGATTACCCTTTAATCATAGTGATAACGTTAGATTTAATAATAACGTTTATTTCAGTAAAGAGCCCATTATGGACTCATTAGAATTTAATTTTATCACACTGATTTTACATTTCCATGAAATAAACTGTATGAAATGTCACCATAAAATAAATTTAGGTAAAGTAATGTAGTGTTTAATCAAGTGCTATGGTTTATTCCCAGCGCTCGGCTGAATCATAATCACTTTGTCGCGCATCAACCCACCTGTCTTTATTTTCAGAAAGCCCTTCTTTTTTCCAAAATGGTGCTCGTGTTTTTAAGAAATCCATAATAAATTCAGCAGATTCGAACGCGCTATTACGATGAGAACTGGTAACACCCACAAACACGATCTCTTCACCAATATGCAAAGTTCCTACACGGTGAATAACACTTACACGTTGTAAAGGCCAACGAGCTCTCGCCTCACTTACAATGTCATTAAGTGCTTTTTCAGTCATACCGGGATAATGCTCAAGAGTAAGCGTACTCACTTCATCTCCGAGATTATGATTACGCACTTTCCCTGTAAAGGTCACAACGGCGCCATCACTGTCGCACTCAGAAAGCCATTGGTATTCATCGCCAACACTAAAATTTTCGGTTTGTACTGAAATACGAGTTGATGAGCTCATCTTATCCTCCTGTAACAGGTGGGAAAAAGGCGATTTCATCACCGTCATTAATAACGTGAGAACCTTGAACAAAGGATTGGTTTACCGCAGAGAGTAACTTGCCATCTTCTAACGCCAGCAACCAACGTTCACCTTTGGTAATTAATGCTTTACGTAAATCGTCTACTGTGTGGTACTCACAATCTAATTCAAGAGAATCAACACCGACTAACTCACGGACTTGAGCAAAAAAGAGAACTTTAATCATGCTTCCACCTTAAAATGACCTGATTTACCACCTGTTTTTTCTAATAAACGTACAGGCCCTATCACCATATCTTTTTGAACGGCTTTACACATATCATAAATCGTTAACGCAGCTACTGATGCCGCAGTTAATGCTTCCATTTCAACCCCTGTTTTACCCGTTAAACGGCAAACAGATTCAATACGTACACGATTAGATCCAGTGAGAGCTTCTAAACGTACTTCGACTTTAGTTAATAACAGCGGATGACATAGTGGGATTAATTCCCATGTTCTTTTTGCTGCTTGAATACCTGCAATTCTTGCGGTCGCAAATACATCACCTTTATGGTGTTTGCCTTCGGTGATCATACTTAATGTTTCTGCTGACATTTCAACAAAGGCTTCAGCACGCGCTTCTCGCACTGTTTCAGCTTTAGCACTAACATCCACCATGTGAGCTTCACCGGCAGCATTAATATGAGTTAGTTGAGACATGCACAACTCCTGAAATTAACGAAATAACAGAGCGAAAAACTACCCACCAATAACAGATAAGTTCGGTGTAATACCGCTATCACCTTGATGAAGAAAATGTGTTTCTCGTTTATGAAGAAGACCACCCTGAATACGTTGTTGTAATGCCTCTTGTTGACTATCGTCAGCAAGTAGGTCACGTAACGGAATACCATTTTCACCAAATAGACAAAGATGGAGATTACCAATAGCTGAAACACGTAAACGGTTACAGGTTAGGCAAAAGTCTTTCTCATAAGGCATGATCAGACCTATTTCACCTTGATAATCAGGATGGGTAAATACTTGAGCAGGCCCGTCACTACGGGCGCGAGGAATTTGTAACCAACCTTCATTGAGTAAGCGCTGGCGAATAACTTCACCAGACAAATGAAAGCGGTTGAAAATATCACTACCGTCCCCTGTTTCCATTAATTCAATAAAGCGCAGCTGAATAGGTCTGTCTTTGATCCAATTAAGAAAATCAGGAAGATTTTTGTCATTCACATTGCGCATCAACACAACGTTAACTTTGACTTTTTCGAACCCTGCGGTAAATGCAGCATCAATACCTTCCATCACTTGGCTAAATTTATCTTGTCCAGTAATAGCGTGGAATTGACGGGGATCGAGACTATCAACACTCACATTAATCGCATTTAATCCAGCATCACGCCATTGTGCAACATCTCGTGATAAACGATAACCATTTGTTGTCACTGCGATTTTTTTAATTGCCGCATTATCTTTGATTGTCGCGATAATATCAGTAAAATCGCGGCGCATTGTTGGTTCACCACCTGTTAAGCGGATTTTTTCTGTTCCTAATGCAGCAAAAGATTGTGTGAGTCTACTGATTTCATCTAATGAAAGGAATGATTTGTGGCCATTAGGCTTATAACCATTAGGCAGGCAATAAGTACAACGAAAATTGCACACGTCTGTAATTGAAAGACGTAAATAGAAAAATTTGCGGGAAAACGCATCAACGAGTTGTTGCATAATAACACCTTTCCAAATCGGGAGATGCAGACATTTCTACCTTGCACCCTGGTGACTTATTTCGTCACGGCCAGAACATCATATCTTGTCAATACACGACTTAGACGTTAAGGCTAGGAGTTTATCTTTACCTGTTTTTCACAGGTTTCTAATACCTATATATTTATTGTGGATTCTACCTGCTAATTATGTAAAAAGCGAATAATGTTTTCGCTATATAATTTATAATACAACGACTTACAACACTTTAGTCACGCTAATAACATAAATAAAAACACTTTCATTGATTAAATATTAGGCTGTCAAAAGTAAAATTAAACTAGGAATGTGATGAAATCACGTCGTGATCATAGGCTTAAAATTTAATTGTGATAAATTAGCGGCAAATTTTTAAAGATGAGTAGAACAAATATGCGAAATCGCACGCTAAGTGATTTAGATCGTGTTGTTGCCCTTGGTGGAGGTCATGGCCTTGGGCGTGTGCTTTCAGCACTCTCCTACTTAGGCTCTCGCCTTACTGGTATTGTCACAACAACGGACAATGGCGGTTCTACTGGCCGTATTCGTCAAGAAGAAGGTGGCATTGCGTGGGGTGATATGCGCAATTGTATTAATCAATTAATTACAGAGCCTTCGGTAGCTTCTGCGATGTTTGAATACCGCTTTTCAGGTACTGGTGAGCTGGCTGGACACAATTTAGGAAATTTAATGCTAAAAGCGTTAGATAACTTAAGCGTTCGACCTTTAGAAGCTATTAATCTTATTCGTGGATTATTAAGAGTCAATGCGCATCTTATTCCTATGTCTGAACAAGCTGTTGACCTTATGGCGATAGATGATCAAGGAAATGAGATTTATGGTGAAGTTAACGTTGATATTTTGCCTAAGATCCCACAAAAACTTGATCTTTATCCTAAAGTACCAACGACAAGAGAAGCTATTGAATCCATTGAACAAGCTGATCTTATCTTAATTGGCCCCGGTAGTTTTTTTACCAGTTTAATGCCTTTGTTATTATTGCCAGAGCTTGCACAAGCCTTGCGCCGTAGTAGTGCAACAACCATTTATATTGGTAATCTAGGCAAAGAATTAAGTCCCGCGGCGGCCAGTATGACGATGTCTGATAAAATCGCCATGATGGAGAACTATATTGGTTTACAAACAATAGATGCGGTGATCATTAGCCCTGAAACTCAATATGAATCCATGAAAGGTCGATTAATTGTACAGGCTCAATTGGAAGCTAAAGATATTCCTTATCGTCACGATCGCCATTTATTAGGTAAAGCTATTGAGTTAACACTGCAACAATTAGGGCAACGTAACGCATCGACTCAAGCCATTAAATAAAATTTAATTACCTTATTTCATTAAAAAACCGCATCTGTAATAGACAGCAAATGCGGTTTTTTTGTCGATGAAAACATAATATTACGATTGGTTTTCAACGCATTATTAACTATTAAGGTGTTTTAACGTAATACGTTGGCTAATGGTTTCCTCAATTTCAGAAAGTGTCATTGGCACGTCATTTTTCATTAAACCGAGGCCAGCCACAGTACGAGAAAAAGATGTTAAATCCAATGGCGGTAAATCCATTATCCAGTTTTCTTCTGTTGCCAACGTATCTTCTGCATTAAGAATATTTTGTATAACATCCGTAAAAGCTTGATGAGAAGAAACCCAATCTTGATCCCCACTCGCCCAAAACCAACGCGCTGCAATAAAGTTTTTCCACATATCTTCCCAGCCATCGTAAATTCGACGTAACATTGAGGCACTCATTAGCGACCATGTTTGCGCTTCTTGCTGGGTAATATAACCTTGCTGACATCCTTCTAAACAGAGCTTGTTAAAACGGCAGAGATCCCAAATAAGGTATTTCACATTTTGAATATTCATGCGATTAGTGCTCATCATATCGATTTGCCATAAACGCTCGTTTTTATCATGTTCTGTTAACTCTGAAAGCAAAATGTCATTTTTTAATGACTGAACATCGTCTTCTTTGCCATCCAAAATTTGGTCACGTAGCTGATAAAAATCATTAGTGTGGCCTTGAGTGAGCAACCAAAATAGTTGATAGACTAAATCCCAACGGTCGTTAATTCCCCAACCTGCTGATAATCCACCATCATCTTTACCTTCGTCATATTCGTTATATGCCCATTCATTCATCACAGCGTAAGGTGCTGCTACATATAATCCCCATTCATGAGGTAATAATTGATCTGTTGTATTTTCTGCTTCAGATAAAATGGGCTCCTGCCCTGCTGCTGTTGATGGTTTTGATAATTCACTATCTTGTACAGCAAATTTGCGTAACCATTTAAAAAGCAAAATAAGAAGAATAACACCAATAATAACCCCTGCAGAGCTGGGAAACCCTGCATAAACATAACCGCTCATTCACTGTCCTTAATATCTTTTTTATCTTTGTAAATAATTGACGCTTGTTTGTGGTGATATTTAAACAGTTGAACGCCATTAAGGGAATATAAAACTAGGGAAAAAGTGAAAGATAAAAGGGAAAAAGGGATAATCTGGAGTAAATATACAGATATCCCTTTATTGTGCTGGTTTAAATTCTGTTATTAAGAGTTCGCAATAAATTGAGCTCGCAACGCTTGTAGTTTATCTCGCGTACTTGCGGCTTTTTCAAACTCAAGATCTTTGGCATGTTGATACATTTCAGCCTCTAAACGCTGGATCTCTTTTTCTAGCTCAGCAGTCGATAATAATGGGTAATTTTCATGAATATCTTTTGCTTTATGCCCTTTCTTGTTACGACCTTGAGAAGGCTGACCAATCTTAAGAATATCACCCACTTTTTTATTTAACCCTTTAGGTACAATGCCATGTTCAAGGTTAAATTGTTGCTGTTTCTCTCGGCGACGTTCAGTTTCACCAATTGCTTTCGCCATTGAGTCCGTAATTCTATCGCCATATAAAATCGCTTTACCTTCAAGGTTACGAGCTGCACGGCCGATAGTCTGAATTAATGAACGCTCTGAACGCAAGAAACCTTCTTTATCTGCATCCAAAATAGCAACCAAAGAGACCTCTGGCATATCCAATCCCTCTCGGAGTAAGTTGATACCGACTAATACATCAAACTCACCAAGGCGCAAATCGCGAATAATTTCGACACGTTCAACCGTATCAATATCAGAGTGTAAATAGCGAACTCGCTCACCATGCTCTTCTAGATATTCTGTTAAATCTTCTGCCATTCGTTTTGTTAATGTGGTAACCAATACACGTTCATTTTTTGCAGCACGAATACGAATTTCAGACAGTAAATCATCAACTTGTGTAGAAACCGGTCGCACTTCAACAATCGGGTCAAGTAAGCCTGTTGGTCTTACAACTTGTTCGACAATTTCATCACCTGATTTTTCCAGCTCATATTTACCGGGTGTTGCTGAAACATAAATTGTTTGTGGTGCTAACGCCTCAAACTCTTCAAAACGTAATGGACGGTTATCAAGCGCCGAAGGTAAACGGAAACCATACTCAACCAAAGTTTCTTTACGAGAACGGTCGCCTTTATACATTCCACCAATTTGTGGAATGGTAACGTGTGATTCATCAATCACTAATAGACCGTTAGCAGGAAGGTAATCAAATAGAGTTGGTGGTGGCTCACCTGGCCCTCTACCTGATAGATAACGTGAATAGTTTTCAATACCTGAGCAATATCCTAGCTCATTCATCATTTCTAGATCAAATTGAGTGCGCTGTGTCACACGTTGTTCTTCAACGAGTTTATCATTCGCTAAAAGCACTTTGCGTCTCTCTGCAAGTTCTTTTTTGATTTCCTCCATTGCTTCAAGAATACGCTCGCGTGGGGTGACATAGTGCGTTTTAGGGTAAACGGTAAAACGGGGCACATTGTAGTGAATTTGCCCAGTTAAAGGGTCAAAGAGCGAAAGACGTTCGACTTCTTCATCAAATAATTCAACACGTAAAGCGTAATCATCAGATTCAGCAGGGAAGATATCAATCACCTCACCACGGACACGAAATGTCCCGCGCTGAAAAGCTTGATCATTGCGAGTATATTGTAAATCAGCGAGACGACGTAAAATCGCACGTTGGTCGATTATCATGCCGTTCGTCAGGTGAAGCATCATTTTTAAATAACTGTCAGGATCACCCAAACCATAAATCGCAGAAACGGATGACACCACAATCACGTCTTTGCGTTCTAATAAGGCTTTAGTGGCGGACAAACGCATTTGTTCAATATGTTCGTTAACTGAGGCATCTTTTTCAATAAAGGTGTCAGAACTTGGCACATAGGCTTCTGGCTGATAATAATCGTAATAAGAAACAAAGTATTCCACTGCATTTTCAGGAAAGAATTCTTTCATTTCACTGTAAAGCTGTGCTGCTAAAGTTTTATTTGGTGCAAGCACCATCGTAGGCCGATTTAAGTTGGCTATCACATTAGCAATAGTAAAAGTTTTACCTGAACCAGTTACCCCTAAGAGGGTTTGATGTGCAAGCCCATCGTCTAATCCTTCACAAAGTGAAGCAATAGCCGTAGGTTGATCGCCACCAGGCTTAAATTCAGAATGCAGTTTAAAAGCTTTGCTCATATTTTCTTCTCCTCGCTGACACTCCTTATGATACTGGATAAAAATCCAGCTTCAATCTCTATCTACTAAAATTTGTTTGAATAATTAGCATAAGTTATCCCCAGTTTTGGAACTGGAATTTTTTCAAAAAGCAAGCCCCTATTTTGCGAATTATTCAAAGAGACACGTCAACAACATCCGCTCTATTGATTTTATTTAATTAATTGATATATAAGAATTAAAAATAAAAGTTGAGAATAACGCCAATCTTTAGCAATGCCTTGTATTCTCTCTATTCAGAGTATTTTTATAATGGTAATACACAAGGTTATCCACAGGAATAGTGGATAACTACACAAAGTTGTTATCTCTCGGTAGGTTACGTCTTTTTTTCTAGCTTAAAATATCCCTCAAAATCGGCGAAATTTATTTTTTTTATTTTTTTATTGATATAAGAAATAGACTTTTATCACTTATCCAATAATGGCTTATCAACCTAGGTTTAAACAAGAAAGATCGAGGTAAGACGTAAAATCATGCTCTTTTACTTCATTTAAATAGGGTATTTTGCCTAAGAATGGTGCTTTAATATGTTGCTTTAATGTTGCCAGATATTCCTTCTGATATCGCCCTGCGGGTTCAACTTCATTGGCAACCCACCCCGCCAATGTTAAACCAGACTGAATAATTGCTTGTTGCGTTAATAACGCATGATTAATACACCCCAATTTAACACCTACCGTTAAAATAACGGGAAGCTGTTCACTAATAACCCAATCAGAAAAAAATTGCTTTTCTGATAGTGGCGTAAACCAACCACCTGCCCCTTCAACTAAAATCCAATCAGCTTGCTGTTTTAAGTAAGATAAGCCTTCTGACATCACATTAAAATCAATAGGCTGATGCATCTCTTGACTGATAATATGAGGAGATGTTGGCGTTTCAAAACAATAAGGATTCACACGATGGTAATCTAACTTTACCGTACTGAATTTTTGCAATGTAAGTGCATCTGAATTACGTAAACCTTCATTTAGCCACTCACTTCCCGAAGCAACAGGTTTGTAGCCCACAGTTTGATATCCTTGATGCGCTGCACATTGTAATAGAGCACTACTTACCACGGTTTTACCTACTTCTGTATCTGTACCTGTTAAGAACACTATTTTAGCCATGTGATATTTTTCCTATAACAATTTGATAGGTAAGTACATATTTACCTGAATCTGTTTTCCATACCTTTTCTAGTGCACGAAATTTTTGTCGCGTCATTAACCCTTTTTGTCTATCACCTTGCACAAAATTGGCACCAACGCCCTTTAAAGAAGCAAACAACGCATGTAATGAATCATAGTGTTCCGTGACAGTTTCAGTAGAAAATTGGCAATGAAAACCACAACACGCTTTCTCAATATCATGAAGTGATAAAAAAGGATTAACATGCGGATGGTTATCAATAAATTGCCAAGCGTCTCTGACTTCTTGCAGTGTCAACGTCGCGAGTGTTGAGAAATAAAGTGCACCTGTTTTATTTACTACATTCATGAGTGAATTAATCGCAACGGATAAATCATCACACCATTGCATCGCTAAATTGCTAAATACGATATCCACACTTTGCGGCATAATTGCACAATGTTCTATATCACTTTGTAGATAATCATTTGCCCGTTGTTGTTGTTTTGCCACTTGTAGCATCTTATGTGATAAATCAAGTGCAATAACAAAGCATCCGCGTTGTTTCCATTTTTGGCTGAAATACCCTGTTCCGCATCCTGCATCTAAGACAATATTGCCACTATCATAACGCGCTAAATCCATTAATTTATTGCCACTATAGCGCTGAATATTGGCGTGATTATCGTAATGAATAGCCGCTTTACCAAATGTTTGGGCTATACGTTGTTTATCTGTTTTGACTAAAGAATGCATGAAGCGTCTCGATTAACAGCTTAATATCTGAAAGGTGGTGGCGAGTGGTTAACGTTATTCGTAAACGTGCGCTATGAGATGGAACTGTAGGTGGAAAGATAGATTTTACCCAAAGCCCTTTAGATTGCAGATAATCTGAAAGTGTTTGGCATAATTGTTCATCACCAATAATTAATGGCTGAATAGCCGTTTGTGAAGGTAATAATTTAATAGGAAGCGAAACAACACCTTGACGAAAGGTATCAATTAATTGTTGAAGGTATGCTCGCTCACCATCAGCTTGCTTAATTATATTTAATGCTGAATGTAACGCGACTGCCTGTGCAGGTGGCATTGAGGTACTATAAATAAGGTGACGAGCGTATTGTTCAAAAAATTCCGCTGTTGACTTGTCACAAAGCACTGCCGCCCCACTGATACCAAAAGCTTTACCAAAAGTCACCACTAATAGCTCAGGTTTGATACCCGATTTATCACAACTGCCTCGACCTTCTTTACCTAAAACACCAATACCGTGTGCATCATCGACCATTAACCATGCATCATGTTGTCGGCTTATTGTTGCTATTTCTGTTAATGGTGCTTGATCTCCATCCATGCTAAATACCCCTTCTGTAATCACCAAGGTTTTACTAGCTGACGTTTTATTAAGTCGTTGAGATAAAGAGTCAAAAGAATTGTGTAAAAAACGCCATAATGTGGCTGGTGATAATACAGCGGCTTCCATTAACGAGGCATGGCAAAGTTTATCCGCAATAATGGCATCATCTTTTTCAAGTAATGCCGAAATAACGCCCTGATTGGCACTGTAACCTGATGAAAATAACAATGCATTATCGTAACCTAGCCAATCTGCGAGATGTTGTTCTAATTGTGCATGAGCTTGTGTAAATCCGGTAATATGTCCTGATCCACCGCTACCTACACCGTACTCATCAGCGCCTTGTTGCCATGCTTTAATAACATCCTCATGTTGGCTAATACCTAAATAATCATTGCCTGAAAAATTAAGGTACTTTTCACCTGATATTGTGATCAAAAAGCGCCCATCTACTCGTTTGATCACTTTACGTTTTCGCCATAATGGCGTATTTCTACGCTCATTAAGTTGTTCATTTAAATAGGTTTGCCAACTCATTACAGTGCCGCGTTATAAAATTGTTCAGTGTCTTTATTGGCAACTGCTTGTATTAAAGCTTCTTCTTGCTGATTGTCGCCCATAGATACTGCTAATCGTTCAGGATTTAAGCCTAATTTACGGAATAATTGGTGGTCTTTATCTTCGGTTGGATTAGTTGTTGTTAATAATTTGCAGCCATAGAAAATAGAGTTCGCCCCAGCCATAAAGCAGAATGCTTGTGTTTGTTCACTCATTTGCTCACGACCGGCAGAAAGTCGGACATAAGAGCGAGGCATCATGATACGAGCAACGGCGATAGTACGAATAAAATCAAAAGGATCGACATCTTCATTATCAGCCAATGGCGTACCTTTGATTTTGGCTAACATATTAATTGGCACACTTTCTGGAGGTTGTGGCAAATTGGCTAATTGTACCAACATTGCGGCTCTGTCTTTCACTTCTTCACCCAAACCTAAAATTCCGCCAGAGCAGACTTTAATGCCTGCATTGCGGACTTTATCAAGTGTATCTAAACGATCTTGATACGTTCGCGTTGTCACAATACTGCCGTAAAATTCAGGTGAGGTATCGAGGTTATGGTTATAAAAATCCAGCCCCGCATCAGCGAGTCTATTAGCTTGTGAATCATCTAACTTACCCAGTGTCATACAAGTTTCCATACCTAATGCTTTGACTTCTTTCACCATCTGTTCAAGATAAGGCATGTCTCGTTCATGCGGATTTTTCCAAGCAGCTCCCATACAAAAACGCGTTGAACCAGCCGCTTTTGCTTTTTTTGCTGATTCAATTACTTGCTGCACTTCCATTAAACGTTCTTTTTCTAATCCCGTTTTATAGCGCGCACTTTGAGCACAATATTTACAATCTTCAGGACAAGCCCCTGTTTTGATAGAAAGCAACGTACTGACTTGGATCTGTGAAGGATCAAAATGTTGACGATGCACTTGTTGCGCTTGAAAAACCAAATCTAAAAATGGCATATCAAACAATGCTCTGGCTTCTTTTAATGTCCAGCGTTTTAGTGTGCTCACAATACAATCTCCTATTTAAAAGTGATTGCCAGTTTAAATAATAGGGTTATCATGTCAACTAAAATTGATCACCATTGGTTTACATGATTAAGTGAAAAATAGAATGACACCTGAAGATATCGCTTTTGATTTACGCCACATTTGGCATCCATACACCTCGATGAGTAATCCGTTACCTGCTTACCCCATCGTCAGTGCAAAAGGCGTTGAACTAGTCTTGGCTGATGGTAGAAAACTGATAGATGGAATGTCTTCATGGTGGGCAGCAATTCATGGATATAATCATCCTGAGCTTAATAATGCGGTTACTACACAACTAAGCAATATGTCTCATGTAATGTTTGGTGGTATTACTCATCCTCCAGCAGTATCACTTTGTCGAAAATTATTAGCAATAACACCTGAGCCTCTTGAATGCATATTCTTAGCGGATTCAGGTTCGGTTGCCGTTGAAGTCGCACTGAAAATGGCCTTGCAATATTGGCAAGCTAAAGGAGAAAAACGTCAACGTATTGTGGCGTTAAAACAGGGATATCATGGTGATACCTTTGGCGCAATGTCAGTGTGTGATCCGAATAACTCCATGCACAGTCTTTATAAAGGTTACTTGCCTAATCACCTATTTGTTGATGCGCCTCAAACAGGCTTTTATGAACAGTGGAACCCAAGTGATATCAATTCATTACGCTCAACATTAGAACAACATCACCACGAAATTGCGGCAGTAATGCTTGAGCCAATTGTTCAAGGCGCGGGTGGAATGCGGATTTACCATCCTGAATATTTAAAACACACAAGAGCACTGTGTGACGAGTTTGATGTACTACTCATTGCCGATGAAATAGCGACTGGTTTTGGCCGAACAGGTAAACTTTTTGCCTGTGAACACGCTGAAATTTCTCCTGATATTATGTGTGTAGGTAAAGCATTAACGGGGGGCTACATGACCTTATCAGCAACCTTAACCACGCGCCATATTGCCGAAACCATCAGTCAAGGTGATGCAGGTTGCTTTATGCATGGTCCTACTTATATGGGAAATCCTTTAGCTTGTGCTGTTGCTGATGCAAGTTTATCTCTATTAGCAAAAGGCGATTGGATAAACCAAGTTGCACGACTAGAAGCACAACTTAAAAAAGAGCTATTACCACTAAAACAGGTAAAAAGTGTCAAAGATGTGCGGGTTTTAGGGGCGATTGGTGTGGTCGAAATGAATGAGCCTGTCAATATGGCAAAACTACAAAAAATCTTTGTGGATGAAGGAGTTTGGATCAGACCTTTTGGCAAGCTGATTTACATTATGCCGCCATTTATTATGCCATCAGCAAACCTCTCTAAACTCACTCAAGCTATTGAGAAAGTCGTTCATCTTTCATAAAGAATTAAACCTCTAGCGATAAAATATTTCGCTAGAGGTTTAAAGTAACTTTTATTTTGTCACAACAGTAACCCACATAGCACCTTTGCCTACTGGGTAACACGATAATTCAGTTAAAGCGCCAGTGTGTTTATCAATACGAGAAACAGACGCTAAATCTGATTTTTGACCACAAGAAATCAGGTAATTTCCTGTATTATCAAGATTAAAGCCACGAGGCTGTGTTTGTGTAGGGTAATAACCCACAGGTTGCAAATAATCGCCCGCTTCTGAAATTGTCATCGCACAAATAAAGCTTTCAGAACGTTCGCTTGCATAAAGAAAACGGCCATCAGGTGTAATATGAATATCTGACGCCCAACGAGTACTGTTGAAAGTTTCAGGGACGATATCCACCGTTTGCATTAAACGATATAAATCCCCCATACGACGATATACATTGATTGTCGCATCTAATTCATTAAGGCAATAAAACACATCCCCATTAGGATGGAATGCCATATGACGAGGACCTGCATTTTGCGCTGTTGTTAGCTCTTCAGTACCCGCTTCTGTTAAACGACCGTCTTCTGATAAATCAAATAAACGAATATGATCTTCACCTAAGCAAGGCACAATCAGTTGTTTATTATTCCAATCAATATTAGATGAATGAGGCTTATTTAAGCCTTCAATAATTTGAATAGGTGATTGGGGGATCCCCTGCGCATTAATAGGCAAAACAGCTAAATTACCTTGATGATAAGAAGGAACAAACAAAAATCGCCCCGTTTTATCTAAGCATAAATGAACAGGTGTACTTGGAATGGAAGTGATAGCCTTTTGTTCTAACTGACCATCGGCCGCTATCGCAAATGTCACCACACTAAAATGAGGACGGATCCCAACATAAAGGTATTTTCCATCCGCACTTGCAATCATCGGTTGTACTTGTCCTGCAACCTCAACAACCTGCAATAAATCCATTTCACCGTTAATATTTAATGTATAAACATGGATTTGCTGACTCTCTGGACTTGCTACGTAGACTACCTGTTTCATCACTTCTCCTTAAAACAGATTACCCATTGATTTATAAAGAATAATAAAAAAAATAACGTTTACTTGTCACGATTAAGCTAGTTTATCTTTTCTTGGTTAACGTGTACCATCAGCAACATTGCATCTTATTACTATCAAGGGGCTTATTTATGTCATATCGCGTTATTGCATTGGATCTTGATGGCACACTGCTTGATGACCAAAAACGTATCCTGCCAGAATCTTTAGAAGCACTCAATCTTGCAAGAAAAGCAGGTGTTAAAGTCTTAATTGTAACAGGTCGTCATCATGTTGCTATTCATCCATTCTATCAAGCACTCGATCTTGATACCCCTGCGATCTGCTGTAATGGAACCTACCTTTATGACTATATTGGTAAAAAGGTACTGGAATCCGATCCATTAACCACTCAAGAAACCAGCGCAGTATTAGATCTCGTTAAACAAACAGATGTACATCACTTAGTTTATGCTGATGATGCAATGATGTATGACCAATTATCAGCCCCTGTACAGCGTACTTTAAAATGGTCAGAAACATTACCCACTGCACAGCGTCCAAACTTAATTAAAGTCGATGATTTCTATAAAGCCATGCATGATGTTAATGCCATTTGGAAAATAGCAACAACAACACCTGATCACGATGAATTACGCGCTTTAGTTGAAAAAATTGAGCAACAAGTCGGTTTAGAGTGCGAATGGTCTTGGGTTGATCAAGTTGATATCGCCAAAAAAGGCAACAGTAAAGGCCGCCGTTTACAACGCTGGGTTGAAGCGAATGGCATGAATATGAGTGATGTTATTGCCTTTGGTGATAATTTTAATGATCTTAGCATGCTAGAACATGTTGGCTTAGGTGTTGCAATGGGTAATGCCTCTGACGAAGTAAAATCTCGCGCTAAAATGGTCACCAAAGTGAATTCACAACCGGGTATTGCAGAGACTATTCATAAATATATTTTGTCTTAGTCTCATTTTTACCTCACCCAAAAGAAAAAGACCTCATTTAAAATAAGGTCTTTTTCTCGATAAATATAACTGATAATCAAAGATGGCGACTTAGCGAAATACTCTTAATTTGTGCATAAAGCCATTGCCCTTCTTGAATATTCAACTCATCTTTTGCCCAAGGTGTGATCCTTGCCCATAAATAATTACCGTCATTGACAAGTTTCACATCAACTTGGCCATCATTTTTAATGGTTTCAACCACTTTCATATGCAAAATATTACGAATACTGCTATTTGAAGGACGAGTGGTAGTCAGTGACACATCAGAAGCATCAATACGCACACGCACATCGCGACCAATTTTAGTCTCGATTTGAGGCAACCACAGCACTTGATTACCAAAAGCGGTTGCTGTCATATCGTAATGACTATGGTGTTCGACTACCATCACATTAGCGATACTACTTAATGTCTCTTTTTGTAACCACGGGCGTAATGCACTACTGGCCCACACATCTTCCAACTTACCTGTTGCTTTGATTTTTCCTGCATCCATCACAATGACATTATCAGCAAGTCGAATAATTTCATCAAGGCTATGGCTCACATACAAAATAGGTATTTGCACATCTTGTGAGAGCTTTTCTAGATAAGGCAATAATTCACGTTTGCGAGGCAAATCCAATGAAGCTAAAGGCTCATCCATCAACATAATATCGGGTGCGGTAAGCAACGCACGCCCAATTGCTACACGCTGCTTTTCACCGCCTGATAAGGTGATAGGAAACCGAGAGAGTAAATGACCAATCCCTAATAAATGAATAATGCGATCAAACTGCACTTTCATTGTTGGCGACATACCGTAAAGCAGATTTCCTCTTACAGTGTAATGAGGAAACAGTCGGGCATCTTGAAAAACATAACCCACTTTACGCTTTTCAGGTGGCAGATAAATTTTCTTTTCAGTATCAACCAGTGTGTGATTATTTAATACAATCCGACCTGAATCGGGTTTGGTTAAACCGCCAATCACATTAATTAGGGAAGTTTTACCCGCCCCAGATAAACCAAAGACTGCGGTAATACTTTCTGTTGGCAGTTCAGTATTGATTTCCAGACGCAGTGATCCTAGCGTCTGTTTAAAATTCATTTCTAGCATACGCCCCCCAATCTTTTACGACCCCAACGAGTTAGCCACTCTGAAGCCATTAAAGAGACGAGCGCCAAAATAATTGCAATAACACATAAACGGGCGGCATCCATTTCTGCCCCTGGTGTTTCAATCAAGGTATACATTGCCAGAGGAATAGTTCTTGTTTCCCCAGGAATATTGGAGACGAAAGTGATTGTTGCGCCAAATTCTCCCAATGAGCGCGCAAATGCCAACACAATTCCTGCGATGATCCCTGGCATAGACAAAGGTAACGTTATGGTAAAAAAGACGCGTAATGGTGAAGCCCCAAGGGTTCTTGCCGCTTGTTCCATACGCTGATCGACAGCCTCTAATGCTAATCTGATAGCCCTTACCATTAGTGGAAATGCAACGACTGCAGATGCAAGTGCTGCGCCTCGCCAACTAAATGTAAAGCTAAAACCAAACCAGTCATACAACCATTCACCAATAAATCCACGTCTTCCCATACTGATCAGTAAAAGATAACCGACCACAACAGGAGGAAGAACTAAGGGTAAATGGATAATGCTATCAAGCAATGATTTACCGGGAAAACGTACCCTAACTAAAAGCCAAGCCATAAAAATACCAAAAGGTAGACTGATAATAACCGCAACAGTCGATACCTTAAGGCTTAGTATAATGGCTTGCCATTCGTATTCACTTAACATCTCCAAAAGTATAATTCCTACAGTGGGCTAAAGCCGTATTTCTTAAAGATTTCTGCGGCTTGAGGTGTTTTCAGATAGTCATAAAAATCACGAACTGCTTTATTGTCCTGACCTTTTACAACTGCCATTGGATACTCAACAGGTTTGTGGCTATCAGCTGGGAATACGCCGACCACTTTCACCTTATCACTCGCAACCGCATCAGAACCGTATACGATACCTAATGGTGCTTCATCACGTTCCACCAACGCCATACCGCTACGTACGTTATTAGTTCGAGCCATTTCTGGGCTTACTGTGTCCCATGCACCTAAATATTCTAATGATTCTTTCGCATAGATACCAACAGGCACATGATCCGGATCGCCAACTGCTAGTTTTCCGCCATTAAGTAAGGATTTCCATTTGGTTTCCTTATTAATAACAACGTCATTTAATTGACTATCTTTAGGGGCAATAAGCACTAAATCATTACCTAATAGTGTATGACGTGAATCTGCAACCATTAAATTCTTATCGATTGCGTAGTCCATCCACTGCTGGTCTGCTGAAATAAACAGATTTGCAGGTGCTCCTTGTTCAATTTGACGAGCTAGCGTTGAAGAAGATGCATAAGACGCAACAACTTCAGCTTGTTTCTCTTGCTTATATTGTGCCGAAATTTCATTAAGAGCATTGGTAAGAGAAGCGGCAGCAAATACCGTTACTTTTTCCGATGCAAAACTTTGGCTTACTAAAGCAAAAGAGATAACTGCGCCAGCAAGTAGCTTGCCTGATAATTTTTTCATGTTCTAATTCCACTTAAATTAAAGGATGACACGCTGTATATATCAAGATACAGCGTAAATTGAAAGGATTAGATGCTAGAAACTGGTTATATATCAATAAATATAACCATTAAAAAGAAACAAAAAATGGAGATAGAGATAGAGAAATCTACATACTCTAAATAATTCAAGTTACAGCTAGGCGACAAGTGAATGAGTCGCTAGGAGCATACATAAGTATGTGACTAGTGCGAATGAGCGTAGTCAACAACGCTGTGGCTTGAAGTATGACGAGTATCAGTGCGAAAGAGTGAAGTCAACAACGGCTGTGGCTTGAAGTATGACGAGTATCGTGAGTAAAAAAATAGCCCTTCAAGATAAAGGGCTATTCTAAATCAGGGAGGGAGAAATTATGATTTTTTGTCTGCTTTTGGCTGACTTGGTGAAATCAAGTTAAACACTTCACCTAAACCATAAATAATGCCCATAATCAGTACCATTACAACAGGTACCATCAAGAGAGCAAACCCTAAACTTTTCAACAATTCAAGCATGATAACCTCTTTATCATGGTATATTCGGAAAGCCAGAGTTGGCATTTCTTCACGAATGACGAATAATAACGCTATAGATGTATATATTCTAGAGAATTATCGCTTTGTGTCGGCACAAAAAATGCGATAAACACACAAAAAAAGAAGAAGCCTATCATTATGCAAGCAGAAATATTATTAACTCTTAAACTTCAAGATAAGCTCTTTGCCGATCCTCGTCGCGTAGCATTGTTAAAACAGATCAAGGCGACGGGTTCAATTAGCCAAGGGGCAAAAATGGCGGGCATTAGTTATAAAAGTGCTTGGGATGCCATTAATGAAATGAATCAACTCGCAGACGAGCTTCTTGTTGATAGAGCAACAGGCGGTAAAGGTGGCGGAGGTGCAACTCTCACTCATTATTGCGAGCGCTTACTACAACTTTACGATCTGTTAGGTCAAATCCAGCAAAAAGCCTTTGATGTATTGAAAGATGATTCACTCCCTCTGGATAGCCTTTTAGCGGCTATTTCTCGTTTTTCATTACAAACCAGTGCCAGAAACCAGTTTTTCGGCACCATTATTGAGCGTGATAACCTTCAAGTTCAACAACATGTTAATGTTCAACTTGCTGATAAAAAGACCATTATTCGTGCAGCACTAACTGAAAAAAGCGCCGATCGCTTAGGCCTGAAAAAAGGCAAAGAAGTACTGATCTTAATTAAAGCGCCATGGGTCAATATTGAAAAAGGCTCATCTTTAACACAACAATATGATAATGCTCTTTCAGGCACGTTGACTCAAATTGAAACGGGCAGTGAAAACAGCGAATTAGTGGTGACATTAGAAGGCGGACAAGAAGTCTGTGCCACCTGTTCTAATCAGCATGTTAAAGAGCAAAAACTGCATATTAATGACAGCGTAACCGCTTTATTTAATGCTGATCAGGTGATTGTCGCAACACTGTGTTAATCATTAATATGATTGTTTTTAAATAAAAAATAAAACCATCACTTAGTTATTATTTTAGAAATAATATTAAGTGATGGTTTTTAATTGGAAATAATATTTACATAAATCAAATTTATTCTAATAAACTTCTGATTAACGTATTACATTAATATTTTCCAGTTTTACTGAGCTTTCTAGTCTATCACCTACTTGCATGGTAACTGGAACAAAAACGTTAAAATCTTGCAACCAAGCTTGTTTGCTACTGATTTTCTGTTGTCCTTCATGAGTTTCATCACACTGAACTAACAGATATTTTCCACTAAACTCAGATGCTATACTACCTGCATCTCCTTCGCTTAACACATTACAACGTATTGATGAAGTTATTACTTCTTTTTTAGAATCAATACTTTCCCACTGTGCTTGATATTGTTGGCCAACGACTAATGGAAATTGCAGATCTGTCTGCAACTTACGGAGTAGTGAAATATCGTGACTGATAGACATAACAAACTTTAATTGTAATTGATTAGCCAACATTAAACGTTGTACTGTCCAGATACCATAATCTTCTAGATTACGTATATAACCATCCGATTGGGCATCCAACTGTACATTGACCTTACCGTATTCGCTTACTATGGTATAACGGATCTGTTTAAAGCGAGGAAGTGCCCATGGTTTTATCAATGATTGAGTTTGATTATTAATTCCTGTAGAAAGTGGATATTTATTAAGCCATTGCGGATTATTATTACTTAAATTGGGCATTGTTGGCCCCATCAATGTTGATACAGGCTTATTAATAGCAGGTACAAAGTGTCCCTCAGCAGTGAACGTTTTTCCTTCTGGTAACTGACATAATTGATTGAAAAGTTGTCTCATTTGAAGATCTATTTTGAAACTATTTTTACGACGAATAATATCATCAGTGATCAGCGAATCAGTAATGTACCCCTCACGATCTAGGTTCATTGCAACTACAGCGTCGCCCTGATGAGTTTTACAATTATATAAATAGTGCTCAATCTTTAGCTCAAGAGGTGCATCATAAGGTGGTTCCCAGATGGTTTCTGCAAAATCATATCCTGTGCGCACTGATAAGATGTCACCAATATGCTGAATACTATTAGTATCAACAAGGTTAGTCATACCACCGATAGACGTGTCAGGTAACCTTTCCCATCGCGATTCTTTTATTGGAAATTGACAAACCATGCGGATATCTTCTGTTGTCATCAGCTTATTGTCTTGAGCTGGTGCATAACGAAGATAATTATTACCGTAATAGCGAGCTTTGGTTAGCCCTTCTTCATTCAATACATCCTTATATAAAAGCTGAGCTTTGTTCTGCTTACAATCAACAGAATGCCAATGCTGAACCGTTTCTCCATTATTATCCGTTAATGACACCATATAATTCACACGATCATGGATCCTAATTATAGATAATGGATTAATTTTACTATTTATCAATGAAGGCTTATTCGTTGCATAGACAAAAGAAAATAACAAATAAGGTAGAAATAAAAATAAAATAATAAAAAAACGTAAGCTATACATATATATTCCTTTACTGATTGATTGTTTTTTATAGTTAATATGGTAGAAAATCACTATATATTGTTAATACTAATTAGTTCTATTTATTAGAATAATTATTTAGTAGTATCAGTAGAAATAAAGTATTTAAACTTTACGACTAATACAACGTGTAAAAGCTTCTTTTATTGAGGCACCTAAAACCTCGTCACTGCAATTGCTTTTTAATGTAATAATTACACTCTCGGGTATTCCCTCTCCTACCCAATGATCCATACGTAAATGGTTTTTCATTTATAAACTAAGGTGATTTAATCTATTTTTTGATAGCAATATTTTAATTTTTATCTTATCTTCAGGATGCATTAACAAATACTTTTCACAAGATAATCTAATAAATTGATAACAAGTATCTTCGCTTACAATAACAATATCTTTATCTGTTAGAGGATATCCTACTCCAAACTTAACACCTAAAAAATGCTCAGATACATCAGGGCTATTCATATCTGGGAAAAAGCAATATATTCCATCGAGGACAAAAGATTCTTTTTGAACAATATTAGAAACAGCATCTAAAAAACAACCATCATTATATATAAGATCAAAATAACTTTTTATAGTCCAATTAGGCTCACTCTTTTCATAGGGTAATTCAAATAAATATTTCATCAATAACGCTCCTACTTAGGATGGAAATTAGTAACCATCTTCGTTTCTTTATCTAAATATACTCTGAAAGTTATGCCTTCTGATATTGCATTATAGGATTGCAATTCTTTATCTAACGCATTCTTATATCCATTAGCTGCTGCTTTTTGACCTAATTCAAGTATTTTTTGGTCAGAAAAAATATTGGGATCATAAATTGTTTTTTTAAAAGGTTGAGCGCCATTACCTTTATAATGAGTTATTTCTACGGTTTGGGGTGCAGTTCAGCTTTCGCAGGTATTTTATATTCAATATACGTTATCCCTCACACATTTGTTGGGATCTTTTTTATAATTTTCAAATTGTTATTCTTTACAACATTATAGAATACATTAGCGTTATGACCACCTGAAATTCCCATTTTCTGAGTAAATTTATCTACTGTAGCTAGATGTTTTGGTAATTCAATTTGGAAACTTATTCCATTGTCCATCATATAATTGCTCTGTTACATTAATACGATATAAACGTTCAATTTTCTTTATCTCATCATCAGAATACCCCTTTATTTTATGAATATTGATAGGAAGCTCTGGATAGACAGAATGTAAATGATTTATTAATTGATTATTACTCATAGATAAATTCATATAATAAAAAATCACCTTACACATAATTAGCATAAGGTGGTTTTATTTAGTATCCATTTAAACTCTACGACTAATACAACGCGTAAAAGCTTCTTTTATTGAGGCACCTAAAACCTCATCACTACAATTAGTTTTTAATGTAATAATTGCACTATCGGGTATTCCCTCACCTACCCAATGATCCATACGTAAATGGTTTAGAGGCTTAATAATAATTTCATTACCTATAAAGCTTAAACCACATAAGTTCATATTTTCAAATAGAGCTGTTTTATTTTTATAACTATATTCTTTAATTATTTTTTCACCCACTCTGAATAAGATTTTTTATTATTATATATCTCATTAAATTCTTGTGAGTTACTTTCTATTTTTCTACTATTAATTAAAGAAATTTTTGAATAATGACCTAACTTATCATCAGTGATATTCTTAGATAAAACGTTATATCCATTTTTTAAATCCATAAAGTGGATATAGCATCCCGAGATAGTTACTATAATATAGTAATCATAATTAAAGTAAATATCCGCATATAAATTATAGCCCTTCAATATAATCATTAACTACTCCTCAATTACAGTAATATTAAACCTAATATTCTTTGAAGATGCATTTTTAATTGAATAGCTAATTATTTTCCATTGATTAATTCCTGTCATTCAGTAGTTTATAATCATCTTTACTTCCCTTTTTATAAACAACTTAGATAATTATCGTTAAATAAAAAACCATCACCTAATTGTCATATTAAGCAACAGTTTTTGGATTAAATAATTTTCTCATTAAAATTTAGTAACTAAAATTATTTTGAGTACATACGAGTAAAATAATCATTAATCTTATTATTATCGAGTAATCTATCTTTAGTAAAATCAATATTATCAGAGACTACAACATATTTTCTTAAATCTTCAGGAATATCTTCAATCGAGGCATAAATACTAGGGACAATAAAACGAAAATAATCACCAATTTTATTTTCTCCTTCATACCCTACTGGGCGGTACTCATATGATTCATTAAAAACTCAAAAAAGAAAAATTCCTATCAATTAAATTAAAAATCAAATTAAAAACATTTAATTATTTATTACCTAATAATTCACATATATATTATATTTCAATTATACAAAAATACTCACTTTCATTAAGTTAAAATCTCTTCGTAGTACACCGACTAAATGCAAGCCGAATACCCAAACCTATCTTATCAGATGAGCTATCTAGCGATAAAATAACCTTATGGGATGCCCCTATTCCTTCCCATCCTTCAAGACTTGAATGGTGAGAAGGTGAAATTAATATTTTGTTATTAGAAAGATAAACAGAACAATTTAGCATATTAGCTAAAAGTTGACGTTTTGAGCGATAGTTATATTTATACTGTAATAATTCTAGCCATGAATCCCAGTTTTTTTTTATATTTTCCTTTTTAAAGAGTTTGTCATATTCCTCATCTTTGAGCTGAGTTCGACTATTCTCTAAAACTTTAATTAAACTTTCGCCAAGCTCCTTATTTGAACATGTTAAAGAAAGTATAATTGATGAAAAATTAGGATCGAGTGTCATTAGCCCATAGCCAGATTCCGTATTTAAGCAAAAAAATTTATCTGTCATTACTATCAAAGCACAATACTCATTATCGTTAATAAACGTCATCATTTTACCTGCGTTATTTTTACTTCAATATTCATACTTTCTCCATAAGCTACCGCACGATTAATTTCAATCCATTGGGCCTTTGTTGTCGATTGTGGTACAGCAAGCCAAATTTCTCGTTTTGCTATCATTTCTGAATGTAAATTAACTCCTGACAATCTATAACCTTCAAATTTTGCAGCATCATCTATATTACCTTTAATTGTATTATAAATTTGTTTTGGTCGATTAAGTTTACTCATCGTTTGAGTATCTAGGCTTTTTGCACTTATTGCTACTTTATCTTTAGCAATATAAAAATCAAATGTTTTAAAATTTTTTGGCAATCTAGTGTGTACAGGTAAGCTTTTCGCAATAGAGTTTTCCCATGACATTCCTTGTGTATTTATATTTCCTCCCCCAGAAGACCATTTCATACCAATTTCAGAAGCAGAAATTGTTTTACTTGCTGAATTTCTACCAAAATATCTAATAGCAAAATCGCTTAATTCTTTAACTAAAAAACCAGCACTAACAAGAAAAAACTGGTTATCTGGCTCTGAGATCCACGATGAAAACTTTAACCAAGAAGGAGTGTTTACATCTATTTTATCTAAATCTTGCGAATTCCAATATTGAACATATTGTTTAGCTATCTCAGTTTGCATTGTATCAGCACCAAGATAGCTAGCCCAATATGGTCTTTTAGTTAATTCAAGTGCATTTTCAATTCTTTTTTTCTTGATCTCTATAACTGCTAACGGATTAGTATTTAATTCAACATCTAGTTTTAAACTATTTTCATTGCTAAAAACTGTATATTTGTCGATTATCTTTGATAGGCATTCAGCATTAGACCCACATTTATGTATTTCTCGATCGAAATCCATCGAAATATCATGAAATAAATGGTTGAAACGGAATATATTCTCAGCTGAACTAGCACCACTATATACACCACCTGGCTCACCAGTAAAAACACCACCGGCAATACCACCAAATAATCTAACAAATTGCGCTTGTGATTCTGATTTTCTCTGCCATTCCTCAGCCTTAATAGTGTTATCACCCAATGAAATAGCCGCAATTTCAGCAGCTAAGCTACCAATAACTGCACCATTAATATTTCCTCCACTAATTTGGGCAGATAAACCAGATAATGTTGCATGACTTAAAACCTTTCCTGCATGACCTAATACAGCGCCATTATTACCAATTAAATTGGCGCCTTCTGCATGGAATTGACTGCCAATATTGCTTAATAGCGCGGTTTTAAAATTATCAATAAAACTGCCGCCTTGAATGGCAGTACCGAGGGTTGAACTGACGACTGAATGCGAGGCAACACGCTGGGCAACTTGATTCCATGTGGCGTTATCAGTAAGCAATAACTTGCCTGTTGAGGGTAAGGTTCCTCCTTGGATTGCCTGATCCCAACCCATAAATTGGTCAAGACCTTGCAATGCCCCTGCAACCACCATACTGGTAACAACAGACTTGACAGTGTCACTACGACCGAGTGACTCCAAAGTTTTAGAAATATTGCCTTTGTTCTCAGCTAAAGACACCGCAGCTTGCGATACTAAAGAGGCAAAACCTGCTTGTGCTGCAACCGATGCTGTTGAAGCCACACTGGCTGATGCACCTGCCGCAATAGTTGCTTTACTTGCCATTCCACCAATGGTTGCCGCCGTTGCAGTACCGTAAGTTGCAACCCCTACCGCGATAGCAATAACCGCACCAACAACAGGATTTAATTGCTGAGTTTTATCATCCCAATTGGAATAAGTGTCTTTCACTAAATTCCAATTAACGTTCTTATGGTGTTGAAGATCACTCAACCAAGCATATTCTGGCGTGTTACTTAAAACGGTTAATGCTTTTTCTAGTGATTGTTCTTTCTGGGCTTTAATATCCGCAGATATGCCTTTGGGGGCATCAATAGTAAGCTTTCCGCCAATATAGAGCTCAGGTAATACCCATATTCCTTTGGTGTATCCCTGATCACGCTGAGTAATATAAATATCTTTTGAATTAGTAATAACTTGTTTAAATGCCGTATTTTTTACTGCTTTAAAATTAATTTTTCCTGTTTTGCTGGTTAATTTTGCATTCTTCGCTGTTTCTAGTTTGCTTGCTTCTAAGGTAATATCATCTTTAGCAAATAAGTTAATATCGCTATTTGCAATAAATTCGGTAACTTTATTATTGGTATTATAAAATGTTTTCGTATATTTCTTTTTAGTAATACATAAAGTCCACCAATTACATTTTTTCTTTTCCTCTTCATAATAACTTGATTCTTCCATCGCTTGTGCATAAAGAAATCCACCTTTAGCAGCGATATCTATCTCTTTATTTGCCGTTAATTTTGATGCCTGAAATAAAATACTGCCTTCAGATAATAGTGTTAGATTATTGCCACTATTAATTTCAGTGCTAACTTGTTTGCGAAGCTCTTCCAACTCAGAACCCGACTCTTTACGAAAATGTGTTCTTACTGATCCTAATTGAATATTGCCACCACTGGATATCGTAATGTCACCCTCTGATTTAAGTGAACTTCCTTCTGTGATTAATGTGCCTGATGACGCAATAGAAATACCTTTATTTCCCGTAATAGCGGTTGTGGCATACTGAATATCTTGTGCATCTTCGTGGGGATCTTTTATAGCAGAATAAGCGTTTGCACCCAGTTTTATATTTCTACCCGCTAATACAATTGCTTTATCTTTTGAATTTAATATGGTTGAACTTAAATCAATATCACGCGCGGCATTTAAAATAAGATTATTATCTGAAAATAACTTAGATTGTAATTGAGGATAATGAATATCACTAAAGAAAGGATCAGCTTCTTTTATTGATTTTGAGGCAAGGAAAATATCTTGTCCTGCATTAAAGATTATGGCTTTATCACTATGATATTTTATTCCTTGACTAATAATATCTTTACCGGAAGTAAAAGTTATATTATTACCACTTTCCCAAACTCCCATATTAATTAAAAAACCTGGAATATATCTACTATCTTTAATAAAAGGCACTAAATCAAGAAGAAAAGACTCATCACGATTTATTTTAATATCTTCTAGCGCAGATAAATTTATTTCATTAGATTTATTAATTATTACATTTGAAATATAAATGTTTTTTCCAGAATGAAAATCTATTTTTTCAGAGATATCAATATATGGTGATTTAATACCTTTTAGAGTATAAAAAGCAGTGGGATTAAATAAATGACTAATATCTCCTTTTTTAGTTGTAGTAGAAAAATATTTTGCTGCTACATCTATATTCTCAAAATTTATAGCATCAGTCGCTGTCAAACTTATATTTTCATCAGCTAACAACTCTGAATTAGTTATATTTATATTTTTATCAGCAATAATAGATAAGGAATCCTTCGCTGTTAAGTTTAAAGAAATATTCACATTATTAGCATTTAATAATATATTTTTAGCTAATATAGTATTTTCAAAATCTGATAATCCCCTGAATTTTTTTATTTCTTTTTCTGAAAATGGAAGTTTACGTTCTAAATCTATACTATTTTTAAAATCTAAAACTAAATTGTTACCTGCTTTTATTAAATAGTCGGAAACGTCATTTACAGCAAATTCATAATGACTACCCGTTTTCACAAAAGGTACAAAACGACTTCCCTTATTAAACCTAGAGTCATCAAGATTATATTTAATTATATCATCACGATAATAAAACTGAGCATTATCATGAGAATATACATCCCATTTATTAAGATATCCAGAACGATAATAATATGTTTTTGCATTACTTCCTGTTGCAATTAAATTATTACTTGCAACAATTCTAGATTGGTTATTAATAAACTCATTAGATTGTATATATAAATTATTCCCTGAAGAAATAACACTTGGAACATATTGATCACTTTTTTTAAAAAATGAACGTTCTACATTAACTCCTCCATTATTTTTTAAATCTAAAATATCAAACCATTTTTTATGAGAAAAATCTTTTAATTCAGGGAGTAAAATAACTAAAAGAAAATAACCCGTAGGACTTTTAGATGGAGGAAGGAGATGATTACCGATACTCATAGAGATTTTAGAATCAGGCTCTTGTTTTATCTCTTTAAATAAAGGTGTAATAGATTCATTAACCAACTTCTTGGTTCTAATAATCAAATCACCCTTTTCTGTTTTTATCGTGGCGGATTGATTTTCAATTAAACTACTAGGATAACCCTGTGCATTTTTTTGTATCCATAAGTTATCTTTTGCTTGAACAAGTGCCTTTTCACCTTTATTAGTGAGTTTATCTGCAAATAAACGCATATCTTTTTCTGAGATAATTTCACTATGATTAGCTAGCGCATGAGTTGCTAAAGTTATATCCCTTTTTGCTTTTAACTTTGCATTATTATTAATTTGTAGTTCTTTACTACTAACATTAATATCTTGTTCAGATTGAATATTGCCATTAAAGGTAATTTTTCCATCAACCGTTAAATTCACACTGTTTTGATTTGTATGAATATCACTTAAATTAACACCAACACCCTTTTCTGTGCTGACTAGTCGTATTTGATTGGCATACATTCCTCCCAGCGCTTTAGTATCAATCGAGATTGTTGGCTTTATGTCTTCTCCAGTAAGGCTGTTTACCGTTCCTTTTTCAAAATCAATACGGTTATTGCCTTGCATTAAAGAAAGAGTTTTAGCGTTAATTTTTCCATTTAACTCAATACTGCGGCTAATAATGTCGGCATAATTCTGAGCTTGGAGATCTATACCTTGCGTGCCAATAACAACAGCGCCTTTTTTCACTTCTATTGCTGAATAAGCACCTTGAGAGCTAAATTGAGGTTTTCCTGTCGTAAGCATAATTGCTGGGGTATTAATAAACGAACAGCCATCACAAGTGATACCATTTGGATTGGCAATAACAACTTTCGCTTGTTCACCTGCAACTTCTAATTTACCTAATAACTGTGAATGTCCATTTCCTACTACTTCATTAATAATTAAATGCGCTGAATTACCTTTTAAATGGGTATTAGCATTCACTTGTTTGGCTAATTGAGTATTAACAGGCGTTGTTGCATTATTAAGTACAGCACCTTGCTTTCCGACATTAAAAGAGTGAAATTGATTATGAGAAACACCAGTATCATTAGGTGTTGCAATATTAATAATAGGAACGGTATTTTGCTGACTTATTTTTATTGTTTTATCAATTGGAGTAATTGCAGAACTCCAAGCGGGATGTAATGGATAAATAGCTGTTAGATAAATGATGCTATAGCTAATTAAACGCTGTTTTTGAGAAATATCCTTTTCGTGCATAAAAAAACTCCAAGTTTTAAATCGCCAAAGAAATAGACAAAAATAAAGACCAGTGATCGGGTTTTAATGATGAAGGGTAAAATAAAGGTTTATTAATTAATATTTGTGAAGAGAATGTTGAGCGACAAAAAGAAGCTCCTATAGCACTTCCTAATAAAGATTGCTGTTTTGTTTCATATTTATCTGAATTTATAACGCCATAATCAATCGCAGCAATAAATTTCCATTGACCTAAAAAAGACATTATCCCAGAGGTGTTAATTTCATTACGCCAATAAAACCCTCGATTTGCACTTAAACTTTCTTTTTTAAATCCTCGAATAGAATTCAATCCACCTATTGCGATCCGTTCTATGCTATAAAGATTATCTGGCGTATATTGCCCATAGAATGATGTAACATAGGAAAATTTATTAATAAATATATGTTGATAGCTTAAGTTTAGGCTTAGTTTTCGATAATGGCTACGAGGTGAGTTTTCAGAAAGATAATCAGGTGTTGTACCAAAAAGAGAAATCCCGAGCTCGGCAATTGGATTAATGATTAAATATCCATTATGTATACTTAAATTATATTCAGGACTAAATGACAAAGAAGTTAATGTAGGACTCGTTATTAATAGTTTTTGTTGTGCTAATTGTGTCCTTGCTTTTTTATGTTTCAGGGAACTCTTTAATATTATTCGTTGCTTATTATCACGATAGACTAAACGACTAATATCAAAGTGTTGATCGCTATTTTTGTTTTTATACCGATATTGAGCATTATGGTTTTGAAAAGGATAAGAGGATTGGCTATGCGATACTTGATACTGATAAAACCAATAACCATAAGGAATATTCATACTTGCAGTATAAGCACGAGAATAGTGAGTGCGAGTGAAATCAGTATTTGTTTTTAGTGAAAAAATCCATTGTTCACCCAAGCCAAATAAAGAATCTATGGTTGTAGTATTCGCTAATAGAATTTTACCTGTTGTTTTGGTACCTGAGTTATCAACGGTTAGTTGATTTTTAAATGGAGTTTTTTTATTGTTTTGAACAACAAAAATAGAAGAATATTCCACACTATCGCTTGGTTTTATATCCAATGTATATTGTGATGTTGTTAATCGATTAAGTTGCTCAAGCCCATGCTCTAAATCGCGTAAATTAAGTATTTTTTCTTTGTACGATGGAAAGATAATATTAACTAATCGAGAAGAAGCATTATTAATAAAAATATCTTTTATTTTCCCCTCTATCACTTTAACTGTGAATTTATTATTAGAGAAGTCTTGATGAGAAATAAATGCCTGTGAAGTGACATAACCTTTTTTAATATATTCATTTGTTATAACATTAGCGACACTCTGTATATCATTTTCAGTTAAACATCGATGTAAATATTTTAATATTAATTGATTTTGTTTTTTACTACTTAATAAACTCGTATCTTCTATTTTTATTTCATTAATTATAAAACAATTATTTTTATTAACATGAGAAAAACTCATCTTACTTACTAATATTAATAAAAAAAACAATAATAATTTAATCTTTTTATCTTTAAATTTATGCATATAAAAATCATCCTTGAATTATTTTTTATATCATTGCATAAACTATCTAGCTCAATGGTTATCATTTTTTAAAAGACCTTTAATTTTTAAATTAAGAATAATTCAACAGATATTGACAATTTTTGGTTAACCCGATATTGGTAAGTACCCTACTTGCTCAAAAAAGTGACGGATAAGAATAATGAAATACTTGCAACTCAAAAAAACACAATTTCGCTTAAGCGACAAACTCTGTTTACAAATTGATAATTTAGCCATAAATGAAGGTGAAAGTTGGGCATTTGTAGGCAATAATGGAAGTGGCAAAACGGCATTAGCCAATGCATTATGCCAAGAAGGTATTTTGCTCTCTGGTGAGTTTATCAATACATTTTCTCGTCCAATTAGTCTCTCTTTTGAAAAACTACAAAAAATGATTGAAGAAGAGTGGCGTCGTAATAACACAGATTTATTAAGTGAAGGTGAAGAAGACACTGGCTTAACCGTAGCTCAAGTTATTCAAATGCAGGTAAAAGATGATGACAGATGCTTTTTATTAGCCAAGCAATTTGGTGTTGAATATCTTTTATCAAGACGGTTTAAATATCTATCTACTGGTGAATCTCGAAAAATATTGCTTATTCAACTGTTAATGAATAAACCTGATTTACTTATTTTAGATGAGCCTTTTGATGGCTTAGATGTTGATTCTCGTCGCGCTTTAAATGAGCTATTAGCTCTATTACATCAACAAAATCTTACTATTATACTGATTTTAAATCGTTTTAATGATATTCCTGATTTTATTCAGTATGCAGGTCTACTAATTAATTGCGAATTAGTCGCCAACGGTAAAAAAGAACAGATTTTATCTGACTCGGTAATAGGGCAATTATCTCACAGTGAAACGCTGGAAAATCTCACATTACCGGAACAAGATCTACCAGATGCAATCCCACAATTACCGCCAACACTTTCCCCTATTGTGCTAAAAAATGGCGTAGTGAGCTATAACGACAAACCTGTTCTTCACCATTTAAGCTGGGAGGTAAAACCTCAACAACATTGGCAAATTTTAGGTCCTAATGGTGCGGGAAAATCGACATTATTGAGTTTAATTACAGGCGATCATCCTCAAGGTTATAGCAATGATTTAACTTTATTTGGTCGTAAAAGAGGAAGTGGTGAAACAATATGGGAAATTAAACGCCATATTGGTTATGTCAGTAATGCCCTGCATCAAAGTTATCGCGTTTCTTCAACAGTAAAGAATGTCATTATTTCAGGTTTTCATGACTCTATTGGTATTTATCAAGCTATTACAGATAAACAGCTTAAACTTGCGGATGAATGGTTAGCGTTGATTGGTTTAACCGCACATGCTAACCATCCATTTCATGCCTTATCTTGGGGACAGCAACGCTTAGTATTAATTGTTAGAGCATTAGTTAAGCACCCGACTTTGCTTATTCTTGATGAGCCACTACAAGGCTTAGATACAACCAATAGGCTCTTAGTACAGCGTTTTATTGATATCATGATAAGCCACAGTAATACGCAACTTTTATTTGTGAGCCATCATCAAGAAGATGCGCCATCGTGTATTACTCATCGATTGACATTTATTAAAGAAGGCGAAATTTATCGTTACCAGCAAGAAATTTGTTAAATATGGATTTTTACTGTCATAATCAGGGCAATGATTTTAGAAATAAACGGTAAACTAGACGCTGATTTTTTTATTTATGACGGCACTTTCTGGCTTATTTTTAACCAAAATCAAGCTAAAAAGAAGCCGTTTTTACGAGCATTAAATTTGCCTATTTTTTATACAAAACGGATATTTTGTTTTTTTACGCCGATCCCGCTAGATTAATAGCTTGAACGATTAAGCAAAAGGTGTGACAACTGTGCAATAATTCATCGAACAAACGATATTTTTGACTTAATCCCCCTTGTTTTGTCACTTATGTTTGGCGTTCTTGTCGATGATCCATATAATGATTGAAGTGCTAATTTTAAACTTATATTAAGAAAGTAATTATAGGAGTCTAAACTATGGCAGTAACTAAGCTTGTGCTAGTTCGACACGGTGAAAGTGTATGGAACAAAGAAAACCGTTTTACAGGCTGGACTGACGTTGAGCTGTCCGAAAAAGGCCGTAATGAAGCGCAAGAAGCAGGTAAACTGCTGAAAGCTGAAGGTTTCGTTTTTGACTATGCATATACTTCTGTTCTGAAACGCGCAATTCACACCCTGTGGAACATTCTTGATCAAGTTGATCAACAATGGCTGCCAGTTGAAAAATGCTGGAAATTAAACGAACGTCATTACGGTGCTCTACAAGGCTTAAACAAAGCTGAAACTGCTGAAAAATACGGTGACGAGCAAGTTAAACAATGGCGCCGTGGTTTTGCTATCACTCCACCAGAATTAACTAAAGACGATGAACGTTTCCCTGGTAAAGATCCTCGTTATGCATCTTTAACTGCGGCAGAACTGCCATTAACAGAAAGCCTTGCATTAACTATCGACCGTGTAACACCATACTGGGAAGAAGTTATCAAACCACGTGTTGCTTCTGGTGAGAAAGTCATTATTGCAGCTCACGGTAACTCACTGCGTGCTCTAGTAAAATACCTAGACAACATGAGCGAAGACGAAATTCTTGAGCTGAATATCCCAACAGCTGTACCTTTAGTTTACGAATTTGATGAAAACATGAAACCAATCAAACGTTACTACTTAGGTAATGCTGACGAAATCGCAGCAAAAGCAGCCGCTGTTGCTAACCAAGGTAAAGCAAAATAATTTTACCTTAAATCTATTTATTTAGGTTTATATGATAAATACCGCTAAAATAATAGCGGTATTTTTTTATTAAATTTCCAAACTCCAATTTTTTTACATTACTATTTATTTTCTATAAAAAATAGAATATCTAACTCAATAGTTTAAATTAATCAAAATTAAACCATCACTTACAGTTATTAAATATTTAATATATTGTCACTATGAGATCTAAAGTGATTTAATTATTTATAAATTTAAAATGCTTATTAAAATAGGGATATTTTATGCCTGAGTGCAATTACAATTCTTATGGAGCTTGGTGGTATTGTTCACCTGAAGGAAGAATTTTAGAACTTCACGAACAACCTTTTTATACAGAACGGCAAGCACTATCTCGCTCAATTAGAAAAGGGTACGAAAATCTAAAAAATAAATCATTAGAAGAGATGGTTGAGGCTATTTCAGGTCAAGCTGTATCTGGAACCCTGAGTCTAATTGAAACAACAGCACTAGGTTTAGATAGATTATCCGATCTTTATCTTTATCACCATTTATTACGAGCACCAGCCTCAAAAAATCCCATTTTTGATAGAGATGTCGAAGCGATACATCTTTTAGTTTATGCTAAAAATCCTTCTGAAATTGTAAAAATTGTAGGAACTATTATTGGTGAATATATTTATGAAAATTTAGATGTTCAGCAAAAAAATCAGTTAGAAAAAATGTTATTTGCAACAAATGAGTTTAATAACCTTGATGTAGGTGAATCCTTTATAAATGAATACACTTACTATGGTATTTTTAATGAAATTCCATCTTTAGCTGAAAACACTGTAGTAAGAAAATTACTATTATCCATAATAATTTATCTAATTACCAAAAATGCAATTTTAAGATTAAAATTATTTAAATCAAAATCGAGTTTAAAAAATAAAAAGAAATTATCAAAAGGGTGGGTAGATATTACACTTGTTCTAGTGAGTTCCTATGGTTTTATAGAAAAATTAGATAGCGCATCAAAACGATTACGCGCTCTTAGTCCAGAGTTATACTATAGGCTAGATAACAAGCAGCTATCTCTGACTTATCTTTTTTTTGAAGAAGATATTAGCCCTATTTTAAATATAATAGAAAATAAAAACTCGCATGATACATACGAGTTTTTACAAGCATTTAGTAAACTCAAATAGATAATTAATCGGCGATACTATATCCGGATGTTCCTGCAATATGGTGGCTACAAGTTATATCTCTATATTGCACAAGAACAGATTCTTCTGGTTGGGAACTATTGCTATTTATACTGTGTGGATAACGAGTCGAGTAATCAACAATAGAAGCCTGATTTAAGACAATAGTATAATATTTTTCATTTTTACCGTGCTGTGATGTTCTATAGAAATCAAATGTTAATTTCAGAACTTCATTATTAGAAATAGCAACTAATAACAAGGGTGATGATTTATCAATATTCTTAATAAACTCTATTGGATGGTGTGATACATTTTGGTTTCTGGTTATCGTGCTACTGTATTCAATAATAATAATTTCATCTTCCTTACCTTCTTGGCATTTATTTCCAATAGAGTCAAGGGTTCCACACCCTCTTGAAATTAAGCCTTGTTGATTTCCTTCAATCGTTAAATAAATTAAATTTCCCATTTTATTTTTTAATCCTTTAATTATAATAACATTAAGCGTACTACTATAATAAAACATTAAAGTTCAAATAAAAAATAGGGACATTAATATGAAATTAAAAATAGCTACTATTCTATTTATTATCATTATGTTTGCAATAATGTTTGTTTTATTTCCATTTAAGGAAGATAAAATAAACAATCACTCCCTCTCTTTATTTGAACAAAGTCTGTCACATTATCAACTCTATCTAGGTGATATTTATTTTTCTCGAAATAATAAAAATAAAGCACGTAAATTTTATTTATTATCAGCTTACAATGATAATGCTGAAGCTCAAGCAAAAATAGGTTTCTTTTATATGAAAGGAGATCTATTTTTTCCTAAAGATTATGAGATAGCAATGCAATGGTTATTAAAATCAGCAGACAAAAATAATCCCCGAGCACAAACATATATTGCCTATATCTATAGCAAAGGACTTGGTGTTGAAAAAGATATCAAAATATCTGCGAGCTGGTATTTAAAATCTTCAGCTCAGGGATTTGGCATGGCTCAAAATAATCTTGGTATTCTATACTTTGAAGGAAATGGTGTCACCCAAGATTATCAACAAGCAATGGAGTGGTATTTAAAAGCAGCTAGTAACGGATACATTAAAGCAAACAATAATATTGCTTATTCATATCAACGTGGCTTAGGTGTTGAGCAGGATTATCAAAAAGCTATGGCTTTTTATTTAAAAGCGGCTGAAGTTAATGATCCCTCAGCTATTTATAACATTGGTTATTTATATGAAAAAGGGCTAGGTGTTGTTGCTGACAAAGAAAAGGCAAGCGAATGGTATCAAAAGTCATATGAGCTTGGATTTAAACCCGCCAAATTTAGACTTGATCTACTGAAGATACATGACTAACTTATTGTCTTTTTTTTATAAAAAATACCGTTGATTAATATCAACGGTATTACAGTTTGTGCACTAAAATAATATCAGTTAACCGCGACGAGCGACAACCGCATCAGCCAGTTGGCGTAACAGTGTTTCAGTATCATCCCACCCAATACAGGCATCAGTGATACTTTTGCCATAGACTAAAGGTTCGCCGCTTTCTAATGATTGGCTACCTTCCACTAAATGGCTTTCAATCATCACGCCAATTAATGCTTTTTCACCTGAGCTAATTTGTTGGCAAATATCAGCGCCCACTTCCATTTGTTTCTCAAATTTCTTGCAACTATTAGCATGACTGAAATCAACCATGACGTTTTGTGGCAAACCGGCTTTTTTAAGCCCTTCTTTTACCGCTGCAACATGTTCAGCGCTGTAATTTGGCTCTTTACCACCACGTAAAATAATGTGGCAATCACCATTACCTGCTGTGCGTACAATGGCTGAATGACCCCATTTAGTGACAGAAAGAAAGCAGTGTGGCGATCCCGCAGCATTGATTGCATCAATAGCAACTTTAATTGTTCCATCTGTACCATTTTTAAAACCAACAGGACAAGATAGACCCGATGAAAGCTCTCTATGCACTTGTGATTCTGTAGTACGAGCGCCAATTGCGCCCCAACTCATCAAATCAGCAACATATTGAGGTGTTATCATATCTAAGAACTCGCCAGCCGTTGGCAAGCCACTATCATTAATCGTTAATAAAAGATTACGAGCAATGCGCAAACCTTCATTAATATCAAAAGTATGATCCATATGAGGATCGTTAATTAAACCTTTCCAACCAACAGTCGTGCGCGGTTTTTCAAAATAAACACGCATTACAATTTCAAGTTTGTCTTTAAGCTCTTCCCGAATAAGACTTAAACGTTGTGCATACTCCATCGCAGCTTTCGGATCATGAATAGAACAAGGCCCAATTACCACTAATAGACGATCATCTTTTCCTGCTAGGATTTGATGAATAGCTTCACGGGCATGACGAACTGTAAAAGCCGCATTATCAGTCGCTGGAAATTTTTCCAATAAAGCGACGGGCGGTAAGAGTTCATTGATTTGTGTTATTTTAAGGTCATCATTCTGATAATTCATTCCCGTGTATCCACTCTTTTATGTTATCTAGTCAATGTTATTATTGCTTTCCCAATCTAACCATTCGTTTTCTATCTGTAAACACCCTTTCACCTCAAAGCATCTATGGTTATTTTTCTAAAAAATTGTCAAAGATGGAAATAGCGCATTTAAGCAAAATAATGATTCAAAATTGCGTTAAAGATAAGAATAAAAACAATGAATAGTAAGGCTGGAGAGAAAGATAACTCTACCAGCCTTTTTTATTAGGAGAGGTAATTATTTCTGCTAGAGCGTTTTGCTGTTTTGATCCACAAACGAGAACCATTAATAGCGATAGCCAGTAAGATGATGTATTCAACAGACATGGCATAAACACCTTGCTTATAAAATATAACGACACTAATCACGTTGATCACAGACCAAACTAGCCAGTTTTCAACTAATTTCCGCGTCATTAAAATCATTGCCACAATCGACAGAACGGTCATTGTAGAATCCCAGAATGGGTAAGCATCAGGTTCAAGCACTGGTGTAGCTAAATTTGCGCCAAAGATATTTAATATTTCAACAGCAACAACGGCTAAATAACCAAATACAGTATCAATATTAAAGGTCAAAGCGACAATAGCAGCGATTGAAATAATAATTAAAAAGAGCCGGTGGCTCGGTTTTAACCAACGAATTCTTAGTTCAGCTTGCTCGAAATCATTTACTCTGCTCCATGCATACCATCCATAAATATTGGCCGCAAAGAAGAAAATTTGAAGCAATAAACTCGCATATAACTGAATTTGAAAAAAGATAATGGCAAATAAAGTAACGTTAATCAGTCCAAATAAGTAATTAATTATTTTTTCCTGACTTGCAAGCCATATGCACAAGAGACCAGCTATGGTACCTACAGCTTCAATCCACGAAAGTGGGTAGCCACCTTGTCCCAGTGGAATGTTGACTAAAATATTATTGATACTAAACCAACTCATGACATCCATTTTACAACCCCGACTTAATCATAGAAAAAAACAAAGAAAATATGGGTTATTGCGACATCTTTGCAAAGTAGTAAAGATATATTATAAATTCATATTTATAATGGTACTTAGTTTTTAATACTAAACATTATATTGTTGAGTTATAAAAATAACAAAAAAATGTTTTATATACTAAACAAATTATTCTGATTTACGCTTTAAACAATAAAAACGAAAAATAACTTTATACCATTTAATTATTAGAGAGAAATATGGAGCCAACAACACGTTTAATCGATCGCATGCTCTCTTTTGCATTGCTTGATCCTAGAATAGAGACAGTAATACTAACAGGATCATTAGGTCGCAATAAAAAGATAGACAGTTATTCTGATATTGATATAGAACTTATCGGTTATGGTGCGACAGAACTCGCAAAAAACCAATCTTGGTTGTCACAATTTGGTGATGCACTTGTCAGCTTACAATTGGAATGTGAAGATCCTAAAGGTAAATTTTCGCCCATTTATTTACATGTTTTAGCGCAAGGCAGAAAAATGGATATCATGATGGCAGAGCCTGAGCGTATTTTTAATATGAAAACTGAAGGACTTAGCCCAGTTTATCAACGTGGGTATCAAATCTTACTGGATAAAACGGGTTTATGCGTTGGGCTTCCTGAAATTAGCGTTATAACGCCTCTTACGCTCTCAAAAGAGCAAGCTGATAACAATGCTCAAGAATTCTGGTTTGAAGCCACACAAGTCGCTATAGCCATTCTACGCCATGAATTTTGGTTTGCGAATTATCGCATGAATGATATGCGAGAATGGCTAATAACATTACTTGAGCAAGTTGCACTACAAACATCAACACAAGATGTATGGTATCAGGGAAAAAATCTCAAAGAGTGGTTACCTAAGTTTTATTCATTGCGCTCACTAGAAAGCACACTCGCAATGAGTACACCTTATGAATCAGCCGCGTCACTTTCTATTATGATGGCGTTTTTTATTGATGCATCAAAGCGACTCAATCACCCTCTTAATACAGCGACAAAAACACAAGAGCTTGTTAGCAATTGGCTAATTGACAATGAATTTTTGACTGAAAATGAATACACCCAGATTACGTCATCAATTATTTGCCATTACTGATTCAAAGTGATTTTTAATTAAAGCGAGGTGGTTTTTTCAATTTTGAGAAAACTATCTTAGTTACTCAATTCAGCGATTAGATAGTGTTATCAGAAGATAGCTGAAGAGACACTAAATGATAATGTAGTTAGTTATTAGAATGATGGTAAGTAATCAAGGAGGGGGTTTGAAATGGTGGGTCGTGGGCGATTCGAACGCCCGACCAATTGATTAAAAGTCAACTGCTCTACCGACTGAGCTAACGACCCATTTCAATAAAAACGGATTGGTATTCGAAAATGGTGGGTCGTGGGCGATTCGAACGCCCGACCAATTGATTAAAAGTCAACTGCTCTACCGACTGAGCTAACGACCCTTTTTCGAATCCGCCACATTCTCTGTGGCAACGGCGGGTAATAATACTGATTTAATGTTTTTGTGCAATGTTTTTTTTCAAAAAAACAATCAATAGCTTAAAAAACAATCATTTAACCCCGAAAATGCAATATTTTACATTACGGGGTCAATAATTAGAGTGCTGCTAACTGCTTTTGTGCTAATTTAGCGCCAGCACTATTTGGATATTGCTTAATCACTTGTTGATAAATAGCTTTAGCATTATCCTTTTGCCCTTTCTCTTGCATGATCAGACCAATTTTATAAAAGGCTTCACTTGCTTTTTGAGATTTCGGATAGTTTTTAACAACAATAGCAAATGTACTTGCTGCCTGATCCTTATTACCTTTTAAGTAATACATCTGACCCAACCAAAAATGTGCATTTGATTGATAGCTAGATTTAGGATAGTTATTGATAAAGTTGTTTAATTCAACAATTGCCTTATCGTAATCTTTTGAATTCAATACGATATCAATTGCTGCATTATAATCAGCCTTCTCATCACCTTGCCCAGAATTAGTTGTAGCAGAAGGTGTTGAAGAAGTAGCATTATCAGGTTGAGTGGCTTCCGTCGATGTAGAAGCACCGCCACCAAGGCTATCTAATTGTTGATAGATATTGCGTTGGCGTTCGACAACTTGGTTTAGCTGGTATTGATTTTCCTGAATTTGACCACGCAACATATCAATATCACGCTGAGAATCAGCAAGTTGTTGCTGTAATTGGGTCAAAAGCTGGCTGTGAGCATTTGAAAAACGCTCAAGTTGGGCGAGTCGTTCATCGGTCGAACCTGAACCGATATTACTGATTGGCGCTTGGGCAATAGCGGCTACAGGAGCCGCTACGCCAACCAGTAACAACAGACTCATCAAGAAAGGTCTGAAGTTACTGTTGTTCATGCCGTTCTCTTAGTAATCCAGTACTGCACGACGGTTTTTCGCATAAGCGGCTTCGTCATGACCCAGTACAGCTGGTTTTTCTTTACCGTAAGATACGATTGACAGTTGATCAGCAGATACGCCTTTACCTTGTAGGTACATTTTCACAGCGTTAGCACGACGTTCGCCCAGAGCGATGTTGTATTCTGGAGTACCGCGTTCGTCAGCATGACCTTCTACAGTGATACGTACTGAAGGATTAGCACGCAGGAATGCAGCGTGTGCATCTAACAGGTTAGCGTAGTCTGAGCTAATGTCATATTTGTCAAAACCGAAGTAAACGATGTTTTGTTGTTTCAGTTGTTCTAATTGCTGACGTGCTAATTCTTCAGCAGTAGGACCTTGTTCAACAACTGGTACATTGTTTGTATCAGTTTGATCTTCGTTTTTGTTTGAGCTACATGCTGCAACAGCAACGAGTGGTAATGCTAACATCAACCCTTTAAACACTTTGTTTAATTGCATCTCTATTTGTTCCTTTATTTTGTTTGCCATACATAATTTTTATGCATCACATAAACGGTGACCAGGCAGGTGATTTAACCTGACCATCAGTCGCCGGAAGACGCGCTTTGAAACGTCCATCAGTCGATACTAGCTGCAAAATGGTGCCTAAGCCTTGTGTAGAGCTATAAATAACCATTGTGCCGTTAGGCGCGATGCTTGGCGTTTCATCCAGAAACGTATCTGTTAGATATTGTACGGAATTCGTTTCCAGATCCTGCTTAGCGATATGTTGCCTACCGCTTTCAGAACTCACCATAACTAAGAAACTACCATCTGGGCTTACCGCAGGATTTTGGTTTTGCTTACCTTCCCACGTAATACGCTCTGGTGTTCCACCGTTAATATTCACTTTGTATATTTGTGGACGTCCACCTTGATCTGAAGTATAGACTAAGGTTTGTCCATCTGGCATCCAATTTGGCTCAGTATTGTTGCTTCTGCCATTGGTTACCTGTGTCATATTCCCACTTGCTAAATCCATAACATACAGATTTAAGCTACCACTCTTTGAAAGCGCAAATGCTAGCTTAGAGCCATCTGGTGAAAACGAAGGTGCACCATTATGTCTTGGGAATGATGCTATTTGGCGAATTTCACCTGTCGCTAATGTTTGTACAACTAAAGCGGATTGACCACTTTCAAATGTAACATAAGCAAGTTTAGCACCATCTGGTGACCACGCTGGTGACATTAATGGCTGTGATGAGCGATAAACACGATCTTGGTTAAAACCATCATAGTCAGAAACACGCAATTCATAAGGATATGCGCCACCATTAGTCACAACAACATAAGCAATACGTGTACGGAATGCACCACGAATACCAGTCAGTTTTTCAAACACTTCATCACTGGCAGTGTGAGCAGAATAACGTAGCCATTTTGATGGAACTTTAAACTCACTTTGAGATAAAACCGCGCCTGGAGAGCCAGCAACATCAACTAATTGATAGCTTACTAAATATTGGCCATCCGCTGACGGTTGTACGCGTCCAACAACAACAGAATCAATCCCTAATGCAGTCCAAAGTGCAGGTTGGACTTCAGAAGCTGTGACTGGCTGTTGAGGTAAACGGGATACATCAATAGGATTAAATTTTCCACTATTGCGTAAATCAGCTGCGATAACACCAGCGATATCTTCTGGCATTTGACCTGTGCCTTCCCATTTAAAAGGAACAACACCGATAGGGCGTGCAGTATTCACCCCTTGCGTAATTTCAATTCGAACTTCAGCGTTAGCCAGAGTGGTTACGCATAAAATTAAAAGTCCGAAGATAACATTTAATGCCTGCTTCATCATGTCTCCCTTTTATTATTGCGGTTATTACGCAATAACGCACAGAATAGTAACAAACGCTTTTCAACAACACCATACAACACATCAATAACATTCTAAAATAGCTATAAATTAGTGTATGTTTTCCTACAATCAGACAGTTTTAGGGTTTAAACTCAATTACTGATGATTTTACTTGTTCATAGACATCTTTTGGTGGCTTCGGTAATTTCGCTGTATTGGCTGCTCGCAGTGCTACTTGGCATAATGCTGGATCACCACCTTCAATCTTCGCACTAACTAGTAGACCATCAGGTGCAATACTAATTCTTAGCTCACAAGTTTTACCTTTGTATAACTCGGGATCAATGAACTTCTGTTCTATTGCAACTTTCAACTGACCTTTATAGCGATCGACACCTTCGCCATTTGCACCAGTGCGATTTCCACCACCTTGACCCGCAGCTGAAGCTCCGCTTTGTTTGCTACCATCAGCCACTAAACCATCAAGCAGACTATCTACTGCTTTACTTTGCTGTTGAGCTGCTGCTTTTGCTTTAGCTTCTGCGGCGGCTTTTGCTTTAGCTTCTGCGGCAGCTTTAGCTTTAGCATCGGCTTCAGCCTTTGCTTTAGCATCTGCTTCAGCTTTTGCTTTCGCATCGGCTTCGGCTTTCGCCTTAGCTTCTTCTGCTTTTTGTTTTGCTGCTAATTCTGCTTGTTTTTTCGCTTCAGCTTCTGCTTGTTTTTTAGCATCTGCTTGTTCTTTTAAGATGCGATCACGCTCTGCTTTCGCTTGTGCGGCCGCTTCTTCAGCAACTTTTTGTTCTTCTTTCGCTTTGGTGGCAGCTAACGCGGCTTCGCGTTTTTGAGCCTCTGCTGCCTCTTTTGCTTGTAAACGTTCAACTTCTAACGTTTTCAAACGTTCTTGTTCTTTCATTTGCTGCTGACGCAACTCTTCTTCTTGTTGCTCTGCACGCGCTTTACGTTCTTGTTCTGCTTTTTGGACGTTAGCCTGTTGCGCTTTTTGCTGATTATACTGTTGTACTACAGCATTAGGATCGACCATAATAGCATCAATAACTTGCCCGCCTTCACCACCGCCACCACCTAAATCCCACTTCTGAGTTAATGACCCCCAGATAAGCAATGCGATAACAAGCAAATGCAAGGCAGTAGACAAGATAACTGAACGGCTCAATTTACTTCGGATTGGCTTCGTCTTCTTTCCCACGCTATTATCCAAACTTATTTCAACCTATTACATAGGCTGAGTCATTAAACCTACAGATTTAACACCTGCTTGACGTAACATGTTGAGCGCTTTAATTATCTCATCATAAGGAACATCTTTAGCACCGCCAATCAGAAATATAACTTTCGGATTTTTTTCCAATTGTCGTTTAGCTTCAGCCATAATCTGTTCTTGAGGCAATAATTCTAATACTTCTTGATCAACACGAATATTATATTGCCCAATTCCTGCAACCTCGACAATCACCGGGGGATTATCACTGGTTGAAACAGTTTGTGTATCTGTTGCTTCAGGAAGATCAACTTCAACACTTTGCGAAATGATAGGCGCTGTTGCCATAAAAATAAGCAAAAGCACTAACAATACGTCAAGCAAAGGAACAATGTTAATCTCTGATTTTACGCCTCGGCGGTTACTGCGACCTCGTGCCATCAGCTATCTCCTTCTGCGTTAACTATTTCTTTTCTGCTGAGGCAAAAGCTTGGCGATGTAAAATCGTCAGGAACTCTTCCATAAAGTTATCGTAACTTTGTTCCAGTTTAGTTACACGCTGCGTAAACCGGTTATAAGCCATAACTGCGGGGATCGCCGCAAATAAACCGATAGCTGTTGCAATCAATGCTTCAGCAATGCCGGGTGCGACCATTTGTAATGTTGCTTGTTTAACACTACCTAATGCAATAAATGCATGCATAATCCCCCATACTGTACCAAACAGGCCAATATATGGGCTGATAGAACCAACAGTACCAAGGAACGGAATGTGAGTTTCTAGTGATTCTAATTCACGATTGAAAGAGACTCGCATTGCTCTTGATGCACCATTTACAACTGCATCAGGGGCATGAACGCTTGCTTGATGTAAACGTGCAAACTCTTTAAAACCGGAATGAAAAATTTGCTCTGAGCCTGATAACTCATCACGACGAGCTTGGCTATCTTTATATAAACGAGCCAAGTCAGTACCTGACCAGAATTTATCTTCAAAATCTGCAGCTTCACGATCAGCGGCATTCAGAACTTTAGTTCGCTGAATAATAATCGCCCAAGATGCAATAGAAAATCCGATTAAAATCAACATGATCAACTTAACTAAAAGCCCTGCTTTTAGAAAGAGATCGATAACATTCATGTCAGCCACTACTTAAACTCCGCGATAATGGACTTAGGAAGCGCTACAGGCTTCATTTTTAATGAATCTACGCAGACAACAAGCACATCTGCGCTACACAAAACATAACCATCTTGATTAATAAGCTTTTGAGAAAATGTCATTGATGCACCACGTAATGTGGTAATTTCACTTTCTACTTGTAAAAGCTCATCAAGTCGAGCTGGTGCAATATATTCTATTGATAATTTACGTACAACAAATACAACATGATCATACTCCCGTAAATCATGCTGATGAAAACCTTTTTCTCTGAGTAGTTCTGTTCGGGCGCGTTCAAAATATTTTAGATAGCTGGCATGATAGACTACACCACCGGCATCAGTATCTTCATAATAAACACGAACAGGCCAAAGAAACTGCATAATATCTTCCTTACATTTTCCGAGTTAAGTCCATAAATAATTAAGCTATAAGTCACTTAACTATACTTAAGAGGTAGCTCTAAGGGAATCATAGTAACGTAAAGAATAGAAAACACAGTTTTCAGGCGCCAATCATAAACTCTTCTTTGCAACACGCAATATGCTTTGCGCTCTGAATAGAAAAAATATTTTCATTAAGACAGCATAAAAATGCTTGCTAATTAGAAATTCATAGATTGTCTTATTTATTAGTATTATTTTTAATGGCATAAAAAAACCAGTTTTAAAACCGGTTTTTTATATAAATCAACTAATTATTGATGATTGGTGTCTCATGGAGGTAGTGCCACTGCCAACTCATTTCATGAGAATTGCGTCTCAATAACGCCACTGATTCTCGCATAAGAATTTTCTTATTTTCACTGTGTATTTCTTGATATCTGACAATCGCCAAACAATCTGATTGATAAATTATTTTATAATCATCCGTTTTTATTTTCAGACCTCTTCTTTTCCCTGCATTTTCTCTGAACATCACAATAACATCATCATAACTCACTGCTTTTCCGTTGATCCCAACCATCGAAAATTCACTAGATAAAAGATTTTCTATCTTAGTTATTGCATCAACAGAAAGTGGAAACTGTGTAAAAACAGCTTCAATCTCATCATGCAAAGATTTAATGCTTTCTATAATAAAATCGGTATTAATTTTCATCTTTTATTTCCTGTGCAATACTTTTTTTCTTTAGTGTAAATAATAGTGTGAGAGGCAATATGCCAATTAAAGCGCATATTAAAAATGTCATGTTATAAGCGATTTGTGGTAAGCAAAAAAGAGAAAAAATATTAAATAACATAGCAACAACGGTTGCTCCGACACTAAAAACGACCTGTCTATTAATATTCCAAATAACACTGGCTTGAACTAATTTCTGTGAGTTAAAATCATATAAAGCCGTTGTTTGCGCAGTATTAGCACCAATCCCGCCACCAATTCCGATAACTAGATAAGCAATAATTAATAAAAGTATATCAGTATTACTATTTACAAATATTAATAAAGCAATACCTGCACTATGTAATAATAGAGCAAAAACAAATAAACGTTTCATGCCCAATTTATTATATAACACGCCACTTATTGTCATTGAAATAAAAGCCCCAAGTGCATATAACAACATGAAAACACCTGTGCCTTGAGCAGTAAATTTTAAATATTGTTGTAAATAAAAAATCGCAAGAATATTTACACCAGTAAAAACACCAGGAATACAATAATAAATAAAAATAGAGATCGATAAGTTTCTATTTTTTAATAGTGCTAAATTAATAACTGGAGATGTATGGCGTCGATAATGGTAATAATAAAGTACTGCAAAACATACCGATAATACCGCTATGACTAATGCAAGTAATGTTGAGTGATACTCACCATAAGCCGATAGAGCAAACAACCCTGATACAATGAGCAAACTAATAAGAATGATACCTTTAATATCCGGTGTAGTATTTTCTTTAGGTAATGGCTCTTTTACCCAAATAAAGGCTAAAAATGCAGTTAGCAATGAGAAAGGAATATTGCTATAAAACACCCAACGCCAAGAAGCCATATCAACAATAAATCCACCTAATGTAGGCGATATTGCAGGAGCGATTAAAGCTATCGCCATAATGATCGTAGATATTTTGCTTCTTTCATGTCCTTGAAAATATTGAAAAGTTAGCGCTTGTCCAATTGGGATCAATAATCCACCACTAACACCTTGAATAAAACGCCACAAAATAAGTTCACTAAATGAATCTGAGCTTCCCACTAGCGCCACAGACAAACTAAACATCAACATCGATGTCACCATCAATGCTCTAATTCCAAAACGCTGTGATAACCAATGACTTAATGGAATGATTAACGTCAACCCCAAGATATAGCTATTTGAAACCCAAGTCACTGAAACAATGGAAATTTGCATATCATCAGCGAGTGCAGGCAATGCAATTGCTGACATAAAAATATTAATACAATCTATAAAGAAACCGAGTAGAAATATAGCTGCAATTTGATAGCGGTAAGTCATAAAAATCCTCCGTGCATAGAGTACGGAAGATTGACGAATTTCGTCTATCTGACAAAATAGAACTTATTGTTTAATCAGAGTAAACAATCATGCAAAATCAAATTGATCGAATTCGCTCTTTTATTGCTGTTGTTGATACCGGATCATTTACTCAAGCGGCGAAATATTTGCGCTTGAGTAAATCAATGGTGAGTATTCATATCAAAGCATTAGAAACAGAGTTAAATGTCTCATTACTCAATCGTAATACTCGTCGATTTACGCTGACAGAGACTGGCGAGATGCTTTATCAAGATTTCCGCCAAGTGTTAATTCAGTTAGAGCAAACATTAGATAAAGCCAGATTGGGTCAGCAAGAACTACAGGGATCGTTGCGATTAAGTTCAACGGCTGAATTTGGTGAATATTATATTTTACCGTTACTTAGTCAATTTATGCAATTACACTCAAAGTTGAAAGTACAGTACACCTTTAATTCTTCCATTGAGGATTTAATAAATCATAAGTTAGATTTAGCTATTCGTTTAGGTACATTAAAAGACAGTAATTATCGCTCAACCAAATTGGCTAATTACGAGATAAGTTTAGTTATTTCACCTGATTTGTTGCAGAAATTCTCGATAAAAACCATCAACGACTTAAGTGCTATTCCCTATTTAGCAAACAGTAATTTACGTCAAAGTAAACTATCAACTTCTGCACAGTTTAGTGCCCTGCTCTCTCAATTAGCGCAAGATGCCTATTTTGAAACTAATACTATTGCCGCATTAAAAAAGATGGCTCTTGCACATTCTGGGATGACTATTTTGCCACATTGGTATATTCATCAAGAATTATTAGAAGGCCGATTAGTCGTACTGTTTCCTGAATACTCATTGTTAACGCAGTCCGTGAATATTATTTTTCCTTATAGTGAACACATCCCCAGAAAAGCACGTTTATTTATTGATTACTTAAAAGAGAATATTCACTTATAAAAACAAAAAGATAGATAATATTGATAGGATCCTTAGATAAGAAAATACCTTATTTCTTTTTCATATAATGAGCAGAAATAAGGTATTTTTTAAAAGAAGAAATAACTTAGCCCTACAACTAAAACAATAATTGCAGGGATTGGGTGCAATAAACATTTTGCAATTACATGTTTAGGACGAAATGCTAGGCCAAAAGTCGCCCCTGCACAAACCGACCAAATAAGAAGGATACCTTGCCAAATTGCCAATGAACTGGTGTTCGCCGCAAATCGGCTAGGATCCCACATAACACAAAATGCCATCACCAACGCCATGATTAAAACAAGAGCCCTAATAGGGCCCTTGTCTAGTAGTTGGTAACTTTTGTCCAACATTATTCTTCACTTTCTGAAGTTTTTTTCGCTTCAGCATGCTCGTAAGCCAGTCCTGCGATCACCGCAATACTACAAGCGAAGAGTGTGCCGAGAAGCCATGCAAAATACCACATTCTCTATGCTCCTTAGTAAAGAGTATGATTATTACCTTCGATAAATTTCTTATCGAGGCGACCATGCATTTTCCAGTAACACCAGATAGTGTAAAGGAGAACGATAGGTACAAAGATAATCGCAACAACTGTCATGACTTGCAGAGTAAACAAGCTAGAAGTTGCATCCCACATTGTTAAGCTCACATCTGGGAACGTACTTGAAGGCATCACAAATGGGAACATAGTCACACCACAAGTTAGGATAACACAAGCAATAGTCAGTGAAGTGAACAGGAATGCCCAACCACCTTTATTTGCTTTAGTTGCAACAATCGCCAGTAAAGGAGATAACAGACCTAATGCAGGCAATGCCCACAATACTGGATAATTGTTGTAGTTAGTCATCCAAGCACCTGCTTCATGAGAAACAGTTTTCAGTAGTGGAGATGAAGGACCTGCTGTATCAATTGCACTTGTTATGATAAAGCCATCAATACCATAGATTAACCATACGCCCGCAACAGCAAAACCAATGAACGTGATTAAAGAGGTGATGTAAGTAGCTTTACGAGTACGTTCATGTAACTCACCAGTGGTACGCATTTGAAGATAACTTGCACCATGTGCAACAATCATCATTAAGCTAATCACACCAGCTAATAAACCGTATGGGTTTAATAGGTACAGTAGGTTGATTAACGCGTTAGTTGTACCGTTATAAGAAACACGTTGCATGCTATCGACTTCTAATGGAACACCTTGTAGCAGGTTACCAAAAGCAACACCGATAACTAATGGTGGAACGAAGCTACCAATAAAGATACCCCAATCCCACATACCACGCCATTTCGGAGATTCTAGTTTAGAACGGTAGTCAAAACCTACAGGACGGAAGAATAATGCCGCCAGTACGAAAATCATACCAAAATAGAAACCAGAGAATGCCGCAGCATAAACCATTGGCCATGCAGCGAATAATGCACCACCGGCGGTGATTAACCAAACTTGGTTACCATCCCAGTGAGGTGCAACAGAGTTAATCAAAATACGGCGTTCAGTGTCATCTTTCGCGATAACGCGTAGTAACACACCGACACCCATATCAAAACCATCAGTGACTGCAAAGCCAATCAGTAAGATACCAATCAGTAGCCACCAAACAAATCGCAATACTTCATAATCAAACATAGTGGACTCCTGTGTTACTTACTTTGTGCAGAAGAAGCGTTCTTCTGTTCAAAGTGATAGCGACCCGTCTTCAGGCTACTCGGCCCAAGGCGACCAAATTTGAACATCAGGAACATTTCAGCAACTAGGAACAATGTATACAGACCACAGATAAGACCCATAGATACTAGGATATCTGCCTCTGTCAATGAAGAAGTTGCCACCGCCGTAGGCAGAATTTCACCAATTGCCCATGGTTGACGTCCATATTCTGCAACAAACCAACCTGCTTCAATTGCAATCCATGGTAATGGAATACTATATAGGGCAGCACGCAGTAGCCATGTATATTTGCCAATACGGTTTGACAGAACAGTCCAGAAGGAAATCGCAACAATCAGTAACATCAGGAAGCCTGAGGCAACCATGATACGGAATGACCAGAATAGTGGTGCGACGTTAGGAATAGTGTCTTTTGCAGCAGCTTTGATTTGATCTTCTGTTGCATCAACGACATTTTCAGTATAACGCTTCAGTAATAAGCCATAGCCTAAATCTTGTTTAGCGTCATTAAATGCAGCACGAATCGCAGGATCAGTATTACCTGAACGCAGTTCACTCAATAATTCGTAAGCTTTCATACCGTTACGAATACGAACTTCATGCTGACTCATCAGATCATTAAGACCTAATACTGGTGTATCGAAAGAACGCGTTGCGATAATACCCATGACATAAGGTATTTGTAATGCAAACGAGTTTTCCATTTTTTCTTGATTAGGGAATGCAATCAGATTAAATGCAGCAGGCGCTGCTTCTGTATGCCATTCACCTTCAATTGCAGCCAGCTTCGTTTTTTGTACGTCACCCATTTCGTAACCAGATTCATCACCTAATACGATAACAGATAAAACAGCAGCAATACCAAAAGTTGCCGCAACTGCAAAAGAACGTTTTGCAAAACCAATATCACGGCCTTTGAGCAGGTAGTAAGAGCTGATACCCAGAACAAAGAAAGCACCAGTTGTATAACCAGCTGCAACTGTGTGAACAAATTTAACTTGAGCGACTGGGTTTAAAACCAGATCAGCAAAACTCAACATTTCCATTCGCATGGTTTCAAAGTTGAAGTCTGCAGCAACAGGGTTTTGCATCCAACCATTCGCAACAAGGATCCACAGCGCAGAGAAGTTAGAACCGAAAGCAACTAACCAAGTTACCATCAAGTGCTGCTTCTTACCTAAACGATCCCAGCCAAAGAAGAACAATCCGACGAATGTTGATTCTAAGAAGAACGCCATTAAACCTTCGATTGCTAAAGGCGCACCGAAGATATCACCGACGTAATGAGAGAAATATGACCAGTTAGTACCAAATTGGAACTCCATGGTCAATCCAGTTGCGACACCCAGAGCAAAGTTAATACCGAATAACTTACCCCAGAACTTTGTCATATCTTTGTAAACTTGTTTACCCGACAGAACATATATCGTTTCCATGATTGCCAGCATAAACGCCATACCTAACGTTAACGGGACAAACAGGAAGTGATACATCGCTGTTAAGGCAAACTGTAACCGTGACAGTTCGACAATATCAAACATCTTGACTCCTTGCTCCTAGCAGGAAGACACCGACTTGCGGCAACCCGACTTTATTAAATTATAAAGCCTCATAACTACCAACAATAAATGCCTCTAAAAACAACAACGAATATTAAAGACCAAAAACACAATACCTTACAAATAGTACGCTTATATTTACATATAATAAATATATTTTGCGTGACCCAGATTTGAATTCTGAGCTTAGGTCAACAATACGACTTTTAGGTTTGTAACAGCATATTTGATCGTGTGCCAATTTAAGCATATTCAGAAAATTTTGCCACAATTAATAACTTGACCCACATCAAAAAAACACTTTAATGTTAACTAGTTGCGAATAAATTACCCAATAGTTACTATTGTGTTAATGCAATGTTGTTTTTATTTTTAAGTGTAATTTATCTCCTTATATTTTCCATAATAAAATTAACTTTTTATTTTCATAAAAGCCCTAAAAATAAACACTTTTAGTTGTGTTTTATTAATTTTAATATCAAAATCATTTTTTTGCAGGTAAAAAATAAATATTTAAAAAAAATAATCTATTAATTAATAAGTTGAAATTTACAAAAGTGTAAATACAGAAAATGACATCTAGTTAATTCGTCAAATAAAAATAAAAATAAAAATAAAATCTAATAGTGATTGTCTATTTTTAATATTAATGACTGCTTATTTTGTTTTTTATTTCAGATAAGTAAACTGTAATTAATTTATATTATATATCTAAAATATAAATCAACAATTCAATAAAGTTAAAAATAGTCTTTTAAATCAATGAAATAAAAAACACCAACTCAGCTAAATGAAAAAGGAAAAAATCTTTCTTTATTGTATTTTATTATTTTTTGTAGAACGTTTCTTACAACAATCATAAGTGTTTCATCATTACACTTGATAGGTATAAAAGAGCCTAGTTTCAGCTTTAATCCCCTTTTTGATGCCCTATCACAATAAAAGAATATTTTCTCAGACAAGCTTCTTTACCAGCCCTCCTTTTCACTTATCCATTAACATGTTTAAAAAAACATCTTCGCAGTAAAAACCTGCCTTACAGCGATGTTGAAGCGGAAATTTAGGGACTATTGTTACGATGTTTATAGAAAAGAGCATGATGTTCACAACATAAAATAACTATTTATTTTCTTTTTCTAGTCCATTTCCCATCTAAAAACATGCATTTAAAATATTATTTTTAACAAAGAAGAATGGATACAAACAATATTTATCGTTATTTTCAGTTTATGCAAAAAACTTAGAAAAAGAAAAAAGAGCGATTACGCATAGAGATCAAAATTTAAAAAATCAACTTAAAACAAACAATTAGCGTTAACTCATATAGATATTTGATATGTTAATCATAATACTCAATATGGATATAAATATTTAAATAAAGCTAGATATAAAAAATGCCAGCTTCCTATTAAGAAACTGGCACTTAAGATAGTATCAATCTGAAATTATTAACAGTATCGTTACTTACTTGATCATTGATTTAATAGCTTCACCAATATCGGCCAAGCTACGCACAGTTTTAACACCCGCAGCTTCAAGAGCAGCAAATTTCTCATCTGCTGTGCCTTTACCGCCTGCAATAATAGCTCCCGCATGTCCCATACGTTTACCTTTAGGGGCTGTCACACCAGCGATGTAACCTACAACTGGTTTAGTCACATGATCTTTGATATAAGCAGCGGCTTCTTCTTCTGCTGTACCACCAATTTCACCGATCATTACAATTGCTTCTGTTTGTGGATCTTCTTGGAATAGCTTCAGAATATCAATAAAGTTAGAACCAGGGATTGGGTCACCACCAATACCAACACACGTTGATTGGCCTAAACCAACATCTGTTGTCTGTTTAACTGCTTCATAAGTTAATGTACCTGATCGAGATACAATGCCAACTTTGCCTGGTAAATGAATATGGCCAGGCATAATGCCAATCTTACATTCACCCGGAGTGATTACACCTGGGCAGTTAGGGCCAATCATACGTACGCCTGCTTCATCTAATTTTACTTTTACTGTTAGCATATCCAAAGTAGGGATACCTTCTGTAATAGTAATGATGAGTTTAATACCTGCCTCAATCGCTTCTAAGATTGAATCTTTACAAAATGGCGCAGGTACATAAATAACTGTCGCAGTTGCACCCGTTGCCTCAACAGCTTCGCGTACAGTATTAAATACTGGAAGTCCTAAATGCGTAGTGCCACCTTTACCTGGCGTAACACCTCCAACCATTTGTGTACCATAAGCAATTGCTTGCTCAGAGTGGAATGTTCCTTGGCTACCAGTAAAACCTTGGCAAATTACTTTGGTGTTTTTATCGATTAAAATAGACATTATTTTGCCTCCGCTGCTGCAACAACTTGTTTCGCGGCATCAGTTAAGCTTTTAGCTGCGATAATATTTAATCCACTATCCGCTAATTTCTTGGTGCCTAACTCTGCATTGTTTCCTTCAAGACGAACAACCACAGGAACATTAACGCCAACTTCTTCAACTGCGCCAATAATACCGTCTGCGATTAAGTCACAACGAACAATACCGCCGAAAATGTTGACTAATACAGCACTGACATTTTCATCTGACAAAATAATTTTAAATGCTTCTGTTACACGCTCTTTTGTTGCACCACCACCCACATCGAGGAAGTTAGCTGGTTCGCCACCGTGAAGTTTAACAATATCCATAGTACCCATTGCTAAACCAGCACCATTAACCATGCAACCAATATTGCCATCTAATGCAACGTAGTTCAGTTCCCATTGTGCAGCTTGCGCTTCTCGCGGATCTTCTTGCGATGGATCGTGCAGTTCACGCATTTCAGGCTGACGATATAATGCATTGCTATCTACGCCTAATTTGCCATCTAGACAAATCAGATCATCTTCTTTAGTGATAACTAAAGGGTTAATTTCAATTAGCGCAAGATCACGCTCTAAGAAGATAGTAGCTAATCCCATAAAGATCTTAGCAAATTGACTGACTTGCTTACCTTTTAAACCTAGTTTAAAAGCCAGTTCTCTTCCCTGATAAGGCATTGGGCCTGTCAGTGGATCAATAATTGCGCGATGAATAAGTTCTGGCGTTTCTTCCGCTACTTTTTCAATTTCTACGCCGCCTTCAGTTGAAGCCATAAAGACAACGCGACGGGTACCACGGTCAATAACCGCACCAAGATAAAGCTCTTTAGCGATATCTGTTGCAGCTTCAACCAAAATCTGTGTAACAGGCTGACCGTTAGCGTCTGTTTGATAAGTCACTAAACGTTTGCCTAACCATTGTTCAGCAAATGCGCGGATCTCTTCTTTAGATTTAACGACTTTTACGCCGCCCGCTTTACCACGTCCACCCGCGTGAACCTGACATTTCACGACCCAAGGGCCTTGACCGATTTTTGATGCAGCTTCTTCTGCCTCGCGCGGCGTGGAGCAGGCGAAACCAGCAGGAGCTGGTAATCCATACCGTGTGAAAAGCTGTTTTGCCTGATACTCGTGTAAATTCATGATGTTCTATCCATAATCTTGTTGAAAGTCGGGCTTTCTTATTTTTTTGACTATAAGCCAGAGAAATCTGACTTCACGAACACACTGTACTTCTTTGATGCTTGTGTCTGTTGCTAAGTAGGCAGGAGGAGCATCTCCTGCCTAAAAGCGGTATTTATTACCTATACATCAAGTAATAAACGGGCTGGATCTTCTAGCATCTCTTTGACGGTTACTAAGAAACCGACAGACTCACGACCGTCAATTAAACGGTGGTCATAAGATAGAGCCAGATACATCATTGGTAGAATAACAACCTGACCATCAACGGCCATTGGGCGATCTTTAATAGCATGCATCCCTAAAATGGCACTTTGTGGTGGGTTGATAATAGGCGTTGACATTAATGAACCGAAAACACCACCATTTGTAATAGTAAAGTTACCACCCGTTAAGTCTTCAACGGTCAACTTACCATCACGACCTTTTACTGCTAATGCTTTGATATTTTTCTCAATATCCGCCATGCTCATTGCATCCGCATCACGTAATACTGGTGTTACCAGGCCACGAGGCGTTGATACCGCAATACTGATATCGAAATAGTTGTGATAAACCACATCTGTGCCATCAATAGAAGCATTCACTTCTGGGTAGCGTTTCAGTGCTTCAACAACCGCTTTAATATAGAAAGACATAAAGCCTAAACGGACACCGTGGCGTTTTTCGAAAGCTTCGCCATATTGAGCACGTAAATCTTTGATTGGTTGCATGTTGATTTCGTTAAACGTTGTCAACATTGCAGTAGTGTTTTTCGCTTCTAATAAACGTTCTGCAACACGTTTACGTAAACGTGTCATTGGAACACGTTTTTCACTACGGTGAGATAACAGCGCTTGAGGCGCTTCTTCAACAGGTTTCGTTGCCGTTTTATTTGCAACATGGCCTTCGATATCTTGGCGAGTTAAACGACCACCTACACCGCTACCTTTCACATCAGCAGGATTAACATCGTGCTCTGCCACTAAACGACGCGCTGTTGGGCTTAATGCATCGTTATTACCTTTTTCAGCAATGTCAGCACTTTGACGTTGTGCAGGTGTGCTATCTTGAGCTGGTTTCACCTCAGCAGGAATACCGGTGCTATCACCTAAACGAATGCGTCCGAGTAACTGGCGTGAACCAACAGTAGCACCTTCATCTTCAAGGATACTTTCTAATACGCCCGCTTCACTTGCAGGAACTTCTAAAACAACTTTATCTGTCTCGATTTCAACCAGCACTTCATCGCGTTGAATGCTATCACCAGGTTTTTTATGCCAAGTTGCGACCGATGCGTCAGCAACTGATTCAGGGAGATCCGGTACTAGAATGTCTACACTACTCATTTTCTATCCTTATTTATTCAACTTTCAGTGCGTCTTCAACCAGAGCTTTTTGTTGCTCCTGATGAACAGAGGTATAACCAACTGCTGGAGAGGCTGATGCAGGGCGTCCTGCATAACGTAATGTTGCGCCCGTAGGGATCGCATCACGGAAATTATGCTGGCTGCAATACCAAGCCCCCTGATTTAGAGGCTCTTCTTGACACCAAACAAAATCTTTTACATGGGAGTAAGATGCTAGAATTTGTGCGATATCTTCGTGTGGGAATGGGTACAGTTGTTCAATACGAATAATGGCAACGTTGTTTTGCTCATTAGCACGACGTTGTTCTAATAAATCGTAGTAAACCTTACCTGAACACATCACAACACGTTTTACATCAGCCGGTTTTAAATCATCCATTTCACCAATTACAGGTAAGAATTTACCATTGGCTAATTCATCCAATGCAGAAACCGCTAATGGGTGACGTAACAGTGATTTTGGTGACATTACGATAAGTGGGCGACGCATACCACGTAATGCTTGACGGCGTAACATATGGTAAACCTGAGCTGGCGTTGATGGCACACAAACCTGCATATTTTGCTCTGCACACAGTTGCAGATAACGCTCTAAACGTGCAGAAGAGTGTTCAGGGCCTTGGCCTTCATAACCGTGTGGTAACAGCATCACTAAACCACACATACGACCCCATTTTTGCTCACCAGAGCTAATAAATTGGTCGATAACAACTTGAGCAACGTTTGCGAAGTCACCAAATTGCGCTTCCCAAATCGTCAATCCACGAGGCTCTGTTGTTGCATAACCATATTCAAATGCAAGAACAGCTTCTTCTGTTAATACAGAGTCCCAGACATTAAATTGCCCTTGAGCATTATGAATATTAGCCAATGGAACATAAACAGAACCATTAGTTTGATTATGAATAACGGCATGACGGTGGAAGAAAGTACCACGGCCGGCATCTTCTCCAGAAAGGCGGATCGTAATACCTTGGTCAACTAAAGTTGCATACGCTAATGTTTCCGCAGCACCCCAGTCGAGCAATTTCTCACCTTCTGCCATGACAGCACGGTCAGCGTAAATTTTCTCAACACGAGATTGCATCACGATTTCTGACGGGACAGTACTCACACGACGCGCTAAATCTTGTAAACGTGTTTGCTCTACTTTATGTGGATACTCTTCATTCCATTCGTGATTTAAATACGGCTCCCATGTGTAAGAATGCAGCCCCATTGGGCGATATTCTTCAACAACACAATCACCACGATCTAGTGCATCACGATAGAGATTAACCAGTTCAGTCACATCATTGGCATCAAGCAGTGATTGAGCAACCAGTTTATCTGCATAAATTTTACGTGGTGTTGGGTGTTTCTTGATTTTTTGATACATCAGCGGCTGAGTCGCATTTGGCTCATCCGCTTCGTTATGGCCATGACGGCGATAACACACCAAATCAATCATTACGTCACGTTTAAAAGTATTACGGAAATCCAATGCCAGACGAGTTACAAAAGCAACGGCTTCAGGATCATCGGCATTAACGTGGAAAATTGGTGCCTGAACCATTTTCACAATATCAGTACAGTATTGTGTTGAACGAGCATCTTTTGGATTTGACGTGGTGAAACCAACTTGGTTATTGATAACGATACGAACTGTACCGCCAACTTCATAACCACGCGCTTGCGACATATTCAAGGTTTCTTGAACTACACCTTGACCAGTTACCGCAGCATCACCATGAATTGTAATAGGAAGAACCATATTACTACGTGCTTCATCTAAACGATCACGACGAGCACGAACAGAACCGATAACAACTGGGCTAACAATCTCTAAGTGAGAAGGGTTAAAGGCTAATGCTAAGTGAACTTGAGCCCCTTCCGTTGCAAAATCGGATGAAAAACCTTGGTGATATTTAACGTCACCAGTTCCCAAATGCTCTTTATGAATACCCGCAAATTCATCAAATAAATCAGCAGGTTTTTTACCGAGGATATTAACCAAAACGTTTAAACGTCCGCGGTGTGCCATACCGAGAACCACTTCACGAGTATCTTGTTTACCGGCATGACGGATTAAATCTTTCAACATAGGTACTAATGCATCACCACCTTCTAAAGAGAAGCGTTTCGCACCTGGGAATTTCGCACCTAAATAGCGCTCTAAACCTTCAGCTGCTGTTAGCTCTGCCAGGAAGCGTAACTTTTCTTCTTTAGTGAATTGGTCTGCAACATTCACTGATTCTAAACGTTGTTGTAGCCAGCGTTTTTCTTCAGTATTAGTGATATGCATATATTCAGCACCGATTGAACCACAGTAAATGCGTTTCAGTGCTTCATATAAATCACCTAATTTCATGGTTTCTTTGCCAATAGCAAAAGAACCAACGTTGAAAGTTTCTTCAAAATCTTCTTTAGTCAGATTATGGAAAGCAGGATCTAAATCTGGAACAGATTCTTGTTTCCATAAACCAAGTGGGTCGAGGTTCGCATTTTGATGGCCACGGAAACGAAAGGCATTGATGAGCTGCAAAACTTTGACTTGTTTTGAGTCCGTTGCCGGATCGCTTACCGAGGTATGATATCGAGTGGATTCTTTTGCGAGGCGTCTGAAGTAGTCGCGGGTCTGAGAATGCGACTGCTCTATGCCTTGACTTGCGGGCAGTTGTTGAAAAATCTCTCTCCAACTTTCGTCAACAGAGTTTGGGTCAGTTAGGTAATCTTCATAGATATCTTCTATGTAAGACTGATTCTCTCCTGCTAGAAATGTTGATTCTAGCCAGTCCTTCATTGCGCCGTTCTGCATTATGATCCCTTAAGCTATACAGCTTTAGTTCGCCGTGGATAACTAATACCGTGATTAAACGGTGTCGATTGCAAGGTTCTCTCATGACCCGCTATCTCGCAGGTTCTTTAAATATGGAGCTTTAGCTCTCAAGGAACCTTTAAGCACTGTCTAACAGTGTTTAAAGGTGCCTTACTATTTACCGCAAACGTCTAACTTAGTTTTTCCATTAACCGCCCTAACTATTTTAGGGCGGTTATTATTTTATGCACTACGTTTTAACAACATCGACTTAATATGGCCAATCGCTTTTGTTGGATTGAGTCCTTTAGGACATACGCTGACACAGTTCATAATGCCATGACAACGGAATACGCTGAACGCATCGTTAAGATCATCAAGGCGAGATTCTGTTTCTGTATCGCGACTATCAATCAAGAAACGATATGCAGCTAACAATCCAGCTGGCCCGATAAACTTATCTGGATTCCACCAGAATGACGGGCAAGATGTTGAACAACAAGCACAAAGGATACAATCGTAAAGTCCATCAAGCTTTTCACGTTGTTCTGGTGACTGTAAATTCTCACGAGCAGGAGGATTTTTGCCATTATTAATTAAATACGGACGAATTTTCTCATACTGTGTATAGAACTGAGTCATATCCACTATTAAATCACGAATTACTGGTAAACCGGGTAACGGTCTGATCACAATTTTCTTACTTCCTTTCTGTAAAGATGAAATAGGTGTGATACAAGCCAAACCATTTTTACCATTCATGTTCACGCCATCAGAGCCACAAACACCTTCACGACAAGAACGACGGAACGATAAGGTAGGATCTTTTTCCTTTAATTGAATTAATGCATCCAATAGCATCATGTCACGCCCTTCTGGAACTTCGAGGGTGTAATCTTGCATATGCGGCGCATTATCAACGTCGGGATTGTAACGATAAATCGAAAATTCAAGTTTCATATTTAAGTCTCCGCAACTTCAATAACACCGCTAATTAATATGTACGCACTTTTGGTGGAAAGGCTTCACGCAGTTTTGGCTGCATATTGACTTCACGGCGTGTCATTGTTTCGGTTTGCGGTTGATATAATGTATGGCATAACCAGTTCGCATCATCACGCTCTGGGAAATCGAAACGGCTATGAGCACCACGGCTTTCTGTACGGAAGTTTGCAGATACCGCAGTGGCATAAGCTGTTTCCATCAGGTTATCTAATTCTAAGCATTCAATACGCTGAGTATTAAACTCGCTTGAATTATCATCCAGTCGTGCATTTTGTAAGCGCTCACGAATAACTTTTAGTTCTTCTAAGCCTTTTGCCATTGCATCGCCTTCACGGAATACTGAGAAGTTATGTTGCATACAAGATTGCAGTGCTTTACGGATCTCAACAGGATCTTCACCAGAGCGATTGTTTTCCCAGCGATTTAAGCGTGTTAATGCTGCATCAACATCCGACTCACTTGCATCACGCATCGTGCCTTGTTCCATCAGAGATTCTTTTAAGTGAACCCCTGCTGAACGACCAAATACAACGAGGTCTAACAGTGAGTTACCGCCTAAGCGGTTGGCACCATGAACAGATACACAAGCAATTTCACCGACAGCAAACAGTCCAGGAATAACAACATCTTCGCCCTTCTCATTTACACGAATGGCTTGGCCTGTCACTTTTGTTGGAATACCCCCCATCATATAGTGACAAGTAGGAATAACTGGAATTGGCTCTTTGATAGGATCAACGTGTGCGAATGTACGAGACAGATCAAGAATACCTGGTAAACGTGATTCAAGGACTTCTTTACCAAGATGGTCGAGTTTCAATTTCGCATGAGGACCCCAAGGGCCATCACAACCACGGCCTTCACGAATTTCAATCATGATTGAACGAGCCACTACGTCACGACCAGCAAGGTCTTTAGCGTTTGGTGCATAACGTTCCATAAAGCGTTCACCGTCTTTATTCAACAGATATCCGCCTTCACCACGACAACCTTCGGTCACTAACACACCCGCGCCCGCAATACCCGTTGGGTGGAATTGCCACATTTCCATATCTTGCAGTGGAACACCTGCACGAACCGCCATACCAACGCCGTCACCTGTGTTGATATGTGCATTTGTCGTAGATTGATAAATACGGCCGGCACCACCTGTGGCTAAAATAGTGGCATTAGCTTTGAAATAAACGACTTCACCCGTTTCGATACAAATTGCAGTACAACCAACAATATCGCCATCTTGGTTTTTCACGAGATCCAGTGAATACCACTCTGAAAAGATAGTTGTATGATTTTTTAAATTTTGCTGATACAGGGTATGCAATAGTGCGTGCCCAGTACGGTCAGCAGCGGCCGCAGTACGCGCAGCTTGTTCGCCACCGAAGTTCTTAGACTGACCACCAAACGGACGTTGATAAATACGGCCATCATCTAAGCGAGAAAATGGTAGTCCCATATGTTCCAGCTCTAAAATTGCTTCAGGGCCAGTTTTACACATATATTCGATTGCATCTTGGTCTCCGATATAATCGGAACCTTTTACTGTATCGTACATGTGCCATTCCCAGTTATCCTCATGAGTATTACCTAGCGCAACGGTAATACCGCCTTGAGCTGAAACAGTATGAGAACGAGTAGGAAAAACTTTAGAAATTAGTGCACAAGACAAACCCATTTGGGAAATCTGTAAAGCAGCACGCATACCCGCGCCACCAGCACCAATAACAACGGCATCAAACTCTCTTACTGGCAGATTCATTACACACCCCACACCACAATTGTTCCATAAATAAGATAAACCAACAGCGCAACAACAATAATCAGTTGTAAAGTCAGGCGTAATGCCAGCGGTTTAATATAGTCCGTTAACACTTGCCACATGCCTATCCACGCGTGGATAAGAATAGAAAGCAACGTCAAGATGGTGAACACTTTGGTTAGGGATGAGCTAAAGAACCCACGCCATACTTCATAGGTAATTTCTGTGGTTGCAATAAAACCCACAAGATAAAGAACATATAAAACGATGATGATGGCTGAGGCACGCAGAAATAACCAATCCTGTATGCCAGTACGGCCTAAAGTAGAAGAATTACTTACCATACTAATACCCCCGCCAATATTGATAAAATTACTGTAATAACCATAGATGCAGCCGCTGAATTGCGACCCACAATCAAGGTTTCATCAATAAAGCCGAAGTCCATTAGCATGTGACGAATACCACCACAAATATGGTATGCCAATGCTGTCAGGATGCCCCACAAAATAAATTTTGCGAAGAAGCCAGTCATTATTTCAGCAGCTTGCTGAAAACCTTCAGGAGAAGAGAGAGAGGTGCCAAGTAACCACAGTAAAATGCCAACTGCGACTAACATGATAACCCCAGAGACACGATGCAAGATCGATGCGATAGCAGGGAGTGGAAACTGTATCGTCTGTAAATCCAGATTGACAGGTCTTTGTTTTTTCACAATTTATGCCCACACAGCTTTTATAATTTTTCCTTCCTCCGGACCTGGATGGAAATCAAACAGCGAATGGGGTACAAAGGCACATTTTAAGTAAAATGTTAAATCCGTCTATTTTACAAAAATTGTGGATTCGTTACGCTGGTTCTCCATACAACAAAGGTTCCGGAGACCTGCGCGCAGTATAAGTGCCTCACAAACTTATTACAATTACCACACAACTTGTGTGCCAGACATTTGCCTCGAACAGTGAGAGGGATCACTATTTAATATATCTGATGCAAAAATGATTATCATTTTTGACACACGTACAACATTTTTATTACATTTACTGCATAATTTTAATGTTTATGTTTTTTTTGTGCGCAAACACGCTTCCAGAAACCTCAAACTTATGTAAAAGTGTTGTCAGTACTAATTCTAAGTGCATTGCATAAAAAAGCACCTAAAAAAACATAACATCAAAAGCTCCTTAACATAAGTGACACACTATAGACCTAGATATGACGGGCATAAAATAAAACCCGACTGGGTACCTTACATCAACTATAGTTTCACTATCGAAGTGCATCTTTATTCTTTATGGAGATACCCTCGACTTTGTTAGGAGACATATAAGCGCTAAGGAGATTATAAATGGCTGATAACAAAGCTAAGCTAACGATTGATGAAACATCTGTAGACTTGGACGTTCTATCCCCTACACTCGGTTCCAAAGTTATTGATATTCGTACTCTCGGCTCCAAAGGTTATTACACCTATGATCCCGGCTTTACCTCAACCGCCTCTTGTGAGTCAAAAATCACCTTTATTGATGGTGATAACGGTATCTTACTTCACCGTGGTTTCCCTATCGGGCAATTAGCGACTGAATCAACATACTTGGAAGTTTGTTACATCCTGCTGTACGGTGAAGCACCGACCCAAGAGCAATACGATAATTTTAAAACAACTGTCACTCGTCACACTATGATCCATGAACAAATCACCCGCCTGTTCAATGGTTTCCGTCGTGACTCCCACCCAATGGCTGTGTTGTGTGGTGTAACTGGGGCTTTAGCGGCGTTCTATCATGATGCATTGGATGTCAGTAATCCAGTTCACCGCGATATCACGGCTTATCGCCTGTTATCCAAAATGCCAACTGTGGCAGCAATGTGTTACAAATATTCTATTGGTCAACCTTTTGTGTATCCAAAGAATGACCTTTCTTATGCGGGTAACTTCTTGCATATGATGTTTGCAACACCATGCGAAGAATATGTTGTCAATCCAGTACTTGAGCGTGCTATGGATAGAATTTTCATCCTTCATGCTGATCACGAACAAAACGCGTCAACATCTACAGTACGTACCGCAGGCTCTTCAGGTGCAAACCCATTTGCCTGTATCGCCGCGGGTATCGCGTCACTTTGGGGACCTGCTCATGGCGGTGCGAACGAAGCATGTTTACGTATGCTAGAAGAGATCAAAACAGTTGAACACATTCCTGAGTTCATTAAACGTGCAAAAGACAAAAATGATTCCTTCCGTTTAATGGGCTTTGGTCATCGTGTTTACAAGAACTACGATCCTCGTGCAACAGTTATGCGTGAAACCTGTCATGAAGTGTTAAAAGAATTAAATCTCAATGACAGCTTACTTGAAGTGGCAATGGAATTAGAACGCATCGCATTAAACGACCCGTACTTTATTGAGAAAAAACTGTACCCTAACGTAGACTTCTACTCTGGTATTATCCTTAAAGCGTTAGGTATTCCATCCAATATGTTTACTGTTATTTTTGCGATTGCACGTACAATTGGCTGGATTGCTCACTGGAATGAAATGCATGAAGATGGACTGAAAATTGCGCGACCTCGTCAGCTTTATACTGGTTATAATGAGCGCGATTTCAAAAGTGAAATTAAAAAGAAATAATTGAATTCTATTAATTATTTATCTTGATAAGCCCCGTTTAAATCGGGGCTTTATAATTTTAGTTACTAAAAATTAATCAGCTTTTTAAATATTCTTGTGGTGTCTGACCTGTCATTTTCTTAAAAAATGTAATAAAGGCACTGTCACTGGCAAATCCTAATATCTGACTAATATCTATATAACGATGATGAGTTGCTAATAATTCAATGGCTTTCATTAATCGCCACTGTTGACGCCATTGCTGGTAACTTAAACCTGTTTCTTTATAAAATAAACGTGTGATCGTTTTTTCACTCGCTCCCACATATTTCGCCATATCTTGTAATGCTGGAGGCAAATCATCAAATGATAAACGCTTTAATCGCCTATCTTTCGGCATAAATAAATGATTGGGTTGTCGTTGAGCCTGCGTGATTTCATCAAAGAAAACAGCTAATAGATTCGCATAACGCCCTTCTTCCCATTGTGTATCAAAATCAGCCACAGAAATACGTTCAAGAATTTCTCGCAAAAGAGGAGAAAGCGTAAATATCTCACTCTCACTGGGAAATTTATCATGATATTTATCGGAAATATAAACAGAGCGATATCCCACAGAGGCATACATTTCGACTCGATGTTCTAACTTTGCGGGGATCCACGCAATTCTCATGGGAGGTAAAACAGAAACCCGAGAGGCTAAAGTAATTCGCATACATCCTGACTGCGTAAATAATAATTGCCCTCTATCATGAGAATGAAATCCTGAATCGTGCTTTCCCATTTCTGCTGCAATACCCACAACTGATGCAAGATGCTCTTCTGGCACAAAGTGGTCGTATTGATTAAGCCAAGCCATTACTTGTCCTATTTGAAATATAATATGTCTTTATGTTTATAACAAGACATTCATTATCTCTGTATTCTGCTCATCAAGATTTAAGGATGTAGGATAAAAAGATGAACAAAAAACTCTCTTTATGGTTAGCAATTGCGTTAATGATGTTTCCACAAATTGCAGAGACCATTTATAGCCCAGCACTTACTAATATTGCAAACGGCTTTCATGTCAGTGCAAACGAGGCTGGACAAACACTTTCGCTCTATTTCTTTGCGTTTGCATTAGGGGTCATTATATGGGGTCGGTTATGCGATGTCATTGGTCGTCGTCCGACAATGTTAGCTGGATTGTTTATTTATGCTATTGCTTGTCTTAGTGTTTTCATGACACAAGATTTTTCAGTATTACTTGGATTGCGCATGCTTTCCGCTTTTGGTGCTGCGGTAGGCTCAGTAGGCACACAAACCATTATGCGTGATGTTTATAGTGGTGATAAGTTAGCAAAAGTATTCTCAGTTATGGGAGCCGCTATCGCATTAAGTCCAGCAATAGGTATGTTAAGTGGTTCATTATTAGTCAGCTATGCCGGTTACCAAGGCGTATTTAGTGGTCTAGCTCTCCTAGCTGTGATTTTACTGTTATGGAGTACTTTTGCTTTACCTGAAAGTCGCCCTGAAACAATAAAAACAGCTCCGTTAGGAGAAACAGCAATAAAAATGCTTAAGGATAAGCAAATTGCTAAAACAGTATTATTAATTGCCTTTTTTAATATCAGCCTTTTTGCTTATTATCAGTTAGCACCTTTTATGTTTGATAAACAAGGTTATAGTGCAAGCGTCTTTGGATATAGTGGCATTGTATTAGCAATAGGTGTCGGTGTTGGCTCTTATATTAATAAAGCACTATTAAACCGTCATTGGCAATGTGGAAGATTAGTTTTACTCGCGAGTTTTATTGCATTAGTCAGTGCTGTCGGTGTTTATTTTTTACGTGACCACATTAGCTTTATTATTCCAATGATGACGAGCGTTATTGCTTATGGCATTGCTATTCCAAATATCTTAGCCACAGCATTAGCACAGTATAAAGATCGTTTAGGCACTGCGGGGGCATTATTAGGCTTGTTCTACTATTTGTTAATTGGTGGTGGACTTGCACTTGCAGGATGGGGACAAGATCTAGCCATCACCTTATTAATTTGCAGTCTAGGTTCATTGCTACTCTCTTTTTCTCGTCAAACGACAAAATAATAAATTCGAAAGAACTTCTTATATCCATAAGAGGTTCTTTTTATTTTGAGATATTTATATAAACTCAAAAGGAGCAACATCAACAAATTAAAAATGAATAAGGATAAAAAATGGCAAATGGAATAAGCGTGGCACAAAAGAATTTAAACAAAAAACTAGCACAATTTAGTAACAAAAATAATCTTTACTCCATTGAGATATCAGCATTAATTCAATTAGAAGACACACCATTACCTGACAGTACATATGAGATAATTATCACCTCATATCAAGCACTATTAAAAGAAATGAAGCAAAAAGCAATTGAGGAGAAAAAATGGAATAAACACTCTTCATTTGTTTATAAAGAGGCTCAAGAAAATTATGATGCGCTTTCTCAATATAATGAAAGTAGCTTAAAAAATATTCTTATTCAGCTTAATTCAAGTAACGGTATTTTGAATAAGTTTGACTGTCAGATCATTACGTATGAGAATGGCATTCCAAGCTCACCTGAGTTCACCCTTTTTCATCTTATTCGCTCATTAGATAACGATCCTTCGTCAAAATATATTTCCAGTTATACTATTAATGATTATGGTTCAGCCCATATTTTTGAACATATCGAATTACGTCATATTGAAGAAATTCTGATCCAACGAAATTACCCTAATGCTTCACGTATTGTTGCTGACTTTTTCCTTGGACAATACGGCATAGAAGAATTCTTACGATCGGAACAAATCTGGCCATTTTATTACCAACACCCAGAATATATTGCTGAAGCATTAAAACTTATCCCTAATCAAGGCAGTAGTGAGAGCGATCAATTTAGCCTTGATAATGCCCTTCGTGTGCTAGAAACCTATCCTATTATTCCATCGCAATTTGTTCCTAAAATATTACAATTGGCTTTAGGTGATACACAAATTTATCGCTTTGATGCACAAAAACTTATTGAAAAACTCCCAGAGCCTCACTTATTTATTCAAGAAGGTCTAATTTCAAAGAAAAAAAACTCTCGAATTATTGCAATAAATTGGTTAATTGAACTCAATAATCATGATGCCGTACCCGCTTTAGTCACTTTATTAAAAACAGAAAATGATGAAGTCGTTCGGACTCTGTTAATTACTGCACTCGAACATTTTGGCGAAGATATATCAGATTATCTCGATCCATTAATGTTATTGGCAGAAGCTGAAATTGGCTTGAAAAATAAAATTCCTGATAATTTAGCGTGGTTTGATTTTAACACCCTCCCTCAACTGACATGGAAAAACAATAAAACGGTTGAACCAAGAATTATTCAGTGGTGGATAGTATTGGCGGTAAAATTAAAGCTCCCTGCGAGTAACGCATTATTACACCGTTATATCAATTTGCTTTCTTTGAAAAGCCAACAAACACTGGCTCAATTCTTATTAATTGCCTTTATTACTCAAGATGTTGATACGCCATCAGAAGAGAGAATTTACTTAAGCTCAGGAGTGTCTTATTCAGCATCTATGTCAGCAATTAAAGAAAAAGGGATGTTAGGACTTATTTTTCCAATTGAAGGCTATATTGCTGTACCTTTATTACGAAATTATATGCGTGACCATTATGAACGCCGAGCACAAATAGAAGCGATGATTGACGCTATTGGTGGAAGTAATGACCCAATTATTATTCAATTTTTACTTTCTATTTCTCGCCGTTATCGTGCAGCATCTATTCAAACTAAAGCACGACAGTTAATCACCCAGATAGCCCAACGCAATAATTGGACTGAAGATGAACTGGCAGATAGAACCATACCAACTGCCGGACTTGATGACTCAGGTGTACTGACTTTAGATTATGGTGAACGCACATTCACTGCAAAAATTAACGACAAACTGCAATTTGTCCTATTTAACACCGAGGGCAAAGTGATAAAAGCATTGCCAGCTCCTCGCGTTAATGAGGACAGCACACTAATTAAAGAGACAAAAAAACACCTCACATCAAGTAAAAAAGAGTTAAAGCAGATTATCGAATCACAGACATTACGTTTATACGAAGCAATGTGCGTTCAACGTCAATGGTTAAGCACTGACTGGCAAGAATTTCTTCAAGCTAATCCAATTATGCATAAATTAATGGAGCGATTAATTTGGCAAGAAATCAAGAATGATAAAATCATTAATACATTTCGTCCTTCAAATGATGGTGCTTTATTAAATATTGAAGATGAAGAAATTACATTACAAAGTGATTCATCTCTTCGTTTAGCACATTGTGTATTTTTAAATAAAAAAGAAAAACACACATGGTTAGCGCATTTTCAAGATTACAAAGTAAGGTCTTTATTCAACCAATTAGAACATGACATGCCAATATTAGAAGATAAACAAACCCAGTTCGCAGAGAAAAAAGGTTGGTTAACAGACGCCTATACATTAAGAAGCACAATGACAAAATTAGGCTATCAACGTGGATCAGTAGAAGATGCTGGATTTTATAACTGTTATCACAAATATTTTTCTGGCTTAGATCTCAGTGTCATTATCAACTTTAGTGGTAACTGCGTACCTGAAGAAAATGTCACTGTCGCATTATTAGAGTTAGTTTTTGAAAAAGGTCGCCAAAGCGGATTAGATAGGCATCAATTAGCTATCAAAAATATTCCACCTATTTTATTAGCAGAAAGCTATGCGGAATACTTAAAAATCGCAGATGCTTGCGCAGGTTTTTCTTCTGATTGGGAAAAGAAATTACCTTGGTAAACACTATTCACTGATGATTTTCTTATCCCGTACTAAATAAAAAGTACGGGATTTTTTCTAGCAGAAATAAGCTTCATTTTTTGCTGTTAATTTTCAATCAATTTAGCTAAGGGTTAATGCTTACTTTATTAAACAGACAATTCTTAAATTTTTCAAACACCACAAAAAATGCCTTTATTATCACTTCTTCATTTTCAGCACTTTTTCCTGATATAGTGTTTTATATATTGCAGAATTGAATATTAATAAAGTTAGGTTAGCTTTTTTAGCGTTTATATCTATAAATTTAACAAATGATATATCTTGCCCATAATTCCAACTGTAATAATCAAATTGTTCGTTTCGCTATTTCATGGTAAAAAAAACTGTTTATCCATACATAGCTTAAGGAACTGGCGTGATAAAAAAAATCTTAGACATTTTTCCTATTTTTGGGAAAAAAGACGTCGATATTACTGAGAAATATCTCCAAGAATCTCTTGTACTGCTTGCTATATTTGATGAAGGATTACCTAAACGTGCATTAGATTATGTACTTACAGGTAAAAACCCTGAAATTCTTTTTGAATTAAATAAACTAGATGCAGCAAAAGCAGCCGTTTATTTTCATCGTGCAGGAACATTAGAGTGGTGGTATGCCAGTAATATTGATACAGGAAAATATAGTAAAGTTATCACCCAAGGTCTTAATGCCCGCCATAAGCTCTACTCTAAAGTTGGCGAAAGCTTTTCCTTAGAACAAGTTGCTCGTTATGCGAAAGTTATTGCAGCTGCATGCCAAGATATCAATATCAAAGTAACAACAACTGAAGTGCCAACTTGGGTTATTTACCTGTTAGTTGATGCGTTTTACACCACTTATGATAATGCACGTAATCTTAATTTAGAGCATCGTAAACATTGGAGCATGGAATTTATCGCCAAAATGGTCGAAGCAGAGGCCAATATTGTAGGCGAAAATGCATTATTCGCAGTATTCGATAGAAAAGATATCTCTGAATATTATGCTTCTAATCTTAAGCGTATTTATGAACTCCATGATTTAAAAGATTATCTACTTTCACATCAAGAGTTTATTAAAACAAATTTAATTGAAAAACTGTCAGCAAATGGTTTAGTTGAGCTAATTAACTATCTAAATAAAAATACGATATTACGCGATACCTTTGCAGATATTATTGTTTTACTTGCCACCAGCAATTTAAAAACAGTGAAAAAAGCCGCAGAACCTATTTTGAATACCTTACCGGCTAAAATTGTAAAAGAAAATTTAACCCATGTTTTAATGAATGGTACGCCAAAACAACGTACACAAGCAGCTGATTTATTTGCTCGCCAAGGTGAAAACCGTGATGTACTTGAAGAAGCTTTAAAACATGAAACCTCAAAAGCAGTCATCAAGAGCATTGAAAGTGCCCTACAACGTTTCAGCGTTGCTGATAACGCAAACACCGTTGATGCCATCGAAGCGCCTGATTTTACGCCATTAGAAGATACACCATTACCCGACAGTGCCCGTGATATTATGGTCAGTAACTTCAATGAGATGTTAGCTAAAGCGAAAGAAAATGCTGAACGCGAAATTGAAGAAAATAAAACATCGAAGCACTCTTATAATTGGGCACAACGTCATTATAAAGATTTATCTAAAATCGATGAAAAACAATGTCGTGCATTAGTTGATAAACTCAACAGCGGGCAAGGTACTATTCAGTCGAATGAAATCCTAATTATTAAACACAAAAATCGTATTCCTAATTTACCAGAATACACATTCTTCCATGCTGTACGTGTGATAACCAACAACCGCCAACATGCCGATCACTTTTCTTCTCACTACTTTAATGGCGATATTCCTGAGCGTTTATTTAATGATATTGAATTACGACAAGTTGAAAATGCATTAGAAAGATGTAGCTTCAAACGCGCAGCCCGTATCACCGCCGCACTATGCTTAGAATCTTATCAAGATGGCTTACGTCGTTTTCGTAAACCAGAACAAGTTTGGCCTTTTTTCTCTCAACACACTGATTATATTGCAGAAGCGCTAAACTTAATGCCAAACCAAAGCGAACATCGCTATCGCCAATTTGAAACATCACAAGGTATTGAAGTATTAGGTCGTTTCCCAACAATTCCGGCACAATTTGTTCCACGCATCATGGAATTGGCATTAGGTGAAAATAAAACACACCGCGTTTCTGCACAAAAATTATTAGAAACACTACCTAATATTCATTTAAGTGCACAAGAAGGATTAACCTCTAGTAAACAAGAGATCCGTGTTACAGCCATTGAATGGTTAGCTCGCTTAAATAATCCGGATTCCTTACCTGCACTTAATGCCTTATTGAAAAAAGAGAAACGCGAAGTAGTTCGAGCCTCTTTACTCACTGCATTAGAGCAATTAGGTGAAGACATTTCAGGCTACTTATCGCCAAAAACATTATTAGCAGAAGCTGAAAAAGGCCTTAAAGCCAAAGCACCAGCAAGCCTTGCTTGGTTTAATTTTGAGGCAATCCCTGCACTCACATGGGAAAATAAAAAAGCGGTTGATCCCGCGATTATCCGTTGGTGGATTATTCTGGCAGTAAAATTAAAAATGCCAGGAGGCAACGCGTTATTGCAACGTTATATCGGACTACTTTCTACCGATAGCCAACATAAACTTTCAAGCTTTATTCTACATACCTTCGTGGCTCAGGATATTAAAGGGCCATCACTGGAAGAAGCGATGGTAGAAGCACAACGTGAAGCGCCGGGGCGTTTAAGTAATTATCAAAACTGGGCTAAACGTTATCCTGAATATTATGCTAAATATGAAAATTTCACTTTAGAACAAGTGGTTGAAGAGATTAAAAACGAGGTATTACGTCGTTATTTAGGCTCAGCAATCAGTGATAAAGGTATGCTTGCGCTTATCTGCGGAATTGAAGGCCATGTTGCGGTATCTGTATTGCGCAACTATATGCGCGATCATTATCAGCGCCGTGCTCAAATTGAAGCGATGATTGATGCGGTTGCTTCAAGCAATGATCCTATTATTATTCAGCTTCTTCTTTCGTTATCTCGTCGCTATCGCACTGCATCGGTTCAGGAAAAGGCCCGTAATTTAGTTACGCAAATCGCAGAGCGTAATGGCTGGAGTGCTGATGAATTAGCCGATAGAACTATTCCAACCGCAGGTTTTGATGATACCGGAACATTAGTGCTGGAATATGGTGAGCGTATCTTTACCGCAAAAATGGATGCAAAACAAAAGCTTGTTCTATTTAATCCAGAAGGTAAAGAAGTTAAAGCGTTACCTGCCGCGCGCAAAAATGATGATGCAGAGCTGATTAAAGAAGCGAAAAAACTTTTCACTTCAAGTAAAAAAGAACTTAAACAAGTTATTGAATTACAAAGTGTACGTTTATATGAAGCCATGTGTGCTCAACGTCAGTGGTTAAGCGCAGATTGGCAGGAATATATTTTAGCTCATCCAATTATGCATAAATTAATTGAACAATTAGTTTGGCAGGAAGTGAAAGATGGCGAAGTGATCAATACGTTCCGCCCTTCTGATGATGGCGCATTACTTAACCTTGAAGATGACGAAGTCACTTTACAAAACGACTCATTTATTCAATTAGCCCACGCGGCATTAGTTAATGAAGATGAACGTAAAGCATGGATTGCTCATTTCAAAGATTACAAAGTGAAATTCTTGTTCTCACAAATGGAACATAAAATCCCTGAGTTAGATCTAAAACTGACTGAGATTGAAGATAGAAAAGGTTGGATCACTGATACCTTCACACTACGTGGCATTTTAACCAAAATGGGCTATCAACGTGGGCCAGCTGAAGATGGTGGTTCGTTCTCTCACTATTACAAATTCTTCTCTAGTTTAAACTACTATGTAAATATCGGTTTCAGTGGTAGCTATGTACCAGAAGAAAACATCCCTGCGGTCTTATTTGATTTAAGTTTTGAGAAAAATCAGCAAGATTACTGGGATCGCAATAATATTGAGCTAAAAGAAGTTCCGCCAATTTTATTAGCAGAAAGTTATGCTGATTATCTAAAAATCGCTGAAGCTTGTGCAGGATTCGATCCTGAATGGGAAAAGAAAACACCTTGGTAATAATTAGGGATAACTAGGAAAGAATATGGCTAAAAAAGCACCCACGGAACAACAAGCAATCAGGGAAAGTGCTGAGGTTCGATTTGCTCAAGAGCTAGAGCGTTTAACAAAAGCAGATGTTAATAATCCTAAACCACAAGGATGGCTTCGCTCTCCTCGTGCTGTACGCCAATTTATTTTAGGTGATGATGTGTTAGGTATCACGCCTAAATTTTTCGGCGACGATGCCTTGGTTGATCGCGCAATTGTCACATTATTAGGCAAGCAAGGTTTAATGCTAGTTGGTGAGCCAGGTACAGCAAAATCAATGCTCTCAGAGCTTTTTGCAGCCGCCATCAGTGGTGATTCAGGACTAACTATCCAAGGCACTGCCGGCACAACAGAAGATCATATTAAGTATTCTTGGAACTATGCATTGCTATTAGCAGAAGGCCCAACAGAACGCGCTTTAGTGGGATCACCACTTTATCAAGGTATGTTACAAGGTAAAATTGTTCGCTTTGAAGAGATAACCCGTTGCCCTCCTGAAATTCAGGATGTGCTGGTTTCCTTGATGTCAGAGAAACAATTGATGATCCCAGAAATGGGTGATGGTGCGCGTATTAGTGCAAAACCAGGATTTAACCTTATTGGTACAGCAAACTTACGTGATCGCGGTGTTCACGAGATGTCTGCCGCATTAAAGCGTCGTTTTAATTTCGAAACTGTAAAACCCATTCGTGATCCGGCATTTGAAATCAGCTTAATTCAATCACAGTTAGAAAATGAATTAGGCTCTTTAGCCAATGAAGTGACTGTACCTGCTGATGTAGTGGAATTACTGGTAACCACATTCCAAGAATTGCGTTCAGGTAATACACAAGATGGCGGTAATATCAAAACCCCTGATGCGGTTATGTCTACCGCAGAAGCTGTCAATATTGCTTATGCTTGTGCATTAGAAGCACATTACTTAGGTGATGGCGTAATGAATGCGGGTGCGATTGCGCGCCAATTAATCGGTGTTGTATTAAAAGATAATGCTGATGATATTAAACGTATTCGTTATTACATGGACAATGTAGCGAGAGAACGCGCAAGAAATAGTAAAGAGTGGAAAGCGTTCTTTGATGCATCAAAAGAGTTTTGGCAATAACACGCTGAGATTAATTGCTACAAAATAAATACGTTATTTATCAATTAAAGGCAGAGTTCACTGACTCTGCCTTTTCACCCAGAAAAGGGATCGACACGGTGACGCTACCTTCAATACCTTTGCCAGAAAGAATTGACCAAGCACGACTGAAATGGACGTCGTTACAGCAACAACATCTCTATTTTGCCCCTGTACGCCATCACAGCCCCGCTTGTGCTTATGCCGTCTTATCACTAATTGATTCGGTAAAGCCTGACTATATTTTAATTGAAGGCCCTGATACCTTTAATTCTCTTATTCCAAGCCTAATTGATAAAGATACCCTGCCTCCGGTGGCTATTATGGGGCAAGCAGAATATTTGCATAATGATGGTAACCAAGAAGAAAGAGAAAAATCACTGCACTCTGCCTATTTTCCATTTTGTGAATACTCACCTGAATGGCAAGCATTGCGAGGTGGTTTACGCATCAATGCAAAAACACGCTTTATCGATTTACCTTGGGCCGCTCAAGTTAATAACGAAGAGTATAGTGATTCACAAAGTCGTAGCTTACAAAAAGAACGTTATTTAGCCCATAGCCAATTTATTGCACAATTAGCCAAAAAATGTCATTGCCGTGATCATGATGATGTTTGGGAACATCTTTTTGAGCTACGCAATATTGAAGCTTTAGCAGATTGGCAAACACTCTTTAATGATACCTTTATTTGGTGTGCACTTGCGCGTCTTGATTATGAACCTGAAGTGCTTGAATCTGAAGGCTCTTCACAACGTGAAGCACATATGCTCACTCATATTCAAACCATCAAACAACAAGAGCCCAATGCCAAAATTTTAATCGTCACTGGGGGATTCCATACCCTTGCATTAATTGAAGGTCTAGCCGATCCACAATCTCAATCTTTCGCCATTTCTAGCACAGAACAAAAGCAATTCACTAAAATGCAAAAAATGGGTGAAAATGAACAAGCTTGGCTTATTCGCTACAGTTTTGACAGATTAGATGCACTTAATGGTTATGCTTCTGGTATGCCATCTCCAGCTTTTTATCAACAAGTTTGGCAAAGTTTGATGCAACAACATCATGATAAATTAGAGAATAATGATGTTGCAAAACAACCAACTCAAGTTTATCGCAATAAAATGGGGATTGCTTTTCTAAGCTCAGTAGCTCAGGCTATCAGAGAAAAACAATTTGATAATCCGCCTAGCTATTTAGCTGTAAAACTGGCGGCTGAACAGAGTTTACGTCTCGCTTTACTAAGAGATCATGCAGGTACAGGTCGCTATGATTTACTCGATGGTTTACAAAGTGCCTTTATTAAAGGCAGTTTAGATGATAGTCAAAACGAGTTGTGGACAGAAATTAAAACCTGTTTTTCCGGCTATCTCTTAGGTAAAATTCCATTAGGTACGGCAACCCCACCGTTGGTAAATGAAACCTATGAACGTGCTAGAGGTTTTCGTTTTAAACTTGATGATACATTAGCAAAAACCACTAAATGTGATGTTTACCGTAACCCGCAACATCGCTTAAGAAGTCGCTTTTTACATTTATTGGCTTTCTTAGAGATCCATTTTGCACACCGTGTAAATGGCCCTGATTTTCTTTCTGGTCATCAACTAGATCTGTTATTTGAAGAATGGCAATACGCTTGGACACCCAATGTAGAAGGTGAACTGATTTCATTATCTGAGAAAGGCTCACAACTTGAAGCTATCGCCCTAAGTAAGCTGTTATCAATGGAAAAACAGCTTGAAGAACAAGGGCAAAGCCGTTCAAGCCAGAGTGCGGTCACGTTATTAATCCAAGCAGCATTAATTGGCCTCCACCAGCGTATTCCATCACTCTTTAAACTATTAGATAACTATATTCAGCAAGATTTTCGTCTTGAGTCATTAACTCAATGTGGACATAAATTGATCCATTTATGGCGAGGTCGTCAATACCTTGATATTACCGATGAACTGGCACTGGAAAATCGACTACATCAAGTTATCCCTCAAGCATTTTTTTGCTTAGAACAACTCGCTCAAGGTGATGAACAACAACAAGAAAGCAATTTACAAGCGTTGCTCTCTTTACGTGAACTGATTGAATTTATGCCATCACTCAATAATCCACATGATTACAAAAGTGACTTCTATCAGCAACTCAATCGCCTTGATGGTCAACTAGATGCAGTGCCTTTATTAAAAGGTGCTGTTGATGCATTGCGCTATTTAGGCTCATACATTGATGAAACCACTCTAACAAACGCATTAAATGCCACGTTTAGTACCGGAAGTTCTCCTGAACAGGCTATTGGTTATTTTGTCGGAATTATGCGAACAGCACCAGAGCTTGTGATCCGCTTACCTTTATTGGTTGATCACTTAAATACCTTGTTACAACAATGGGATGAAGAACGTTTTATTCAGATCTTACCTGATCTGCGTTTTGCTTTTAGCCAACTTAATCCCAAGCAAAATGCAGAGCTTGCACAATATATTGCCAACGATATTGGTTTAGACACACAAGCGCTATCATTATGGCAGTCAGAATTTAGTGCTAAACAAATGATTGAAGCCACAAAACTCAATCAAAAACTGCAACAGCGTATAACGGAACAAGGCATGATTTCTTGGTTTGATACTAAGAAAGCAGAGAAAGGAGACAATGCCCATGAGTCAGCATAATGACGATATGCCAGAAGATAAAATACAACAAGCAAAACGCTGGCGCCTGATTTTAGGTCAATATGCGGATGATGCTCTGGGGCAAGCGACTTTTAATGCTGATGATTTAAAAGTTGAACGTACACTCGACTTCCTCTATCGCCGAGAATATCAGCGCCGAGGGCTTCGCCAAGAGCGAGGACGTCATGGTTCACTCGATGCATCGCAACTTACTGCGGTAAACTGGCTAAATCAAGCACGTAAGCTATTCCCTAATAGCACCTTTGAACGTATGCAATCACAAGCTATTGAACGTTATCAAATCAGTAGTTTTCTTAAAGATCCCAATACGTTAAAAGCAATGGAGCCTACAAAAGCCTTAGCCAAAACACTGTTAAGCTTGCGTGGGCGAATGAGCGAAGAAACACGAGATGCTGTTAAAACTATTATTCGCAAAGTAGTTGAAGACATTTTACGTCAGATTCGTAATAATTTTCGCCAATCATTAACGGGACGTCGTAATCGCTTTAGACGCTCTTTGGTGCCTAATAGTCGTAACTTTGATTGGCGCGCAACTATTGCCGCAAATTTAAAACATTACGATACCCAAAATCGTCGCTTAGTCATTGAAACACCTTATTTTAACTCACGGATGCAACAGCATTTTCCGTGGGATGTTATTCTCTGCGTTGACCAAAGTGCGTCAATGTCTAGTTCCATTATGTATGCGGCTGTTTGTGCCAGTATTTTAGCTTCATTGCCTGCCGTAAATGTCTCTTTAGTCGTTTTTGATACTCAAGTTGTCGATTTATCTCATTTAGCAGATGATCCTGTTGAGGTTTTAATGACCGTACAATTAGGAGGCGGTACAGATATTGCTGGTGCAATGCAATACTGTGAAAGTTTGATCAAAAACCCTAAACGTACAGTTATTTCACTGATCAGCGACTTTGAAGAAGGTGGCTCATTAAACCGCTTATTAGATTGCACACAACGCCTTAATAGCCAACAAGTTAAATTATTAGGGCTTGCGGCACTTGATGATGAAGCTCAACCTGTTTATGACTCTGCGATTGCACAAAAACTCGCGGATAGAGGTATGCAAGTTGCAGCCTTAACACCAGAACATTTCGCGCAATGGCTAGCAGAGGTAATGCAATGAGTTGGCAAACAGTTTACTTTCATTACGATGAAGATGCGCTAACAGTCTTTGCAAATGCTGGATTGTTAAGACGCGCAAAAAAAGATGTTGATAACGAAAAAGTTTCACTCACTGATGCCAATACAGGGCAGTTTAGTAGTGATGGACAAAATGTTGTTTTACACGAAGCGGGTATTCAACAAGCAAGTTGCGATTGTTCTGCTTCTGGTTGCTGTAAGCATATTTTAGCTGCTGTTTTGTGGCTCCAAGCTAGTAATGTCGATCATTCAAACAGCGATAATAGTATTGAAACATCATCAGAAACTATTAATGAATCTGTTGAAATCACGCCATTGTTACCCACTTTATTTACACTTGATCCTGAACTACTGATCAAGAAAGCAGGTAAACCTGCGTGTCGAACAGCGATTAAATTAATTGAGCAATGGGAAAATATAACGTTCAATCTAGAAGACACTGGAACTCAGTTAAAAATTCAACTTCCTGATGTGAATGAACCTGTTATTTTCTTACAAGCGAGTGGTTATGATGGCATGTTATCGCCTTTTTCTGACTCACAGAAAAAAGCCTTTCATCTCGCTGTCGTGGCTAAATTATTTGAGCAACACTCGAAGCCTTGGACGTGGCCTGAAAATTTAATTGCGGTGCAATCTTCTAAACGTCCTCTGAATGATGAAGAAATAGCTCTAATTAAGACCATCGAACTCTTCATTTATGATTTATTACGTCAAGGGCTATCACATATTAGCTTAAGCAGTGCAACACAGTTGCACTTATTAAATATGTCCGCCCGAGCGGAAGGTTTGCCTCGTTTAGCATCTTATTTACGAACATTAAGTACTCAAGTTAAACTGTTAGCAGAAAGACATTTCACCATGGATGAAAGCAGTGTCTTGCGTTTATTAGCCCATATTTCTGCCTATCTATTCCAATTATCTAATGCAACACCAGAACAGCTAAAAGTGTTACGAGGACAACTTCGTCGTCAATATGACGATAAAAAAACGAGTCTCTCGCTTATTCCAATTGGTGCAAATTGGTGGACAGCACAAAGTGGCGCATTAGGAGCAACATTTACCTTTTGGGATAGTGAAGAAAACAGCTATTACAAGCAACACAAGCTCGCCCTAATCAGCTAGATACCTTATTTAATCGTTATGGTGTTTGGAACAGTTTGTCATTATGGAAACAAACTGCGGATAAATTAATGCGTCGTCCTTTTTTATTACAAGAGCCTCGTATTTCTGATGAAGGAAAGCTTGCCACCATTGGTGATAGTTTTGCTCAAAATCAAGCGGATTTTCTTGGTATTACAGACTATAACAATTTACAAACTGAGCTAGGCATCAATAATTGGCAAGATTTACCCGATTACTTCGCCCATCAAACAGAAGGATTTCTCTCCCCTCTTGTTCTGCATATCAAAAACTACAAACCTTTAATTTGGTATGAGGTAGAGCAATGTGTAATTTGGGAAGTATCCGATAATCATGAAAACTCAGCATTCTTGCGCCTTTATTGGGAAGGAACAACACAAAATAATCTAGAAGAGTTGCGCTTTCTTACCAAAAAAGAGTTAGAAATTGTCGCAATCACAGTACAACCCGTTCGACGCGATCTCAATATAGACTTATTGCCAACGACCATTTGGATCAATACAGAAAAAGGCATTGAACTGTTTTATCTCGATTTTGACCAATTTCCACGTAAGAAAAAACAATCAGGCTTTATTAGCCGTATTCAAGAATATATGGCTAAACGTAAGCAACAAACAGCAATGCATCACAGTGAGCCGACCTTGGCACAAAAATTCTGTCGTCCTATTTTGTCAGTATTAGAAGCCCAAGCATGTACTGGACGGGAGTTACTCTCTGAAATGCAAAAAGAGCAATTAGAAATAAGCAAACACACCGCAGATGATTTAGGAATGACATTAATTGCTGATCAATTAGCTTATTATTTGACATTAACTTCCCGTGACTCACGGGCGTTATTACAGTTAATTTGGCTATGCGATAACCTGCAACAATTGCAGAGTCCGTTACCTATTCAGCTTAACGAGTAATTAGTATTAACAAAAAAAGCTATCTCTCAAATTAAAGAGAGATAGCTTTTAAGATAACAATAAATGGGTTTACGCTGGATTATCAATATCAACAAATGTCACATCTAAATGATGTGTTTGAGCCAGCCATTCACCTAATGCTTTAATGCCATAACGCTCTGTTGCATGGTGCCCCGCAGCAAAGAAATGAACCCCCATTTCTCTTGCGATATGAATGGTCTGTTCTGAGACTTCGCCTGTCACAAAAGCATCTACACCATGCTCTGCTGCATCTTGAATAAAACCTTGTCCGCCTCCTGTACACCAAGCAATAGTACGAATAGTATCAGATGCATTATCACCGCAATGTAATACATTGCGTTGTAATGATTTTTCTAAACGTGCTTTTAATTCAAGCGGTGCTAAAGGTAAATCAAATACACCTTTAGGCACTAAAGGCATGATTTCACCTTCAACTTTAATACCCATTTTTAATGCTAATTGAGCATTGTTACCTAGGATTGGGTGCGCATCTAATGGCAAGTGATAACCAAAAAGATTAATGTCATTGCAAAGTAATGTCTTTAAGCGGTTACGCTTCATTGAGCGAATAACAACTGGCTCATTTTTCCAAAAATAGCCATGGTGAACTAAAATCGCATCCGCATTTAATCGTACCGCTTCATCAAGTAATGCTTGGCTAGCGGTCACTCCCGTTATTATTTTTTGAATATGAGGGCGCCCTTCGACTTGAAGGCCATTAGGTGCATAATCTTGAAAATTTTCAATGCTTAGTTTCTCATTAATCACTCGTTCCAGATCAGTGTTTTTCATTTCATTCATCTCCCTGTTATCACGAATGCCACTATTTATATAACAATCTAATAAATAGCAATAGGTTAAAAGCACCCGTTTAAGTAAACCATTATTCTTTATTGTAACGTAAAATTTGCGAATTATTTGAAGTTAAGAAAAAACGAGAAGGTAGCATTGCTAAAATGCTTAAAAAAGAGAGGATAAAAATAACGCCTACATATGTAGGCGTTATTTTGATGTTCTGTTATTTGTGGCTATTTAATGCCACTTCTGATTTTGCCAGCCAAACTGGTTTATCACTTGTTTTAGACCATACACGATGTATATAGCTATAAAATTGTGCGCGTTTAGGATGAAAAACCATAACAGGAAATGCCGCAACACCTAGCGCAACAGCACCAGTACGACGGGCTAAAACATGTTTTTTTGTATATTCGTTATAAGCTGGCATAGTGCTCTCCTGTATAGAGATTAATTTGATGTTGAAATTTTACCTCATTTGATGAAATTTTACTACTGATCAGACCACTCAATTCGTGCGAAAAATCACCTTTATTTTGCTTGATATGTAATTAAATTTCAGAATAGAAACAAAAATGAAACATAAATAACATAATTGTTAACAAAATAAGATCGGTGTTTTTACTTAACTGAATGAGTAGTAAATAATTTCGAGAATAAATTATCAAAAAAGAAAAAAATCAAACCAGTGAGGAGATATGAGATATTCTAAAATAAGGGTTTACTACCAAATAAAACAAATTTAGCAGTAAAAAAGTTAAAGAAGTTAGATACTAGCTAACTCTTTAAATAAGCTAGGATTGTTATGAATTGCGATAAGCACTTTTGCGGTAAGCCCTGTTGGATTACGTCTTTTCAGTTCCCAACTTTTGACTGTATCAACACTAATCCCCAGCGCATTTGCAAACTCGCTTTGTGAAACGTTAAGTTGTTTTCTAATTGCTTTTACATCAGCAACTTCAAAACGAGTAACTTTCGATGCCTTTTTATCGCCATTTTTAATTTCTACGGCTTCTTCTAAAGAGGCTTTTAAATCATTGAAGAAACTCATATCACATTTCGCCTTTAAGTCGTTTTGTGAGTTTTTTTAACTCAATCTTTTCTAGAGCAGTTAAACTCACTTTTACTCTTTTTGGGTACGCCATAACTAAATAGATAACTTTTTTAGTTGCTAAAAAATAAATAACTCTAGCACTTGCACTTTTTTCCTTGGTTACCTACCGCCATTCTTATTTTACGTAACCCGCCAGTTCCTTGAATTAGATCGCCTTTATCAGGTCTACCTATCAGTTCATTTTGAAGTGTTCGTATTTCTTCATCTGTAGCTAATAACTTGATTTGCTGAGTAAATATTGACGTTTCAATAAATTCTATTGCATGACTCATTAAGTTCCCTTTCTAATCTGTCACCTTGAAGCGTACAATGTACACCATAAAAATTAAAGATTAAATACGAGTTCTCGTACTACAGAGCGTTTTAAAAAAATCCCTCTATTAATAAACTGGGGTCAGTTCATTAAAGAGGGAATAATTATTAATTAAGATTTGTTTATTTCTTAACTGCTTTACCTTTACCACGTAGGGTTTCGGTTAATCCTTTAAGAAAATATCTTACTAGCTGATCACCACAGTTACGGTAGTTTTTATGTCCTGGCTTACGAAATACAGCACTTAATTCAGGCTTAGAAACACGGAAGTCAGCAAGCTCATAAATTTTTAGAATATCCACATCTTTGAGTTCAAAAGCGACACGTAATTTTTTCAAGATAATGTTATTTGTAATACGCTTTTCAACTTCAGGTGCTGGGAAGTTTTCATCTTTTCCGCGACGATAAAAAATTAGACCATTTAAAAAATGCCCCATTGCATTATCGTCACACTCGACAAATTCAGGTTCATCATCTTTTTTCAACCAACTATTAACTAATTCTTTCGTAACGGTGTAATCAGCTAGCTTCATGATCTCAACCATATGTGCATCACTGAGATCCAGCATGTAACGTACACTGCGTAAAACAAAATTATTTTGCATTGATTATCCACTCTATTTTTAATTCTAAATCAACCTCAATGATGGATATCAATGCTGTGATCTAAAAATATTTAATGATTAAAAAAATACACTCTACCTTTTGGTAGAGTGTATTCTATATAAATAGCTTATTACACTAACTTATTTGTTAGCAAAGACATTATTTACTATTTCAATGGCTTCTTTTTCAATTAACTCACGATGCTCAGGACCACGGAAGCTTTCGCAGTAAATTTTATACGCTTCTTCAGTGCCTGATGGACGAGCCGCAAACCAGCCGTAATCTGTCATCACTTTTAAACCACCAATAGAGGCACCATTACCTGAAGCATGTGTTAAACGAGCCGTAATTGGGTCGCCCGCTAAGGTGCTTGCTGTTACCATTTCTGGTGATAAACGTGACAGCAATGCTTTTTGTTCATGGGTTGCTGATGCTTGAATACGATTATAGCTTGGTGAACCAAAACGCTGCGCTAGTTCATTGTAATGCTCTTGTGGATCTTTGCCTGTGACTGCTTTCATTTCAGCAGCTAACAAACATAAAATGATACCGTCTTTATCGGTTGACCATGGTTTACCGTTAAAACGCAAGAAAGATGCCCCTGCACTCTCTTCACCACCAAAGCCAAATTCACCACTAAATAAGCCTTGAACAAACCATTTAAAACCAACTGGCACTTCAACTAGCTCACGACCTAAGTCAGCTACAACACGGTCAATCATTGCACTTGAAACCAGTGTTTTACCTACTTTTACATCTTTAGCCCATTGTGGACGATGACGGAAAAGATAGTTAATCGCAGCTGCTAAATAGTGGTTTGGGTTCATTAAACCTGACGGCGTCACAATACCATGACGGTCATAATCAGGATCGTTGGCAAATGCTAAGTCAAATTTATCACGCAATTGTAATAAACCTTCCATTGCCCATGGTGATGAACAGTCCATACGAATAACGCCATCATGATCAAGAGTCATAAAACGGAATGTCTGATCGACTTGATCGTTAACCAATTCAAGATCAAGACCATAATACTCACCAATGCGTTTCCAGTACTCGATACCGGAACCACCTAATGGGTCAACACCTAATTTTAAGCCTGCTTTCTTAATGGCTTCCATATCAACAACGTCACCTAACGCTTTGACATAAGGCATAATTAAGTCTTGAGCTTCAATATAACCACTCACCAATGCTTCATCATAAGAAAGACGTTTGATCCCTGCTAAATTATTTTCAAGCAGTTCATTAGCACGTTTTTCAATAACAGACGTTAAATCGGTATCAGCAGGTCCACCGTTTGATGGGTTATATTTAATACCGCCATCTTCAGGGGGGTTATGTGATGGAGTGATCACAATACCATCAGCAATATCTTGATGTACATTGTTGTAAGTCAAAATAGAAAAAGAGACCGCTGGCGTCGGTGTATAACCATTATTTTCTTGGATAATCACGTTCACTTTATTAGCAGCGAGTACTTCTAAAACAGAAATAAATGCAGGCTCTGACAGTCCATGGGTATCTTTACCCACGTAACATGGCCCTGTTACTCCATTTTTTGCGCGTACTTCAGCAATAGCTTGTGCAATTGCCAAAATATGGGCTTCATTGAAGCTATGGCGATTTGCACTTCCGCGATGGCCAGATGTACCGAACTTCACACGATGAGCATTAATGCTAGCTTGTGGTTTAAGTGAATAATATTGCGACGTTAATTGCGCCACATTAATCAGATCACTTTGGTGAGTATGCTGCCCTGCTCTTGGATGAATTGCCACAAATCTTCTCCTATTTGACATCACAAGCACGCTTTAAACAAAAGCCTTTGCAATGCATCAATTAACAATAGTGGTTAGATAGTTCCACACACCTTATCAATCTCATTCGCAGGAAATTGCATATCCTGCATGATGCTTTGTACCATTGTTCTTTTACGCTCTGTATTGGAGTTAGTAATAACCCAAAATGGCGTGCCTGAAATATGGCGCGGTTTTGTATGACGTCCACTATCGAGTAATGTTTGTTCATCACCAGCAAAATAGATGCGTGTTCGTCCATGTACTGTTTCAGCAGATTGAGTAAAAGTAGCGCTATCTAGGCTATATAACGTAGAAAGGATCTGTAAAAAACGATCAACTGATTTTGTTTTTTCTGCATAGCTGTCAGATAACAACAGTTCTCGCATTTCACGGACCGGATTTTTTGCTGGTGTAATCGATTTAGGTTCAGCTTCCTGTTTAATAACAGGTGCTTGTACTGACTCAGTGACAACGACTGGCTGTACGGGCTGTTTGGCATCAAGCTTCAGTAGACGCCTTAAAATATCTGAAGCGCTTTCACCGATATGTCTAGTTTCGCTAGCAATATAGCGGTAAAGTTCGTCATCAATTTCTATCTTTTTCATTGCTACCCAGTACTGTTTTCAAAAAAAAGTAATTAGGATTATAAGATATAATCTTTAAAAACAAAATAGGTAAAATTTCAATAACTTAAAGAAGATCTATACAAGATCCAGCCATTTCAATGGCTAAGCTTGGTATTTATCCTATTGTTTATCTCGGTATCATCTTCTATTCTTTGAACTTATTCAAACAAAGCCTGCTTCAAATACCGCCTTATCACACCACACCAACCATCAAATAATATAAAATTCTAAATATTTATTTTTGAGCAATGTCAAGATTTCGACTTTTTAAATAAGTTTAGAATAAACATCTAAATAATATCAATTATGTGGTTTTTTATAAATTTCCCTTATCAATTATTTCTACTCTTAATCACTCACGCATATTATTACGATAAGTTGGCTTAGTATCTTGTGCATGTCATCATAGAAAAAATCGCAATTATTTTTTGGTCATTAACATGAAACTCAATACATTATTAAATTATCAATTACATCAGCCTGAAACAGCACCTGCATCCAATTTACCTATTGTTTTGATCCACGGCCTTTTTGGTGACTTAAATAATTTAGGCGTCTTAGGGCGTGATCTACGCCAAGACCACACAGTGATCCAAATTGATGTGCGTAATCATGGACATTCCCCTCATAGTGAAAGTATGAACTATCAAGATATGGCACAAGATGTACTTACATTACTCGATAGTTTACATATCTCAAAAGCCATCATTATCGGGCACTCCATGGGAGGCAAAATTGCAATGGCAATGACAGCATTAGCGCCTGAGCGAATTGCTCGCATTGTCGTAATAGATATGTCACCTGTAGCTTACAATGTTCGCCGCCACGATAACATTTTTGCGGCACTTGAAGCCGTCACTAAAGCTCAAGTTACACGACGTCAAGATGCAGTAGAAATTATGAGCCCCTTTATTAAAGAAGAGGGCGTTATTCAGTTTTTACTTAAATCATTTAAAAGTGGTGAATGGCTATTTAATTTATCTGCGATCAAAAATGCCTATTCAGAGATTATTGGTTGGCAAGAAGTCCCTGCTTGGAATTATCCGGTGCTATTTATTCGTGGTGGTTTATCGCCTTACATATTAGATGAATATCGTAATGATATTGCACGCCAATTTCCGCAAGCTAGCGCTTTTGTCGTAGCAAACACTGGACATTGGGTACATTCAGAAAAACCTAACACTGTTATTAACGCTATTCGTCGTTTTTTATCAAAAGCATAATTTATTACTGAAAGTGGCGTAATTAAGGAAGTAATAATTTAGCTGAATGTATAATTATTGTACTTAATCACACAGTCTGTCGATAAAAACACCAAATGACAATAGGTTAAACTCAGGAAGCAGTGGCAGGACGCCACTATGTGGGGTATTATTGGGCGTTTCGCAATTTAGTCATTGGTATACGCCCTTTCACAGCAAAATTTATGGCAAAAGAACAAACTGATCGCACCACACTGGATTTGTTCGCAGATGAACGCAGACCTGGGCGACCTAAAACAAACCCGCTTTCTCGGGATGAACAGCTTAGAATTAATAAACGCAATCAATTAAGACGAGACAGAGTCAATGGTTTACGTCGAGTTGAGTTGAAATTAAATGAAGATGCTGTGAATGCACTTAATGAGTTGGCGACTGCAAGAAATGTTAGCCGTAGCGAACTTATTGAAGAAATATTACTAGAACAATTGGCGCAAAATCACGCCTTGAAAATACATCATAATGAGAATAGCTAGCAGCTAAACCACACAAATTTGACAGAATTACCCTGCTATTTTCGTCAAAATACGTTTTTTAGTTTTCTATTATGAAAACAAGATGTTTATTTTTCACTAGTAATTGTTCAAACACAGACAAATATACTCTAACTATTTCGAAGTGTGGCTAATTGGCAAGTAAAGGCGTTACTGGTACATACAAAGTATGTAATTAGTACGAATCAACGTAGTCAACAATGCGACAATTTGAAGTATAACGAATATAGAATAAAAGAGGTTATCTCACTTTATGGCAATCATAGGTATATTCTTCGGCAGTGATACCGGCAACACTGAAAATATTGCCAAAATGCTTCAAGAAAGACTGGGCGCTGATAATGCCGAAGTTCATGATATCGCAAAATCCAGTAAAGAAGATATCGAAGCATTTGATATTCTGTTACTAGGTATTCCTACTTGGTATTATGGTGAAGCACAATGCGATTGGGATGACTTTTTCCCAACACTAGAAGATATTAATTTTGAAGGTAAGTTGGTTGCACTGTTCGGTTGTGGCGACCAAGAGGACTATGCAGAATACTTCTGTGATGCAATGGGCACAATTCGCGATATTATCGAACCTCGTGGTGCTGTCATTGTGGGTCACTGGCCAACAGAAGGTTACCATTTTGAAGCCTCTAAAGGGCTTGCAGATGATAATCACTTTATCGGCCTTGCGATTGATGAAGACCGTCAACCAGAATTAACCGAAGAGCGTGTTGATGCTTGGGTTGCTCAAATCAAAGAAGAAATGAGCCTAGATGAAATTCTGGGATAAATAAATACTCAATATTGAGAATGATAATTATTCAATGGTGTGCTAAGATAGTGTGATAGGTAGGGGTGTTTATTTTTAAATATCATGCCTATAATCAATAAGGTTATTTATTCACCCGAGTGTTAATGAATCAACCCTATTAGTGAGCACAAAAATTAAATTCACCATTAGCAACAGGATTAAATCCGCATGACCGACAATAATAAAGCGTTAAAAAATGCTGGGTTAAAAGTTACACTTCCTCGCTTAAAGATCTTGGAAGTGCTCCAGGATCCTGAGTGCCATCATGTCAGTGCTGAAGATCTCTATAAAAAACTCATCGATATCGGTGAAGAGATTGGTCTGGCAACCGTGTATCGCGTCTTAAACCAATTTGACGATGCTGGTATTGTTACCCGACATAATTTTGAAGGTGGTAAATCAGTATTTGAATTAACTCAACAACACCATCACGATCATTTAATTTGTCTTGATTGTGGCAAAGTTATCGAGTTTACAGATGATGCGATTGAAGTGCGCCAAAGAAACATCGCTGAACGTCATGGTATCAAGCTTTCCAATCATAGCCTTTATTTATATGGCCACTGCGCTGAAGGCAATTGTAAAGAAGATAGCCACGCACATGATGAGAAATAATTCATTCTGGATAATCTCTCAGTAAAAAAAAGGAACTGTTCACAGTTCCTTTTTTATTACCTTAAATTTGAGGATAAAATAACTCTACTTAGGCACACTGATACTGTGTTTAATATGTTTTAAATGAACCACGATAGTAAATGTAACAATGACTAACAGTGACCAAGAGCCCCATTTCCCTGCATGCACAGCAGACCAAGCACCAATCTGGTTAGGATATTGCCAAACACCAAAAAATGTACCGAAATTCTCAGCAAGCCAAATAAAGAAACCTATCAGAACAAAAGCCAATAATAGTGGCATTTTTCGCTCTGTATCATAAGGCGTAAAATAAACCACACTACGAGCATAAAGACCTAAAATAAAAGCAGTTAAATACCAGCGATAATCACCGATAAAGTGATGAGAAAAGAAATTAATATAGATAGCGAGTGCAACTAAAGTTGCCATCCAATAAGGTGGATAATGTTCAATTCGTACTTTTAAAAAACGCCATGCTTGAATTAAATAACTTCCTACCGCGGAGTACATAAATCCTGTAAATAAAGGCACTTCCCACAATTTAGTGTAAGCAAAATCAGGGTATTTCCACGATCCAATTGCTGCTGATGTTTTAAATAATTCCATCACAAAACCAACGATGTGGAAAAAACAGATCGCTTTAAATTCATCCCATGTTTCAAGTTTTCCCCATACCATCCATAATTGGAAAGCAATAGCGAGAATAAGTAAAACGTCATAACGAGGTATCCCTAATACTCCTTTACTTGGTGTTGCAAATAAAATAAAAAAGAAAAATCCCGCAAATAAACAAGAACGCGCCTCTTTCACACCAAAAAAAAGAAATTCAACAATAAATCGTTTTATACCTTTAAAGGGCTTCAATGGTGGTTCTAATAAAAAATCATCCAATCGCTTTAACATGCTTCTTCCTGAAAACGTGCATTATCGAACTGCATTCAATGCAAAATAATAAATAAGATGAGATAAAATGAATGGCAAGAAATTTGCCATAGAATAAAAAAACCTACAAGGATGAAAAGGACGAAAAAGGAAGGAATGAAAAAAATAAAGGTATTTACCCCCCACTACGATACCCACTCTGACTGCCTTTACTTAGGGTAAATACCTTACGCAAATTTTGCGAAATAACTGAAGCACAGGAGATAAACATAACCCACTCACATTTATCTCAGACGACATGACATGACGACTTTACTTCATTACTTTTACTACATACTGCGATTTTAAAACGACTCTTTACTACTTTTTACTTCGACTCTTCTACTTCTTACTACTGCTGACAATTTCACTTCATTAATGAGGTTTGTTTTTACTTATCGTAATCGTATTTAGCTTTTTTAGTTTTATTCAGGATAAAGTGTAATGAGTACACTTTATCCTTATGCTGGTATTAGAAAATAGTAAATGGCATTATCACGTTAAATTTAACGTCTTTTTCATCTTGGAAAATATTACCAAAACCACCTTCATAACTTGGAATATCGGAGTGGTTATCATAACGGGTATAGTGAAGTTTAAAGAGAGTGCCTTTAGCTCGACCTTCTTGAACCGTATACATAATATCCGCATTCCATGCACTTTCTCTAATACGCTGACCTTGATCATAAATGGCTTTACCACTTGGCTTAGCATCCCATGCGTAAACATAAGAAGTACCTACCGCCCAGCCAGATAGATCCCAATTTTTCAGATCGTACATTACACCCGCATAAAGTGCTTTTTCACCATTGGCGTTAAAGTCAGAACGACCATCCCACCAGACATCAAGACGACCATTAGATGTTGCCCAACCCGGAGTCATACGCTGTAAAAAATAACCTTGATTACCTTCAGCTTTAACCCACGTTCCTTCTACTTTGAAGTCAAATACATTATAGGTATAACCAAAAGTCAGTGCTTGTAACCATGCCAGCCCATCATAAACGTCATTAACGCCACCACCGGTCACTTTATCTTTAGCACCGTAGAATTGGTAAGACGTTCTTAATGCATTGTCAGCAATTGGGAAATCATAAGAAACTTTACCAAAATACTGATCGATATAACCATCGGCCTGACCAAATGCAGCTTCTAATACTAGGCTGTTTTTAAAATCATATTTGGCGCCGAAAGAGTGAAGATAGCTAATATTCGTTTCTAGATCAGCTTTGCGAAAGTTATACATATTCCGATACCATGGTGCTTTGTATTCATCTGTCCACATATAGGAGAAAGATAATTCACCACTTTTATCGAAATCGAAAACTGCTCCAGCTTCCGCCCCACGATAAGTTCCCGGTAAGAAGCTCCAGTGCGGGCGTAATAAACTTTGGCCTTTAGGTTGAATATATCCGCCTTGTGCCCAGAAATTACCTAATTTGAATTTTGCAGCGGCTTTATATACGCTCATACCACTACGATCGCCTGTCCATTTTTCATCCCAGCGACTTTTTGCATCACTAAAACCGATTTCATTAGGTGCCGCAGGGCCACTGTTATTCAATTCAGCAGCGCCAAAGGCTGCTAAATCAATACCAATAAAATCACCAAGGTAACCTGATGAAAAATCTAGATTAGCGTTGAAGGTAGAATGATGTAAGTTAGCTTTGTATTTGCCGTAATCGGGGCTGTTTGGGGTTAACTCTTTTCTATCACGGTCACGTTGCCAATAGAAAAGACCACCGGTTAAGGTTGAGTCATCAATAAATCCATCAGCATGAGACATTTTTGCAGGTAGTGCAGTTACAAGCAATGCGCCCATAACGACAAGTGCCACCCTGCCTGGTTTAGCATGTTGCATAACCATAGCATTGTTTCCTCTTTGACTTTGACTAAAAAAGAAATAAGCACAATGCCTATTTCCAAATATAAAACCCCAAGTGGGGAAAAAACCTAAATTAGGTTAGAAACAGCATATTTTTCGCGACGCGAATTATCAACCAAAAAAAAAGAATTTTTATCAAAATATGACCAAGGGCACATAACTAAATAATCGTTTCATTTTCTTTCTTTTATAATCCCTAATTAAAAACAAACATAACTGATTGATTTTATTTGTTTTTTATATCAATCTTTAAACAATATTAGATTTCGTTTTTATTAAAAAGAATAATAAGCAGCGCTTATAAGTAAACTTTTTTAACGATGTGAAATATGTGCTTTTAATCACACTTTTCTGACTACAGTCTTATTTAATGAGATGTTATGAAAAAACAGAAGAATAAAGTGATAACAAGTTAATTATTTCAAATGAAACAAATAAAAAGTTATCGTTTTAAATGAAAAAATTAAGTTTGATTGATCCCTAAAGAATAAATACTGGATATAAATAGATGAAAAATCGTACGACATTAAAAAGAAAATAGATAAAAAAATGCTCGATAAATAATTACCGAGCATTCTATTAATTTTGGCGCTAACTATACTTAATGCAACTCAAAATAAGGTTCAAATTAACCTTGTTGAGAAATCTTAGCCCAAGTGTCACGTAAGCCTACTGTACGGTTAAATACTAACTTATCTGCTGTTGATAGCTTATCAGCACAGAAGTAGCCTTCACGCTCAAATTGATACGCTTTTTCAACCGCCGCATCTTTTAAACTACGTTCAACAAAACCTTCACGAATAACTAAAGACTCAGGATTAATTGTTGATAAGAAATCATCTTCTGCCGCTGGGTTTGGTACACTAAATAGACGATCATAAAGACGAATTTCAGCAGGAACAGCATGTGGAATGCTTACCCAATGAATAACTCCTTTTACTTTACGTCCATCAGCAGGATCTTTATTTAATGTTTCTGCATCATAAGTACAGTAAATGGTTGTGATTTCACCTTGCTCGTCTTTTTCAACACGCTCAGCTTTAATAACATAAGCATTACGTAAACGAACTTCTTTACCTAGTACCAGACGTTTATATTGACGATTTGCTTCTTCTTTAAAATCAGCGCGATCAATATAAATTTCACGGCTAAATGGTACTTCACGCGTACCCATTTCTGGTTTATTTGGGTGATTCGGCGCAGTTAAAATCTCTTCACCTTCTGGCATATTTTCAATAACTAAACGAACTGGATCGATAACAGCCATTGCACGAGGTGCATTTTCGTTTAAATCATCACGAATACAAGATTCTAATGCAGCCATTTCAACATTATTTTCTTGTTTCGTTACACCAATACGTAAACAGAATTCACGAATAGAGTCAGCGGTATAACCACGACGACGTAAGCCTGAAATCGTTGGCATACGAGGATCATCCCAACCATTGACGATGTTTTCTGTCACAAGCTGATTCAGCTTACGCTTTGACATCACAGTATATTCAAGGTTAAGACGAGAGAATTCATATTGACGAGGATGACAAGGGATAGTGATATTATCCAGCACCCAATCATATAAACGACGGTTATCTTGGAATTCTAACGTACATAAAGAATGAGTGATATTTTCCAGTGCATCGGAGATACAGTGGGTAAAATCATACATTGGATAAATGCACCATTTATTTCCAGTTTGGTGGTGTTCGGCGAATTTAATACGATAAAGCACCGGATCACGCATAACAATAAAAGGTGATGCCATATCAATTTTCGCACGTAAGCACGCTTTACCTTCTTCAAAGCCACCCGCACGCATTTTTTCAAACAGCGCTAAGTTCTCTTCTACGCTACGTGAGCGATAAGGACTGTTTTTACCTGGCTCTTTTAATGTACCGCGATATTCACGAATTTCTTCAGCGCTCAGCTCATCAACATAAGCTAAGCCTTTATTAATCAACTCAATCGCATATTGATAAAGTTGATCAAAATAATCTGAGGAGTAATGAACGCTACCTTCCCATTGGAAACCTAACCACTGAACATCTTTTTGAATTGAGTTGATGTACTCAATATCTTCTTTTACTGGATTGGTATCATCAAAACGTAAATTACATTTACCCTGGTAATCTTTAGCAATACCAAAATTCAGACAAATTGATTTCGCATGGCCGATATGAAGATAGCCATTAGGTTCAGGTGGGAAACGCGTATGCACGCTATCATGTTTCCCTGTTGCCAGATCTTCATCAATTATTTGACGAATAAAGTTAGTTGGGCGGGCATCTGCCTCATTCATGGTCATTTTTTCCTCAAAGCAAAACGCATAATTAACCCACTATAATCCAATAAGCAGGTTTCATAAATACCTTAGCTAAATACACCCCTGAGATATTTACCAAAATAGAGATAAAAAAACGGGAAGTTTGAAAGACTCCCCGTTTTATCGTCTTATTTAACCATCTCTTTATAGAGGATTAAATATCTGTATAGAATTTATTTTAATACTTTGTAGATAACGGTTTTATTTCCAACCACTTCACCTGTAACTTGTTCAGCAATTTGATCAAAATCATCAATATTGCTTACAATCACAGGACTTATCATCGATTTAGCATTAGCGTTTAGATATTCAAGATCTAATTCTAAGATAGGTTGACCGACTTTAACGTCTGCTCCTTCTTCAACTAAACGCTTAAAGCCTTTACCACCTAATGCAACCGTATCAATCCCCATATGAACGATGATTTCAACGCCATTATCGGTTTCAATACAAAATGCGTGGTTAGTATCAAAAATCTTAACAACCGAGCCTGTTGCAGGTGCCAATACAATTTTAGAGGTTGGTTTAATCGCAAGCCCATCTCCTACAACACCACTTGAGAAAGCTTCATCCGGCACATCTTTTAATGCCACAACTTCACCATCAAAAGGCGCAATCATTTCAAGTAATACTTTTGCATTAGCATTAGCTTGTTTTACTGGTGTTTTTTCAGTAGACACGGTTGAAGCCGATGAGCCTTCATAAGCAGCAACAGGACCTTGTGTTAATACATCACGCATTGCGTTAGCCACAAGCTCTGCACGTGTACCCACAATCACTTGAACACTTTGCTTGTTTAAACGAATAACACCTGATGCACCTAAACGTTTCGCATATGTATCATTAACTACAGAAGAATCTTTTACATTGAGGCGTAGACGAGTAATACAAGCGTCGATACCCGTTAAGTTGTCAGAACCACCAATTGCAGCGATATATTGACGGGCTTCTTGCTGGATACCTTCTTTGCTATTTGTAGGGGCTGTTGTGATATCTTCATCATAACCATCGGCAGTTTCATCACCAGATACTTCATCTTCACGACCTGGTGTTTTTAGGTTGAATTTCGTGATAGTGAAACGGAAAATACCGTAGTAAATGAAGAAGAACACAATACCTTGGACAATAAGCATGTACCAGTGTACAGCAAGTGGGTTACGTGAGGATAAGAACATATCCACTAAGCCTGCACTAAAGCCAAATCCTGAAATCCACTCCATACTTGCAGCGATATAAACAGAAATTGCCATTAAGAATGCGTGAATAACATAAAGCACTGGTGCAACAAACATAAATGAGAATTCAAGCGGTTCAGTGATACCAGTGAAGAATGCAGCAAATGCACCCGCCATCATAATACCAGCAACTTTTGCTTTATTTTCTTTACGTGCACAGTGATAAATCGCCAGTGCAGCACCAGGCAAACCAAACATCATGACAGGGAAGAAACCAGCTTGGTAACGACCCGTTATACCCACTGTCGCTAAGCCTGCATCGATAGATTTCTGACCAGCAAGGAAATTAGGAATATCATTGATACCCGCAACGTCAAACCAGAATACAGAGTTCAATGCGTGGTGTAGACCAACAGGAATTAATAAACGGTTAAAGAATGCGTAAATACCAGCACCCAATGCCCCCATATCTTTAATACTTTCACCGAAGCTAACTAATCCGCCATAAATAACAGGCCAGATATACATCAAAATAAAGGCAACGATGATCATGAGGAATGACGCTAAAATAGGAACTAAACGTCGACCACTAAAGAAAGAGAGTGCGAGAGGCAATTCAACTTGGCTAAAACGGTTATAAAGTTCCGCTGAAAGCACACCCACTAAAATCCCCACAAATTGGTTCTCTATTTTACCAAATGCAGCTGGTACTTCCTCTAATGGGATACCTTTGATCATAGAAACGGCCGCTGGCGAACAAAGTGTGGTTACGACTAAAAACCCGACAAATCCAGTTAATGCCGCTGCACCATCTTTGTCTTTCGACATACCATAAGCAACACCTATAGCAAACAAAACTGACATATTATCGATGATTGCGGAGCCTGATTTAATCAGTAAGGCTGCAAGCGCGTTATCGCTACCCCAGCCTACTGGATCAATCCAGTAGCCAATCCCCATCAGAATTGCAGCTGCAGGTAATGTAGCAACAGGCACCATTAGTGCCCGTCCTATCTTCTGCAGATAACTTAAAATATTCACAAACTCCCCCTTGGATAGCCCCTATACGGGATCTTATTCATACTCATTCATATTTTATAAAAAAATTGATGAGCTAATTATTTAATTCCATTTTCAGTCTAAAAAAATTATTTCGTATCGCAAATTAATTAGTCATAATTTGTGATTGAAGTCACCAATATCGTATATTTTTTAGCTGAAATGCTGGCTAAGTCAGAAAGCTTATTTTATGATTAAAAATATCTTTTGGCGGGACAATTGGGTCATCGACTAAAAATGAAAAGAAATTCGTGTTATAGATGAGCCACTGATAATCACACAATGAAATAACATGTTCCTGAATTATCAGATTTGTCTTTTTTCTATGAGGTTACTATGAGGTTAATCCCCCTATCCACGGCAAAACAAGTTGGTAAGTGGTCTGCAAATTACATCGTTGAAAAGATCAACGAATTTAATCCAACCGCAGATCGCCCTTTCGTGCTTGGTTTACCAACTGGTGGCACGCCATTGGCGACATATAAAGAGTTAATTGAATTACACCAAGCTGGAAAAATCAGTTTTCAACACGTTGTGACATTCAATATGGATGAATATGTTGGTATTCCATCAGATCATTCACAAAGTTATCGTACATTTATGTATGAAAACTTCTTTAATCATATTGATATTAAAGATGAAAATATCAATTTATTAAACGGCAATGCAAAAGATCCACAAGCAGAATGTGCACGTTATGAGGCTAAAATAAAGTCTTATGGCAAAATCAATCTGTTTATGGGGGGCGTTGGTAATGACGGTCACATTGCTTTTAATGAACCTGCGTCATCACTCTCTTCACGCACTCGCATGAAAACACTCACCGAAGACACCCGTTTAGCGAATTCACGTTTCTTCGACAATAATGTAAATCATGTTCCTAAATACGCACTGACAGTTGGTGTAGGTACTTTATTAGATGCTGAAGAGTTAATGATTTTGGCAACAGGCTTTAATAAAGCACAGGCTGTACATGCCGCCACAGAAGGTGCAGTTAACCATTTATGGACAATTTCCTGTGTCCAGCTTCATCCGAAAGCAATTATAGTGTGTGATGATCCTGCCACAATGGAATTACGCGTTAAAACATTGCGTTATTTCCAACAGATTGAAGCGCAAGAGTGTCAAAAATACCAAGACTAAGTTTAGTAAAATAAGTACCTACTGATTAAGTAGTGGAAAAGGCTAAGCTCTCTTACTTATCAGCCAGAATTTACTGGCTGATATCGGCTTTTTTAGATTGACTTCCCTTATCAGGAGACAAAGGTATGTTTGCCTTAACAAATGCTGTTATTTATACAGGTTACGACCGTTTAGAAAATCACGCCATTATTATTAACGGCTCCCGTATTGAGCAGGTTTGCCCACAGGATCAACTGCCAAAAGATATCTCTGTTCGTGATATGAAAGGTGCAATTGTTTCTCCTGGTTTTATCGATTTACAAGTTAATGGTTGTGGTGGCGTGCAATTTAATGACATACCAGAAAATGTCACCATTGAAACGCTAGAAATCATGCAAAAAGCAAATGAGCGTTTAGGCTGTACCAGTTATTTACCAACACTAATTACCTGTTCTGATGAATTGATGAAAATAGGCATCGAAGCAACTCGCGCCTATATGAAAAAACATAAAAATAAAGTACTGGGATTACATTTAGAAGGCCCTTACATCAATGTGATTAAAAAAGGGACGCATGATCCGCAATTTATTCGTCAACCAAGTGCTCAGATGATTGACTATTTGTGCGATAATGCTGATGTCATCGCAAAAATCACCCTTGCACCAGAAATGGTTGATGAAAAGTATGTTCGTCAATTAATCAAAGCAGGTATCATTGTCTCGGCAGGCCATTCCAATTCGACTTATGAAGAAGCACGTAAAGGGTTCCGTAATGGAATTTCATTATCGACCCATCTTTATAATGCAATGCCTTATATTACCGGCAGAGGCCCTGGCCTTGTTGGCGCTATTTATGATACACCAGAGGTTTATGCAGGTATTATTGCTGATGGTATGCATGTTTCATGGGCTAATATTCGCAATAGTAAGCGTTTAAAAGGCGATAAATTACTTTTAGTCACAGATGCAACTGCGCCTGCGGGGCTTGATCCTAATAAAAATGAGATGGATAGCTTCGTTTTTGCAGGAAAAACCATATATTATCGTAATGGATTGTGTGTCGATGCTGATGGCACATTAAGTGGATCATCACTTACCATGATTGGCGCGATTAAAAATAGCGTGATCCATGTAGGTATTCCATTAGATGAAACATTACGAATGGCTACACTTTATCCCGCTCGTGCGATTGGGATAGAAAAAGAACTCGGTACAATTGAAGCTGGAAAAATTGCTAATCTTGCTTCTTTTGACAAGGACTTCAACCTTTGCACAACATTTGTCAATGGTATTGAAATAACTGATAACTAATGGATGTTTATGCTGATGAGTCATAACAACACTGAAACGCAAATTGGCAATATCGATCTTGTTAAACAACTTAACAGTGCGATTGTGTATCGACTGATTGATCAACACGGGCCCATTTCCCGTATCCAAATAGCCGAACAAAGCCAGTTAGCACCGGCCAGTGTGACTAAAATTACTCGTCAGTTGCTTGAACGTGGGCTAATTAAAGAAGTTGACCAACAAGCATCAACAGGTGGACGCCGTGCTATTTCCATCATTGTTGAACACCGTAATTTTAATACCGTCAGTGTGCGGCTAGGGCGCAATGATGCGACTGTCGCACTCTATGATCTGAGTGGTAAGGTCATCATTGAGCAACACTATCCCATAGAACAAAGCACACAAAATGAAGTTGAAACTCTGCTTATTAACGCAATTGATGATTTTATTAAACAAAATCAACGTCGTATTCGTGAGCTTATTTCAATTTCCGTGATCTTACCTGGCCTTGTTGATCCCAATAAAGGCGTTGTTCGCTATATGCCTCATATGAAAGTGGATAATTGGGCTTTAGTAAACAGTCTTGAAAAACGCTTTAGCCTTCCATGTTATGCTGGTCATGATATTCGAAGCCTCGCATTAGCTGAAAACTATTTTGGTGCCACAAGAGATTGTGAAGATTCGCTATTAGTGCGAATTCACCGTGGTGCGGGTGCAGGGGTTATTATTAATAATAAAATTCTCCTCAATCAGCGCGGTAACCTTGGGGAAATTGGCCATATTCAAATAGACCCTCTGGGTGAGCGTTGTCATTGTGGTAATTTTGGCTGTTTAGAAACAATTGCATCAAATACGGCAATTGAAGCCAAAGTACGCTATCAACTAGAGCAAGGCTACCCAAGCCAATATTTATCATCGACACAGTGTCAAATCCAAGATATCTGTCATGCTGCGGTTAAAAATGATCCATTAGCGGTGGAAACAATTAAACAAGTTGGCCTACATTTGGGTAAAGCCATTGCGATCGCAATTAACTTATTTAACCCACAAAAAGTTGTCTTAGCGGGTGAATTAACCGAAGCTGCTGAAATTTTGCTACCGTCCATTCAAAGTTGTATTAATACGCAAGTATTAAAAGAATTTAGAGAAGAACTTCCTGTGGTCACATCAGAGCTTGATCATCGTTCTGCAATAGGGGCTTTTGCATTAACTAAACGAGCAATGCTTAACGGAGAATTGCTTCAACAGCTATTAGAAAAGTAAGTTATTGCTGATAAATTATACTTTTTGAGTTAAATAAATACTTTTTCTTAGTTAAATAGGAAAATGTGTCTAAAATTCAAACAGTAATAGATTAAGAAAAAGAAATGTTGCATGATTTTTTCACTACATTTCTTTTTTTATCCCTTTTTGTCCCTACATTTTAATGATATTTATTCACCTTTCTCTTCTTACTGCTTTGTTTTTTCTTTTTATTCACACTTTACACTCTCTTCTTTTTGAGTATATTTTTTATCAACAAGGTTGTTTTTTGGATCTTTTTTCGACAAAATGATTAACCATCGAGCAAACGGACACGTTTCTCGAAAATTAATGCAAAAAGCAGTTGACGGATTTGTCTGTAATACGCATAATGCGCCCCGCAACGCCGACGAAGGTTATGCAAAAAAAAAGATGGCTATGTAGCTCAGCTGGTTAGAGCACAACACTCATAATGTTGGGGTCACAGGTTCGAATCCCGTCATAGCCACCATCTTTTTTGCGGGAGTGGCGAAATTGGTAGACGCACCAGATTTAGGTTCTGGCGCCGCAAGGTGTGCGAGTTCAAGTCTCGCCTCCCGCACCATTTTAACCTCGTCAAGAATTTATCAGTTGGGATATCGCCAAGCGGTAAGGCACCAGGTTTTGATCCTGGCATTCCCAGGTTCGAATCCTGGTATCCCAGCCATATTTCTGATAAATAAGTGTGTTGACAATTGAATTAGCGGATGGGATATCGCCAAGCGGTAAGGCACCAGGTTTTGATCCTGGCATTCCCAGGTTCGAATCCTGGTATCCCAGCCATCTTTCGCTAGATTCAATATGGCTATGTAGCTCAGCTGGTTAGAGCACAACACTCATAATGTTGGGGTCACAGGTTCGAATCCCGTCATAGCCACCATTTTTGGGATATCGCCAAGCGGTAAGGCACCAGGTTTTGATCCTGGCATTCCCAGGTTCGAATCCTGGTATCCCAGCCATATTTTGAAAGAGAGACTCGCAAAGCGAGTCTTTTTTTCTCCAAGTTGTTGCGGGAGTGGCGAAATTGGTAGACGCACCAGATTTAGGTTCTGGCGCCGCAAGGTGTGCGAGTTCAAGTCTCGCCTCCCGCACCATTGATTACTAACGTGTTTATCACGAAATCAACGATTAAGACTCGCAATAGCGAGTCTTTTTTGTTTCTGCGCTTCCATTTCCCCCCAAACACTACTTCTACCCTTTGTACTTCTCTTTACTTTCTTGCATTCAAAACGATTTTTTAATTCCATTTTTATTTTTCCAAGCTTTTTTGATCTCTCTGTACATACATTCACTCAAATACTATACTCCCCTATAGTATATTTAAGGATTATGTATGCCACACTCACCAGCAGAAAAAAAAGCCGCGTTAACTCGCGTAAGAAAAATCAAAGGGCAACTTCTTGCATTAGAAACAGCTCTTGAAAATGAAAATGAATGCGGTCAGGTATTACAACAAATTGCTGCCATTCGAGGCGCTATCAATGGCTTAATGGCAGGTGTACTCGAAAGTCATTTACGTGAAGGTCTTATGGATGCCGTCGCTTCTCCTGAAGATCAAAAAAACTCCGTTGATGATGCCATTTCACTTATCCGCACTTACCTGCGTTAATAACAAAAAAAGGATACACCATGAAATCTCGTGCTGCGGTCGCATTTGGACCTGGAGAGCCTTTAAAAATTGTTGAAGTTGATGTTATGCCACCAAAAGCCGGCGAAGTGCTTATTAAAATTAGCCACACTGGCGTTTGCCATACAGATGCCTTTACGCTCTCAGGTGATGATCCTGAAGGTGTCTTCCCTGCTATTCTGGGTCATGAAGGCGCAGGCGTTGTTGTTGAAGTAGGTGAAGGCGTCACTAGCGTAAAACCTGGCGATCATGTTATTCCACTGTACACAGCAGAATGCGGTGAATGCCTATTTTGTAAATCAGGCAAAACAAACTTATGTGTTGCAGTCAGAGCAACGCAAGGGAAAGGCTTAATGCCCGATGGCACAACACGCTTTTCCTATAATGGACAGCCTATTTATCACTACATGGGATGTTCTACCTTCAGTGAATACAGCGTTGTTGCTGAAGTTTCATTAGCAAAAATTAATCCTGATGCTAATCACGAAGAAGTCTGTTTATTAGGGTGTGGCGTCACAACCGGTATTGGTGCTGTTCACAATACGGCAAAAGTACAAGAGGGTGATTCTGTCGCTGTCTTTGGTTTGGGTGGTATTGGCCTTGCTGTTCTGCAAGGTGCAAGACAAGCCAAAGCGGGCCGTATTTTTGCCATTGATACTAATCCTGAGAAATTTGAATTGGCACGTCAATTTGGTGCGACAGATTGTCTAAATCCTAATGATTACGATAAACCTATCCAGCAAGTTCTTGTCGAAATGACCCAATGGGGTGTTGATCATACTTTTGAATGTATTGGAAACGTCAATGTGATGAGAGCCGCATTAGAAAGTGCGCATCGTGGCTGGGGGCAATCAGTCATCATTGGTGTGGCTGGCGCTGGGCAAGAGATCTCAACACGTCCTTTCCAATTGGTTACGGGTCGTTCGTGGAAAGGTACTGCTTTTGGTGGTGTAAAAGGTCGTAGTCAATTACCTGGTATGGTTGAAGATGCAATGAAAGGTAATATCGAACTTAAACCTTTTGTTACCCATAAACTTCCATTAGAAAAAATTAATGAAGCTTTTGATTTAATGCACGAAGGTAAATCAATCCGAACTGTTATTCATTTCGATTAATCATCCTCAAGCCTATGCCTCATAGGTTTGTCTTTGTTTTTAAAGGAGTCAAAATGGAAAGGATTGAACGTCACGCCTGTTTTGGTGGCTGGCAAGAAGTTTATCAGCATACATCAAAGGTGTTAAATTGTGAGATGAAATTTGCCATCTATCTTCCTCCTATGGAAGAAGGGCAAAAATACCCTATTTTATATTGGTTATCAGGCTTAACTTGTAACGAACAAAATTTTATTACCAAAGCTGGTGCTCAACAATTTGCGGCACAACATAGCATTATTTTAGTTATACCAGATACCAGCCCCCGTGGTGAAAATGTCGCTGATGATAGTGCTTATGATTTAGGTCAAGGTGCTGGATTCTATTTAAACGCAACACAATCGCCATGGAATGCGCATTATCACATGTATGACTATATTGTTGATGAGCTACCGACACTGATTGAAACACACTTTCCTGTCACGAATAAGCGCGCAATTAGCGGGCATTCAATGGGAGGGCATGGCGCATTAACCATTGCATTACGAAATTCGGCACGCTATAGCAGCGTATCGGCATTTTCTCCTATAGTGGCACCATCTATAGTTCCTTGGGGTAAAAAGGCGTTTAATGCGTACTTAGGAGAGGATACTAAACAATGGGAACAGTATGATGCGATTGCTTTACTTAATAGCGCAGAACATACCTTACCCATGCGTGTTGATGTAGGATCTGGCGATCCCTTCTATCAAGAGCAACTTAAGCCTGAATTATTTGCGCAAGTTTGTGACAAAAAACATTTCCCTTATCAATTGAATTTACATCAAGGGTACGATCACAGTTACTATTTTGTGGCGAGTTTTATTGGCGAACATATTGCCTTTCATGCTAAGCACTTAAACACTTAGCAATAATGCGGTGATCTCTTTGGGGAGATCATCGCATTACTTTGTTACTTAAATTACTTAATGCCTAAAGCATAACGTAGCGCTGCTTCTTTAGCCTTACCTGCATGTTGAGCAGCTAAAAGACCGATATTTCTAACGACTTTTAACCCCGGTAATTGGTGACTAAAGGCGTGATAAAATACATCCATTCCCGCTTGCATCACTAAGTTATCAGGCATACGTCGGCGCTGATATTTTTTCAATAATGCCATTGAATCCCAAGGCTCATAATGCTTTTTAGCTTCAGCCACTAAGTCTAAGAAACAATCTACATCACGATAACCTAAATTGACGCCCTGCCCCGCTAAAGGATTGATGGTATGAGCCGCATCTCCCAACAAAATAATCCCTTTATCAACGTAACGACTTGCATGTTGACGCGTTAATGGGAATGACCCCGCAGCAATAGGCGTCGCTTTACCTAATCGCTCAGGAAAAGCATGTTGAATTTCTTTTTCTAACTGCATCATCGACATGTTTTGCAGTTTTCTAATTCTGTCCGGCGAGTCATACCAAACCAAACAAGCCCAGTTATCAAAAAGTGGTAAATAAGCCCGAGGCCCAGAAGGATAAAACCGTTGCCATGTTCCCTTTTCTGGTGGTAATTCTGTTTTTACTGTAATCAACATACAAGATTGGCGATATTGCCAGCCATTGCTACCAATACCAGCAAATTGGCGTACTTGAGAATTCGCACCATCCGCACCTACCACTAAATTTGTGGTCACTTCACTGCCATCAGTAAGTGTTACTTTCCACTTATCATCTAAATAGGTCATTTTACTTAGACTGTTTGGGCATAATAAAGTGATATTGCTATAACGTTCAGCTTCTTGCCAAAGTGCTAATTGCAAAATACGGTTTTCAACCATATACCCCAATTCGGGCAACCCTAAGCTTTTTGCATCAAAAATAACATGAGCATTTTCTTCTTCCCATGTTTCAAGGGTAAGATAAGGCGCAGAACGCATAGCCAAAACATGTTGCCATGCACCTAGTTGTTTTAATAGACTAACGGACGCACAGCTAATCGCAGAAATACGGATATCAGGATGAGATGACGCATCAAAAGGTGCTGGAGACTGTCGTTCAATCATTGCGACACGCAATCCTTCTTGCGCCAGTCCAATTGCAACAGCAGCGCCAATCATCCCGCCACCCGCGATGATTGCATCAAAATCGTTTTTTACATTACTCATCATTGTTATGCCATAACTCATTACTTTAAATAATAGGTAAGCGCTGTTTCAGTTTATTTTGATTAAACTAAACGCCATAAAGAATTAGCGCCGACTTACTCTAGTCACTGACCACACAAATGACTACAATAACCGCCTTATTGGCTTATTACACGCAACGTTTTCCAGTGATTAGCTATTGTCTCACTGAAAATACCGGATTTACACAATGTCGACGATAAAAAAACTGTACATTAAAACTTGGGGCTGTCAGATGAATGAGTACGATTCATCCAAAATGGCAGACCTACTCGAAAGCACCCACGGTTATCAGTTAACCGATGTCGCCGAAGATGCGGACATTCTACTGCTAAATACCTGTTCTATCCGTGAGAAAGCACAAGAAAAAGTCTTTCATCAGTTAGGACGTTGGAAATATTTTAAAGATAATAAACCCGATATTATCATTGGCGTCGGCGGTTGTGTTGCCTCTCAAGAAGGTGAATACATTCGTCAACGTGCGCAGTGTGTCGATATTATCTTCGGACCACAAACCTTACACCGCTTACCTGAAATGATTAATCAGGTTAAAGGCACTAAAAGCCCCGTTGTCGATATCAGCTTCCCTGAAATCGAAAAATTTGACCGTCTGCCAGAACCTCGTGCAGAAGGCCCTTCTGCTTTCGTTTCCATCATGGAAGGCTGTAATAAATACTGCTCTTTCTGCGTTGTGCCCTACACTCGAGGTGAAGAAGTCAGTCGCCCTTGTGATGATGTGTTATTTGAAATCGCACAATTAGCAGCGCAAGGTGTACGTGAAGTTAACTTATTAGGCCAAAATGTTAACGCCTATCGTGGCGCTACTTTTGATGGTCAAATTTGCAGCTTTGCTGAATTAATTCGCTTAGTGGCAGCAATTGATGGTATTGACCGCGTTCGCTTTACAACTAGTCATCCAATAGAATTTACTGATGATATCGTTGCCGTTTATGAAGATACACCAGAGTTAGTCAGCTACTTACACTTACCAGTGCAAAGTGGTTCTGACCGCATTCTAACATTAATGAAGCGTAACCATACGGCACTTGAATATAAAAGCATCATTCGCAAATTACGCAAAGCGCGTCCTGGTATTCTGATCAGCTCAGATTTTATCATCGGTTTCCCTGGTGAAACACAAGACGACTTTGAAAAAACGATGCAATTAATTGCAGATGTAAATTTTGATATGAGCTTTAGTTTTATCTATTCTGCACGTCCTGGTACTCCAGCCGCTGATTTACCTGATGACGTTAGCGAAGATGAAAAGAAACAGCGTTTATATCTGCTACAACAACGTATCAATCAACAAGCCATGAACTTTAGCCGAGCTATGCTAAACAGTGTGCAGCGTATTCTTGTTGAAGGTCCTTCACGTAAAAATGTGATGGAGCTTTCTGGTCGTACTGAAACTAACCGTGTGGTTAACTTTGAAGGTACACCGGATATGATTGGTAAGTTCGTTGATGTTGAGATTGTGGACGTTTATGCCAACTCCCTACGTGGTAAAGTGGTTAGAACGGAAGATCAAATGGATTTACGTATCCATGAATCACCAGAATCCGTCATTGCACGTACTCGTAAAGAAGATGAATTAGGGGTAGGTGTTTACCAACCTTAATTAATCAGATTTAACAAAAGGATAATCAGTGACAGTAATAGCACATGCACAAGTAGCGACCCAAGAAATTTTCTTAGAGCCAGCTGACAATGCCCGTTTAATGAGCCTATGTGGTCCATTTGACGATAATATTAAGCAACTTGAGCGCCGTTTAGGTATCGAGATTAATCATCGTGATAACCGTTTTAAACTCACGGGTAAATCATTATGTGTCAATGCAGCAGCAGGAATTTTACGTCGCCTGTATGTGGAAACCTCGCCAATTAAAGGCGTGATCCCCGATATCGACCCAGAACAAATTCATCTTGCTATCAAAGAAAGCCGTGTGCTTGAGCAAAGTGATGAGCATGTTCCTGAATTTGGGAAATCAACCAATATTCGGACTAAACGAGGTGTCATAAAACCTCGAACACCGAATCAGGCTCAATATATTGCCAATATTCAAACCCATGATATTACGTTTGGTATTGGGCCTGCAGGTACAGGGAAGACATATCTGGCTGTTGCTGCCGCTGTTGATGCCCTTGAACGTCAAGAAGTGCGTCGTATCTTGTTAACGCGCCCTGCGGTTGAAGCGGGTGAAAAATTGGGGTTTTTACCTGGCGACCTTAGTCAAAAAGTCGATCCTTATTTACGACCGCTTTATGATGCGTTATTTGAGATGTTGGGTTTTGAAAAAGTTGAGAAACTAATAGAGCGTAATGTTATTGAAGTCGCTCCCCTCGCTTATATGCGTGGACGTACACTCAATGATGCCTTTATTATTCTTGATGAAAGCCAAAACACCACCATTGAACAAATGAAAATGTTCTTAACGCGTATTGGCTTTAACTCTAAAGCTGTTGTCACTGGGGATATAACTCAGATTGACCTGCCAAGAGGCAATAAATCAGGCTTACGTCATGCCATTGAGGTTTTGTCCGATGTGAATGACTTAAGTTTTAACTTTTTCCACAGTGAAGACGTTGTTCGTCACCCTGTGGTTGCTAAAATTGTTATCGCCTATGAAGCTTGGGAAACTGAAGACCAAAAACGTCGCCAAGCTATCAAAGCAGAAAAAGAGAAGCTTCAGAGAGAAAATCATGAGTGAAGTTATCCTTGATTTACAAGTTGCAAGTGAAAATACGCAAGGGCTTCCGAGTGAAGCCCAATTTATGACATGGCTTGAAGCGGTATTACCACAGTTTCAACCAGTCAGTGAAGTCACCATCCGCATTGTTGATGAAGCAGAAAGTCACGAGCTTAATCTCACTTATCGCGGTAAAGATAGACCCACTAACGTGCTTTCTTTTCCTTTTGAAGCGCCACCTGAAATTGAACTGCCTTTATTAGGTGATTTGATTATTTGCCGACAAGTGGTAGAAAAAGAAGCCGTTGAACAGAGTAAGACCGTCGAAGAACATTGGGCACACATGGTTATTCATGGTTGTCTACATCTTTTAGGTTATGATCATATTGAAGATGATGAAGCCGAAGAAATGGAAGGTTTAGAGACAGAAATCTTACAAAATTTAGGTTATGCAGATCCCTATTTAATTGAAAAAGAGTAACAGTTCTCTTATTTTTATGATAAATATTATATCTAATTAACCATTCAATGAGGAAAAATAGTTAAAACGCCATGAGCGACGACCAATCTTCGAGTAACGATAACCCTGGTCCTAAGAAAGGGTTTCTCACACTGCTTAATCAGTGGTTCCACGGTGAACCTAAAAACCGTGATGATCTGATGGAGCTTATCCGCGATTCTGAACAGAAAGAATTAATTGATCCTGATACCCGCGACATGCTTGAAGGGGTAATGGATATTGCTGAACAGCGTGTCCGAGATATTATGATCCCACGCTCCCAAATCGTTACACTAAAACGTAATCAAACTCTTGATGAATGTTTAGATGTAATTATTGATTCAGCACATTCCCGTTTCCCAGTCATAAGCGAAGACAAAGATCATATTGAAGGCTTATTGATGGCAAAAGATTTGCTGCCATTTATGCGTACTGACGCAGAGCCATTTAGTATGGATAAAGTCTTACGTTCAGCGGTTGTTGTACCTGAAAGTAAACGGGTCGATCGCCTATTAAAAGAATTCCGCTCACAACGCTATCATATGGCAATTGTGATTGATGAATTCGGAGGTGTATCAGGGCTTGTCACAATTGAAGATATTCTAGAACTTATCGTAGGCGAAATTGAAGATGAGTATGACGATGAGGATGATATTGATATTCGTCCACTGAGTCGCCACGCTTACTCAGTTCGAGCTTTAACCCAGATAGAAGATTTCAATGAAGCGTTCGGTACACATTTCAGCGATGAAGAAGTTGATACTATTGGTGGCTTAGTTATGCAAGCCTTTGGTCACCTTCCTGCTCGTGGTGAAACTATTACCATTGATAATTACCAATTTAAAGTTGTTATGGCAGATAGCCGTAAGATCATTCAGGTTTATGTGCATATCCCAGATGATGCGCCCATTCCTGAACTAGGTAATGATGCATAGGATCTAAATGAATAAGACCTCTTTCTTAAACCGCCAGTGGGTCCGCGCCCTCCTGGCGGTTTTTTTAGGTGCTATCGGCACCTTCGCGTTTTCGCCTTTTGACTTTTGGCCTGCTGCCTTAGTTTCATTGCTGGGCCTATTACTGATAATTACGCAACGTACAACTCGACAAGGTGCATTTCTTGGCTTTGCCTGGGGCTTTGGATTATTTGGTACTGGTGTAAATTGGGTTTATGTCAGCATTGCTGATTTTGGTGGTATGCCATTTGCGATAAATATATTTTTAGTGATTTTATTGGCACTTTATTTATCACTCTATACCTTACTTTTTGCCGGTTTATTAAATAAGTTTTTCCCAAATCCGACTCTATGGCGATTTGTTTTTGCTGCACCCGCACTATGGCAAATTACAGAATTCTTGAGAGGTTGGGTATTATCGGGTTTCCCATGGTTACAATTTGGTTATAGCCAAATTGATGGCCCATTAAAAGGAATTGCACCTATTTTTGGTGTCACAATGATAACGTTGCTACTTACTGTTATCAGTGGCCTTATCGCATTTGCTCTCTTTCGAAAATCAATTTATAGCCTTGTTGCAGCACTCCTTTTATTGGTACTGCCTATCAGCTTTAAATCTTATCAGTGGTATCAAGCATTACCGGATGAAACACAAGAGATAGCACTTGTTCAAGGAAATATTGCGCAGTCATTAAAATGGGAACCGGGTACATTAGAAAGCACGCTAAAAACCTATCTCACCTTAAGTCGCCCTTTTATCGGTAATGCAAATCTTATTATTTGGCCTGAATCGGCGATCCCTGATGTTGAAATTCAACAACAAGGCTTTTTAGCTGAGCTTGATAAGCAACTGAGAGAGCAAGATACTCATTTAATGACAGGAATTATTGATGCTAGGCCGACATTAGAAGGTTACCGTTTCTACAATAGTGTCATCACATTAGGTGAACACTATGCTTATCAATACCCAGCAACAGATCGCTATAATAAACATCACCTTGTTCCTTTTGGTGAATATGTGCCATTAGAATCACTATTACGCCCACTGGCGCCTTTCTTTAATTTACCAATGTCATCATTAAGCCAAGGCGAATATGTACAGCCTCAGCTGACTGTCAATGATGCCAAAATTACCGCAGCTATCTGCTATGAAATTATTTTAGGTGAGCAAGTTCGTGCTAATTTCAAACCTGATACACGATTCTTATTAACGATTTCTAATGATGCGTGGTTTGGTAATTCAATAGGCCCTTGGCAACATTTCCAAATGGCGAGAATGCGTTCTCTAGAGTTAGGAAGACCATTATTACGTTCGACAAATAACGGTATTACAGCCTTTATTGCAGCCAACGGTGATGTCATTTCTCAGCTTCCTCAATTTGAAGAAGGTGCTTTAGCAGAAAAAATCACACCAACAACAGGATTAACTCCTTATTACAAATGGGGTAATACACCATTATGGATACTGGTTGGATTATTTTTTATTATCGCCTTTATTAAACGCCGTAATTAAAATGAATAAAGCCCAACCTTATTAAGTTAATATTAATTAGGTTGGGCTTTCTCTAATAAAAGGGCTTTCTCATGGAACATTACCCTGAACATATTCTCGATATTATTTGGCTACGAGCTAAAAAAATATCAACAGATAATGAAACAAAGGGTTTCCGTACGGATAAAGAAAATAAATGGATCCAACGCCAGATGTTCAATCAGCAACAACATGAATTTGGCTGGGTTTTATCAAAACAGCCAGAGTCAGTTAATCAACTTATTGAAGATAAAACCATTGTACCTGTGCATTGGAAAACTGTGATTAAAGTTAAACAAAAACAAAAGGCTGAGTCTAAACGCGTTAATGTCACCCTACTTGAGCCACCAGCACTATCTCAATTAATTCATTCAGCAGATATTCAATCTTATTGGCAATATGCTCATAAAATTTCCAGCGATAACGAAGAAAAAGGTTTTCGTAAAGATTATTATGGTTATGTTATTCAGCAAAATGCGTTCGGAGATAAACAACATCAATATGGTTGGACATTAGCCCAATTAACACCTACGAATAAAAATAATCAAACTGTTATCCCTATTAATATTGTGCCAATACATATTAATACTTCAAAACGTATTGCCGATGAAAAAGTGTTAATAGCTCAAAATACCCAAGAAGCAAAAATTGAGCGTAGACGTAAAAATATTATTTATGAGGTGATCTACTTTATTGTCAGCTTACCCGGTATCATTTTTTCTTTACTAAAATTCTGATAACCGATTTAAACAGAAGCCCACCATAAACGTAGTTTCAATCCCCATGAAGATGACCAACCACTCGTAAAGCCCACCATCTCCCCTTTATAGATAATAACAAATGAAGGTGTTGCACTAATTTCCCACTGCTGAGAAATATCTCCTCGGCTATCATTTATTACAGGAAAAACAAGTTCTTTAGACTGAATACCGCGTGCGAGTTTTGCATTATCACCCGAACGGATCGCAACTGATGTCACATTATACCCATCTTGCGCTAATGAATTCACCGCGGGTGTTGTTAGTTTACAAACACCACACCATGTTGCCCAAAAATAGATTAATAAGGGCTTTTCAGCACTCAATTCTGTTAATGAAACAACTTTATTATCAACAGTATAAAGCTCAGGTAAATTCGTTAAAGATGGTGGCGTAGGTTGTCGCCACCAATCCATCGCGAAAGAGGCTACAACGAAAATGACAACCAGAACAATAAGTTCTTTACTCCACTTTCGTAAGCGACTACGCATTATTTTTTCACTTTAGCCAGTTGCTCTTTCACAATCATTTCTAACTGAGCATAATCAACAGCACCAGGGATAACCATATCACCAACAACAGTTGCAGGCGTACCTTGAATACCTAATTTACGAGAAAGATCTAGGTTATTTTGTAACACTTTTAAACTGTCATCCGTTAATTTTACTTTGCTTGTATTAGTTGTTTTCATTGCATCATCAATACTTGCATTATCTAGCATTGTTTTCTTCTGCATTAAACGTTGGTGTAACGCTAAGAACGCTTTTGGATCTTCTTTCCATACAGAAAGCACAGCTTGAGATGCTTTAGCAGAACTTTCGCCTTTAAATGGTAATGGTTTAATGATCACAGCTACTTCTGGATAATCTTTTGTGATTTGTTCTAATAACGGATCAAAACGTTTGCAATAAGGGCAGTTATAATCAGTAAAAGAAACTAACACTAATTTAGCGTCTTTTGCACCAATACGAGGACTTGCTGCATCGTTATATAATGCATCATGTTCTGCCTTTAATGCGGTACGAAATTGTGCTTGTTGCTCATCGGCTTTTTGTGCTTGTAATGCAGTGATAGCTTCTTCCAAAATTTCTGGATTTTTGATTAATGTATCACGAACCAGTGCACGAACTTCTTTTTCCTGATCAGCACTTAATGCCGCTGCTTGCACATTTGCACCAAAAAGTAATGACGAAATAACCAGTGCAGAAAGTGTTTTTTTCATTATTGGGCTCCTTTAGCCTCTGAAAGAACAGTCAATGTTGAATCTTTATTTAAAAGAGGGGGTAAAACCACGCCATTTTTATGGCAAGGTCCATAAACTTGGTTAAAAGGTACAGCTACTTGACCTCGTTGTTTTAAAAACTGGGTGATCTTATCAGAGGGTTTAGTCCAATCCCCTCTTAATGCAACGACATCAGGGGCTGACAGAGCAGCCTGAATATCTTCTCGCAATAATACATTGTATTTGTTTGCTTTGCAGGTCACACACCAATCTGCCGTGACATCAACAAACACGCGTTTATTATCAGCCAAGGCTTGATGTATTGCTTCTTCAGATAAAGGTTGCCAATTTACCGTGTCTTGGCCTACAAGTGTATGGCTTTCTGGTTGAGCAACAAATAAATAAGTACTTCCCGCTAAAAATAGGGCTATCACAGTAGAAATAAGAGCCGTTTTTTTACCATAGTGCCGGACTATTGCGAGCAATAAAAGTAAAGCAATAACAATAAAAATGCCGGCAACAATTGTCATGCCAAAATGAGGAATTAAAAGTGTAATAAGCCAAATGCTAGACAACAGCATCATAAAACCTAAAACAACTCTTAGGCGATTCATCCATTTACCGGGTTTTGGTAGCACTTTTGCAACAGATGGGAATATTGCCACTAAGATCCAAGGCAAACTCATTCCTATCCCTAATGCAGTAAAAATAAGCCATAATTCACTTAATGGAGCAATCAGAGCATAAGCGACTGCAGTACCTAAAAATGGTGCGGAACAAGGAGTGGCAAGTAAAGTAGCAAAAGCACCTTCCCAAAAATGGCGGCCATACCCCTGTCCACCTGCCGTTGCCATTTTAGTATTCATATTGCTACTTAAACGTAACTCAAATAGACCAAATAAATTAGCAGTAAAAATAGCCGTCACTAACACCATAAATCCAATAAACCAAGGGCTTTGAAACTGTATTCCCCAACCTAAGGCTTCTTGGCTATAACGTAAACCCGTCATAAATAGAGCTAATGCCCAAAAAGAAACTAAAATACCTAAAACAGATACCGAGAATTGCTTACGAATAACCCCTTTATCGCGATTCTCAAGATGTAAAATCGAACCCAATTTCATCGCGAGTACAGGCAATACGCAAGGCATTAAATTTAAGATCAATCCACCTAATAGCGCAAAAGCTAGAATGCCCCATAATCCAACACTTGAATTAGATGGAGGCGCAATACCTGTTTCCCCCTGTCCTATTGTGTCATTAACTTGGCGAGAAAAATCTTGGTCAGTAATAACAAATGAGAGTGCTTTGCCCGAAATATCACCCGCAGCATCTCCCCAGTCATCAGTTACATCAACAGTGACAAATAAATTATTATCTTTATGATTTAAATGTGGAATTCCATAAAGCATACCTTCGGGAGGATCGAGATAAATATTAGGTTTAACCCACGCTCCTTGCTCTCTTTGTAAAGAGATAGTGAGCTGGCTATTGTTATAATCAGAAGAAACCGAGGAGACGAGTCCTGTACCAACTGGGATTTTTGCCATCGCCTGACTATATTGCCATTCAAAATCAGCAGGTGCTGGCTCAGTAAGGTCTAAATCTAAAGTGTAGTCCGTTAAAATACAGACATTACTGCATGTTGATAACGTTAAAACTCCAGTTAAACGATCAGCATGAACAGAGGTTAATTCAATCGGAAAAACAACTTGTTTGTCATAGCCTTGAGTGTGAATACCTGCGACATCAAAAGCAGAAGGTGATGGCCAATGCCATATCATTGCACTCACATCTTGTGGCCAATTAATTTCAGGTGCAACACCACCTTCCCCTGGTGAGCGCCAATAAGTTTTCCACCCAGACTCAAGTTGCACTTCAAGTAACATTTTCACATCGCCCGTTGGTGACTTTTGTGCCGTCGCCCTAACTTGTGCGTGAGAATTATCAGGCATGGTTAACCAGCCTGTATCTGCTGCTTGAGATGTAGATAACGTAAATAGCGTTAATACCAACGCCATAACAAAAGAACGAAACATAACAACTCCCTAAAAATTCCTACAACGCTACACACAAAGCTACGCCCAAAGATAGACGTGCAATTTTTTAGCTAAAAGGAAATTTCTAATCCCTCAAAATGCAATAATGAAGGTGAAGTCTTATCGGTGGGGGTGGATGGTGATGTTTTTTTTGGCTACGCTGGCGAGAAACATAGATAGCGGCCATGCTTAACAGTAATAGTACAGCCCATGAATGGAAAAAAGGCTCTATTGTTAGCGGAGGAACAGATAATAACGATTTAGCGCTTAATTCACAGGTAGAGAGTGAATAAGTATGTTCTGTTGCGCTATTCTCATCAGCAATCGGTGTTGATAGTGGGTATTGAGTTTGAGAAACAGCCGTCGCTAAGCGCTCACTAATGACGTGGGCACCTAATGAACGCTGAACAATGCAACACAAGATCAGCAAAACTGTTATTACCACTAGCCAGCGACCTGACCGCCAATTACTCATAGATGTTCCTCATCAATATGACCCGTTATCTTAACGGTAATCCACAGACAAACAACTCCTTAAGACAAACTTTACAAATCCCTACTTATTTTATTTTTCCTATTATCTCAATTTTTCATCTTTAACCTTTATTTCCATAAGGTTTCTACTACAATAATTTTAAATATTGAAAACAACTTCCAAAAAAATAATCAACCATATTTGATTTCATTCTTTTATTGAGAGATACCTCTCGTATTTCACAAATTACACTTCCCAACGGTATGTTATTTGTTCTATCTATTAACATTATCAAAACAAATTAAAACAAAAAAGCAACACAAAGCAAATCACAAATATCACTTATCACCACGACAGGAGTTATTATGCGCATGCGTAAACTAGCATTATCATTAATAATTTTAGGGGCTGCAGGAGCTGTGCAAGCAGAAGAACTCACTGGAACCTTAAAAAAAATCAACGACAACGATATTATTATTGTTGGGCATCGGGAATCCTCCGTTCCTTTCTCTTACTATGATAACCAACAAAAAGTGGTTGGCTATTCTCAAGACTATTCCAATCTGATTGTGCAAGCAGTAAAAGACAAAATAGGCAAACCTAATCTGCAAGTTCGCCTGATCCCTATTACGTCTCAGAATCGCATTCCATTATTACAAAATGGCACATTTGATTTTGAATGTGGCTCAACAACCAATAATGAAGCTCGTCAGCAACAAGCTAGTTTCTCTAATACTATTTTTATCGTAGGTACACGTTTACTGGCGAAAAAAGACGGTGGAATAAAAGACTTCTCTGATCTGTCCGGTAAAAATGTAGTTGTAACATCAGGAACAACATCTGAAATGTTACTTAACAAACTTAACGATGAGAAAAAAATGAATATGCGCATTATCAGCGCAAAAGATCATGGTGACTCATTCCGTACACTCGAATCAGGTCGTGCTGTCGCCTTTATGATGGATGATGCATTACTTGCTGGTGAACGCGCTAAAGCGAAAAAACCAGGTTTGTGGGAAATTGTAGGAACACCACAATCTGAAGAAGCCTATGGCTGTATGTTGCGTAAAGACGATGCTCAATTTAAAGCCTTAATCGATGAAACTATCGCTAACGCACAAAAATCAGGTGAAGCAGAAAAATCCTTCAATCGCTGGTTTAATGCCCCGATTCCACCTAAAAATCTTAACCTAGAATTCACTATCTCTGATGAAATGAAAGCCTTATTTGCATCACCAAATGATAAGGCATTGAATTAAAAATACATACGCCGTTGATGCAAACAAATAATTATAAAGTATCTGTTGGACAGACAGATCAGTGAAGTTTGGGGCAGTCGTTCCCTGCCCCTATTTTTCACCGGAGGTGAAATCATGTCGATTGATTGGGATTGGGGGATATTCTTCCAAGAAGCCCCTTTCGGAAACACCACATACTTAGGATGGCTGATTTCAGGCTTCCAGGTCACCATTGCCTTATCTTTATGCGCTTGGGTTATTGCCTTTCTTGTTGGTTCTTTATTCGGAATTTTGCGTACTGTACCTAATCGTTGGCTTTCAAGTTTAGGTACAGTTTATGTTGAGTTATTCCGTAACGTACCACTTATTGTTCAATTCTTTACGTGGTATTTAGTTATTCCTGAACTATTACCTCAATCTATTGGCGACTGGTTTAAAATGGACTTAGCGCCAAATGTACAATTTTTTGTCTCTTCAGCTCTTTGTTTAGGTTTATTTACCGCTGCGCGTATGTGTGAACAAGTCAGAGCAGCAATTAACTCATTACCCCGTGGGCAAAAAGCGGCTGGACTTGCCTTGGGTTTAACCTTACCTCAAACCTATCGTTATGTTTTATTACCCAATGCTTATCGTGTCATTATTCCACCAATGACCTCCGAAATGCTTAATCTCGTAAAAAACTCAGCGATTGCCTCCACTATCGGGTTAATTGATATGGCTGCACAAGCAAACAAGCTACTCGATTATTCAGCAAAAGCATATGAGTCATTCACTGCAATTACTCTCGCCTATGTTTTTATCAACGTCATTATTATGTTAATCATGAGTTGGCTTGAAAAACGTGTGCGTTTACCTGGCACAACAGGAGGTCAATAATGTATGAATTTGACTGGAGTTCTGTTGTTCCAAGCCTACCATTTTTAGTCGATGGCATGGCTATCACTTTAAAAATCACCATCACCGCTATTGTAGTTGGTATTTTATGGGGAACGGTGCTTGCTGTTATGCGCCTGTCTACATTTAAACCTATTAGTTGGTTTGCGGCCGCTTACGTTAATACCTTTCGTTCTATCCCATTAGTCATGGTATTACTGTGGTTTTATTTAATTGTTCCTAACATATTACAAAATGTTCTAGGACTTTCACCGAAAAGTGATATCCGTTTAATTTCAGCAATGATAGCGTTCTCATTATTTGAAGCTGCGTACTACTCTGAAATTATAAGGGCAGGTATTCAAAGTGTTAGTAAAGGACAATTTTCTGCCTCACTTGCATTAGGTATGACCAAATCACAAACGATGCGCTTAGTGATTTTACCTCAAGCATTTAGAGCCATGGTTCCACTTTTACTCACTCAAGGAATTGTCTTGTTCCAAGATACGTCCTTAGTTTATGTATTAAGCCTTACTGACTTTTTCAGAACGGCGGCAAATATTGGTGAACGCGATGGCACACAAGTTGAGATGATCCTCTTTGCGGGTTTTGTTTATTTTGTCATTAGCTTCGCAGCTTCAATGTTAGTGAACTTTCTTAAAAAAAGGACTACCTAGATGATTTCCCTAAAAGACGTATCCAAATGGTATGGTCAATTTCAAGTACTGACTGAATGTTCCACTGAAGTTAAAAAGGGGGAAGTTGTTGTTGTCTGTGGGCCTTCTGGTTCAGGTAAATCGACACTGATTAAAACAGTGAATGGCCTAGAACCTATACAGCAAGGTGAGATCCTTGTTAATGAAATCAAAGTAAATGATAAACGCACCGATCTTGCTAAATTACGAGCAAAAGTAGGAATGGTATTCCAACATTTTGAACTTTTCCCTCATCTTTCTATTATTGAAAATCTTACACTCGCACAAGTTAAAGTGCTTAATAGAGAGAAAATCGCTGCAAAAGAAAAAGGCTTAAAATTATTAGAACGCGTTGGTTTATCCAGTCATGCGAACAAATACCCTGCCCAACTTTCTGGTGGTCAACAACAGCGTGTCGCCATTGCCCGTGCTTTATGTATGGACCCTATCGCAATGTTATTTGATGAACCTACATCTGCACTTGATCCCGAAATGATTAATGAAGTGCTAGATGTTATGGTTGAGCTAGCGAATGAAGGAATGACAATGATGGTAGTAACTCATGAAATGGGTTTTGCCAAAAAAGTAGCTGATCGTATTATCTTTATGGATGAAGGTCGTATTGTAGAAGATAGACCTAAAAATGACTTTTTTGATAATCCAAAATCAGATCGCGCAAAAGATTTCTTAGCTAAAATCTTACATTAATACTTCATATCTCCTCTGCTGGCGTGCTTTCTTAGCACGTCAGCCTCAAATAATAATTTTGAATAACCTCGCAACCAAATATCAAGTAATCTTATTTTCTCGCAATATCACCATTATTTTTCTAGAAAATACGCATTTATTCTCTTTTTGTTTTAACGCTTTCCAAGATATCTCGCAATTGTCTTGAAAAAGTTATGCAAACAGTGGCTTTCATTAAGATCAATAGTTGTGGCTATTAGACAAAATCAGCTATGCTATGCAAGTCTTAATTTCATAATAGCGGTTACCCTCCGGTAGCCATTAATTCACCATAGGATTATCGGTGCCATGCAAGAACAATATCGTCCCGAAGATATAGAGCAAACTATCCAGGAATACTGGGAAAAGAACAATACATTTAAAGTGACAGAAGATAATAACAAAGAAAAATATTACTGCCTGTCAATGCTACCTTATCCTTCTGGCCGACTACACATGGGACACGTCCGCAACTACACCATTGGTGACGTGATTTCCCGTTATCAACGTATGCAAGGTAAAAACGTCTTACAACCTATCGGTTGGGATGCGTTTGGCCTACCAGCTGAAGGTGCCGCAGTAAAAAATAACACCGCGCCTGCACCGTGGACTTACGAAAACATCGATTACATGAAGAACCAGTTAAAGAAACTGGGTTTTGGTTACGATTGGGATCGTGAAGTCACAACGTGTACACCAGAATATTATCGTTGGGAACAGTGGTTCTTTACTAAGCTATATGAGAAAGGCTTAGTGTATAAAAAAACCTCTGCTGTTAACTGGTGCCCACATGATTTAACCGTATTAGCTAACGAACAAGTTATTGACGGCTGTTGCTGGCGTTGTGATACCCCTGTAGAACGTAAAGAAATTCCACAGTGGTTTATCAAAATTACCGATTACGCAGAAGAACTGTTAAACGATTTAGATACGTTAGATGAATGGCCTGAACAAGTTAAAACCATGCAACGTAACTGGATTGGCCGTTCAGAAGGCGTCGAAATTACATTTGATGTTGCAGATAGCGACGACAAAATGACAGTTTATACAACACGTCCTGATACCTTTATGGGTGTTACTTATGTCGCTGTTGCAGCAGGTCATCCATTAGCGCAAAAAGCAGCTCAAAACAATCCTGAAGTTCAACACTTCGTTGATGAATGCCGTAACATGAAAATGGCAGAAGCCGATATGGCAACGATGGAGAAAAAAGGGATTGCCACTGGTCTTTATGCCATTCACCCATTAACTAAAGAAAAAGTGGCTATTTGGGTCGCTAACTTTGTCTTAATGGAATACGGCACGGGTGCCGTGATGGCTGTTCCTGGTCATGATGAACGTGACTGGGAATTTGCAACCAAATATAACTTACCTATTAAAGCTGTTATTGCTGATGCTGAAGGTAACCAACCTGACTTATCTGAAGGTGCATTAACCGAGAAAAATAGCCTGATCAACTCTGGTGAATTCTCTGGTTTAGATAATCAAGCAGGCTTTAATGCTATTGCAGACAAACTTGCACAAATGGGTGTTGGTGAACGCAAAGTTAACTACCGTTTACGTGACTGGGGTGTTTCTCGCCAACGTTACTGGGGTGCACCAATTCCAATGGCAACCTTAGAAGACGGTACTGTTGTTCCTGTTCCTGAAGATCAACTTCCCGTTATCCTGCCAGAAGATGTAAAAATGGACGGGATCACCAGTCCAATTAAAGCCGATCCTGAGTGGGCAAAAACCACCATTAATGGCCAGCCAGCACTGCGTGAAACAGATACGTTTGACACCTTTATGGAATCATCTTGGTATTACGCTCGTTATACCTGTCCTGATTACGATAAAGGCATGTTAGATCCAAAAGCTGCTAACTATTGGTTACCTGTTGACTGGTATATTGGTGGTATTGAACACGCCATCATGCACTTAATGTATTTCCGCTTCTTCCATAAACTGATGCGTGATGCAGGTTTAGTTAACTCTGATGAACCAGCAAAACGTTTACTATGTCAAGGTATGGTGTTAGCTGATGCGTTCTATCACACAGGTGAAGACGGTGCTCGTCATTGGGTATCTCCTGCTGAAGCCATTGTTGAACGTGATGAGAAAAACCGCATCATAAAAGCGACTGACAGTGCTGGTCATGAACTGACTTATGCTGGCATGAGCAAAATGTCTAAATCTAAAAATAACGGTATCGACCCACAAACAATGGTTGAACGTTATGGTGCAGACACCGTCCGTTTATTTATGATGTTTGCAGCTCCACCAGAATTAACACTTGAATGGCAAGAGTCTAGTGTTGAAGGTGCTAACCGTTTCTTACGTCGTTTGTGGCGTTTAGTTCATGAACACACTCAAAAAGGAACAGCGCAATCACTTGATCTGTCTGCACTAACAGAAGAACAAAAAGATTTACGCCGTGACTTACATAAAACTATCGCAAAAGTATCTGATGATGTAGGTCGCCGCTTAGCTTTCAATACCGCAATTGCAGCCATCATGGAGTTAATGAATAAATTAACTCGTGCAAGTCAAGAAACAGAGCAAGATCGTGCATTAATGCAAGAAGCATTAGAAGCCATCGTTCGTATGCTTTCTCCAATCATTCCTCACGCTTGTTTTGTAATGTGGCAGGCATTAGGTGGAAAAGAAGATGTTGATGTTGCGCCATGGCCTGTTGCTGATGAAGAAGCCATGATTGATGACACTAAACTGATTATTGTTCAAGTGAATGGTAAAGTTCGTGGCCGTGTCACTGTTCCAGCTAATTCAGAAAAAGAATATGTTCAGGAAATGGCGACAAAAGAGTACAGTGTTGCTAAATACTTGGAAGATGTGACTATTCGTAAAGTCATTTACGTTCCAGGAAAATTACTGAACATCGTTGTTGGCTGATAAGGAGGCCTAGTGCGATATCTACTTTCGCTATTTTTCGGTTTAGCGGTGTTAATCACCGCTGGCTGCGGTTTTCATTTACAAGGGAAAACTCAGGTTCCAGCAGAATTAAAAACGCTTTATCTTAGCTCTGGTGACCCTTATGGCCCATTATCTCGTGTAATGCGTCAACAACTCAGACTTAGTGATGTTCAGCTTGTTGAAAATCCAACAGCCGATATTCCTATTCTCAAAATTGTAGGTTCGTCAGAGAGTAAAGAGACCGTTTCTGTGTATCAAGACGGTAAATCAGCAGAACGTCAGCTAACATTTGTGCTAGATGCGCAAGTGATTATGCCAGATGGAACGATTTACCCTATTTCATCACAGGTTTCACGCCCATTCTTCGATAACCCATTAGAGGCATTAGCAAAAGATGCTGAGAATGACATTATCAAGCAAGAAATGCGTGAACAAGCAACAGCAATATTAGTGCGTAAACTATTGGTTGTTCATAATGCTGAACGCCAAAAAGCCGCACAAGCTGAGCAAGCAAAACAGATAATCTCTCCGGCCAAATGATCCGCTTATATCCAGAACAACTGAATGCGCAGCTCCAAGAGGGGCTGCGCCAAAGTTATCTACTCTGGGGCAATGAACCTCTATTGCTCCAAGAGTCTCAAGATACCATCCAATCCGTTGCTAAAGCCCAAGGATTTATTGAACACTATCAATTTACTCTTGATAATAATACGGACTGGAATGAAATTTACTCCCTTTGTCAATCACTAAGCCTTTTTTCTCAAAGACAATCTATTTTGCTTCATTTACCTGATAGTGGTCCTAATGCAGCTATGTCAGAGAAACTCACAAGGTTATCTCAAGAGTTACACCAAGATTTATTATTGATTTTACGTGGCAATAAACTAACCAAGGCTCAAGAAAACAGTGAATGGTTTAAAACATTAAGCCAGAATGGAACATATGTTTCTTGTCTCACACCTGAACTTGATAAATTGCCTAATTGGGTTTCTCGTCGAGCAAAACAAAAAGGATTAGTGCTGGATGAACAAGGTAACCAACTACTTTGCTACTGCTATGAAGGTAATTTGCTCGCATTAGCACAGGCGATAGAGCGTCTTTCCCTACTTTATCCTGATGGTAAATTGACATTACCTAGAGTAGAAGCAGCTGTTAATGACGCTTCACATTTTACCCCTTATCACTGGGTTGATGCATTGCTTGCAGGTAAGACACAACGCGCATGGCATATTTTACAACAACTCAAAAGAGAAGATAGCGAACCTGTTATTTTACTCAGAACGTTACAACGTGAGTTAATGCAATTAATTACGCTGCACCGAGAATCTAAAACTGCCGCGTTAAAAACTATTTTTGATAAACATCGAATTTGGCAAAACCGACGTCCAATTTTTACAGCAGCATTACAACGTTTATCTGAGCATCAACTGCTAACTGCAATACGGTTATTAGCCAGTATCGAAATGACGATTAAACAAGATTATGGTCAAACTGTTTGGCCATCTCTTAGCGCATTAGGCTTATTGCTTTGTGGGAAAGCATTACCAGAAGGATTTGTAAATTATGCCTAAAAATAATGTTCCTACACCTTTAATTAATCAAGCTATCGCCTTATATGGTGGCACATTTGATCCAATTCATTATGGGCATTTACGTCCTGTTGAAGCACTTTCAGGATTAATTGGTTTAAAAGAAGTGGTGTGGCTACCCAATAATATTCCTCCTCATCGCCCACAGCCTGAAGCATCTTCTCAGCAACGTCTTGATATGGTACGTCTTGCTCTTGAGCCATATTCTTCATTTAAAGTGGATACTCGTGAGCTTGAGAAGCCAACACCTTCTTATACTATTGAAACATTAAGAGACTTCAGACAAGAAATTGGTAATAAACAACCTTTAGCATTTATTATTGGTCAGGATTCATTACTTTCAATTAATACGTGGCATCAATGGGAAAAGCTATTAGATGTATGCCATTTGTTAGTTTGTGCTCGCCCAGGTTATCAAACTCATTTCGAGTCAGCTCAAATGCAGGAGTGGCTAAAAAAACATCAAACCAATCAACAAGAAGATATTCATTGCCTACCTTCTGGCAAAATTTTTCTGGCTGATACGCCTCTTTATAATATTTCAGCAACAGATATTCGTGCTCGCCATAAAGCAGGATTAGATTGTCACGATTTGCTACCAAGTTCTGTCGAAGACTATATTCGCCAGCAACAACTCTATAAATAATTAAGGCTAAAGTTGCTCTCTTAAATAATTAAAAGCGAATGGATAAGGTGAAAAATAGCGTTGATGACTCAAATACTCATTAGGATAAACTGCTAACCAATATTTGAGTAAATCATAAGGTTTAGATAAAGGCACGATACCTTGACGATATTGTAAAATTGTCCGCGCCATTTCTTGTTTTTGTTGTGAGCTTAGATTTCGCTTAAAATACCCTGCCATATGCATTAACGCATTAGTTTGCCCTTCTCTATTTGCAGCAACACTAAATGCCTTCATTAGCATTTCCTGATATTTCGATGCAACTTGTTCAAGGGGAATAGCATCAGAAAAATTAGCAATATCACGTCCCAATTCTCGATAAGCCACTAGTGAATAAGCCATAATTAAATATTTATATCGGCTATGAAATTTAACTAAAGCCCCTTTAGTTAATGATTGATTAACCTGTTGTTGGTAATCAAACAGTGTGAAAAATTGGGTAAGAAAATGGTCAAGAACAATAGGCTGTAAAAGTTGATTAATATTTAATTGAGGTAAAGTAAAATTTGGGGGTGAGGAAAGGCTGTCTCCTTTTTTTCCAACATAACCATAAAGTGGCAACAGATTATCTCTATTTTGAGCATCTATCTGCATAATGCTTATCTTTTCCGCCTGAACCGTGTCACAAAGCAATGCTAACTTTTCTTGCAATTGGTGATTGGTGTTACTCATAATTTCTGAAGATATCCCGAGATAATTCACTTTTCTTTCCATTCTTTTTCTCTCCAATTAAAAAGTCTGAGCATTACACGGTATAATCTGAAGCTAACAAAGTAAAAACACATCTAATTAGGTGCTTGATGAGCATTGACAGACGATGTTTAGCTGTTATTCTCACCCTCTGTTCCCTTAAGGGAACTGTAAGGTAAAACTGTCGTCTAACTGAAAAGTCCTTATATGCCTTCTTTTTATTATTGATTATGACGCAGTTAATGGGCATACATGAATTTTTCTAAATCAAACGTCGAAAAACAAAAGAATGAGGTTTATGTTCTTGTTATCGCTAACTGGAATTACTCATCGAGTAAAATAGATTTATTGGTATAAATTCCTTTAAAATAGCGTTCATACTCTAAATAATTCGAAGTACAGTAAAACGACAAGTAAATGGTTACTAAAAGCAGACAAAAATCTGCAACTAGTACAAATAAACCTAGTCAACAATACTGCAAACTGATGTATAACGAGTATAGTATTTTTCGATTGAATTAACTCATTAGATTAAAGGTGATCCTTTTGCAAGGTTCTGAATTACAACAATTTATTATTGATAAGCTTGAAGATTCTAAAGCTCAAGACATCATTGCACTAGATGTCCGTGGAAAATCAAGTGTAACGGATTACATGATTATTTGCACAGGTACATCAAGCAGACATCTTATGTCTGTTGCAGATAATCTCGTTGATGATTGCCGCGAAGCGGGATTACAACCTTTAGGTGTGGAAGGACAAGGTGTTTCTGATTGGATTGTCGTCGATCTTGGTGAAGCCATGGTACACGTAATGCAAGAAGATAGCCGTCGTATGTACGAACTTGAAAAACTCTGGAGCTGAGTTTGAAATTACAGCTCATTGCCGTTGGTACAAAAATGCCGGACTGGATACAGACCGGCTTTATGGATTATCTTAATCGATTTCCCAAAGACATGCCTTTAGAACTTATTGAGATACCCGCAGGTAAACGCGGAAAGAATGCCGATATTAAACGCATTCTCGAAAAAGAAGGCGAACAAATGTTAGCGACTGTGGGTAAAGGGAATCGTATTGTCACTCTTGATATTCCTGGCGCTCGCTGGGATACGCCAAAACTAGCAGAACAACTTGATCGATGGAAGCTTGATGGTAGAAATGTCAGCTTATTAATTGGTGGCCCTGAAGGATTAGCACCTGCTTGTAAAGCTGCAGCTGAGCAAAGCTGGTCTTTATCTCCTTTAACAATGCCACACCCCCTTGTCCGTGTCGTGGTTGCAGAAAGCCTTTATCGAGCATGGAGTATTACGACAAACCATCCTTATCATCGTGAATAATCAATAAATTGGCGGGTCAGTAAGTGAAGTCAAATGGGATGAAAAGAAAAAAACGTACCCCGTTTCGAGATTATACTGCGGAATCAAAATTATTTATCCGCCGTGTGATCGTCGCATTTTCAGTAATTATCATATTAAGTGGTATTTTGGTTTTTAACCTCAATCACTTACAAATCGCTCGCCATGACGATTATCAAACACGTTCAAATGATAACCGAATTAAACTCGTCCCAATTGCACCTAGTCGTGGCATTATTTATGATCGCAAAGGGATCCCTCTTGCGCTTAATCGGACTATCTACCAGTTAGAAGTCGTACCTGAAAAGGTAACAAACTTACAAGAAACGCTTGAAAGTTTGAGAGAGGTTGTTGACTTAACTGATGAAGATATCGCAGCTTTTGAAAAAGAACGTAAGCGCTCTCGTCGATTTAGCTCTATTCCCTTAAAAACCACACTTAGCCAAGTGCAAGTTGCGCGTTTTGCTATCAATCAATATCGTTATCCGGGCTTAGAAATCAAAGGTTATCAACGCCGTTATTATCCTTATGGTTCAGCATTAACACATGTAATTGGTTATGTTGCAAAAATTAACGATAAAGATGTTGAACGACTTGATAAAGAAGGTTTGTCACCTAACTACGCCGCTACTCATGATATCGGTAAATTAGGTATTGAACGTTATTATGAGTCTGTATTACACGGAACAACTGGCTATGAAGAAGTTGAAGTCAATAGCCGTGGTCGCGTTATTCGCCAATTACATGAACAACCACCACAAGCAGGTAAAGATATTTACCTTACCGTTGATCTTGAATTACAGACCTATATTGAAACATTACTTACCACAAGCCGGGCTGCTGTTGTAGTGACTGATCCTCGCAATGGTGAAATTTTAGCCCTTGTATCAAACCCAAGTTATGATCCGAACTTATTTGTGGGCGGTATTTCTAATACTGATTATCAAGGATTACTAAATAATCCTGATAGACCACTAATAAATCGAACAACACAAGGCCTCTATCCTCCAGCCTCAACGGTTAAACCCTTTATGTCTGTTGCTGCATTAAGTGAAGGAGTTATCACCGCGAATACGACTATTCACGATCCTGGCTGGTGGCAACTTCCTGGCTCTGAAAAACGCTATCGTGACTGGAAACGCTGGGGGCATGGTAAACTCAATGTTACCAAGTCCATTGTTGAGTCTGCAGATACATTTTTCTATCAAGTTGCTTATGATATGGGAATCGATCGTATATCAACTTGGATGGGCCGCTTTGGCTATGGTGAATACACGGGAATCGATCTATCCGAAGAGCGTAATGGCATCATGCCAACGCGTGAGTGGAAACAGCAACGTTATAAAAAACCTTGGTATCAAGGTGACACGATCCCTGTAGGGATTGGTCAAGGTTATTGGACCGCAACGCCAATTCAAATGGCAAAAGCTTTAATGACATTGATTAATGATGGTCAAGTTAAAACTCCTCACCTACTTTACGGTACGAAACTTGGTAATGAAATGTTGCCTTATATTGATACAGAAACCCGTCAAATTGGTGATATTAACTCTGGCTATTGGGAATTAGCAAAACATGGTATGTATGGTGTGGCTAACTTCCCTAATGGTACAGGTCGCCGAAGTTTTGCTGATGCTCCTTATAAAGTAGCAGCTAAATCAGGAACTGCTCAGGTGTTTAGTTATGAAACATACAACGCAAGCCAATTGGCTGAACATCTTCGTGACCACAAACTGATGATTGCCTTTGCGCCTTATGATAAGCCGACTGTTGCTATAGCAATTATTTTAGAAAATGGTGGTGCTGGCCCTTCTGTCGGTGATATTACAAGACAAATTCTTGACCACATTCTCCTAGGTGATAACAACACAGTGTTACCTGATTCGCCACCTGCTCCACGCGGTTCAGAGGAATAATCATTATGACTGAAAATAATAAGAAAAAATCCTTCTGGACTCGAGTCCATATCGACCCTTTATTCTTGCTCTGTATTATTGCTTTATTGGGATACAGCGCATTTATTATGTGGAGTGCAAGTGGCCAAGATCCAGAAATGATGCAGCGCAAATTAGGTCAGATTGGTATGGGTTTTATGATCATGATAGTCATGGCTCAAATCCCACCACGAGTCTATGAAAGCTGGGCTCCACATCTCTATTTCTTTTGCGTTATTTTGCTTATTCTTGTTGATGTCTTTGGTCAAATAAGTAAAGGTGCTCAACGTTGGCTAGATTTAGGTATTGTACGTTTCCAACCTTCAGAAATTGCTAAAATTGCCGTACCATTAATGGTAGCACGATTTATGAACCGCGATATCTGCCCGCCTACGTTGCGTAATACTGCTATTGCTTTGGTACTTATTTTTGTACCAACGTTATTAGTCGCAGCACAGCCAGATTTAGGAACATCCATTCTTGTCGCTGCATCGGGTTTATTTGTTCTTTTTCTCGCGGGAATGAGTTGGCGTCTTATCACTGTAGCCATAGTTCTTGTTGCTGCTTTTATCCCCATACTCTGGTTTTTCCTTATGCATGATTACCAACAAGCTAGGGTAATGATGCTACTTGACCCTGAATCTGACCCACTCGGCGCCGGATATCATATCATCCAATCTAAAATTGCCATTGGTTCTGGCGGATTACATGGAAAAGGATGGTTACAAGGCACGCAATCTCAATTAGAATTCTTACCAGAGCGCCATACAGACTTTATTTTTGCTGTATTGGCTGAAGAACTCGGATTAATTGGTGTTTTGATACTGCTAGCTCTTTATATACTCTTAATTGCGCGAGGCCTTTACCTTGCAACGAAAGCACAAAATACATTTGGTAGAGTAATGATTGGCGGACTAATGTTAATCTTCTTTGTCTATGTCTTTGTCAACATAGGAATGGTGAGTGGTATTCTTCCTGTTGTCGGTGTTCCGTTACCGCTAATGAGTTATGGAGGCTCTGCCCTAATTGTCTTGATGGCAGGATTTGGCATTGTTATGTCTATTCATACACACCGAAAACTATTATCGAAAAGTTTATAATGAGGTTTCTATGCGTCTGCAATGGGTTTTGGTAGGTATCAGTGCATTGCTACTTTCAGGATGTGTTGTTGATAAGCCGAACACAAATAAACAGCCTGCACCATTACCCAATGTGCCAGCTCAACGTGTTCTTGGTGCTGAACCTCGTTACGAGCCTTATCACCCAACAGCAAATCAAGATTACCGAAAAAATGGTATGATCTATCGTATTGTGACTGATCCCGCAAACTTTAGTGAGCGAGGAGAAGCTATTGTTTATGATAGCTTAGCTATGAGTCGTTTAACGACTATTGGTGAACGTGTCAATCCTTATGAATTTGCAGCCGCACATCCTACATTACCCATACCAAGTTATGTAAAAATCACAAACTTACTCAATGGGCGCACAATGGTTGTCAGGATCAATGACCGTGGCCCTTACGTCAACGGTAAACAAATCCAAGTCACTCCCGCTGTTTCTGATAGTTTGCGTTTAATGCCCACAACGCCATTACAAATTGAAGGAATTGTTGTCGATCAAAATGGCCATATGAGTGGTATTGGAACACATGGGGCTCAAATTGAGAAGAAAACAACAGCTTTACCCGAACGCCCTAATTTTAATGCTCAATCAACAACATCTACGCCATTAACAACATCAACACCTGCTAATATGCCTATTGAGCCACCAGCACAACCGGAAGCAAAAATTCCAGCTCCAGCTCCAGCTCCAGCATTACTATCAAACTCCATAGCGCAAGGCTTTTATGTACAAGTTGGCGCACTTAGTAATGAAAATAATGCTCAGTTTTGGCTCAATGATTTATTGTCATCATTTGGTACTCAAGGCGTGATTAATAAAACAGATGGACTATATAAGGTACAACTCGGCCCTTATTCCTCAAAAGATCAAGCCGAAGCAATAAAAAATAAGCTGAAACAAGTTAAAGATATCTCTGGGTTTATTATTACCCAATAAAGGTAAGATGACGTAAAATCCTTTTTATATCAGCAAATTCAAGCGTAGAATCGCCTGGTTTTGCTGATATTTTATTTATTAGCCCCTATTTTCCCCTGAATTTTCGGATTAAACAACAGAATGAAACAGACACTCCCAGCTAAATTACTAAGAACGAGCCTATTAAGTGCCACTTTTGCTTTATTAACAGTAACGCATCAAAGCTTGGCTGATGATTCACTAAAAACAATGATACCCGCGGTTCCTAATATCGAAGCCGAATCTTATATTCTTATTGATTATAATTCTGGGAAAGTGCTGGCTGAAATGAATGCCGATGTTCGTCGTGATCCTGCGAGTTTAACCAAAATGATGACCAGTTATGTTATTGGGCAATCTATTCGTGCAGGCAAAATTACTAATAACGATATCGTGCCAATTGGTGAAGAAGCATGGGCAACGGGCAATCCTATTTTTCGTGGCTCCTCTTTAATGTTTTTAAAACCTGGCGACCAAGTTACTGTCGCACAATTAACCCGTGGCATTAATTTACAATCAGGTAATGATGCTTGTGTGGCAATGGCCTCTTATGTCGCCGGTAGCCAAGATACATTTGTCACCATGATGAATGATTACGTTAAACGTCTTGGTTTAAAAAACACCCAATTTCAAACAGTTCATGGACTTGATGCTCCTGGGCAATATAGCTCAGCTCGTGATATGGCGTTAATTGGTGCAGCATTAATTCGTGATGTACCTGACGAATATGCCATCTACAAAGAGAAAGAGTATACCTATAACAATATCCGCCAAACAAACCGAAATGGATTGTTATGGGATAGCAGTTTAAATGTGGATGGTATTAAAACAGGCCACACTTCCTCAGCAGGTTATAACTTAGTTGCCTCTGCAACTGAAGGTAATATGCGCTTAATTTCAGCTGTAATGGGTGGTCATTCATCTAAAGGTCGTGATGCTGAAAGTAAAAAACTGCTAACTTGGGGTTTTCGCTTTTTTGAAACAGTAAAACCACTACAAGTAGGTAAAGAGTTTGCAGCTGAACCAATTTGGTACGGTGAAACAGATAAAGTACAATTAGGCGTAGATAAAGATGTTTATTTAACTATTCCTCGTGGTCGATTAAAAGATTTAAAAGCAAGCTATGTCCTTGATAATGTGGAATTACATGCCCCAGTCACTAAAAACCAAGTTGTTGGAACCATTAATTTCCAACTTGATGGGCAAATTATTGAGCAACGTCCACTCGTGGTGATGAATGAAGTAAAAGAAGGGGGCTTCTTTAGCCGCATTATCGATTACATCAAATTATTATTCTCACACTGGTTTGGCTAAGACTTGAAAAAGGTAAATGTGACCACATATAACTTACATATGAATATTGGCATAAACACACTTACCATTCCCCTATTTACCCTAATTACCAGTATCGCATTCCTTAATTATTAAGGAATGCGCTTTTTATTTGTCAAGATTAGGTGTAGATATAGATAATTAAAACAACAGTGTCTGTTGTCTTAAGGAATTACATTATGATGAAAACAAAATTAAATGAACTGTTAGAGTTCCCATGTTCTTTCACTTATAAAGTGATGGGTCATGCAAAACCAGAATTAGTGGATCAAGTCGTTGAAGTTATTCAACGCCACGCACCCGGTGATTATACTCCTTCTGTAAAACCAAGCAGTAAAGGCAATTACCATTCAGTTTCTATTACGATCAATGCAACCCATATCGATCAAGTAGAAACACTGTATAAAGAGTTAGGCGAGCTTGAACTCGTTCGTATGGTTCTGTAATCCCTTCATTTAAAATGATGAATTTTCCAAAAGCGCCTTTTACTCAGGCGCTTTTTCTTATCTTAATTATGTTCCTTTTCCTCTCCTCTTCGGAAAAAAAACATCTCAATCTGGTAGTTCATTTACTGGGGCGTTATACTGCTCTTCACAATTACGCTACAAATGAAGATTTTCACGGTGCAAGACAAAACAATCATTATTCGCCAATTAGGTGTGAAACCCTACTTACCGGTTTCTGATTCTATGCATCAGTTTACGGAGAAACGGGAAAGTCACACGCCTGATGAAATATGGCTCGTTCAACATGAACAAGTTTTTACTCAAGGCCAAGCAGGTAAAGCTGAACACTTATTAAACACAGGAACTATTCCTGTTATTCAATCTGATCGTGGTGGCCAGGTGACTTATCATGGCCCTGGTCAACAAGTCATGTATGTTTTAGTGGATTTAAAACGTAACCATATTGGTGTTCGACAACTAGTCACAGCACTTGAAAATACCGTTATTGATACGCTAGCGGAATTTAATGTAGAGGCCTATGCTCGCGCTGATGCACCGGGCGTATATGTGAAAGGCGATAAAATCTGTTCATTAGGGCTACGTATTCGTAAAGGTTGCTCCTTTCATGGTTTAGCCCTCAATATCGATATGGATTTATCACCTTTTTCACGAATAAATCCTTGTGGTTATTCTGATCTGAAAATGACACAGTTAATTGATTTTGCTCCTAATACGACAACGATACAGGTAGCACCATTATTAGTTAAGCATTTTTGTACACAACTAGGATTCCAACCACAGCAATAAAAATGCTATAATTTTTTTAACATTTGTCATTTTTTTTTAAAACCCTGATTACCTCAGTCACATCGTGTTAATCACTCTAGATAACTGGAACTGGCACAATTATGAGTAAACCTATTCAGATGGAACGCGGAGTTAAATATCGCGACGCCGATAAAATGGCACTTATTCCTGTTAAAACGGTCGCTACAGAACGTGAACAACTGCTACGCAAACCTGATTGGATGAAAATAAAGCTGCCCGCTGATTCAAGTAAAATTCAGGGCATCAAAGCGGCAATGCGTAAAAATGGTCTTCATTCTGTATGCGAAGAGGCATCTTGTCCTAACCTCGCAGAGTGTTTTAATCATGGAACAGCAACCTTTATGATCTTGGGCGCAATCTGTACACGCCGTTGCCCATTTTGTGATGTAGCACATGGCCGACCAAATGCTCCTGATCCACAAGAGCCAGAGAAACTCGCACAAACTATTAAAGATATGGGGTTACGCTATGTCGTTATCACCTCAGTAGACCGTGATGACTTACGTGATGGCGGTGCTCAGCATTTTGCAGATTGTATCTCCGCTATTCGTGCAAAGAATCCTACTATTCGTATTGAAACACTAGTACCTGATTTCCGTGGTCGTATGGATAAAGCACTTGAGATCCTTACAGACACTCCACCAGATGTCTTTAACCATAACTTAGAAAATGTACCTCGCGTTTATCGTCAAGTACGCCCTGGTGCTAACTATCAATGGTCATTAACGCTATTAGAACGCTTTAAACAAGCACACCCTGATATTCCAACAAAATCAGGCCTGATGGTAGGTCTTGGGGAAACCAACGAAGAAATTATTGACGTTATGCGTGATCTGCGTAAACATGGGGTAACGATGCTGACATTAGGGCAATATTTACAACCAAGTCGTCACCATCTTCCTGTTCAACGCTACGTCAGTCCTGACGAGTTTGAATATATGAAAGAACAAGCACTTGCAATGGGCTTTACCCATGCGGCTTGTGGGCCTTTTGTTCGCTCATCTTATCATGCCGACCTTCAAGCTCAGGGGATTGAGGTTAAATAATAATTAATCTCTTATGCTTAACATTGCAATTGCTGTATTTATAGGTGGTGGTTTAGGTAGCGTATTACGCTGGCTAATTAGCTACCGCCTAAATTCTATTTTTCCTCATTTTGCCACAGGCACCTTTGTTGCTAACTGCATTGGTGCATTTATTATTGCCTTTGGTATCGCTTGGTTTAGCAAAGCACCACATATTGATCCTATTTGGAAAATTATGCTGACAACAGGCTTTTGTGGCGGTCTGACAACTTTTTCAACCTTTTCGGTTGAAGTGGTTGCTCTCTTAACCGAAGGGAAAATTGGATGGGCATTAAGCACTATGGGGGCTAACTTAGCGGGTTCATTTTTAATGACAGCATTTGCATTTTGGTTATTACGTGAAATGTAATATTAGAGACATAATAGCCTATTAAATAATAGGTTTAGTTCTAGGAATATAAAACCCGTTAAAAACGAGTTTGCTATATAAAATATAAAAACCCGTTAAAAACGGGTTTTTACTGTCTCAAAGAAGTCGTTAATTAGATAGCGACAACGTTTGCAGCAGATGGCCCTTTCGCGCCGTCAGTAACTTCAAACTCTACTTTTTGACCTTCAGCAAGGGTTTTAAAGCCTTCTGATGTAATAGCGGAAAAGTGTACAAATACATCTTTGCTGCCATCTTCTGGAGTGATAAAACCAAAACCTTTAGTTTCGTTAAACCACTTAACGTTACCTTTTAATTTAGACATCAAGTTTACCTTTAAAATAGAAAATAAACGCAAGCGTTTTGCGTTGGCTATAGTAAAACAAAAATGATGATTCCCTGTCCACAGTCTAGATCACGAAACTCACATTTTTTTTCTGCCAAATGATTAATATTCAGACAAATCCCATGACTTAACGCATAGTTCACTTAAGAAACAATACTTAATACTTACAATCTGAACTATTCATCAATCTCTACTTTTTCATATCGAAGTAACCAACGCTTAATATCTAATCCACCAGTGTAACCGACTAACTTACCGTTATGACCAATAACACGATGACAAGGAATAATTAAAGAAATCGGATTTCGTGAATTTGCCATTCCGACCGCCCTGCAATAATTGATTGAACCTAATGTAAGTGCCAATTTTTTATAACTCCAAATTTCACCATAAGGGATCGTTTGTAATGATTTCCAAACTCGACTTTGAAATTCTGTTCCTTCTGGTGCAAGTGGCACAGAAAAGGTGGTACGTTTACCCGCAAAATACTCTTTTAGTTGTTTTATGCATTGATTAATTACGGAGCTTGAATTCACAGCAACATCTTTGTCATTTACAAAATAGAGGCTGGTGATCCCTTTTTCATTGGCTGTAATAGAGATATAAGGTTTTGGGAAGCCAACAGGTGTATCGAGATAGTCTTGGTACATAATATTTTCTCTGTTGATTTGTCTGTAACACTAAGAGTAAATCATGCTTGATTGATAAAGCAATCATCTAATTACTTGTATATCTAATAAAAATAGATCAATAACACGGTCAAAAAATAAAATTAGTGCGCTAACTGTTTAATTTTAATGATAATCATTATCAAAACACAAAAACACCATATATTGTGTGGTTGAAAATAAATAACTCTATATATAGTATTTAAGTACTTCTCATTATGGATGTGAAAACAGACGCATCCATATTTTTATAAGGGTTATTTTTATGTCTGTTATCCTCTATACCAAACCGAATTGCGTTCAATGTAGTGCCACAGAACGCGCATTAAAACAGAAAAATATTCCGTTTGTTGCTGTTGATCTCACCCAAGATACACAAGCCTTAGCTCAAATAGTTTCTATGGGATATCGCCAAGTTCCCGTTGTTGTTCATGGTGACCAACATTGGTCAGGCTTCTGCCCTGATAAAATAAGACAGATTACGCTCTAAAGGAGCTTTTCATGCAAACTGCACCGTTAATCTATTTTTCAAGCCGCTCGGAAAACTGCCATCGCTTTGTGCAAAAGCTTAATTTACAAGCGACTAGGATTATTGAGGATGAAATATTACTTGCAACACAACCATTCGTGTTGCTTTGCCCTACTTATGGTGGCGGCGGTACTAAAGGTGCAGTTCCTAAAGCGGTTATTCAGTTTTTAAATATTCCTGAAAATCGTCAATTAATACGCGGTGTTATTGCTTCTGGAAATACAAATTTTGGTGCAGCTTATGGATTGGCTGGCAACATCATTGCACAAAAATGCCAAATTCCTTTTTTATATCGATTTGAGCTATTAGGCACACCAGAAGATGTAAAACGTGTAAAAACTGGTTTAAGTACGTTTTGGTCAAACCTAGCAGACCACTGCGTTACGAGATAATTAACATGACACAACCAATAGAACAACTTGATTACCATGCCTTAAACGCCATGCTAAATCTGTATGATGAGCAAGGTAATATTCAGTTTGATAAAGACAAATTAGCGACACATCATTTTTTTCGCCAACATGTAAATCAAAACACGGTATTTTTTCATGATCTAAAAGAAAAACTCGAGTTTTTAGTACAACAACACTATTACGAAGCGCAAGTATTAGAACAATATGAATTTGCCTTTATCAAACAGCTATTCAAACATGCTTATAGCAAAAAATTTCGCTTTCAATCTTTTTTAGGCGCTTTTAAATACTATACCAGTTACACCTTAAAAACCTTTGATGGAGAGCGTTACCTTGAACGCTATGAAGATCGCGTCTGTATGGTAGCGCTTACTCTTGCTCAGGGTGATACCGACCTAGCCATTCATCTCGTTGATGAAATTATTAGTGGTCGTTTCCAACCCGCAACACCAACTTTCCTAAATTGTGGAAAACAACAGCGTGGTGAATTGGTTTCCTGCTTTCTATTGCGTATAGAAGATAATATGGAATCTATCGGCCGATCGGTCAATTCCGCATTACAGCTCTCTAAACGTGGAGGAGGTGTCGCGTTTCTACTCACTAATTTACGTGAAGCAGGCGCCCCCATTAAACGTATAGAAAATCAATCCTCTGGCGTCGTTCCGGTTATGAAAATGCTTGAAGATGCGTTTTCCTATGCAAACCAATTAGGAGCAAGACAAGGTGCCGGTGCTGTTTATCTTCATGCTCACCATCCTGATATTTATCATTTTCTTGATACTAAAAGAGAAAATGCAGACGAAAAAGTTAGAATCAAAACCCTCTCTTTAGGTGTAGTGATCCCAGATATCACATTTGAATTAGCGAAACGCAATGAAGATATGTATCTATTCTCACCTTATGATGTAGAACGTGTTTATGGCGTACCTATGTCAGAAATCAGTGTTAGCGAAAAATACAGTGAGATGGTAAATAACGCACAAATACGTAAAAAGAAAATTAAAGCGAGAGAGTTCTTTCAAACATTAGCCGAAATTCAATTTGAGTCAGGCTATCCTTATATCATGTTTGAAGATGCGGTAAACCGTGCAAATCCTATCGCGGGTAGAATTAATATGAGCAATCTCTGCTCTGAAATTTTACAAGTCAACAGCGCGAGCGAATATCACCCAGACTTAAGCTATCGCCATATCGGTCATGATATCAGTTGTAACTTAGGCTCTATGAATATTGCTATGGCAATGGACTCTCCTAACTTTGCACATACCGTTAGCACTGCAATTAGGGCATTAAGCAATGTCTCTGAAATGACGAAAATTGAGTCTGTTCCTTCTATTGAAAAAGGTAATCTCGCTTCTCATGCGATTGGTTTAGGGCAAATGAATTTACATGGCTATTTAGCGCGTGAAGGTATTTATTACGGCTCTGAAGAAGCATTAGATTTCACCAATATCTATTTTTATACTGTCACTTATTATGCGTTATTAGCTTCAAACCAATTAGCCATTGAAAAGAAACAACACTTTAAAGGTTTTGAGAACTCAAAATACGCAACAGGTGAATACTTTAATAAGTATGTATCACAACAATGGCTGCCAAAAACACAAAAAGTCCACCAGTTGTTTAGTCAATCGAATATTCATATTCCTACACAAGAAGATTGGCAAACACTCAAGCAGTCTATTATGACACATGGGATCTACAACCAAAACTTACAAGCGATACCACCTACTGGATCCATTTCCTATATAAATCATTCCACATCAAGCATCCATCCTATTGCAGCCCCAATAGAAATTAGGAAAGAAGGCAAGATTGGACGAGTTTATTACCCAGCCCCATTTATGACTAATGAAAATCGCCAATATTATCAAGATGCGTATGAAATTGGTGCAGAAAAGATTATCGATACCTATGCAGAAGCTTCACAACATATCGATCAAGGCTTATCACTGACATTATTTTTTTCGGATGAAGCCACAACAAGAGATATTAACAAAGCACAAATCTATGCCTGGCGTAAAGGAATTAAAACCTTGTATTACATTCGTATCCGACAATCCGCATTAGCAGGCACTGAAATAAAAGGCTGTGTTTCGTGCGCACTTTAATAATTACAATAAGGAGAACATAGCATGCCATCACCTTTATTAAGTCATGTTAATGCGATTAACTGGAATCGTATTGAAGATGAAAAAGATTTAGAGGTTTGGAACCGTTTAACCATGAATTTTTGGTTACCTGAAAAAATTCCACTCTCTAATGACATTCCTTCATGGAACACATTAACTCAAGCTGAAAAACAGCTCACTATTCGTGTTTTTACTGGGTTAACGTTACTGGACACTATCCAAAATACAGTAGGTGCGCCAACATTGATGCCCGATGCACTGACACCGCATGAAGAAGCGGTATTATCCAATATCTGTTTTATGGAAGCAGTTCATGCTCGCTCTTACAGTTCAATATTTTCCACACTCTGCTTAACAACAGATGTTGATGAGGCATATCGTTGGAGTGAGGAAAACCCTTATCTGCAAAAAAAGGCAGATATTATCCTGCGCTATTATCAAGACAGTGATCCTTTAAAGAAAAAAATTGCCAGCGTATTTTTAGAATCTTTTTTATTCTATTCTGGATTCTATTTACCTATGTATTGGTCAAGTAGAGGAAAATTAACCAATACAGCCGATTTAATTAGGCTCATTATTCGTGATGAAGCCGTTCATGGTTATTATATTGGTTATAAATTTCAAAATCAGTTATTAAATAAATCTGAATTAGAGAAGCAAAATATTAAAGATTTTGCATTCTCATTATTATTAGATTTATATGACAATGAAGTTAAATATACTGAAGATCTTTATGATACTGTTGGTTGGACTGAGGATGTAAAAAAATTCCTTCATTATAATGCAAATAAAGCATTAATGAATTTAGGTTATGAAGCATTATTCCCTGATGAAATAACAGATGTTAGTGCTGCAATCCTTTCATCATTATCACCAGATGCTAATGAAAATCACGATTTCTTTTCTGGTTCTGGTTCATCTTATGTTATTGGAAAAACCATTAATACTGAAGATGATGATTGGGATTTTTAATACAAAATAACACGATTAAATATATTAGAGGCAACATAATACATTCAATTTAATTATATATTTTAATTTTAACGTAACACACTGAAAAATAGCTATTATTTTTCAGTGTGCTTTTGTTTGCTCAATAAACAATCTAATTGGTTGATTTTTACCGTTTGATTTATTCAAATAATCAATTTTTTACGAATGGTTTTAGCTTATTTAAAATATTCAAACCGATAATAAGCCAAAAATCATTACATTTACTAATGTATAAGGATTTTTTTTCATTTATTTTTTCCTTACTTTTTTCCTCAATTCAGTTATTTAATGCCCCTTTTTATTGATATCCTAATCAAAATAACAATGTCTTTAAAAACAATTGTATTTCAGTAAGTTAAAAGAAACATTATCTTTTAATAAAAAAAAATTATTTCACTTTATTTAATTATTAATCATTATAAAAACAAAGGAAAAACACTCCGATTTTTTAGTTAATTATAATTAACATAGGGTTGTCAGATGCAATCATTGTGGTAGGGTAATTCCCTTACTAAAAATCTTATTTAGGAAAATAACAATACTGATTTAATTAAATTTAATTTATTCCTTTCATTATTTAAATAGGAAATAATATATTGCATGGCAATTAAACTCGAAGTAAAAAATCTCTATAAAGTATTTGGCGAGCACCCAAAACGAGCCTTTGAATTATTAAAATCTGGTATGAATAAAGATCAGATTTTTGATAAAACAGGTTTAACCGTAGGTGTTCAAAATGCAAATCTGGCAATTGAAGAAGGCGAAATATTTGTCATCATGGGATTATCTGGTTCAGGTAAATCCACCCTAGTCCGCCTTCTCAATCGTCTGATCTCTCCTACAAAGGGAGAGGTGCTTATTGATGGTGAAAATATTGCCACCATGTCTGATAAAGAATTACGGCAAGTTCGACGTAAAAAAATCAGTATGGTGTTTCAGTCATTCGCCTTAATGCCACATATGAATGTGCTTGATAACACAGCTTTCGGAATGGATCTCGCGGGATTAAGCAAAGACGAACGTTATAAAAAAGCGATGGATGCGTTAGAGCAAGTCAATCTTGGTAGTTATGCAAAATCATGGCCTGATGAGCTTTCTGGTGGGATGCGTCAACGTATTGGCCTTGCTCGCGCACTTGCCAATGATCCCGATATCTTGTTAATGGATGAGGCTTTTTCGGCACTTGATCCATTAATCCGCACTGAAATGCAAGATGAGTTATTGAGCTTACAAGGCGATAAACAACGTACGATTGTGTTTATTTCTCATGACCTCGATGAAGCCATGCGTATAGGTGATCGCATTGCCATTATGCAAGGCGGGGTCGTCGTTCAAATCGGCACACCTGATGAAATACTAAATAATCCGGCTAATGATTATGTACGCACATTCTTCCGTGGAGTTGATATTAGTCATGTATTTAGTGCAAAAGATATAGCCAAACGCCGCCCTGAAACCTTATTGCATATTGCTCCTGGTTTCGGCCCTCGCTCAGCATTAAAAGTGCTTGAAGATGAAGATAGAAATTTTGGTTATCTCATTGAACGTGGTAGGAAGTTTATCGGTATTGTTTCTGTGAATTCTCTTGAAGAAGCTCTAAAAAATAAACAACCTATTGAATCAGCCATTTTATCCGAACCTTGCGCTATTAATGGTGATACACCATTAAATGAGCTGATTTCTACTGTTGCACAATCTCCCTGTGCTATTCCTGTTATTGATGAAAAAAACCGTTATATAGGTTTAATTTCTAAAGGAATGTTACTACAAGCACTGGATAAGGAGACGCCAAATGAGTAATACAAAAAATCAAGATACGGTTTTGGATACAACGATCCAAGAAACCGCAACAAGCGAGACAACACAAGAGACAACCCATAGCGTAAATGATGATCCTTGGGCTACAACCGATACCAGTACAACAGAAAGTGATCCTTGGAGTAGTGCTGACAGTTCATCGGTAGATGCCGATCCATGGGGAGCTGGCAGTGGTAGTGATAATATTGATACATCATCCGCAGGAAGTGATTGGTTAGATGCAACACCTACTGATGTTACGCCAGATACTTTTAATCTTATGGATCCCTTTCACAATACACTGATCCCTTTGGATTCGTGGGTTACCGATGCAATTGACTGGATAGTGTTGCACTTTCGTCCTGTGTTCCAAGGTATTCGTGTCCCCGTTGATTTTGTGTTAAGTGGCTTTGAAAACTTCTTAACCTCAATGCCAGCACCAGTTGCCATTATTCTATTTTCACTGATTGCATGGCAACTTTCAGGCAAAGTGATGGGCATCACCTCGTTTATTTCATTGATATTGATTGGTGCGATTGGCGCTTGGTCTGAAGCAATGGTTACGCTTGCGTTAGTGCTGACCTCTTTACTGTTCTGTTTGATTATCGGCCTTCCCTTAGGAATATGGCTTGCGAATAGTGATAAAGCATCAAAAATTGTACGGCCTTTGCTGGATGCCATGCAGACAACCCCTGCATTTGTTTACTTAGTGCCTATCGTAATGCTATTTGGGATTGGTAATGTGCCAGGTGTTGTAGTCACTATTATTTTTGCTTTGCCACCTATTGTGAGACTGACCATTTTGGGGATCAAACAAGTTCCTGAAGATTTAATTGAAGCAGCTCAATCGTTTGGGGCAAACCCACGACAAATGTTATTTAAAGTGCAATTACCTCTCGCCATGCCAACGATTATGGCTGGTGTAAACCAAACCTTGATGTTAGCACTTTCAATGGTTGTTATTGCGTCAATGATAGCCGTTGGTGGGTTAGGTCAAATGGTATTGCGTGGTATTGGTCGCCTTGATATGGGACTTGCTGCTGTAGGGGGTGCCGGTATTGTTATTCTCGCGATTATTCTTGACCGATTAACACAATCATTAGGTCAGAATAGCCGCCATAAAGGCAACCGATGCTGGTATATGACGGGCCCTATTGGCTTAATTTGCCGACTATTTGGCAAAAAAGCATCGTAATAACTATTTTTAACATTAATTAAAAATCTATAAAGAACATCACGTTCAATCAATATAAGAAATAGAGGCGACAGTTCGCTGTCGCTATTTATCTCTTACCATCACAACAGAAGGAAAAACTATGCGTAATCCAGTTATCTGGGCAACCGTATTGTCCGCCACACTGATAAGCACCCAGTTATCCGCTGCTGATTTACCCGGAAAAGGGATTTCGGTTCAACCTGTGCAAAGTACGATTTCGGAAGAAACATTTCAAACCTTAATCGTCAACAAAGCACTCGAACAATTAGGCTACACAGTTCAACCGATCAAAGAAGTCGATTACAACGTTGCTTATTCTTCTATCGCCAATGGTGATGCCACTTTTATGGCGGTAAGTTGGGTTCCACTTCATAACTCACAATATGAAGCTGCGGGCGGCGACAACACCTTTTATCGCAAAGGTGATTATGTGGTTAATGCTGCTCAAGGTTATTTAATCGATAAGAAAACCGCTGAAAAATATAACATCACCAATATTGAGCAATTTAAAGATCCTAAAATCGCCAAACTCTTTGATGCCAATGGTGATGGTAAAGCCGATTTAACAGGTTGTAACCCTGGCTGGGGATGTGAAGAAGCTATCAATAATCACTTAAAAGCCTATGATTTAGAAAAATCGGTTACACATAACCAAGGTAACTACGCGGCTATGATGGCAGATACCATTACTCGCTACAAAGAAGGTAAACCTATTTTTTATTACACATGGACACCATATTGGATAAGTGATGTGTTAAAACCGGGTAAAGATGTTGTTTGGTTACAAGTGCCATTTTCATCTTTACCAGGTGATGATAAAACAGACACCACATTAGCAAATGGTAAAAACTATGGTTTCCCACCAAGTACCATGCATATCGCAGCAAATAAAAAGTGGGCTGAAGAAAATCCTGCTGCTGCAAAACTCTTTGAAGTCATGAAAGTATCTGTTGCCGATATCAATGCGCAGAACTTACGTATGCATAATGGTCAAAAATCACAGGCTGATATTGAACGTCATGCAAATGCGTGGATCAAAGCTCATCAGAAAACATTTGATGGCTGGATTGAACAAGCTCGAAGTGCCACGCAATAACATCATAAAATAACAAATATTTTAAAATAGAGATTATCATTAAACAGGCTACAAAATTGTGGCCTGTTTTTATTTATAAAATAATTAGAATGATACGTAATTAAGCAAAATATGTTTATACAATAAAAAATCTTAATCCGACTCTATTATTAAGATTATTCTTCTTATTCATCACTTAAATACCCCATTCTTTCATTCATTGAATTCTTCAATTATGATTATCTTTCTCTCCAGTTGCCATTTGGCATTCTCATTTTTTATATTGAAGATTTAGATAAGGAATAAATTGTGTCTTACACTAACAAACCTGTACCTGAAGAAATTAAGCGTTGGAACTGGGGTGCTTTCATGTTTAATATTATTTGGGGTTTTGGTAATAAATCCTATCTTCCATTATTAGTGCTTGTTCCTTTGCTTAATCTAGTTTGGCTTTTTATCTGTGGTATTAAAGGAAATGAGTGGGCTTGGAAAAATGGTGATTATGATTCTGTTGAAACCTTTATGAAAGTGCAAGAAACATGGAACAGAGCAGGCTTTATTTACTTTATTATTAGTATCGTTATGGCTGTTCTTTTCTTTATTTTCTTCTTCACTACTATGATGGCAATGATCGCAACTTCTGCATCATACGATTATTAGTTTAATACCTTGAATATTGAACGCTTAATGACAATAAACCCCATATTACCTATGGGGTTTATTTGTTTAGGCGACCAAAGGTCGCGGTTTTTATTTTCAGTAATATTAGAAACGTTTTACCACAGTAAATCGATAATCACGCCCTACACCTGAAACTGATTCACCTAAATAAGGGTAGTAATCACGGTTAAATAAATTTGCGACAGTAAAACGAACCTCAGTATTATCTATAAAAGAAGGTTCCCAATTCGCAAATAAACCGTGGATTGCATAGCCTTTACTTTTTGGTAATGACCAATAGGTAGCATCAGGATCGGCATCCATTGGTGAACGGCGTTGAGCACCAATAAAATCACCCGTCCATCCCATATTGACATTAATACTTGGTACTTTTACACCGAGGGTGGCATGTAAAGCGTCAGGCTGGATCTCCGCAATCCATGTTTTTTGACCAAACCACGGATCACGCGGTGATTGGTCACGTTTTCCTTTCATTGTGGAATACGCTAAACGACCGAATACATTAGGGCTATCATAAAAGGCTTCAATTTCCAGCCCTTGTATATGATAGCCAGGTAAATTACGGTAGTTACCGATTGATGGTGGACAATTTCCATTATGTCCATCCACCTTTTGGCTTTCACAATAAACACCTCGACGACGGAAGATTTCGTCTTTACCACGAGTATCAAACAGTGTTGTTCTTAACTGTAGTTGATCTTCTTGTTGAATAACACTTTCAAAGTCTGCAATTGCGCCAATTCGTGCCGCTCTTACCGTTTCTTTATCTAGATGGCGGCTCGTGCCTGTTAAACTAGAAATACTTCCTTGTACTTCATATTGCTCATCAATCAATGGTGCTCGCCATGTATAGGTTAAATCACCAAAGAATCTGAAATTCTTGTTCATTTTCCATAATAAACCTAAATGAGGTGTTGCCCCGCTATAAGTCACATCCGAATAATCATGACCATAATAAGGATCAGGATCTTGATAGGTAATAGCTCGGCTTCCCTTACCTTGATTTTTAACGATATCGTAACGAACACCCGGTGTTATCGTCAGATTTCTATAACTCATCGAGTCTTGAAGATAGAAACTGGTTGTCGTTTGCGTACCTTCTGGCATATAAGGAGGTGCATAATATCCATAGTTATAATTTGGATTTTTAGCTTTATCGCGTGTAAACATTAAGACATCGCGATCATTACGATGCCAACGTGTTCCCATTAATACCTTATGCTCTAAAGCACCTTGCATAACAGTGCTTTCATTTTTAATTTCAATTTGATGATTTCGATAATCTACCCAACTTTGATTTCCCATACTGCTACTAAAATAGGAGCTAGCTGTCTCTGGACGACTATCGTTTTGTTTGGTTTTTGAATAACCGTAAGTCAGTGTTAAATTAATTAAATCAGAATCAACTGGCTGAATATTCCATTTCACACTGAAGGTGTCATCTTTTTGGTCACGATAAACTAATTTACGTTTCATCGCTGCATCAAAGCCATATTTATCTACGTCAGCTTGGCTAGGTTTAGCTAATTCATCACGTTTAGCAGCCCAAGGTGTCCAGCCATCACTTTCTGATCGTGATGCTGATAACGTTAATGTTTGTGCTTCAGTTAGATAGATATTGGTTTTGATTAAAAAAGAATCTTGATCGGATTGTGAATAGCCAAATTTAGTTCCATCAGGTCGTCGTAAATCATCACTTTCACGACGGTTAAAATAGAATAACCCGTCTGCTTGCCCATCAAGTAATTTACCGTATACCGCACCACTATAACGATTTTGTCTATCATTCGTATGGTGACCATATTTTAAAAACATCCCAATATTCTGATCGGGTAATAATAAGTCATCAGGATCTTTAGTTTCAATTCTTACCGAGCCACCAAATCCACCATTACCTTGAGTAA